>DHHC01000013.1:9086-112858 GCA_002403095.1 Leptolinea sp. UBA4782
GGCAGCATCAACCGGGTGCTTCAACCAGGCCTTCCTGGCTCCTGTAAAGTTGCCGGCACTGACCCGCCGCATGATGCCGCGGACATCAGCCCCGCTCCCCTTGGTGCAGGAAGGAAATTCACACAATCTGCAGTGCATGGAAGCCCGCATCACCTCTTTTTGCGGCTCGGGATAACCCTCAAACAGCCTGTCTGCTGTGAATGGCTTTTCCACCAGCCTGACATAGTCCTGCATTCCCTCGCGGTACACGAACGGCTCTTTGCCTAGTTTTTTCAGCACCGCATTGGCAGCAGAAAGCCCTGTCACCGTAACCGTTGGAGTACCCGTGCCCATCACGGTCGATTCACCGCAGCAAAACAGGTTGTCCCATTCGGTGCGGGTGTGCAGCCGGCGGAACATGTGCTGCCCCAGCATCTGCTTGGGTCCAGCCACCGCGCCGCCGTTCTTCAGCGTGTAGCGCTCGATCGTGCGCGGAGTGGCCACCTCGGCATACAGCACAGCCCGGCTGAATCCGGGAAAGCGTTTGTCCAGTACCGCAAGCAAGCGTTCCTGTTCCTTTTGCTTTTTCTGCTGGTAAGCCTGATCGGACTCGCAGTTCCAATCCTCAAACGTGGGGCCGATGGCTGCCACCACATGCTCATCGTGCCCGCAGACTGTCTTATCATCAATGCTCTGGATGTAAACAGTCACCTCGCTCTCATCCAGCTTGTCGGGGTTGCCGATCAGCATTTCGATCGGTGCGGTATCCTCAGGGATGGCATCTCGTTTTACTATGGCATACAGCACCACGCTCGGGTAGGTCGGCTCCTGGCTTTTCGCCCAGGCACGCCTTTCGGCAGTGGTAAAGGCCGGGTCAAGCAGCCTGCCATACAGGTTCCAGACCGTGCCAGAATAGATGATGTTTTTTCCATTGAGGGTCCTGCCGTCTGCAAGTTTTACCCCGGCAGGTTTGCCATTTTCAAAAATGATCGAGACTGCCTCACTTTCAAGCAGCATATCCCCGCCGTGCTCCTCGATCACCTTTTCAAGTTTGCCCGGCAGGAACAGGGTTGAGCCGGCAGGGTAATAGCTGCCCCCGAAATGGTTATCCACGAACATCACCGCCGCCAGGACAGCGGGGGCCTCTTCCACTGTGGCATAGCAATAGGTTGAGGTGAGTTTGTCGAAGAATTTGAAGATCTCAGGGTCTCTGAAATACTTGCCAAGCAGTTCCCGGGCGCTTTTATTCAGGTAACTCAAGAACCGGGCATAGGAGGCAGGGTGCCTGAGCATACTCTTGAGTGCGGACCTGGGGTTGGTTTCATCGGCGGTATTGTAACTGGGGTTCTCCACCATGACATGCCGGTACATCTGCAGCATATCCCGGTAAAAACGGTGGATGTTTTCTTTTTCAGCCGGGAAGACTTCAGCAAGTTCATCTGCGAACTTCTCCACATCCGGCCAAAAGCGGATGCGCCTGCCCTTGAAATTGACAATATACAGGAGGTCATGCCGGATGATGTCGATCGGCTCTTCCAGGCAGTTAAACACAAACCGGTGGGCGTTGTAACCGTGTTCGCCAAAACCGTACAGCATGGCCGAACCCTGGTCAAAGGTTACATGCCCGCGCCGGAACACACCGCATGAACCGCCCGGGTTATAACTTTTATCGATCACTACAACAGAAAGACCGCGTTTTGCCAGCAGGCTGGCAGCCGTCAGCCCTGCCAGCCCTCCACCGATTATAATTGCATCGTATTCCATAAAATCTCCAAGCTACAGATAATGAAATTTTAACAGTTTTCTGGCTTCCAGTAAAATTTCCCTGCTATGCCAATCCAGCCAACCGTTCGCTTACCTGCCAGACCTTCTTCCCGAGTTCCCTGTCGAGGGCGTGGGCGGCCGGCTTTTCCGGGATGGTCAGGTTATAAAATGTACCGCTCACTTGTGCCAGATCAGGCGCTGCAGCCAGGTAATGGATGGCGCTCCCGGAGATGTGCGGATCCTTCAGGAAGCGGGCAACAATCAGACGGTTATACAGTCGGTAAAGCAGGTCATTGTTCATGCCGATGTTGGTCTTCACCTCGCCCGGGTGCATGGCATTGATGGTCACACCACTGCCTTTCAACAGGTCAGCAAATTCCCATACGGTCAAAAGCTGCGCCACTTTGGATGCGCCATACCCCTGCAGCCCTTTGTAGCGGCGCTTCTCCCAGTTCAGGTCCGCCAGGTTCAGCCCGCCGAAACGGTGACCCTGCGAGTTGACCTGGATGATGCGGGCAGGTGCACTCTCAATCATTCTTTCGAGCAGCAGCCTGGTCAGCAGGAAAGATGCGACATGGTTCACTGCAAAAACCTCTTCAATGCCGTCCACGGTAAGGCTGCGGTGGGTGTTATGGATACCGGCGTTGTTGACCAGCACATCGATGCGGGGATAATTCTTAAGAATGACCTCGGCTGCTGTCCGAACATCAGCGAGCCTGGCGAAATCCGCCTGGATGATATCCACCCGTGTTCCAAAAGCCTGCTCCAGTTCATCCTTGACCGCGGCAGCTTTCAGCCTGTTGCGGCAGATGAGTACTGTGTGCGCCCCGAATTGTGCCAGCCGCCTGGCAGCCTGGTACCCTACCCCGGAGGTAGCCCCGGTGATGACACACACCCGCCCATCCAGCCTGGCTGTGGTAGTAAGCTGCACCTTGCGGGCATTAGCAATAAATTGAAGTTCTTCGGGTAATTTCATAAACACCTGTGCTCAGCCAAAGTGTTTTCGCAAAAACTTGCGGTACGGTTTGCGGAAGGAAGGGATGCCGTTGAAGATATCGCCCCACAGGTCAAAGTAATCGCGCTGGTGGATAATGCGTCCATTCTCCCCGATGGTCAGCTTTGTGCATCCGTATAGCGGGGTGCTGGGGTACTTGTTGAACTTCATCGTCATCGTCCATTGCATGAAGACGGTACTGCCCTCCTTGACGATCGAGTGGATATCCATATTCAACTGCTGGCAGCGCTCTGTCAACCGCCCGCACATCGCCTTGAAGTCTTCAATGCCTTCGATACGCTGGATGCTGTCTTCAAAGACGATCTGGTCATCATAACAGGGGAAAATGTGGGACCAGTCCGGCTTGCCCTCTGTATTATAGGTCTTCGACCACAGTTCGCGGATGCGATCGACGGAAAGCGGGTCAGAGGTAACAGAATCGGTTGGTTCATTAATAGCCATGATAAACCTGTAAAAAAACTGCTTTCCAGCGATTGAGATTATTTATTAGATTAGTAATTATATCTTAGAAGGATTCAACGACTTTCATACATCCAATTATTAACAACTCTCTATCAAGGCCATGCTTTATCCCTGGTTAAGATGTGTGTTGGGGAAGAAATATTCCAGTTATATTACGGTGAAAAACGGGCAAGCTCTGATGCAAAGCGCCACATCAAAACAAGTGCAATGCCGGCAAGACCTTCAATATTCAATTACTGAATTTTACTGTTCTTTTAACAGCCCAACCTCAAGCAAGTCGGAGAACTTCTCGATATAGACATCTGCCCTGGCATTTTTGTCATAATTGAAGGCAATTGTTTTCAATCCAACATCCCGGGCGCCCTTGATTTCAGAGGCTTTATGCCCCACAAATACAGCTTCGTCCACTTTCAATCCCACCCGTCTAAAAGCTTCTTCATAGATCACCGGCGCGGGTTTACGTGTCCCTAATTCCTTGGAGCTGATGAAAGAATCGAACACATTGCCAAAACCGCCCTGGGTGAACCAGTTCATTTTTTCCTGGATAGGGGTGGCAGTGTCAGAAATGATGCCCAGGATATATCCTTTTTTCTTCAGTGCCTTTAATGTCTCCGGAACCCCGGGAATGATCTCAACCGTGGTCGCATCCTTGACCAGGGCAGTGATCCCCTCAGCCAGGATATCCGGATCCGTGACGCCGTACAACCGGATCACCTTCTCGTAGAATTCATAACGGTCAATCACCCCCTGGAAGGCCAGCTCCTTCAGCTTGCTCTTTTCTTTACGGACATCCGCAACCGCTTTTAACTTGTGCCTGGCGATAAAACG
The DNA here is from genome assembly GCA_002403095.1 of Leptolinea sp. UBA4782. Classification (GTDB taxonomy): domain Bacteria; phylum Chloroflexota; class Anaerolineae; order Anaerolineales; family Anaerolineaceae; genus UBA4782. The sequence goes on from DHHC01000013.1 coordinate 13,135, forward strand.
CCTGATGTTCCTGCCCTTCCGCGGTTTATGATACAGGATATTGCCCGCATCAAAGAAGATGCCTTTGATCTTTCCAGGACCAGAACCTTTTCCAGCCTTGCGGCGGTCTGCTTCCAGTTCTTCCTCCAGGATAGGGATCAGGTCAAGCAATGTATCGATCTTTGCATGCGGGGTGGCTCCCAGGTCCACCTCGCCGTCATCATACTCGTGGTCGATTTTGACAGCCAGGCGAAACCCTGAGCGCACCGCACCAAGGATGTCGCGGTTGATCTTGTCTCCTACATACACCATCCCCCCAGTGGGTTGGTTGAGGATGCGGGCGGCATGATAAAAGATGGAAGGATCCGGTTTGCGGTGCCCGAAATCAGATGAGAGCACCACCGGATTAAAGTAATTCAGGATGCCGTAATTCTTCAGGGTTGCCGGCACCTGGGTCAGGCTTAATGTGTTGCTGATGCAGCCAATTGATAGTCCCAATTCTTTGATCTTTCGCAGCACTTCAGGCGCCTCAGGGCGCATCTCGCGCATGTAGTACCTGGTCTCATACAGGTAACAAAGCTCTTCAGCAATGGAAGCCAATTTCTTTCCTGATACTGCGATACCTTTCAATACATACTGTAACCAGATTTCAATTCCCGGCAGTTCGATCAGTGACTGCCGGTTCCATTTTTGGTAAGCTGCCACGCCATCCGAGATCAGGTCGCACAGTGCATCATCGCTCAGGTCAAAGGAAATCCCGGCTTTCTCGAAACACTGGCGCAAAAGCGGTGTATTGGCACGCCGCAGCTCACGGTCATACCGGAATGTCTCAATGGTTCCACCAATATCAAAAAACACGGTGCTTAAGTTCATTACACCCCTGCTTCCTTCCTAAAAGGGTTATCCCTATTTGATCCTTATGAACTGGCAGCCTGCATCTGTTTTTCCTTTTCGATCAATGCAGACAGGATGGGCAGGATCTCCAGCGCATCACCCACCACCCCCAGGTCGGCTGTCTTAAAGATGCCAGCTTCGGGATCCTTGTTGATGGCGATCACTGTCTTTGAGGAGCTCATCCCAACCACATGCTGGATCGCCCCGCTCACTCCAACCGCAATATACAGCTCAGGACCAACCGTTGTCCCGGATTGACCGACCTGGCGGGTATGCGGTATCCAACCCTGCTCAACGATAGCGCGCGACCCGGCCAGGGTCCCACCCAGCTGCCCGGCCAGGGTGCGCAGCAGGTCCAGGTTGGATGCTTTCTGGCAACCCCTGCCGCCAGCCACAATCACGCGGGCATCTTCGATGCTGGCCTCGCTGCCGTCAACCAGGGTATTCTTTTCCACCACTCGGGTGCGGATGGCGCTTCGATTGAGGGTAACCGGGAATTCTTCGGTCACTGCGCTGCCTGCCGGTTGCTTTTCCGGGACCGGGAAAACATTCGGGCGCACGGTGGCAGTCTGCGGGCGGTTGTACGGCGTGATGATGGACGCCATGATATTTCCGCCAAAAGCAGGACGGGTTTGCACCAGCTGGCGGTCAGTATCGATCTCTAACCCGGTACAATCTGCCGTCAGGCCGAGTTTGAGCCTGGCAGCCACACGCGGCGCAAAGTCGCGCCCGTGCGGTGTAGCACCGTACAGGACCACAGCAGGTTTTTTAGCGCTGATGACAGCGCACATGACATTGGTGAACCCGTCGGTAGAATACGTCTCGAGCAGTTCGTGCCGGCACAGGATAACCCTGTCGGCTCCATGCTGCCCAAACACCTGCAAGTCTACCTCGCCAGTACCGGCCAGGACCACTGCAACCAGTTCCTCGCCAAGCGCATTTGCCAGCTGCCTGCCCTTGCCCAGCAGCTCCAGCACAACTTTGCGCGGCTGCCTGGGTGTAGTTTCTTCATCCAGTTCCACCCACACAAAGACACCCTTATACTTTGCCAGTTCCTCAGGCGAGGCTTGCTTACGCTCGATACCCAGGGCTTTAAAACGGCACACATTTACACAAGCGCCGCACAACGTGCATGACTCATTCACCTGCAGCAATCCGTCTTCAATCCTTAATGCACCAAACGGGCAATTGCGGATACAGACTTTACAGGCAGTACACCGTTCATGGTCGATGATTAACATAAGTGCTCTCTATCCATCATGGTCTCGATTATTGAGATGAGAATTTTTGCATTCAAGCCAGCCTGGCAGCGTTTCGAATAGGGCAGGTTAAAGAAACCGTTTCTCTTTCAGAAAACTGAAGATTTCCTGTGCCGCTTTCTCGACTTCCAGATTTTGCAGGATGGTATTGGTTTTCTTGGCTGGCGGAGGGAACACCTTGACTACCTGGGTAAAGGATCCCTGCAGGCCTAGCTGCCCTTCCGGTATGGCGATGGCGTCCGCCCGGATGGTGCGGATAAGCTTCTTCCTGGCTTGCAGCACATCCTTAAACGATGGTGCCCGCCGGACAACCTCGCCTTTACTGCAGGTGACCAGGGCAGGCAAGGCAGCCTCCACCACTTCGTAACCGCGCTCTACCTCCTGGGTCACCCTTACCTGCTTGCGGCTGCTGCTCAGGGTCACTTCCACCCCATAAGTGATCTGCGCCAGCCCGAGGATCTCCGCGATCTCTGGGCCAACCTGGGCGGTATCCCCGTCGATAGCCTGTTTACCCACCAAGATCAGGTCAAAATCGGGTACTGCTGTCCGGATGGCTTCAGCCAGGGTGAGGGCGGTTGCCCAGGTATCTGCCCCGGCGAATTTCCTGTCCGTCACCAGGATGCCTTCATCTGCACCAAGTTCCAGGCAGCGCAGCAGCACATCCCTGGCCTGGGGTGGCCCCATAGTGATGGCAGAGATGGAAATGTTATCAAAAGCCTGCTTGAGCCTGACGGCATGGTCAAGGGCATACTCGCAGAACGGGTTGAGGATGGACTTGACACCTTCCCGGATCAAGGTGCCGGTGGCTGGATCGACCTGGACATTGGTGACTTCGGGTACTTGCTTCACACAGACAACGATCTTCATGGGTGCACCTCAGCCGGGAAAATGTCATTGGGATTCAGGATCCCTTTCGGGTCCAGGGCTTCTTTGACCCTGCGCATCTGCTGGATCTGCCCCGGGGTGAACATGTACTGCAGGAATTTACTTTTGATCTTGCCGATGCCATGTTCCGCAGATACAGAACCGCCCAATTCCACAGCCTTCCTGGCGAATGCAGCGTACAGCTGCATGCCGTTATTGAGGTCGTCCATATTCCTGGGCAGGATATTGACGTGGATATGGTTGTTGCCGATGTGCCCGAACGCGTACCATTCCAGGTTCAGCTCTTCGCAGCAGCTCTTGTAAAGCTGCCACATTTCCTGCAGATGCCCATCCGGTACTGCCATATCCGTTCCCAGTTTGTGGATGCCCGGGTATTGCTTTTTACGTTCTGCCAGGATGCTGTTGATCGTCTCCGGCACCATGTGCCGGAAAACCTTAAAGCGGTCCAGTTCCCTGCTTTCATATCCCGCCCACGAGCGCTCCAGGCTTGCGCCGCAAGAGGCAATGACCTCTTCCAGCGCGGCATATTCCAGTTCTTCGGTATGCGGATCGAAACTCATCTCAAAAAAGATCGCCCCCCTGGCATCATCCGGTATGGCCGGCATCCCCACCGTGGAAGGTTCAACCTTCTGCAATTCCCGCAGCAGGTTCAGGGCATTCCCGGAATAGAATTCCAGGAAATCCAGTTGCAGGCGGCTTTCAGCACGCATGGCTTCCGCCAGCTGAACTGCCTGTTCATCAGAATCCAGGAACTGGATGATCGAGACCTTTTCCTCGCGCTTGAGCAAGGCCACATCCACACTCGTCACCACACCCAGCGTGCCTTCCGACCCGATGAAGAGGTCGATCAGGTCCATTTGCGGGGCCGCATAAAACCCGGTGGCACTTTTTGTGCGCGGCTGGGGATAATCCGGTATGGTGATGGTGCTGGCAACTCCCTGTGTATTCCATACCACAAACTGCCCGCCCGGAGAGGCAAAGTATTTCCCGCGCGGGATATCCAGGTATTCGCTGTCTGCCAGGAAAACCCGGATGCCCCTAACCCAGGCACGGGTGGGACCGTAGCGGTAGGTGCGCGCCCCGGAGGCATTGGTCACCACTGAGCCGCCCAGGGAGGCGCTCATCTCCGTCGGGTCAGGCGGATAGAAATACTGGTTCGGGTCTTCCCGAAAATCGCGTAACCCCTGTGCAACCACAGGGTCCGGGCTTTGTTCCAGGCCGGGGAATTGCTTGATCCTGAGCATACCGTCAAGGTTCTTCAGGCTGACGCTGGTTTGGGCCTTTACCCGCCACTCGGCAGAGGCCGGGTCGCGGTATACCGCCTGCACCTGGTCAAGGTGCTCCAGGGAAATGAGTGCACCTTCCTGCGGAACACAACCACCCACCAGCCCGGTCCGGGCGCTGGCAAAGGTCATTGGGATGTTGCGCCGGTGCAACTCAGCCATCACAGCTGCCAGCTCTGCTTCGCTTTTGGGGAAGAAAAGGTAATCGAACGGCCTGGCAGACAGTTTGGATTCATCGGTAAGGTAGGCGGAATACTCAGCCTGGATACATTCGAATCCTTCGATGCATTTAACTTTACTGAAATCTGCAGAAGGTGCAGACCTGGAATTTATCTCATGCATTCGCTAACTTCTCCTGTAGCCTGAAAAAACGATTTCCATCGCCGTTATGCTATACGAATTAAATTTCTAGGGCAGCAGCCGGTTCATTACCGGGTGCAAGTTTTCGATGCTTTTCCTTGCAGCTGTCGCCGCATCCGGTTTGGGCATGAACTCACCCGAAATAAACCCTGAATAGCCCGTTGCAGCCAGCGCTTTCAGGATCGAAGGAAAATCCAGGTGCCCTGCGCCGGGATACCAGCGGTTCGAGTCGGCCACATGGAAATGGAAGATGCGGCTGCCGCAGGTACAGACGCTCTTTTCAATGACCGGTTCCTCAATGTTCATGTGGAAGGTATCCAGCAGCAATCCGAAATTGTCCTCACCTACCATCCTGATCAGATCCAGCCCTTCAGCCACGGTGTTGATCAGGGTGCACTCGTAGCGGTTAATCGGTTCAAGTGCCAGCCGTACCCCTGCCGGGCGGGCTGCCCGGCTGCAAGCCTGCAGCGCTTCACACAACCAGGCATTTGCCTGTTCCGGGGTTACACCGGGTTTAAGCATCCCGCGCACCAGGCCGATGATGATTACGGCGTTGAAGGAAGCTGCCACTGGTACATGGCTTTTGATCCGATCAATAGCTGCCTGGCGGATCTCCGGGTCAGGGTCAGTGAATGACAACCCCTCTTCGTTCCAGGCTTGCCCGGTGCCAATGGCTGGAACTTCAAGGCCGTATTTGCGGGTTAATTCCACCAGGGCATCCATGTTCACCAGTTTCGGGTCACGGATCGCCAGTTCCACGCCCTGGTAGCCCAGGGAAGCAATATTTGCCATATTGGTTTCCAGGCTGCCTGAAAGCGATGCAGCCTGAAACTGGGTTTGCTGGGTTGACAGGACGATGGACAATTTCATAAAAGATATTCCATTCCAGGGACCGGCTATGTTCACAGCCAGTCCCTGTTTGATTCTATCAGGCTATATAGGTGATTTTACATTCCGAGCGGTCAGTTTGCAGCTTGAGGATGTTCTCAGGCAGCTCATGCAGGCTGATCTTCTTGGTGCTGATCATGGTCATATCCATACCGGTGGCCATGCATTCAATCACTCGCGGGAAGGTGCCGTGCCCGGAGTGCCCCTGGGCGCCAATAATCTGGGCCCGCCTCACCTGGAGCACCTCACCAGCCACAGGCATTTTGGCTTCAGCCCGCGCAGTCACAACGATCTTGCTGTTCAGGGTTCTGCCTTCCCATACCACGCGCTCAATCCCGGGATAAACCACTTCCGGTAAGCCGGTTGCTTCCATCAGCAGGTCGGCGCCCATGCCGTCTGTAATCTCGAGTACACGATCAGCGAAGTCTTCCTTCGTCGGGTTGACATGGTAGTCTGCGCCAAGCTTTAGCGCCATTTTTGCCCGGTCTTCCTGGGTTTCAGAAATGATCACCTGTGATGCCCCGGCACGTTTCAGGATTGCGCAGGCAGCCAGTCCAACAGGTCCGCCGCCTAAAATGACAACACGGTCTCCCGGGCGGATACCACCGCCGCGTTCAATAACCGCATTGTAAGCCACACAGGTAGGTTCAACCAGGCTGCCAGCCACGAAGAGATCTTCCTCTTTGTAATTCTTGCGCAGGGGTTCCAGGCTCCAGATGGTACGGGCTGGCACCACAATATACCTGGTGAAAGCGCCGTTGACGTTGAAACCAATTTCATCAAGCCGCTCACAATGGTTCGGCCAGCCATCAGCGCAGGGTTTGCACTGCCCGCACCACAGCATCTCTTCGGTGGTAACGGCTTCACCGCCTTTAAAGGGCTTGTTGGTGCGCTTGTCAAAGGCTTTCTTACCGGCTTCCACCACCACACCCGAAAGTTCATGCCCCAGGATGCTGGGGAAACCCGTCAGCCCGGGATAATAGATATACCCGTTTTTATCGGCCTGGGCCATGTGCACATCCGAACCGCAGATTCCGCAGGCTTTGACCTCTATCAACACCTCATCTTCACCCGGGGTGGGAATATCGTATTCACGGATCTCAAGGCGCGGGTTGCGCCAGACCAGGCTGCCCAGATAGGTCTGCCTGCCTTCAATGTCTTTTGCCCCCAGCTTGAATCCCGGCTTTGGATCCCAATCAGCGACCAGGGTAACACCTTCCATTTTGCCTTTCATCATCATCCTCCTGTTTTAGAAAATTAGACTTCTGTACCCTGGCCGATGCGCGGCAGGCCGTAAACCGGTTTCCAACCCTTGCTGAGCGGTTCGCGCAGGTAAGGCTCCATTTCCTTCTCTGTCCGCAAGGTTACTTCTTCCACCGGCGGAACCTTGCCGGCTGGGAATGCTTCCAGGACATCATCATGCCAGAGCGTCAGGTATTTGAGGATGGCAGCCATCGGCCGTTTCGCCTTGTATGGATCACCGGATTTCGCCTTGCCTACCACGCCTTCAGGGGTGGCTGCAATTTCAATCGCAAAGTGGCCTTCACCTTCAGACCAGCGGCTGGGCCGGCTGAAGGGATCGACGGATTTATCGTAATGGCCTTCCGGCAGGTAGTTCTTTCCCTCGGTATCCACGGCGTATTTCATGTCCACCATCTCAGAGTGCAGGAGCAGGCTCAACGAAGTCTCTGATTCATCAGCATGCACAAAATTGGTGCTCATCTGCCCGCCCCGCTCGACCGGGCGGAAGAATTCACGCACACCGCGGTGCCAGTCGATCACCCTGAAAATACCCGGCAGCTGGTAACGCTTTTGGAATTCCTGGACAGCGGATTCCAGCATCCACAACTGGCCGTGATTGTTCACAATCAGCTGTTTACGGAAACCGTCATTCCACAACCCCAGCATGACATCGATCATCATCTCGCGCACAACATGCTCGCGCACGATCACGGTGCCCGGCATACCCATGTGGTGGTACGGGTGACCGCCATAGTTGAGGGGCGGCAATGCCAGGTTGACCGGCGCGCCGCGTTTGGCAGTGAACCGGCGCACACCTTCGCAAATAGCGCTGACATACAGGGTGTCAGCCGCGCTGGGAAGATGCTGCCCGTGCAGTTCGGTGCAGCCGACCGGGATGAAGACGATGTCGTTCTTCTTACGGTTTGCTTCCACCTGCCAGCGGGTGGTGGTTTGAATGTACGATCCGGGCTTTGCCCATTCCACTGGGGAAGGGATACCATAATCCGCCAGGATGGCATCAATTTCAGCATCACTGGCATCCCAGACTTGCTTCTTCATCCTGCCAACAGCGTTATCTTCAAAGAACAGGTCAGGCTGGTCGGTAGCCAGGTAACCTTCAGGAATTCGGTTTTGTGTCATATCTTTCTCCTTATAATGTAAGGAATAATTTCATCCAGTAATCTCAGTGAGTTTTACCGGGCGGTTTTCGCGGAACGACTTCCAGGCTGCATAGCCGATCTCCACCGCTTTACGCCCATCCTCCCCTGTGGTGGGGGTGGGCAGATCATCCCGGACGCAGCGGATGAATTGCTGCACTTCTTCTACATAGCAGGGTGCATAGCGCTGCATGAAGAAATTGGGGATGCGGGCAGTGTGGAAACCCTCCGGGTTGCCTTTGGCAACCGTATGGTCCTTCTCATTCTCTGCCATAGCAGTGCCATTCAGGCAGAACACTTCCAGGCGCTGGTCATACCCGTACACTGACTGGCGGCTGTTGTCAATCGAACCGATGGTTCCGTCAGCGAACTTGAGGGTAATAACAGCAGTGTCCAGGTCGCCAAACGAATTCAACTCCTCATCGATCAGCACGCTTCCAGTAGCATAGACTTCTATTACCTCGCCGACCTGGAAGCGGGCCATGTCAAAATCGTGGATGGTCATATCGAGGAACAACCCTCCCGAAACCCGCAGGAATTCCATAGATGGAAGTTCCGGGTCGCGGTTGGTTATCTTGAGGATGCAGGTGCGTCCCAGTTCGCCGGATTGCACGATCTGGCGCACGCGTTGAAAGTTCTTGTCAAAGCGGCGGTTGAAACCAACCTGGAGCTTAACCCCGGCTTTCGCAACAGCATCCAGCGCTTCATCGATGCTTTTCAGGTCAAGTGCCAGCGGTTTTTCGCTAAAGATATGTTTTCCGGCAGCAGCACAATCCTTGATGATGGCAGCATGGGTGTCAGTACTGGTAGCGATCAACACCGCCTCGATCTCTGGATCAGCCAGCAGCTCATGGTAATCCTGCACAACCCTTCCAATACCCCACTGCTCTGCCACAGCCTTTGCCACATCCAGCCTGATATCGCAAATCGCTGAAAGGCTGGCTTCCGGTACTTTATTAACCAGGTTGGCAACATGCACACTGCCCATTCGCCCGGTCCCTATCGCTGCAATCTTAATTTTTCTGTTCATAGATCATCCTTTTCTCCCCTCCCCTTACGGGGAGGGGAGATTCCTGAAAGGAGAGAATAATTACGGTTTCATTACCACTTTCATGGCGCTTTTCGGTCCATGAGAGAGAGTTTTCATATCCAGGCCGAGCATCTTGAAGGCTTCAATGCCTTCCTCAAGTTTGATGATCTTGGTGAAAAAGTTGCTCATATCCAGGCGGTTCTCCCGGTAGATGCGGATGGAGGGCACCATGGTATTCTGACCAAGGTACAGGCCGAGGATTTTGGTCGCCCAGCGGGTGATCTCGTTGGGGACTATCGTAGCGGAGATGCTCGAATCCATCCCAAACGGCAGAACTTTACCGCCGGGCGTAACACACTGCAAAGCCTGAGCAAGCCCGTTACCGGTGGCTTCAATGACAATGTCTGCCTTGCGTCCGTAGGTAAAGTCAGTGATCTTTTCAACCACATCCGCCTCGTTGGGATTCCAGACCGTCAAGCCGCATTTTTTGGCCACCTCGATACGGAAGGGGTCGATTTCGGTGACAGCCACTTTGGCAGCAATGTTCTTGGCGAACTGGGAAAACAGGTAACCAATGGGGCCAAACCCGATGATCATTACGTAATCGTAGGGCAGCATCAGGAGGGTGTTCATGCCATTCACCACCGTCGCCAGGGTTTCTACCTGGGTGCCGAGGATATCATCGATTTCATCCGGAACCACAAAACACTGCTTCTCCGGTACCAGGCAATATTCGGCATACCCGCCGTCGCGCATTACACCCAGGGCGCTGGTCTTGATATCAACACACTGGCTGGTTAACCCCATGCGGCAGAAATCACAAAAACCGCAGCGGATGTTGTTGTCCACCGCGACCCGGTCACCCAGTTTGACATGATGTACATGCGATCCGACCTCTACCACCTCGCCGCAGAACTCATGACCCAGGATGGTGTTGGGTCTGAAGTGGTGCTTACCTTCCACGATCTTAACATCGCTGCCGCAGATGCCGACCGCCTTAATCTTGAGGACTACATCATCCGGTTCCTTGACATGCGGGACAGGGACCCCTTCCAGTACCAGGTTGCCAACGTCTTTGAAAACAAGTGCTCTCATCTTTTCCATAACCACATCTCCTTATGATTATCTTATAATTGCACACGTGTGCATAAATTACTGCCAAACATAATGTATCCCGGTTATTCCGTTTAGCGTTGAATGCGGGCTGATCCTCCCCTGGCAAACGCCCTGACCTGTTCCAGGGTTGCCATGGTGGTATCCCCGGGGAAGGTCGTCAATAGGGCGCCATGCGCCCAACCCAGGTTTACCGCTTCCTGTTCCGGCTGGCCTGAAAGCAAACCATAGAAGAGGCCGGAAGCAAAGCCGTCGCCTCCGCCAACCCGGTCATATACATCGAGCTCGCAGGCGGGAGAAACGAAGGTACGTCCATTAATCCATGCCACCGCACCCCATGAATGGCGGTTGGTGGAATGCACTTCACGCAGCGTGGTCGCCACTACCTTTACCCGCGGGTATAAAGCTGCAACCTCATCGATCATGCCGATAAAAGCAGCCGGATCCAGTTTTGAAGCACCGGAAACTTGCGGACCAGCCACCCCCAGACCCAGCTGCAGGTCTTCCTCGTTGCCGACCAGCACATCCACATTTTCCATGATCCGGCGCAGTACCGCCTGGGCAGCATCCTGCCCGCCCCAGATGTTCCAGAGCTTGGCACGGTAGTTCAGGTCAAACGAGATGACCGCACCGGCTGCCTTGGCAGCCTGCATGCCTTCAATGATCACCTCGCCGGTTGTCTGTGATAGGGCTGCAAAAATGCCTCCGCTGTGGAACCAGCGCACCCCTCCCTGAAAGAGCTCTGACCAGTTAAAGTCACCCGGTTTTAACTGCGCGGCGGCCTCATTGGAGCGGTTGTAAAAAACCACCGGCGGGCGCACCCCGAATCCCCGGTCGCTGTAAACCGTGGCCATGTTGGGCCCATTTACCCCGTTGTGCTTGAAGCGGCGGTAGAACGGCTTAACGCCCATTGCCCTCACCCGTTCAGCGATCAGGTCCCCAATCGGGTAATCCACCATTGCGGTGGCAATACCGGTCTTCAAGCCGAAACAATCCGACAGGTTGGCGGCACAGTTGAACTCGCCCCCACTGACATGAATCTGGCACTGGGATGCCTTGCGGAAAGGCACCACACCGGGATCCAGCCTGTGTACCAGTGCACCCAGGGAAACAAAGTCAAGCGCACCTTCCGGGAGGATATTTAAACCATATTGACTCATAATCACCTCGCTTTACTCCAGCCAGTGGGTGTGGAACACCCCATCTCGGTCAATCCTGCGGTAAGTATGGGCGCCGAAATAATCGCGCTGGGCCTGGGTCAGGTTGGCAGGCAGGCGCTCGCTGCGGTAGGCATCAAAATACGCCAGCGAGCTGCTCATGGCGGGTACCGGGATACCCAGCCCCACTGCCGCCTGAACCGTCATGCGCCAGTCATCCAACCGGCTGAGAATGGCTTGCTTGAATGACTCATCCAGCATCAGGTTCACCAGGCTCTCATCACGTTCGTATGCAGCCATAATGTCGCCCAGCAGGCTGGCGCGGATGATACAGCCCGCCCGCCAGACTTTGGCAATATTGTGCAAGTTAAGGTCATACCCGTATTCCCTGGATGCCAGTTTGAGCATGCCCATTCCCTGGGCATAAGAAGTCACCTTGCTGGTATACAGCGCATTTTCTACAGCCGATATTAAGCTATCACGTTCACCAGAATACTTCGCAGCCGGCACAGCCAGCACGTTGGAAGCTGCTACGCGTTCCGCCTTCAAGGCGGAAATGATCCGTCCCTGCAGCCCGGCGTTGATGGTCGGAATGGGCATTCCCAGATCGAGTGCATTCTGGCTGGTCCACTTGCCGGTGCCCTTCTGCTGGGCCTCATCCAGGATCACATCCACCAGCGGCAGGCCGGTTTCTGGATCGGTTTTGGTGAAGATGTCAGCTGTGATCTCGATCAGGTATGACTTTAAGACTCCCTGGTTCCAGCGCGAAAAAACTTCATGCAGCTCCAACGCAGAAAGTCCCAACCCGCGGTGCAGCAGGTCGTAGGCTTCAGCGATCAACTGCATATCGCCGTACTCGATACCGTTGTGCACCATCTTGACGTAATGCCCGGCGCCGCGCGGCCCCATATACTCCACGCAGGGTTGGCCGTCGTCAGCTTTTGCTGCAATGGCTTTTAAAATGCCGCTTAATGCCTCCCAGGCAGCCTTACTGCCGCCCGGCATGATCGATGGACCCCATTTGGCGCCTTCCTCGCCTCCGGAAACGCCCATGCCGACAAACTGGATCCCGTCTGCTTCCAGTTCTTTGCAGCGGCGCTCGGTATCCATAAAGTGGGAATTGCCGCTGTCGATCAGGATATCGCCCTTTTCAAGGTACGGTTTCAGGTGGGCGATGGCGCTATCAACCGGGGCTCCTGCAGGAACCATCAAGAGAACCCGGTGGGGTTTCTCCAACGCTGCCATCATTGCCTGCGGGGTATCCACCCCGAGCAGGGCTTTGCCGGCGCCTTCTTCTTCAATAAATACCCTGGTCTTTGCCAGGTCAAGGTCATACCCGGCAACAGGAAAACCGTTCCTTTCCATATTCAACGCCAGGTTGCGGCCCATCACCCCTAAACCAACCACACCGATCTTGTATTTCATCCGTATTATCTGCTCGCTTTCTGCTTATTGTGGTTTGATCCGGTACAGCATTTCACCGGCACGCGGCACAACCAGCACACCTTCGTCTTCTTTACCCATCCAATCTTCCGGGGTGAAGGCAGCCGGATCGAGATATCCCAGGCCGATTTTCCGGCAGCGTTCCTCGGGGATGCCGGTGGCCAGGGTTACTTTTATGCGCAGGGTTTCTTTGCCAGTTGCCTCATCATAGGTACCCAATCCGCGTAAATGGGTCGAATGTGCCAGGACGCCGTGCGGGTAATGCTTATATTGCTCCCATTGTTTGACAAAGAAATCTCTGCAGTGGTAGCCGATTTCGTCCAAAATATTCCCATGGGTGTAACTCACTTCGCTGATCTGCGGGGCGTAGATGATGACCTCGCCGCCATCTTCCACTACCGGCTCCATCTTGTACATTCCCTTGGCGCCTGTCCATATGTCATCGTACAGGGACGGCATAACTGAGATCACTTTCTTGTATGGTTTTTCCACGTAAACAATATGCTTTTGGGCTGAAAGGGCAGCAGCCGCCTCCCACGCTTCGTGCGCTTTGCCAAAATACAGCCCCGACAGCCCCTCATGCGTTACCACCAGGCAAAAACAATGCACAGGTTTTTCGATAAAACCGGCAGCCCGGTCAATCACTGCCCTTACCGGTGTATAGCCGGAGCCGATGATCTGGCTGCTGGTGAGCAACGCACCAAGCCAGTGGGTGAAATTGATGATTTCTGCCCCGGCAATACCGGGGAAGAAGTACTTGTTTCCGCCCGAAAAGCCTACCACCTCATGCGGAAAGACCGGCCCGCAGATGAGCAGGTGGTCATAGTCCATGATCAGTTTGTTCAACCGCACCGGTACATCCCCATGCAGCTGCCCATTGGAAAACCGGGTAATGTCCTCAGACCGGATGACCCCGATCTGAGTGAAGGTTTCCGGATCATTCCAAAGATGGTTGAAAATCTTGCTGCTGCCCGCGGTAGCATTGGTGACCTTGCGCCCGACCAGCTGGCTGAGCTGGGCATCCGTCATAGGCTGGTGGGTTCCCAAAGCCACCAGGTAATCGAGGGCAGCCGCTTTACCCGCAAGGTATTTTTCAAACAGGGTAAACATCATCGGCATGGGCATGCTGCGGGTGCCGTCCGGGATCAGGACTAAAACCTTCCTGCCATCCAGCATCAGGCTGTTCAGGGACTCCTGCACGAGGCTGCCGGCAGCTTCTTCGCTCAGAAATTGGTCGAGATAACCAGTTCCAGAAACCATGCTATTAAACTCCACTGAAAGCAGAAAATCCACCATCAACAGGGACGACAATACCGGTAACAAATTCGGAGGCAGATGAAACCAGCCACAACATGGTACCCAGCAAGTCATCCGGGGTACCAAAACGGTTCATGGGTGTGTGCGATAAGATCGTTTGCCCGCGTGAGGTTAGTTCCCCGGTTTGCTGGTCAGTCAACAGGAAGCGGTTCTGCTCGGTCTGGAAGAAACCCGGGGCGATTGCATTCACCCGGATGAGCGGTGAATACTCCTGCGCCAGGTGGACTGCCAACCACTGGGTAAAGTTGCTCAATCCGGCTTTGGCAGCAGAGTAAGCCGGGATGCGTGTCAGCGGGCGGAATGAGTTCATTGAGGAAATGTTCATTATCACGCCGTGCCCCTGCTGTGCCATTAATTTTCCGAACACTTGTGAGGAAAGGATCGTCCCTAAAATATTCAACTCGAACACCCAGCGGATGGCATCCGCCGGCAGGTCGAAGAATGACATATCTGCACTGGTGGTTGCCTGGGCTTTGTTTCCGCCGGCGCCATTGATGAGGATATCCACCTTGCCGAATGCGGCAACAACTTTTAGAGCAGCTTCTTCCAGGCTGGTCTTATCCAAGACGTTGCAGGCCAGCCCGATGGCATTGTCTCCGCTTTCACGGATCTCTGCCGCCAGCTTTTCAGCCGCATCCAGATTTACATCCAGGATGGCTACCCTGGCTCCTACAGCCGCCAGCGTCCTGCACATCTGGGCGCACAGCACCCCCGCCCCGCCGGTAACCACGGCTGTCATTTGGGAAAAATCGTAAACATCATGGATGTTCTTATTCATCTGCACTCACCTTTTCTTTAAATATCCCGAAACCTTACCCAATAGTGCAAAAAGGTTCTAAATGCCGCAGAAAGTGATGTTCCAGGTTAGCAGCATACACTTCCGGGTTGTTTTCAAGCAGACTGATCAGGCGGTCGTAGAAACAATAAGTGCCATCAAGCTGTTTTTCCTTCAGGACCGACCCGAAACACACATGCAGGATCTCGCGTGCATCAAACTGGTCCAAAATACCTGCCAGGGACGCATCATTTGTCAGCCCAGGTGCACGCTCCAGGCGGGCAGAGACATGGTAGCTGGCCTTATCCTGCTCATACCTTCCCAGGCTAAAAGCATATATCTCGCGGAAAAGCAGCGGGTCAAGAGCGGCAACCGTACGGATAGCTTCCAGGTAGCTTGTCCCTGCAGTCTTGAGGTGCACCAGTCCCCTTGTTTGGCGGACTGCAGTCGGGTAAATGCTGAATTTATCCGAACCGGAATGCAGGCTGAGCTTGTACGGTCCAAAATGGCGGGCTATCGCCGCATGACCGGCAATATCCTGTTCGAATGCCGCAGGATCCCCGATGTAGTCCACCCCTTTTTCAAAAGCGCCCACATAGCGCGGCGCCAGGCTGACCCACTTCACGCCCAGGCGTTTCAGTTCGCTGGCAATGTAGTAATGCTCGGCGTGGCTGGTGGGCTGCGCAGTTTCATCAACCGATACTTCCAGCTCGAATGGCCGCCTGCCGGCTGCTGTTGCCAGGTGCCTGTACATCTCAGCCACATGCCAGACCGCCCTGCCATATTTGACCATTGCTTTCTGCAGAATATCTTCAGTGAAGCGCAGGAAGAATTGTTCAAGCGCCACTTCCTTACCCAGCAACCCGTTCTCTGAAAGCTGCATATTTGCTGGCAAATCCTGTACCAAGTGTTTCAGCTCAACCACGCTGCCGGTTTCAGCCCGGTCATCCACAAATTCTCCTGGGTCAATTGTGAAGAAAGTAAACCCTGCCGCCAGGCAGGCATCAATATCCTGCGTGGTCTTCAAGTGGTCAGCGTCTGCCCCGAACCCATCCCGCCAGCTTTCCTGGAAGATACCCCAGACGGCATCGTCCATAACTTGCTGCGGCGTTCGCCCGGTGCGGGCCATTTCGCGGATCGACTGCTGGGCAAAAATAGGAAAGACCCTGCCCCCGCAGGCACGTACAGCCCGAACATGCCCGGGAGTCGCCAGACCCAGCCTGTCGCCCATACCGGCAGAGGTTTTCAGCCCGGTCAGGTCTGGCTGCAGCCAGGTAAGCCGGGAGCGGAGTACAGCGGCATTATCGGCAGAGAGCGGAGCGGTAACCAGGACCTTTCCATTAATCTCCTGCCGGTTGCCTTCAAACCCCAGAAGCTGCTTCTCAGAAACGTTTGCCAGGATCAACAGCTGCCTGCCGCCTGCGCTGCGCGTCATCCCGTATTCAACCCCTTCCCAGGCAACCAGGGATTGCGGCAGCAAAGGGAGAGAAGAAAAACGGGGAAGCAAAAAGGCGTTATTCATGGATATCCTGTGAATCCGGGCGGGGAGCAGCCGTGGAAGCGCGCACCAGCAATTTCCCCTGCAGCACCTTCACCCGCTCAGCCTCCTCATGCCCATCGTCTTTTGTATGGAGCAGGTCAAGCAGCAGGTTGGCAGCTTCTTCCCCGATGGAATATTTGGGCTGGTCAAAGGTGGTCAACGCGGGGCTGGTAAAAGCAGAATAGGTAATGTTGTCAAACCCGGTCACCGAAAGATCGTCAGGCACCCGGATGCCTGCTTGATTACAAGCTTTCAACACCCCGATAGCCAGGGTGTCGTTGAAGCAAACAATAGCTGTAGGCCGTACTGCAAGTTGTTGAAAATACGCAACGCTATCAGCCCCCAGCGCTGGATCCCCACCCTGGACATGGTAGATGTACTCCTGGCGAACCTCCAGGCCGGCTGCCTGCATGGCCTGGGTAAACCCGCTCAACCGGTCCATGGTGGTCCGGCCTGAGCGCGCATTCCCCAGGTAGGCGATTTTCCTGTGCCCAAGGGCAATCAAATGCTGCGTGATCTGCCGGCTGCCGTCTACATCGTCATGGTAAATGGAATAATGGAAATTCTCGGCGGCCTGGTGGTTGACTGCTACAACCGGAAAACCGTAGGAGAGCAGCTGGCGCCCTTGTTCGGCGCTGAAGGAAGAGGAACAGATGATGACTCCATCCGTGCGCTGCTCCATCATGGTTTGCACGATCTGGCGCTCTTTAACCGGGTCATGCTGTGAGGCGGCAATAAACAGGCTGTACCCCCGCTCCTGGACACACGCCTCAATACCGTTCAGTATCTCACCAAAGAACGGATCAGCGATGCTGCTCACAATCACGCCCAGCACCTGGGTGCGGTTGGTCTTCAAACTGCGGGCAGCGGCGCTGGGCTGGTAGCCCATCTCCTGGGCAGCCTGGCGGATGCGCTCGGTAGTCTCAGAAGAGATGAGCGTGTTCCCGCGCAATGCGCGGGAGACTGTTGAGTGGGAAACCCCAGTCCGCCGGGCTACATCTTTGATGGTGGTTGCCATGAATGGATTACCTTTTGCACACGTGTGCAGAGATGCTCTTAGTGTACACACTGGCAGCCAAAAAGTCAATACTTTTCCGCAAGAATACTTGCATTTTAAAGTTTTTTGTCGTAAGATATGCAAATGAAAGATAATTTTCATAATATCTGTTTTTGAAAGTATCGAGACTACTTCCCCGGAGGACCCATGCAACCTGATATCGAAGCCATTTTCCTGGATGTTGGCAATACCCTGCGCATCGTTGTTGAAGACCCCGCCTTTCAGCAGCAGGCAAAGGAAGAGTTGATGCGCTTGATCGATTCAAAAGAGTCTCCCGAAGTTTTCTTTGAAAAAGTGGAAGGGCGCTGGAAAAATTACCGCAGCCTGTCAAAAAAGAGCTTGCTTGAAGCTTCCGAACTGGAACTATGGACGCAATGGCTGCTGCCCGATTACCCGGTTGAAGTTGTAGCCCCCCACATCAGCCGGCTGACCCGCATGTGGCGTGACCGTGACGGCAGGCGTGTACCCCGCTCTGACGCCAAGGAAACCATCGTCGAACTGCACCGGCGCGGATACCTGCTTGGCATCATCGCCAACACGATTACCGAGACCGAGATCCCCGATTGGATGATCGCCGACGGCGTGACTGGCTATTTTAAAACAGTTATCCTCTCCTCCAAAGTCAGGGTGCGCAAGCCTGACCCCACCATTTACTGGCTGGCGGCGCGCGTGATGGGCGTGGAACCGGTAAAATGCGCCTACCTGGGAGATAATCCCATCCGCGATGTTGAAGGAACGCGCGCTGCCGGTTTCGGTATGATGATCTTGTTTGAAGAACCAGCCACCATCGCCAAGGAACCGCAATCTGGGGATTACAAACCTGACCATATTATTAAAGAGACCCGGCAGCTGCTGGATATCTTTCCACCCCGCCAGTAAGGCCGGCAGCCCAGTCCTTGCGGGAGGAAGCGCATGACGTTTGAAATTGAAGCAATTTTTCTTGACCTTGGCAACACCCTGCGCATTTTGACGAAGAATGATGCCCACCAGGGTGCAGCCAAAAAGAGAATTACCGAACTGGTGGGTACAGACGAAGACCCTGATAGCTTTGTAAAAAAGCTTGATGAACGTTATAAGGTGTACCGCAAGTGGGCATTTGAGCATATGCGGGAAGCCCCCGAACCGGAGTTGTGGACCCGCTGGCTGACACCGGATTTTCCTGCGGAGAGAATCGCCCCGCTGGGTGCAGAATTGACCTACCAGTACCGCCAGTCGATGGGGCTGCGCGTGGTGGTGGAAAACGGCAAGCAGGTTATCGAAACATTGCAGCAGCGCGGCTACACCCTGGGGATCATCAGCAACCTGATTACCACCCGCGAGATCCCGGAATGGATGGAAAAAGAAGGGTTCTCCTCCTACTTCAAATCTGTTGCCCTATCATCTGTGCTTGGCATCCGCAAGCCGGACCCAGAGATCTACCATATCGCTGCCCGCGAGGCAGAAGTTGACCCTGCCCGCTGTGTTTACGTGGGAGACAACCTCAAACGGGATGTGACCGGAACGCGTGCAGCCGGCTTCGGCATGACCATTATCATGATCAGCCCCGAAGATCTGTCAGAATCGGTCATCACGGAAGAGAACCGCCCGGATGCTGTCATCCATTCCTTCACTGAGCTGCTGGATATCTTCCCGCTGCGCCCGCGGGTAAACATGGATTACATCCACCAGCCTCCCCTTTTGGGCAGCCTTGTGTAACAAGCCTACCCGCGAAAGCGAGGACAGCAGATGAATTCAAAAAAAGATGTGCATGGTGGAATAAAACTGGCTGAAGCAGTACGTGCCGCATACGCACGCGGGCAGACGGATTACTCGATGGAACCGCTTGTCAGGGTGGATGCAGACGGGCAGCCTGAGGGGTTGATCCAGGAGGGGGATGCGGTAATCTTTTGCTGCCGGCGGGGTGAACGTGAGATCGAGTTAACCGAAACCTTCACGGATACTGATTTTCCTCACTTTGAGCGCCAAAAGATCGCAGACCTCGAGTTTGTCATCCTCACCCTTTACCATGATAAATTCAAAGATCTGCCGGTGGCATTCGCCCCGTCCAGGCTGGAGAATACCCTGGGTGAGGTGATCAGCCGGGCTGGCAAGAGCCAGTTGCGCTGCTCTGAATCCGAGAAATTTGCCCATATCACCTTTTTCCTGAATGGTGGGAATAACCAGCCTTTCCCCGGCGAGACCGGCATCCGCATCCCTTCCCCCAAAGGCATCCCCTTTGACCAGGTTCCCGAACTGAGCCTTCCGGCAGTGGCTGATGAAGTGATTGCCGGTATAGAAAAAGGGTACGACTGCATTTTTACCAACTTCGCCAATGGCGATGTGATCGGGCACACTGCAAACAATGAAGCCAAACAGAAATGCGCCGAAGCAGTTGACCTGTACCTCGGGAAGGTTGTCGAACAAGCCAGGAAAGCCGGTTATTTCATTCTCATCACCGCCGATCATGGCAACCTGGAAGAGATGCTGACGCCTGAAGGAAAGCCGCATGTGGCACACACTACCAACTCAGTGCCTTTCATTTTTATTGACCCTCAAGCAGAGGATAATGTCCAGCCGGCTGATGGAAGCCTGCAGGATATTGCCCCCACTATTTTGCAAATAATGGGGATACCCCAGCCAGACTGCATGAGTGGAACACCCCTGGTTGAGAAGCGCACCCGGGGGAATGGCCGGAAAGTGCTGCTGGTCATCCTGGACGGTTGGGGGATCGGAATAGCCGGTGATACCAACCCGATTTTCCTGGCAAGCACACCGGTCTGGGACAGCCTGTGCAGCCAGTATCCCCCTGCCCGCCTGCACGCATCCGGTGAATGGGTCGGCTTGCAGGAAGGCAAAGCGGGCAACTCTGAAGCCGGGCACATGAACATTGGCGGCGGCAGGGTGGTGCTGCAAGATGATGTACGCCTGGATATGGCCATGCAGGATGGAACCTTTACTAAAAACAAAGTCTTTATGCACGCCATCCAGAAAGTACAAAAATGCGGAAGCCGCCTGCACCTGATCGGGCTGCTGACCGAAAAAAGCTCGCACGGATCAATCGATTACCCCCTGGCATTACTCAAGATGGCTAAAGAACACGGGCTGAAGGATGCCTGCCTGCACCTGATCTTTGACGGGCGCAGCACTGAACCCGGCAGTGCTCCGGCATTGCTGGAAAAACTGGAAGGTTTGATGAATGAGATTGGAACAGGAACAATAGTCACAGCCATAGGCCGTGGGATTGCCCTTGACCGCGACGGCAATTATGAAAAGATCCATAAAGCCTACAACGCCCTGGTTCAGGGAACCGGAACACCCTGGACCTGATTGGAGCAGGATGGCACTAAAAGAGATGTTTTCTGAAATAAACAGGTTTTCCAGCGCATTATATGACAGAATGCTTCAAATCCATCCCGGCATGGCAGAGCTGGAATTGTATGAATTCCGCTATGCCTTGAAGAATATTTTACCTGACGGGTGGGAACCGGATGCTCTTGAATCTGTCCAGGCAATTGAAAAGCGCATTGCAAGTCCGGAATTTTATACATCCATCCAGCTCAAGCCCGTCCGGCATAACCGCATTGTACTGGATGCTGCCATTGAGGAACTGACCCGCATGCTGTTTACCGGGCTGGTCAGCAGGGATTATCCTGCAGACTGGATCAACCAGTATTTTTACTTTGACATCCGTTCATTTGCGTTCTTCCCCCGCACCAGGTACGTGACCGCGGAAATTGCACACCTTTTTGGGGATAAACCATATATGTCCTTCCCGCCAGCCCAGAAGAACCTGGAAGCCCTGCAGGATATCGGCTATAAAGAATATGCCAAAGCAAACGCCAAGATAGACCAGGCGTTTATCAATACAACGCTGCAGTTGATTGCCAAAAAAGGCACTCCCCTAGTCCTGACCATTGTAGGGCCGACTGCTGCCGGTAAGTCGGAAATCACCCTGCGATTACAGCAAGCGCTTGAGGCATCAGGGAAAACCTGCACAAACATCGAAATGGATAATTTCTACAAGGACCGGGAGTTCCGTGACGGCAAGCCCATGGATACCCGCATCATCCATTACGGCCTGTTTTTGCGGGTCATGCAAGCCCTGCAAGCTGGCATACCGGCAGAACTACCACAATACGACTTCATCCTGGCAACTTCCAGCCACGACCTGGAAGGAAACCTCAGGCCCGGGTGTGAAACCCGGGTGGTCCAGCCGGCAGATATCATCCTGTTGGAAGGGAATTTTCCCTTCCATATCCCCGAGATCTCACCCCGGGTTGATATCAAGGCAGTCTATTTTGCCGAAGATTCCATCCGCCTGAAGCGCAAGTGGAGGCGGGATGTCGATTACCGCAAAAAGTATGACCCGGCTTACCTGTCCAACCGCTATTTCCGCACCCAGTTCCTGCGCAACGAGGAGATTTACCAGCCGATGATGAAATGCTGTGAATTGGTGGTGGATACCAGCGCTGCGGCTTTATGGGTCAGACCAGATATTGCAGCGCAGCTGCAGTTCTGACCTCCCAGCCGGGAAAACGAGGTTCACCATGTTTGATGCATTCTTCCGCAAACAGGTAATTCCCGCAGAAACCAGGATCGCCATGCTGATCCTGGATGGACTGGGCGGATTAGCCAGGGAACCTGGGGGCAGAACCGAACTGGAAACAGCCCATACCCCCAACCTGGATGCCCTGGCAAAGCAGTCTGCCCTGGGGTTGACCATACCCATCGGGCCGGGCATTGCCACCGGGAGCGGACCCGGGCATCTTTCCATCTTCGGGTATGACCCGCTGGAATACGAGATCGGGCGCGGCGCACTGGAAGCGCTGGGGGTGGATTTTGAGTTAGGTCCGGATGACGTGGCTGCCAGGGGCAACTTTTGTACCATCGGCCAGGATGGCATCTTAACCGACCGCAGGGCAGGCCGGCTGCCGACTTCTGAAAGCACTTGTCTGGTGGAGATCTTGCGGACAATTAAGATAGATGGGGTTGAACTCTTCGTGGAACCAGTTAAAGAACACCGCTTCGCCCTGATCGTGCGTGCACCCGATCTGGGTGCTGCCCTGAGCGAATCGGACCCCCTGGTCACCGGCGCTGCCCCACTGGAAATCCATGCCCTGGATGAACCATCCCGGCGAACAGCCTGGATAGCGAACGAATTCCTGGCTCAAGCCAGGGTGCTGCTGCAGAACCAATCTGCCAATATGGTCCTGCTGCGCGGTTTTGCAAAATTCCCGGTCGTTCCGCAATACCCGGATATTTTTAAACTGCACCCGGCAGCCATTGCCATCAACGGCATGTACCGCGGGGTAGCCAGGCTGGTTGGCATGGATGTTTTAGAAGTTGACGGTACTTCCCTGGCGGATGAGTTCACCACCCTGGAAAAGCACTGGCAGGAATATGATTTCTTTTATCTGCACTATAAGAAGACCGACACCTGCGGCGAGAGTGGTGATTTTGACGGTAAAGTGGCAGCCATCGAAGAATTTGATGCCCAGCTTCCGCGGCTGATGGCGCTGCAGCCGGATGTGGTGATCATCACTGGAGACCATTCCTCCCCAGCTGTGCTGAAATCGCATAGCTGGCACCCGGTCCCGCTGTTGATCCACTCAAAACACGTCCGGTCTGATGGTCTGGAAGGATTCGGCGAAAGCGCGTGTGCCCGTGGAAGCCTGGGGTTGATGCCAGCCAGGCATGTCATGCCGATCGCTTTAGCCAACGCCGGCAGGGTTGCGAAATATGGGGCCTGAACCATTACAGGGGAAAGTATGACTGCGATTAATCTGCACAATAATGACGAATTTTCAGAAGCGCTTTACAAGCGCATGCAGAGCATCAGCCCTGCCATCAAAGGCCTGGAACTATATGAGTTCAGGTATGCCCTCGAAAATGTTCTCCCTCCCGGCGGTTGGGCGTCGGTAGTAATCAAGCCGATGGCGGAGGTTGAAAGGCTGGTTTCTGACAGCAGTTTTTACACCTCTATTCAGCTCAGGCCGAAACAGGGCAGCCGGATGGTGATGGACCCCCAGGTACTGTCGCTGCTGCAAATGCTGTTTATAGGGCTGGTGTGTGGTTCGTATCCTGCAGCCTGGATTAACGAGCATTTTTCCTTCGATGTCCGCGGTTTTTACTTCATCCACCGCACGCGCTACTATACCAAAAAGGTCATCCAGCACATGGGAGGTGAACCTTATCGCGCTTTTGTACCCAAACAGGCTGCATTTGAAAATGTCCAATCGGTCGGCTATAAAGCCTTCAAGGAAGCCAACGCGGAGGTAGACCAGGCTTTCATCAACCTGACCAGCACCCTGGTGGAGAAGAAGGGCATCCCGGTGATTATCGCTATTGCCGGGCAAACCGCGGCAGGCAAAACAGAGATTGTTGAGCGCCTCCAGTCTGCTTTCAGAAACTGCGGTAAAAGCCTGGCTACGGTTGAGATCGACCATTTCCTGACAGACAGGGATTACCGCGAAGCCAAGGGGATCGACTCACTGGGTAAAGAAGCGCTGCATTATGACATGCTGTTGGGGTGCATCAAAGACCTGTATGCCGGAAAGGCGGTCAGTACCCCGCAGTACGATTTCTTGCAGGCAACATCCAGCCATACGGTCGAAGGTGAACTGAAGGCTGGCTGCCAGCCCTTGAGGATAGAACCAGCTGAGATCATCTTCATGGAAGGTAATTTTCCTTTCTTACTGCCCGAAATTGCCCATTTGATCGGGATTAAAGCCATGTACCTGACGGATGATGCAGTGCGCCTGAAACGCAAATGGAAGCGCGACATGGACTACCGCAAGAAGTATGAGCTGTATTACTTCCTAAACCGCTACTTCAGGGAGCAATTCCTGATGGCAGAACAGGTATACATCCCCCAGATGGAGATATGCGACCTGATCGTGGATACCACCCGGGCAGAGATTTGGGTAAGCGATGAGGTTAAAGCTAGGCTGTGAGCTTAATAAATGGACTAATATCTCTGATTTATGATGCAATTAATCTTGCATTTAATTATTTATTGCTGTATACTGTTTCAAATGTAAGGAATATTTCATAAATGGCTATATTGTTATTCCTCTTGCGCACAAGGTTGAATAATGAGGTGTCATGAATACCCTTTCACATCCCCCAACCAACATCGATTTCAGCCAGCTAATCAGTGACCATTTTAATGATCTAACCAAAAGCGAGAAACGGATTGCCAACTTCCTGCGCAAGAACCAGGAAGAATCAGCGTTTTTATCTGCAGGCGAAATAGCCAGCCGGTTGGGGCTAAGCGAAGCCACGTTGGTACGCTTTGCACGCACCCTGGGTTTTGGAAGTTACCCATCCATGCGGGCTGTGCTGCAGGAGAATTTCCGCCGCCGGGTGACACACTCATCCCGCTTGCGCGGCAGGTTGGATGACCTGCGCGACGCCGGGGATATTTTTGAACGCCTCACGGTAACCGAGATCGATTACCTGACCCAGGCTCTTGAATCCATCAACCGGGATGAGATGAAAAAAGCGGTACAGCTGATCCGCAGCCACAACCGCATTTTTGTTTTTGGACTTGGGCCATCCATTTCCCTGGTAGACCTGCTCGAGCTGCGCTTAAGAAGGTTCGGAAAAGATGTCGTCCCGCTCAAGAGCTCCGGCCGCGAAGTGCTGGAATACCTGACTATGATGGGTCCAGATGACCTGCTGTTTGTCATCTGTTTCTTTGACCAGAATCCAGCCCTGAAGCTGGTACTGGACTATGGGAAAAAGGTGGGCACCACCATCATCATGCTCACCGATACACTGGATGCCATCCTGGGTGACAAAGTAGACGTCATCCTTTCTGCCAAACGTGGCCCGATCGGGGAGTTTCATTCACTGGTAGTGCCTATGACAGTCATCAATGCCCTGCTGCTCTCCCTTGCCAGTGAAGAACAGGAAAAAACCATGGCTATGCTGGACAAACTGGACAACCTTCGCGACCAGTTGAAAGCATTCAATACCAGTTCTGAATGAACACGTCTTTATCCTCCCATATTCTGGTGATTAACCCAATCTACCCAATCAGGAGGTTCAAATTAGTGATTTGCACGGATTGCAGTCGAAGGAAAATGGAATTGTAAGAGGAGAAAAAAGATGGCAGTAGCTTTACAAGAATCACAATCACCCGGCCAGCTCTGGCAAGCACGCCTGCGCCGCTTTGTCCGCTGGATCACCACGCCGCACGTCATCTTGTCCATCATCATGATCGTGGTCATGTTCTACCTGGTCATCATCCCGCTCTATCGCATGGTTGTGACCACAATCACCGTCTCAGAAATGGACCTGAGAATGATTCAAGGTGTTGAAATTGGCGACCTGACCCTGTACCACTGGATCCGCATGCTGACTGGAAAGATCGGTCAGCTCATGACTTATGAGCCGCTGGTGCACAGCGTTACCGTAGCATTGGGGGCAACTTTTCTTGCTCTGGCAATTGGTGGCTTGATGGCCTGGCTGGTATGCCGTACGGATATCCCCGGTCGCGAGACCATCCACATGCTGGCCCAGGTTCCTTACATCATGCCCTCCTGGACGATTGCCATGGCCTGGCTGGTACTTTTCAAGAACCAGAAATCAGGTGGCACCATGGGGCTGCTTGAATTCATTACCGGCGCACCCACGCCGGATTG
This sequence comes from Leptolinea sp. UBA4782, assembly GCA_002403095.1. Classification (GTDB taxonomy): domain Bacteria; phylum Chloroflexota; class Anaerolineae; order Anaerolineales; family Anaerolineaceae; genus UBA4782. The sequence continues at coordinate 39,141 of DHHC01000013.1, forward strand.
GCTGGCGTACGGCGCTTTTCCAATCATCGTCAGCAGCGGGCTGCATTACTACACCTTTTTCTTCCTGTTCATTTCAGCAGCCCTGCTGTCAATTGACTCCTGCCTGGAAGAAGCCGGAGAGCTGGCTGGCGCCGGGCGCTGGCGCATCATGCGCAAGATTACCTTCCCGCTGGTCATCCCGGCTATCGCCTCCGGTTTCATCATGACCTTCTCTAAAGCGATGGGCACATTTGGCGGCCCGAACGTTCTGGGGTTGCCCATTCGTTATTACACCCTTTCCACCATGCTCAAGTCAAATACGGGCATCGGTAATAATGGAGATGCTTTTGTCACCGGCATTGTCCTAATCCTGTTCGCCATGGTCACCGTGATGTTGAACCAGAAGATTGTAGGCACCCGCAAGAGTTACGAGACGATCGGCGGTCGTGGTTTCATGTCAAAGAAGGTGAAACTGCGCAACTTTAAGCCCATCATTGTGGCGGGTGTGGTAGTCTTCCAATTTATTATCGCTGTACTTCCGCTGGTTCTGCTGGTCGTAAGTTCCTTTATGTTGCGTGACGGCAATTATAGCCTGGAGAACTTCACCCTGGCACACTGGCTTGGCAAAGGGGATATCAAGATTAACAGCGGGGAACCAGGCATTTTGCGCAACCCTAAGGTTTGGATGGGCGCCTGGAATTCCATTCGTTTATCCATCCTTACAGCCCTGTTTACTGCCCTTTCCGGGGTGATCCTTGGTTACGCCATCGTGAAAGGTCGCGGCACCAGGCTTTCAAAAATCGTGGAACAGATGTCCTTTATTCCTTATGTGATCCCAGGCATTGCCTTTGGTGCTGTTTACATCGCCATGTTCACCAAACCCGTCGGACCAATACCAGCGCTTTACGGCACCTTCGCTTTGCTGGTAGTGGTATCCGTCGCCAAGCACCTGCCGTTCTCTGCACGCAGCGGTGTCTCGGCGATGCTGCAGGTGGGCAAAGAACTGGAGGAAGCCGCTTCTCTGGCGGGAGCAACCCCCTGGCGGCGATTTGTACGCATTATTTTCCCCCTCACCAGTACCGGCTTTGTCTCAGGTTTCCTACTGACCTTTATCAGCACGATGCGTGAATTATCCTTAATCATCCTGCTGGTAACCCCCACCACAGCCGTGCTGGCCAGTATGACCATGCGTTATATTGAAAATGGAAATGACCAGCAAGCCAACGCAGTCATTATCCTGTTGATAGTTTTAGTAATGATTGGCAACTTTATCATTAGCCGCTTCCGCGGCGGCAGCCTGAAAAAAGGGCTGGGAATGTAAGAGGAATAGACATGGAAACCCCTATCATTGTAAAGAACCTCACCAAGAAATTTGGCGACGTGGTCGCTGTCAACGATGTATCCATTACCATTGAACCCCATGAATTCTTGACTCTGCTTGGCCCTTCAGGCTGCGGCAAAACCACCCTGCTGCGCTGTATCGCAGGCCTGGAAGATCCTGATGATGGCGAGATTTACATCGGCGATAAACTGATTTACTCCCACGTTAAGGGAATATCTGTCCCGCCTGGCCAAAGGGAGCTGGGCATGGTGTTCCAGAATTATGCCCTCTGGCCGCATATGACCGTGTACAAGAACATGACCTTCGCCCTCGAGATACAGAAACTTTCGAAAGAGGAGATGGATAGACGGGTTAAAGAATCGCTGGAAGAGGTAAAGATGAGCGGCTATGAAGACCGTTACCCGCGTGAAATGAGCGGCGGGCAGCAGCAGCGCATTGCCCTGGCGCGCATGCTGGCCTACCGCCCGAGGGTGTTCCTGATGGACGAACCTCTATCCAATCTGGATGCCCGCTTAAGAATGGACATGCGCACCGAGTTGAAACGCCTCCATCATATCTCTGATGCCACCACCCTGTATGTCACCCACGACCAGCTGGAAGCCATGACCATGTCCAGTAAAATTGCGGTCATGAAGCTGGGTGTCATCCAGCAGTTGGACACCCCCGACAAGGTTTACCATTTCCCTGGCAACCTGTTTGTGGCCGATTTTATTGGCAACCCCAAGATCAACCTGATGCCCGGCTGGGTATCCAGGCAGGACCTGGTGGACATGGGGAAATTTAACATCCCCGTCAAGACATACAATAAGAGGGGCGATGTGGTTGTAGGCCTGCGCCCGGAAGATATCATTGTGCATGATACCCCAACCGATAATACCGTTGAATTTACCGCGTATTCAGTGCTGCCCTCAGGAGCAGATACTACCATCATCGCCCACATGGGTGATACCGAGCTGATCATCAAAGAAATGGGTGTCAGCAAGATCCAGATGGACCAGAAAATCTGGTTGAGCTTTAAACAGGATGCGATCAACCTGTACGACAAAGAAACCGAAGACCTGATCCAGTCATAAAGGGCAAAATGCATTCATTAAACCAAACCGGGAACAGCAGAAGGAGGTCAATCGAAAAGACAAAATTTCTGTTGCATAAATATGTGAAGGTTCTTTTCCTAACACCAAAAAGGAGGAAGTAAATGAAAGCGTTTGTCAGAATTGTAATGATGATCCTGGTGATCACGATGCTGGTTGCGTGCAAGCCCCAGGAAGCTGCACAAGAAGCAGCCGAACTCACCCCTAAAGAAGAATGGCTGAAAGTCAACCAGCTTGGCCCGTATTACACGGACGAACAGGACTGGGCTGCCATTGAAGCTGCCGCCATTGAAGAGGGTGAAGTTTTAGTGTATGCCAATACCTCTAAGATCGAAAAATCGGCCGAGGCATTCATGGAGAAATATCCTGGCATCAAGGTCCAGGCTTTTGATCTCGGTGGCGATGATGTATTGCTAAAGACACTGGAGGAGCAAAAAGCTGGAGCCTTCACAGGTGATGTGTGGGCAAGCAGTGGCGGCGCCGAACTGGTTGGAAATGTCCTTCCAAACGGGTATGTCTGGCGCTTCGTTCCCTCCATCCTGGCAGACAGGTTTGAGGAAAAATACACCCAGCCGCTCTTGATGGCACGCCTTGGCACCAGCGTTTTCGCCTACAACTCAGAACTGAACGACACCTGCCCGATCTCGAATGTCTGGGAACTCACCGAACCGGAATGGGAAGGAAAGTTCTTCATTGAGGATCCATTGAACGACGCCTCCACCCTCAGCAAACTGGTCACCCTGGTCGGTCATGTTGACGAGATGAAAGCTGCCTATGTAGAGCTGTACGGGGAAGAACCGGTCCTGGATGAAGATACCCCCGATGCCGGTTGGTTGTGGTTGAAGAGGTTCGCTCAGAATAATCCGCAGCCGAAACCGGGCGGCGATGAAGTTGACGAAGCCTTCGCCTCCCCCGGAATGACTGAGAGCTACATGGCTCTGACCTCATATTCTAATATGGCTGATGTAATGGAAGGAAATTTGTTCTTCGAGCCGTGCTGGGGAATCAAACCGATCCTCGGTGTCCAGAGCCAGAGCTATATGGGTATCATCAACCAGGCACCCCACCCCAACGCCGCCAAATTGTGGATCATGTGGCAGGTCAGCGAGGAAGGCCGCGACCCATGGGCTAAGTTCGGAACTTACTTCACCGATTCAACCTATGAAGTTCCCGAAGGCATGAAACCCCTGGAAGAAATGATGTCCATGACCTGGTTCATCGATGAGCAATTTGCTTACGATAACATGATCGCCGCCCGCGACTTTTACCTGCTCAATCTGAGTAAATAACCTGATCCGGGCTTAAGTTAACTGACTATCAGGCACGGATCGCATAAATCCGTGCCTGATAAATATAAAGGATTATCCAGGAAAGAACTTTACAATACTGCGAATTTTACGAGTAGAAACATGATGCTTAAAGCCGTTTTCTTTGATATGGGAGGTACGATTGACACATTCCGGTATTCCAGGCAGCACAGGATCACTGAAGCAGCCTGCATCCGCGAATGCCTCGGCCGTACCGGCATCATGCTTGCTTGCAACGACACCGAACTGGCAGATCTGATCACCCGGGGAGCTTCCGATTACCTGCAATGGAACCTGGTCAGCAACATTGAATTGAGTCCTGCCGAGATTTGGTCCAGATACTTCCTTAAAGGTCTGGGGATATCAACTGCAGAGCTTGAGCCAGCCGCCGAGGAACTTGCCTTCCTGTATGAAACCCGCCTGTTCATCCGCGAGATGCGTCCCGAAGTTCCGGCAGTGCTGGCGGCGGTCAAGGCTATGGGATTGAAGATCGGATGCATCAGCAATACCCAGAGTACCCGTCAGGTGCCTGAGAACCTGAAGGAATACGGGATAGCCGATTATTTTGATCCAGTAGTTTTGTCATCCGAATACGGACGCCGAAAACCGGATCCAGCCATCTTTTACTACGCAGCCAGGCTGGCAGAAGTACCCACCAGCTCCTGCATATACATCGGTGACAAGATCAGCCGTGATATTCTGGGCGCGCAGCGGGCTGGATTCCGGACCGCCATCCAGATCCGGCATCCATTTGACAACGGCGACCCTGATGAAGGCGCTTCTCCGGATTTCATCATCCAGGAGATGACCGAACTGCTGCCTATTATTGAGGAGCTGCAAAACCAGGACAGGCAATCACCAGGGCTCGAAATGCACCGGAAGGTTAAGGCAGTCTTCTTTGATGCGGGAGATATTTTATATTACCGGCCTCACAGGGACATGCATCTCAAAGCCTTTTTAAAGGGCAAAACCTTGCACCCCCATCCTGGTTTTGAGCAGAAAAAGAACCACTTACGGGAACTGGCGTATTCAGGAAAGCTTCGCCGCCACAGTTATTATGAACAGGTGCTCCGCCTGCACGGATTCACTGACCCGGATGAGATTGCAGAAGGCATCAATGCCATGCGCCAGGATGATTACAACGTCGAGATCATCGACGGCGCGGCAGAGACCGTCAGGCAGCTCAAAGAACGGGGATTCCTGCTGGGGATTATTACCGATACAGCCCTTTCGTTCTCCCGCAAGTTGGACTGGTTTGAGGAGCATGGCTTTGGTAGGGTGTGGGATACCGTGATCAGCTCCAAGGAGATCGGTGCACGCAAGCCCTGCCCGGAGATGTACCGCCTGGCAATCACCCAGGCCGGGGTTAAACCCTGCGAAACGATCTTCGTGGGACACAAGCGTTCAGAAATAGACGGCGCCAAAGCAGTAGGAATGAAAACTATTGCTCTCAACTTTGATGAGGGCACACAGGCTGATGTATTCATCAAGGATATCCGCGACCTTCTGCAGGTTCCAGATCTGCAAAGCTGAATCCATTCAAGGAAACTGGAAAGAATGACAAGCAGCATCGAAGCCATCTTCTTTGACGTAGGCGGCACCCTGAGGGCAACAATTAAAGGCAAAGAGAATTCACAGGACTACTTGCGCAGCTTACAGACGTTTATTGGGGATAACGGGGACATGGAGTCCTTTCTCGTTGAGATGCGGAAACGCGAAAAAACATACCGCCACTGGTGCAAGAAGACACTCAGAGAATTACCCGAAACGGAATTATGGTCCAGGTTCTTGCTGCCCGACCATCCTGCTGCTTTTGTGCATGCAAATGCAATTACCCTCAACCAGATGTGGAGGGCTTCGCGCAACAACCAGATCTTTCCTGACGCCGTGGAGACCATCAAAACACTGTCGACACACGGGTACAGGCTGGGCATCATCAGCAATACCACCTCCTCTGTCGAAGCCCCCAGGATGCTGGAGGAAAACGGGCTTACCCAGTACTTTAACCCGGTAATCCTGTCCTGTATCTTTGGGCGCAGGAAACCGCACCCGTCGCTCTTCCTCGAAGCAGCCCGTTCAGTTGGAATCCTCCCCCAAAATTGCGCCTATATCGGAGACAATCTGGCACGTGACCTGGTAGGCGCAAGGCAGGCCGGGTTCGGTGAGGTCGTGATCATCAACATGCAGGGTTACCAGCCCGATGAGTTTGATCCGGACGATGACCTGCAGGAAGAAACTATCACCGAAATGCAGCCCGACCATCGCATCGGCCGGCTAAGCGACCTGCTTGGCATTTATACCGGTACCAACACGGAGGTAAGTCCAGGCTTTGCGCCTCGCCAGCCGGAGCATCTGTACGAGATCTCCCTTTCAACAATGTGGGGCGCACCGCAGGCAGGGTTGTTCAATGATACGTTTACAAAAGCCCGACGGTTGGGATTCACCGGCTTTGAGTTGAATAACGCTGTCACACCGGAACTGTACAGGCAATTGGATAAAAACCAGTTTTATGTCACCACGGTCCACGATCCCTGCCCCTCAGATAACAGCTACGCCGAACTCAAGCAGGCAGATATTGCACTTTCCAGCCTGGATGAAGCACAACGCCGGGTGAGCGTGGACAACCTCAAGCGCTCGATTGAACTGGCAGTGCGCCTGGGGTCGCGTTCAGTGGTTATCCATTGCGGGTCGGTAATTTGTAATCATGCCCGCGATGGGGAGCTGAGGAAGATGTGGAAGCAGGGTTTGAAGCATACCCCGCAATACCAGCAGGTGTTGGCGGAGTTTACCGATGATCGTGAAGCGCATAAAGCTCCTCACATCAGCCAGGTGTTGAAAAGCCTGGAAGAGGTGATTGGCTTTGCACATGGCTCTGGCGTTGCGCTGGCCCTTGAGAACCGCAACCGGTATTTTGATATTCCCCTGCCGGATGAGCTCGAGCTTTTCCTGGCACTTAGCGGCGGGCGGTACTACGGCTTCCAGTTCGATATCGGGCACGCCTATAACCAGGATGCTCTGGGGACGGTACCATTCCATGTTTGGATGGAGCGATTCCAGGAGCGCTTGATTGGTGTGCACCTGCATGATGTTGCCGGCATCCAGGACCACCGGGTACCGGGCACAGGCGATCTGGATTTCCACAGGATCGCCCCAATCATTACAGACGGCGTCCTTTGTACGCTGGAGATTGGACCGGATGCCAGCCTGGATGAGATCGCCAGAGGACTTGAATTGCTGGTTGAAACCGGCTGCATCAAGAAGATTTGAGGTAAGTGGAGTAGAGAACAGGAAAGCAGGAAATAGAACATTGCAGCAGCAAATTCGTACCATCCTTTTCGACCTGGGCGGGACCCTGGTGCAAAAACTGAACCACGGCTCGCGTGATCCGGTGATCATTGCGGAAATGGTTGATTTTCTGAAAACCAGCATCAGCCCCGCAGAGATGATTAACCTCTTAACCCGGCGTGAAAAGGAATACAAGGATTGGACCTACCGGTCCTTAGAGGAGCTATCCTATGAGGACCGCTGGGGTCAATTTCTCCTGCCTGACTACCCGCAGGACTTCATCAGGCAAAATGCCGCCAGGCTGCAGGCCTGGTGGAGTGATGCGCGCGGCAGACGCTGGATCTCCCCTGAGACCATCCAGACCCTGCAGGAGCTCAAACGCCGCGGGTATACCCTGGGTACCGTCAGCCACACCTCAACCAGGTACCTGGACGATGCCGGCATCAGGGACTTGTTTAAGACTACCCTGCAGGCGGCGGATTTCGGCAAGCGGAAACCCCATCCCGCCCCCTTCATCGCTGCAGCCCGCGGTTGCGGCGTAAGCCCGGCCGAATGTGCCTATATCGGCGACCGCCCTTCGCGGGATGTCATTGGATCCCGCGAAGCAGGCATCGGGCAGGTTGTAATCATCACGCCCCCGGGTGACGCAAGGGAAGAGGTTCCCTGTCCCATGCAGGCGGACATTATCATCAGGTCGCTGCCGGAAGTCCTTGATTACTTTCCAAAGGTTTTATGGAACGCACCCGCTCCGCATACCGAGGTAGCCCCGGCGAAGCTGTATGATGCTGCCCTGTCCACCATGTGGTGGGATAAGGCAGCAAGCAGCGCTGCAGGTTTTTGCGCTGCCGGCCGCAGGCTGGGGTTTGCCCGCTTTGAACTTAACCACCAGGTTACACCAGCTGAACTGGAAAAATTCGACCTTAACCGCTACCACATCGGTTCTGTACACGATCCCTGCCCGGCTGTTATCCCCAACAAGCAGCTTGAACGGGAGGATAAGCTGATCACATCCCTGGATGAGGCAAGGCGGGTTGTCGGGGTAGACACCCTCAAACGCACAATTGAACTGGCGCACCAATTAGGTTCACGCCTGGTTGTCATCCACCCCGGGCGCATTCCCGGCGACCACTCGCTGGATAACCGCTTGCGCGACCTTTACCGCAGCGGGTTGAAGGGAACTGCCGAATACGACAACCTGCAAAAGGTACTGACGGATGACCGCAGGGAACGCAGCCGGCCGCACCTGGATGCCCTGTTAAGAAGCCTGGAAGAGATCGTGCAATTCTCACAGGATAGCGGGCTTTTCCTCGGGCTGGAGAACCGCTTCCATTACTATGAACTGCCGGTTTTTGATGAAATGCAAACCCTCCTGGATGCCTTTCCGCAGCCCTGGGTAGGCTGGCAGCTGGATGTCGGCCATATCCAGGTACATGATACGCTTGGGTTAATGAATTTGCAGCAATGGCTGGATGCGTTTTCAAGCCGGATTGTGGGGGTGCACCTGCATGATGTCGCTGGTATCGTTGACCACCAGGTTCCCGGCAGCGGAGAGGTTGATTTTTCACACCTGGCGCAATTCCTGCCGCAGCAGGCTTACCGGACTTTGGAAATCAACAGCGCAGTTACGTTTGAGGAATTCAGTCATGGACTGCTAGTTTTGGAAAAAGCTGGTTGCATAACCAGTATCTAATTATCTGATGGAGGACGACAATCCATGTTAAAGATTTTCAAGAAACGCCGGAACATTTTTGTACAAAGAATTCATGAACAAACCACCATCACGCTGGAAGGGATGGAGATTCTTCTGGCTTACATGAACGCGCCCGATAATGCCCTGGCGGAGAAATTGACCGCTAAAGAAAAAGAGGCTGATGAAGCCCGCCGTATCCTGATCGATGAGCTCAACCGGACATTCATTACCCCTTTCGATCGGGAAGACATCTTCGCCCTCTCACGCGCTATCGATGATGTCCTGGATTATGCCGATACCACCCTAACTGAGATTGCCATCTTCAAGGTGAAACCGTCTGCGTATATGGCACAAATCTGCACACTGCTGCGGGATGCTACTTTTGAACTACTCAAAGCAGTAGAATGTCTGCAGGAACACCCGAATGTAGCGGTTGAACATGCCAACCGGGCGAAAAAACTCGAGAACAAGATCGAAGCTGTGTACCGTGAAGCCCTGGCAGAAATGTTCAAGGATACAGATGACATCAAAGGTGTCATAAAAGCCATGAAGATGCGCGAGGTTTACCGCCACCTGAGCAATGCGGCGGACCGCGGCGATGAGGCTGCCAATTTAATTTCCGATATCGTGGTTAAGACCACCTGAGTTTGTAATGGAACCTTCGTTCATAGTGTTGGTGATCCTCGCCCTGGCATTCGATTTTCTTAATGGTGTGCATGATTCCAGCAATGTAGTAGCCACCATGATTTCTTCACGCGCCATCCCGCCAAGGATTGCCTTGCTTATGACAGCTATCGCCAACTTTGTGGGTCCATTCATCTTTGGCGTGGCTGTGGCAACAACTATCGGGCATGATATTGTGGCAGCGGAACATGTTAACCTGAACGTGCTTCTGGCAGCTTGTCTCAGCGCTATCTTCTGGAATGTACTCACCTGGATACTGGGAATACCAAGCAGTTCCTCGCATGCAATTATCGGCGGTTTGATCGGTGCAGTTGTCATGAAAGCAGGTTTTAAGGTACTTATCCTCAAGGGAATCTTGAAAGTCTTGATCGCATTGTTTGCCTCCCCGGTCATCGGATTCCTGGCCGGGATCTTGATCGCCAACCTGGTATTCCTGATTTCATGGAAAGCATCCCCAAACATCAACGGCGTCTTTAAGAAACTCCAGGTCATCACATCGTTAGGACTTGCGTTGAGCCATGGAACCAATGATGCTCAAAAAACAATGGGAATAATCACACTTGGGCTGGTCATTACCGGTGTCCAAGCTACATTCGAAGTGCCTTTTTGGGTCATTTTAGCCTGTGCAACTTCAATTGGTGTCGGTACAAGTGTTGGGGGCTGGCAGCTTATCAAAACGCTTGGTTCAAAGTTTTACAAGATCCGGCCGGTGCACGGTTTCACCTCACAGATCACCTCGGCGATTGTCATCCTCACCGCTTCGCTTCTGGGCGGCCCAGTCAGCACTACCCAGGTGGTTAGTTCCTCCATCATGGGTGTCGGCGCTGCTGAACGGATGAGCAAGGTGCGCTGGGGCGTGGCGGGCGAGATCATGATGGCCTGGGTGATTACTATCCCAGCAACCACACTGGCGGGTGCACTTTTTTATGTGATAATTGGCAAGGCAGTCCCGGCTTTGCTGCAACTATTCTAAGCCGAAAGAAGTAGTTCATGCCTGTTTCGTTATTTATTATCATCCTTCTTGCTATTGCATTCGATTTCTTGAACGGTGTGCATGATTCCAGCAACATCGTGGCTACTATGATCACATCACGGGCGATTTCACCAAGGATTGCCCTTGCAATGACAGCAATAGCTGAGTTTTCCGGGCCATTCATCTTTGGGGTGGCGGTTGCTACCACAATCGGGGATGAGATCGTTGCTGCTGAGTTCTTGCAGGTAGAGGTGTTAATCGCAGCCCTGGTCAGCGCCATCACCTGGAATATACTGACCTGGCTGCTGGGCATCCCCAGCAGCTCCTCTCACGCCCTGATCGGGGGTTTAATCGGTGCTGTAGCCATCGGTGCTGGCTTTCATGCAATAAAGCTGGCTGGCGTCCTGAAAGTTTTGATCGTATTGTTTGTGTCGCCGGTGATCGGCCTGGCAGCCGGCTTCCTGATTGCTAACTTCGTTTTCTTGCTTTCATGGAAAGCCACCCCCGGGGTGAACAACCTGTTTAAGAAAATGCAAATCATCACCTCGCTCGGACTGGCGTTAAGTCACGGCACCAACGATGCCCAAAAATCAATGGGTATCATCACCCTGGCTTTGCTGATTACTGGCCAGATCAGCACATTTGCTGTACCCAAGTGGGTGATCTTGATCTGCGCCACCGCCATCGCCATCGGCACATCCGTTGGAGGCTGGCAATTGATCCGCACCCTGGGTTCAAAGTTCTACAAGATCCGCCCGGTACACGGGTTTGCCGCCCAGGCTACCTCGGCTGCTGTGATCCTGACCGCATCCTTGATCGGCGGCCCGGTCAGCACCACCCAGGTTGTCAGCACTGCCATCATGGGGGTCGGTGCTGCCGACCGGGTCAGCAAAGTACGCTGGGGGGTAGCCGGTGAAATTGCCTCCGCCTGGCTGTTCACTATCCCATCCACTGCCCTGCTGGGGGCTGCAGTGTACTGGGTCATCACCACCGGGTTTTCGGCTATCATCAAATTATTCTAGGGTAAAGTTAAATGACAAAACCAATAAAACAATACGACGTGATCTTTGCAGGCAATTACACCAAAGATACAATCATCACCCCGGACGGTACCAGGTACGTGGACGGCGGCGGGATGAACTACGCTGCTCATGCCGGTTTACAGCTTGGCATCCGGGCAGCCATGGTTACCAGGCTGGCAAAAGAAGATGAATACGTAGTCCAGAATATCCAGGCAGACGGAATCGACTGCTACCAGGTGTACAGCCCGTATTCGACCTTAATGACGTTGGAATATAAAACCCGCGATGTCGACAAGCGCAGCCTGTACGTAAAGCATGTAGCAGACACCATTCATCCTGAACACCTGGACGGATTGGAAGCGCGTGCAATCGCGGTCAGTCCCAGCATCCGGGGAGAAGTGGAGCCACGCTTTTTCCATGAAATGCGCAAACGGAACAGCGTACTCCTTGCAGCTGATGTGCAGGGCTTTGTGCGCGTGCTGCGCGGCGAAGTCCTGGTGTACGAAGAATGGGGTGAAATGGACGAGGTATTGCAGGCGCTCGACATCCTCAAATCGGATGCTGTTGAAGCCAAATTCCTGACCGGTGAAACGGACATTGAGAAAGCTGCCGCTTTTTATGCCAGCCGGGGAGTAAAGGAAATCGTCCTTACCCACTCCAACGGCGTTCTCATTCACGCAGGCGGGCAGAATCACCATTTTGAGTTCCACTCAGCCAGTATGGACGGCCGAAGCGGGCGCGGGGATACTTGCATGGGTTCTTACGTCACCATGCGCCTGTCCCAGCCTCCGCGCGAAGCCGGTAAATGGGCAGCCGCAGTCACCAGCATGAAAGTGGAAAAACACGGGGTGTTCGACCGCTCCATCAGCGAAGTGGAAGATTATATTTCCAGATACTATGCATGATGAAAAGTACATCCAGCAGCAAGCCAGGATAGAGCTAAGGATTGCGGAGGAAAGGCGCGAATACCATAACCTCTGGCAGCAAATAATCCGGACCTGGGAAAAAGCAGAGGAAGATACCGCCTGGCTGACCTATTCTGCCAATTACCTCCTTCACACTGCCGGGGTTAAGTGGGCTCTGGATCCGTTTTCGCTGTTTACCCGGCTGAAAGGGAAGAACCCGCAGGATTTTGCCGCCGACCTGGCTGCGCTGGATGCAGTTGTGCTTTCCCATGCCCATGCAGATCACCTGGATTTGAACATCCTGGCTGCGCTTGACGGGCTACCCATCACCTGGGTGGTGCCGGAATTCATGCTGGAATATGTGGGCAAAAGTGTCCGCCTGGACGCAGCCAGGATGGTCATCCCGAAGCCAGGTGTCCCTGTCAATATCGGGAACCTGACCCTGGTACCGTTTAAAGCGCTCCACATGCGGGGTGACCACGGTGTGCCTGAGATGGGCTACCTGGCGCAATTTGCTGGAAAATGCTGGGCTTTCCCGGGCGATACGCGTGTGCACCCGCCGGAAGGCTTGCCGATCCTTGAAAATGTTGACGGGATCTTTGCCCACCTCTGGCTTGGGAAGGAGTGTGCCCTGCAGGACCCTCCCCCATTATTGGATGAGTTTTGCCAGTTCTTTGCCCAACCAAAACCGAAAAGGATCGTCGTCACCCACCTGGAAGAGCTCGGGCGCAACGCCCTGGATTACTGGACTATCGACCACTACCGCCTGGTGGAAACCCGCTTCAATCAAATAGCCCCCGGGATCGAAGTCTCCCCTGCTTTAATGGGTCAGGCTGTCAGCCTGTAATTTCTTTCCCGCCAATGACAGCCTGAACAATCCAAAAAGGATAAGAATTATCAGCGCCAGGCAAATAGGAATGACCTCCAGTGAATAACGGGTAGCCAACACCCCAAGCGCTCCCGGGATAACAGCAGTTGCAAACCCGGTGGCGGCCATTTGCATCCCAATGGTATTGGAGGCATGTTTCGCCCCTACCCGGTAAACCGTAGCAGACATCAGGGCGGCGAAAACGGGGGCGATTGCCAGCCCCACCAATGCCACGGCCAGCAGGTTGGTAACCGGGGCAGGATTCCAGATTAATAAGAGCGTTCCTGCCAGGGCTGCGGCCAGGCTGCCCGTAACGGTACGGATGATGCCGGCTCTTTGGGCATATAACCCTGCCAGCATCCTGCCGATGGTAAATGTCGCCCAATAACTGCCAGCCACTGCGCCGGCCATTTCCGGGTTAATCCTGCGCGATTCCACCAGCAGGCTGTAAGTCCAGGTTCCATAGGAGACTTCAACACCGACATAGACAAAAAACAGCAAAGCGCTTAACCAGGCTGCCGGTTTTCGCATCGTCTCAAACATTGAAGTCTCAAAATCGGTCAGGCGCTTCGGTTCCTGTTCCGATGAATTTGAAGTCTTGTGGTTCCACATCGAAAGCGTCAGTACAAATGCAACTGCCATGAAGAGCTGGAAGCCGCCTACAGTACGGTAGCCTGCACGCCAGGAGTTCATCCAGCTCAATGCCAGGGTCATGATGACCGGTCCGAGGGTCACGCCTACCCCGTAGAACGCATGCAGCCACTGCATATGCCTTTCGTTGAAATGGGCAGCGACATAAGTGTTTAACCCGGCATCAATCGCCCCTGCGCCCAACCCGGCTAAAACTCCCAGGGCAACCATCATCCACCAGGCTGGCACAAGGGTATAATCGATCAGGGCAATCCCGGTCAGGGTACAGCTGGCCGCCAAAATACGCCCTATCCCAAAGCGCGTGACCAGCGGTCCGCTTGAAAAACTGGAGACCATATACCCGCTTACGGTGGCAGGGAAGAACATGGCTAGTGCATCCAGCGGGAGGGAGAAACCGGCACGGATCGACGGCCAGGCCACACCCAGCAGCCCGTCCGGCATGCCCAGGGCAATGAAGGCAGCATAAGCCAGTAAAAGCATGCCGGCTTTAGGGAATTTTTTTATCCTGTTTAGAAGTTGCAAGAGTTATTCACCGTTTACACAGGGTTAAACGAAATGATTGTACCCTATGATGGGCAGATGGGTTGGAAAAGACCTGGTTGGTACCTGAGGTTATTATTGCGGGCTATTTCACGGGCATGACGATCATGGTCAGCATATCGCTTACCGGGAACTCGGGACCGTTGTAGTAATGCTCATACGCTGTTCCGACAGGTTCAAGGCGATGGTCTGCAATGAATTTCGCAATCTCGTCATAAACCGACACCATCTTGCTGTAAGCGCCGCGGTACATGTAAAAGACCACCTTCCCGGCAGGGATGGAGCCTGATTAGATACCCGCTTTGCACGGTAATTGCCTTGCAACCGGGAACCCAATTTCAAAGTCAAGGTTTTGCATATCCATGTTATGGTAAGCAACAGAAGGCACATCCGCCAATAATTCCCAACCTCCTGCAAGTATGCCGCCATCTTCCCAAAACTCTGCCCGATTAAGACGGGAAGCTCCTGTACTTTGGCATTGGTCCGGATGAATATTGTGGGCTGTTCCATTTTTTGCAGTATCTCAATGTTGGAAATTCTTGGCATAATTTATTCTCTAGGCATCCATAATGGTTCTGTTACGCGATCTTACTGTGAATTTACCATAGGATCAAAACCTTAATACGCAACCGCCTATCTTGCGGGTATGGTGATCCTGGGAGAAGCTTACAGCGAAACCTCGATAAGCACAGGTTTCTCCCCCATTTTTCTGCATAAAGTTTTGGTTAACTGCATGCCAGGCAGGGTTTCTCTGTTATCATTTATGGGGTATTGAGCAACAGTGACTGATCTCAGAGGAGAAAATATGAACATCAGCCAGTGGTTCCAGGATTTACTTCAACAGGCTTTAAATTTTCTGCCCCACCTGGTTGTCGGAATCATTGTATTCGCAGCAGCGGTCCTGCTGGCGAAACCCGCATCCCGCTGGGTGGAGAAGAAGGCTGCCGCAAGAATCGCTGATCCAGCTATCACCCACTTGCTGGTACAAGTAACACTATGGGGCATCATCATCAGCGGCATTGTAGTCGGCCTTGAACAGGTTAATTTTAACGTGACCGGGTTCGTTGCCGGCCTGGGTATCGCCGGATTGACAGTCGGGTTTGCCCTGCAGGACATCACCCGCAATTTCGTGGCAGGCATCATCCTGATGACCCGCAAACCATTCAAGATCGGGGATACTGTGACAATCGGCAGCCACTCTGGGGCTGTTCTAAGCATCAACACACGCGACACTGTCATCAAGACGTTTGACGGCGAAACCGTAATCCTTCCAAATATCAATGTCTTTACTGCAGCTATCGTCAATCAATCAGAACTGCCATATCAACGCCGGACGGTCAAAATCAGGTTAGGATATGCTGAAGATATTTCCAGGGCATCACAGGTTTTTGTTGATACGCTCAATTCAGTTGACGGGGTCCTGGCGAATCCCCCTGCCACCGTCCTTGTTGAACAGCTGGGTGATTCCGCGGTATCCCTCGTGGCAAGGTTTTGGGTGGATCAAACAAAACACAGCGTTCTCAAAGTTCATTCAGATGTTGTCCAGTCCATTAAGGAAATTGCAGAAAAAGAGCATATCGATTTGGCGCATGCCATCCAGGTTGTGAAGCTGCAGGAAGGTTTGGAAACACCCGCACTGCCCGATGAGAAGTAGGTTTTCACCCTGAAGAAGCTTGCGGCCGACGAACCGTAATTTGGAATTCCAAGCCGGAATTTTCCGCCCAAGTGACACACATAAACAAATAGAAGCACCTGCTGACCTGTCATATTAAAAAGAGGCCGCCCCTTTACCAGGGACGGCCTTTAGCTTTGCCTACTAAACTGTCTTTTACACCAGCTAGATAAAAATCACAGCGTTTGATTCATCGGAAGAAGCAAGCATGGTAGCCACGCCAACCACTTCGATCCCGTCGATCAGTTCTTCGCGCTTGATACCCATCAGGTCCATCGACATCTGGCAAGCCATGATTCGGACGCCGTTATCCAGGGCTGTCTGCAGCATCACCGGCAGGGCATCAACATTCTTTTTCTTCATGATGCCCCTGATCATGGCATCACCAATGCCAGCCATGTGCATATTCGAAAGCTGGGCGCGTTTGGTGCCGCGCGGCATCATAATGCCGAACATGCGCTCGATGAAGGTCTTTTTTACTTTCACCGCTTCATTCTTGCGCAGCAGGTTCAGCCCCCAGAAGGTGAAGAACATCGAGGCTTCATGACCGGAAGCGATAACCCCGTTAGCGATGATGAACCCGGCAATGGCTTTATCCAATTCACCCGAGAAGATCACCATGGTTTTGTTCATCCCCCCGGCTGCTTTTTCCGCGGTTACGGGTGCACCCTTCTGGATGCGGGCTGTGATCACACCTTTCTCGCTCTCGACAGAAAGCAGGCGGTTGCCGGTGGACTTTGCCCAAGACTCAACATCGGTGGTAAAGCCGTAATCGGTCGCCTCGACGGTGACGATATCGCCTTCGTTAACCTCTTTAATCTTGTTGTAAAGTTTGAGGATCGGTCCCGGGCACTGTAAGCCGCAGGCATCCACTTTAAATTCCTTGCCCAGGGTAAAGGATAGCGGAGGAATCTCTTTGATCTCCTCGCGGCTGCTGATGGAAACATTCTCAAAGACATCGAAATTGGACTGCCTGCCGATCGCATGCGAATAGGTCTTGTATCCGCCGGTCAGGTTGTAAACATCAAAGCCCAGTTGTTTGAGCGCCCTGGCAACAAAGTAAGACCGCTGTCCACTCTGGCAGTACACCAATACCGGTTTGTCTTTGGGGATCTCATTGACCTGGCTGCGGATCTTCTGCAGCGGGATATTGATCGAACCGTCGATCATTCCAAGCCCCATTTCCTCAGGCAGGCGGGCATCCAGGAAAGTCCAGGCATGCCGGTCAAGCTTGCTGACCTCATCCCAGTGCATCACCTTCACATCTCCCCGCAGGACATTGGCAGCTGTAAATCCAACAATGTTGACAGGATCGCGCGATGAACTGTATGGCGGCGCATAGGCCAGTTCCAGTTCTTCCAGGTCGTACACGCTGAGTCCAGAGTAGATAGCCGTGGCAATCACATCGATCCGTTTCTCCACGCCATCAACACCGACCGCTTGTGCACCATAGATTTTGCCATCAGGGCTGAACAGTAATTTCAACGCCATGGGGGTGGCGCCAGGGTAATACCCGGCATGGTTGGAGACATGCACAATCACATTGTTGTTAGGCAGCCCAGCCTGGTTCAACTGGTTCTGGTTCAAGCCAACCGCGGCAACGGTCAGGTCAAACACCTTCACCACCGAAGTGCCAATAACGCCTTTAAAGCTGGCATCCCGGCCGCAAATATGGTCAGCCGCAACCCGGCCCTGGCGTGAGGCAGGTCCTGCCAGCGCCAGCGAAGTGGGTTCACCAGTAATCTTGCTGGTCAGCTGCACCGCATCCCCAACCGCGTAAATATCAGGGTCAGAGGTCTGCATGTGCTTGTTCGTGACGATAGTTCCACGCAGCCCGATCTCCAGTCCAGCTTCTTTTGCCAGCTGGCTCTCAGGGCGCACACCGATCGAGAGGATCACCATTTCGGCATCTACTTTACGGTCGCTTGCAAGCGTGACAGAAAGGAAACCATGCTCACCCTGCTCGATGGATTTCAGCCCGTCGCCCAGCGCCAGGCGGATGCGTTTAAAAATGAGGTGCTGGTGAACCAGGGCAGCCATTTCATAATCGATGGGAGCCATGACCTGGTTTAGCATTTCTATCAGGGTTACCTGGATACCGCGATGCTGCAGGTTCTCTGCGATCTCCAGCCCAATGAAACCCCCACCCACAACCACCGCCCGGACCGGTTTCTTCTGGTCCACAAAACCCTTGATCTGGTCCATATCCGGCAGGTTGCGCAGGGTGAAAACACCCGGCAGGTTAACACCTGGCAGGGGTGGAACAACCGGCCCTGCGCCGGGGGAGAGCACCAGTTTATCGTAAGATTCTCCGTATTCGCGTCCGGTTTCCAGCTCACGCACGGTTACAGTTTTGGCTGGGCGGTTGATTCTTATCACCTCATGCCGTATACGCGAATCAATATTGAGCATCTCTTTCAGGCTCTCCGGCGTGACCACGAGCAGTTTATCACGATCCTGGATCACCTCTCCAATGTGGTAGGGCAAACCGCAATTGGCAAAAGAAATGTTTGGTCCGCGCTCCAGCATGATGATCTCAGCCTTTTCATCCATTCGGCGCAGACGGGCTGCAGTGCTGGCTCCGCCAGCGACTCCACCAACAATTACAACCTTCATAGCTATATCCCTTTCAAATTCCAATGATGATTAATCAAAAGCGCAAATGCGCAACAAATATAACCAAACTTATCCAATTTTACCCCAATCCACCCCGCAAGGGAAAAACTGGGCAAATTCAAATCGATCCTGTCTCGCAGGTGAAAATGAGCTCGTATCATCTGGGCTTGAACATCTGTGGAACACTTTAATCATCTACCCGGTTATTCACAAATCCTTTTCCGTGCATTGGAATAAATATATAATCTTCTAAACCTATCTTGAAAAGGGAGAGACCATGGACACTTCATTACTGGCTTTCATTGTTGTAACCCTGGCTGGTGCTGCACTGATCGTTGTGAGCATTTTGCAGAAGAACAAAGCCAAAAAAGCTGCGGAAACCTGGCTGCCCGCATCCGGCACGATTCTCAGTTCCAGGGTGGAAACACACCGCAGCAGGGATTCAAAAGGAAACACCAGGGTGAGCTACCGCCCAGTGGTGAATTACCAGTACCATGTGATGGGACAAAGTTTTGACGGAAACCGGATCGGCTTCAGCAGCGGAAGTTATGGTTCGGCGAAAGCTGAAAAATTAATTGCCCCTTACCCGGCGGGAGCACAGGTCAATGTGTTCTATGACCCTTCTGACCCCGCCAAAGCCGTCCTTGAAACCAAGGATCTCAGCGGCAGCACATTGACCATTGTGGGGGTCATCCTCCTGGTCCTGGGTGTGTTTGGTCTCGTTATTAACCTGATATAAGGACTGATTCGCACGCAACCGGGATGGTTCCTGAAGATACACCGTCTGTAGACCAGCAGCTCAGCTGGCTGCCTGATATTCACTGTTCTTACATACCTGCCTGGTAATCCTTTTACCTGGTTGACAGGCTATGCTATCATTATGCCAAGGAGAGACAACCATGCGGCCTGATTGGGATTCCTACTTTATGAAGATCGCTTATGCAGTTTCCGAGCGTAGTACCTGTGATCGGGCATTTGTGGGATGTGTGCTGGTACTTGACAAGCGTATCCTGACCACCGGGTTCAATGGTTCCCCGAAGGGGCAGCCCCATTGCGACGAGATCGGCCACCTGATGGTCGAAGGCCACTGCGTGCGCACCATTCATGCCGAAACGAATGCGATCATCCAGGCTGCCCTGCACGGCGTTTCCACCCGCGGCTGCACCTGTTATGTGACCCATTTCCCTTGCATCAACTGCACCAAAGCCCTGATCAATGCCGGTATCACCCGCCTGGTGTACCACGTTGCTTACCGTCAGGATGAGAACGCACTCGAATTCCTCCGCACGGCAAATATCGAGTTAAAACAGCTCGACTACAAACAAAACCAGGATACATGACCCGGCATTTTTTACTTTGGACAACATGCAATAAATCCTGTCACATACCAGGCCGGACCATGATTTCCGTTCTGTAGTAAAGGAGCAGTCCTATGACGAAATATATTGGTGTACTCACTGCCGGGGGAGACACGCCCGGATTAAATGCTGCTTTACGGGGTTTAGGAAAAGCAGCCCTGGAAGTTTATGGCATGCAGGTGGTCGGATTTTATGACGGCTTCAGAGGGCTGATGCAGGATCGCACTTTGCGCCTGGAAGCCAGCAACCTTTCCGGCATCCTCACCCTGGGAGGAACCATCCTGGGCACCAGCCGTGATAAACCGAAAAGCATGCCGGTAGGCGGACAACTGCTGGATATGACAAATTCGATGATCGACACCTACCAGCGCCACCACCTGGATGCGCTGGTGTGCCTGGGCGGCGGCGGCACCCAGAAGAGTGCCTACCACCTGGCACAGCATGGGCTGAACATCATCGCCCTTCCCAAAACCATCGATAACGATATTGCCAAGACCGACCAGTCATTCGGGTACGACACCGCCCTGAGCATTGCTACCGAAGCAATTGACCGGCTGCACAGCACCGCCCACAGCCATCACCGCATCATTGTGGTTGAGATTATGGGGCACAATGCCGGCTGGCTGGCGCTCGGAGCCGGCCTGGCTGGCGGTGCAGACGTGATCCTCATCCCGGAAATACCATACGACACAGAGATCGTGGCAGAAGCCATCCTCAACCGCAACCGCAGCGGGAAACGCTTCAGTATCGTTGCGGTAGCAGAAGGCGCTATGACCAAAGAGGATGCCCGGCTGCTGGCTCAAGAACTGGAAAAGAGAAAAGAAAGTAAAAATCTAAAGGATGCAGCAGCCCCGCTGACTCCCGGCGCTGTGCTGGGCGAAGAAGCCATGCCCGGCAGCATCCGGACACTGAAACTTGCCGCTCGGCTGGAAGAATTGACTGGACTGGAGTCGCGTATCACCATCCTGGGGCATTTGCAGCGCGGCGGAACCCCGTCTGCTTACGACCGACTGCTGGCCACCCGGCTCGGAACAGCCACCGCAGGGTTGATCAATGAGGGTGTATTTGGTGTGATGGTTGCGGTAAGAGGTGACGGCAGCAAACCGGTTCCGCTGGAAAAAGTCGTCGGCAGGCGCCGCCTGGTACCGCAAGACCACCCCTGGCTGGAAAGCGCCCGCAAAGTGGGCACCTGCCTGGGAGATTAGCGGACCTGTCTGGCAGGCTATTTTTCGTTATGCTGGAGAAGCTTGCGGCCGGAGGATTTCACATTGGATTTTCAGGGTGACAGCATTTAATGTGGATCTACGCAAATTAGAATTACTACTTGGGTAAATAACGAAACTGGTCATCAGGTGTGACCAGTTTCGTTTTAAGGAATTCAGATTGGGATTACTTCACTGAATAAAATCTTTGGCAAAATGGCAGGCAACCTGGTGCCCGGGGAATAATTCGCGCAATTCCGGCTCTTCCTGCGAACAGATCTCTTTCGCAAACGGGCAGCGCGGGTGGAACCGGCAGCCGGACGGCGGGTGGATCGGATTGGGAATCTCGCCGCTTGGCATGGGCGTGGAACGGCGATCATGCGGGTTGGGCACCGGCACCGCTGCCATCAGCGCTTGCGTGTAAGGGTGGAGCGGCTGGGAGTAGACATCCCGCAGCCTGCCCATTTCCATCATCTTGCCCAAATATAGGATCCCAATATCATCGCAGATGTACTTTGCGGTCGCCAGGTCATGCGTGATGAAGATATAGGTCAGGTTGAATTCCTTTTTTAGCTGGATCATCAGGTCCAGCAGCAGTGAACGCACGCTGACATCTGCCATGGCAATCGGTTCATCAGCCAGCACGAGGTCTGGCTTGGTGATTAATGCCCGGGCAATCACAACCCTCTGGCGCTGCCCACCGGAGATCTGCTGCGGGAACTTGTTAAAGTAAAACCTGGCAGGACTCAAGCCCACCTTTTCCATCATATCCAGCACCATATCGCGGTGCTGGTCAGCCATTTCGGGGTAGTGGATCCTGAGAGGCTCCATTACCTGTGAACCGAGTGACATGCGGGGGTTGAGCGATGCCAGCGGGTCCTGGAAGATGACCTGCATGCGGCGGCGCAGCTTGCGCAGCTCTTCAGCATTCAAGCTGGAAAGGTTGATGCCATCGAAGAACACCTCCCCTTCAGTAAGTTTCTCAAGCCCGATGGCAACCCTGCCAATGGTTGTCTTGCCGCTGCCGCTTTCGCCCGCCAAACCGAGAACACCACCGCGCGGGATCTTGAAGCTGACCCCGTCTACAGCCCGGACGTAATCCAACTGCTTGGCAAAAATCTGGTCGATCACACTGGTCTGTACCGGGAACCATTTCTTCAGGTTCCTGACCTCTACCAGGAACTCATTGTGTTCATCTAAAGCTGCTTTACTCATGCTGCCACCTCTATCTTTTTGGTGGTTTTATCCGGGTGGTTTTCATACAACCAGCACTTCACAAACCGGCCGCGAGCGACCTCCTGGAATTGCGGTTCAATGGTTTCGCAAATTGGCATGGCTTTCGGGCAGCGCGGGTGAAAGCGGCAGCCCTTCGGCGGGTGGGTGAGGTTGGGCGGCTCACCCCCCATTTTATATAATTCCTCACGCTCATCCAGTTTGATATTCGGGACGGAGGAGAGCAACCCGTAAGTGTAAGGATGAAGCGGATTGTCGAAGATCTTTTCAACCGTGCCAAGTTCAACCAAATGCCCGGCATACATCACGGCCACCCGGTCTGAGATCTCAGCTACCAGGGCGATATTGTGGGTAATTACCAGTAAGGTTACCCCGAATTCATCACGGATCTCTTTCAACTGATCCACCAGCTTGGCTTCTACGATCACATCCAGGGATGTGGTTGCTTCATCAGCCACAATCAGGTTGGCGTTCAACACCAGTCCAAGGCCGATCATGACGCGCTGGCGCATGCCGCCCGAGAGTTGGTGCGGATAATTCTTCATGCGCTGTTTTTGAATGCCAAGCCGTTCCATCAGCGTGTTGGACCTTCCCAGGGCATCGCTGGGCTTTGTTTTCGGTTCATGCACCTGGATGGCTTCGACCAGGTGCTCATCCACCCGTTGAACCGGGTTAAGGGATGTCATCGGGTCCTGGAAGATCATGCTTATCTTACGCCCGCGGAAATCCCGCATCTGGTTCTCATCATAGGTCATGATGTCTTCACCATCAAAAATGAGCTTGCCGCTGCTGATCCGTCCGGGAGGTTGGATCATTCGCATTAAAGCCTTGCCCATGGTGCTCTTTCCGCAGCCGGATTCACCCACCAGCCCCAGGATCTCCCCCTTAAGAATATCGAAAGAAACCCCTTCCACAGCGCTGACAGGGCCCAGCCGGGTCTCGTAAGTGACGGATAGGTCTTTGATCTGCATTAATACTTCTTTTTCAGCCATATGCTTACTGCTCCGCAAGACGGGGATTGAGGATTTCGGACAGGCTTTCACCCAGCATGCTGAAGGAAAGCGTAACCAGGGTCACCATCAGGCCGGGGAAGGTGATCAGCCACCATGCCCGCCGCACGTAGTCCTGCCCGCGCGCCAGGTCGATGCCCCAGTCAGGTGTGTCTGGTGGCAGCCCAAATCCGAGGAAGCTCAATCCAGCTTCTGTTAAGATAGCATCACCAACGTTTACTGAAAAAATGATTACCACCGAAGGAATCACATTCGGAAAAATGTACTTGGTCAGGATCGTCAACCGGCTGGCGCCCATGCTCCGGGCAGCCTCAACATACAGTTCCTCTTTCACCTGCAACGTCTGCCCGCGCACGATCCGGAAATAGGTTGGCACATACAAAACCGCAATCGATACGATGATGTTCATAATCCCCGGACCCAGAACAGCGGCTATGGTGATCGCCAGAATCAAGCCGGGGAATGAGTACAGGCTGTCCATCAACAGGGTGAGCACCCTGTCTAGCGGTCCGCCAATAAAACCGGAGAGCAGCCCGAGGGGCACTCCAAAAATGAATGAAACCAGGGCAGAGCTGAGACCAACAATTAAGGCAATGCGGGTGCCCCAAATGATGCGGCTGAAAATATCCTGGCCGATCTGATTGGTGCCCATAAAAAAGCCTTTACTGCCTTGCTCGCGCAGCGTGCCGGCAACCTGCAAGTTCGGGTACGGCTCCAGGGCATCTCCCAGCACATCAGGCGCAACGATAAAGCCATCCAGGTCGCCTGCATCCAGGGCAGCCAGGCCTTCTTCGAGGGTTTCGTAACGCCGCTGGCGGGGTTGGTAACGTACCCCTTCGGGTGCCTCATCGTTAAGCTCTGTCAGGACCTCGCGTACTGCCTGACTGGCAGGGCTGCCGACAATAAAACCAATGTTGTTCTTTTTATCTGCAATATCCACCAGGGTGATCTCGCCCCTGTCAACCGTAGAGACAAGAATATACTCTGAAGGCACATCTCCTGGTGCCAGCAGGGAAGGGCCTACCTCTGCCCGGGGGTCGTACGGGGCAAACCACTGCGGGAAAACGCCAATTGCAATAATGAAGACCAGCAGCATAGCACTGATTGCCACAAACCACCAGTCGCCGCCGTACCATTTACGTGAAAGAAACAGCTTGCGGACAAAACCAACCCTGTCCAGGTCAAGCATCCAGGCAGGAACTTCGGCTGCCGTTGATGGTTGTGCGTTGGGTTCTTTTTCAGGTTTCATAAATATTTACTCAATAATTGCTTCATAATGCTTAGTAGCGGATGCGCGGGTCAATGAACGCATACAGGATGTCCATCAGCAGGCTTACCGCCGCCACAAACAGGGCAAAAACTGCAATTGTTGCCTGAACTGCGGTGTAATCGCGCAGCTGGATACGCTCGACCAGATAGCGCCCCACCCCTGGCCAGGAGAAAGTCGTCTCCGTCAGCACCGCTCCAGCCAGCAGGATGGCAAACTGCAGCCCAAGCAGCGTCAAGATCGGGATGAATGTGTTGCGCAACGAATGCCTGTATGCCAGGCGCCTTTCCGGTAGACCGCGCGCCCTGCCCGCTGTGATGAAATCGGACTGCAGCATCTCGATCATGTTCACACGGGTCAGGCGCACAAATACCCCGGATAATGCCAGACCAAGCGTAACCGATGGCAGCACCAGGTGCATTAAGACCGAACCTAATGCCTTCCAGTTCTGTGCAAGGATCGCATCGATGACATAAAAGTGGGTCCGGCTTTCAAAAGTTGTCATCATCAATGTGTCCATCCTGCCGGCTAGCGGAAATACGGGCAGGCGGACTGAAAAAAGGATCTGAAAAATCAATCCCATAAAGAAGACCGGGATTGAGTAAGCCACAATACTCATCAACCGGATTACATAATCCACCGGTTTCTTGCGGTTTTTGGCAGCATAAGCGCCAGAAAAAATGCCGATTACTGCGGTAATAGCGATAGCTGGGATGGTGAGCTCAATGGTTGCCGGCATGCGCTCTCCAAGCTCATCCAGGATCGGGCGTTCTCCCTGGGTGAGGGCTGTTCCAAAATCAAGCGTAACCATATCCCACAGAAAGTCAAAATATTGCACATATAAAGGCCGGTTCAAACCGAGGCGTTCACGCAGGGCGTTTGCCTGTTCCTCGCTCACCCGCGGTCCCAGTTGTGAACGAATGGGATCACCGGGAAGAATCCTCATGATAAAAAAGATCATCGTCACAAGAATCAACACCATGGGAATGGTCAATAACACGCGGGTGATTATGAACCTTCGCAAAGAAGCCGACATAAGAAAAACTCCAAAAACACTGGTTTAGCAGGGGGCACGGTCTCCCGTGCCCCCAATTCAATTCTCTTGCGGGCGCCTTCCAGAATATTGCCGGAAGACACCCCTTCTGCAAAAAGCGATGTTCTGCTACTCTGCTGGTTTATAGGGGTACTGGTGGTTGAAGACCATGTAGCGCAGCGCTGGGGCTTCCACGGTTACAGTGGTCATGCCTTCTACACTGGACAGGCGGACTGCTTCAACTGGACCAAGGGTACGCCAGGCTACATCAATTTCACCTTTTTCGATCGCATTTGCCATGGTGGTCGGATCAGCAAAGTAGCGGATGATCACGTTCTTAATGGCAGGAGCTTCACCAATATAGTTCGGGTTGGCTTCCAGCACCATCTGCTGGCCAACTTCATGCGATACCATGCGGTAAGCACCAATTCCATCGATTTTGTCGGGGAACTGGTTGATGGCATCGGCAGCGAAGTTGGCAGGATTGGCAACGATGAATGGTGCAGCTGCTGACAGGGCGGGGAAGAACCCGAAGGAGGCCTTCAGGTGGTAGGCAACAGTGAGGTCATCTACAGCTTCAACACTGTCAACATAGAGTTGGATCAAGCCGGAAACCTGGCCTTCAAGGGTGTTCAGGCGGTTCCAGGAGTCCACAAACGTCTGGGCGGTCACTGGAGTACCGTCGGCGAAGGTCAAGCCTTCTTTGATCTTATAGGTGTAGGTCAGGCCATCTTCGCTGACAGTGGGTAATTCAGCCGCAGCGCCGGGCACGAGTTCTGAGGTGCCGGGGGTGTAGGACAGCAATGCCATACCGGTGTTCTTCAGGACTTCCCAGTCATGGGTGGAGTAGGCATCCTGCGGATCCAGGCTGTTGACCTCATCGGTGGTACCGATGATGATGGTGTCCCGGCTGCCGGATGCAGGTGTCGCATCCTCAGCGAATGACAACACGTTGTAGTTGAATTCAAACGGTGCACCAATGGTCACACCTTCAACGCCATCACGGTAGGTGACAAACTCAGGTTCCCAGAACAACGGGAGGGTCGGAACTTCTTCAGCATAGAGCTCGCCAATTTGCTGGTAGAGGGCTTCACGCTCAGCAGGATCCGGTGCAGAAGCTGCAGCCAGGAGCAATGAGTCCATTTCCTCGTTGCAGTAGAATACACCGTTGTCGGGAGATCCGATACAGGAAGCGAATGGTGATAGCCAGTTGTCGGGATCGGCAAAATCGGGGAACCAGCCAAGGATGAAGAACGGGATTTCGCCAGCCACGAAGGCATCGACATATTCCGCCCAGTTCATGCTCTGCAGGTTGACTTTCATCACGCCTGTCTCTTCCAACTGTTCTTTAATGACCTGCATGACGTCAGCGGTGGTGGTGCCGTAGTGCTCGGGCGGGTAGAAGAGGTCAAAGGTGAAAGGATTATCTTCGGTATAGCCTTCGCTCTTGACCAGCTCGATAGCCATTTCGAGGTCGCGGGTGCCGTATTTATCCAGGAATGGTTCGGTGGCAAAGGGGTAACCGCTCGGGACCATGTGGTAGGCAGGAATGTTGCGGCCTTCAAAAACACGGTCAACGATTACTTCGCGGTCGATGGCGGCTGCTACAGCCTGGCGGAGTGCAGGCGTCCACAGGAATTCACGATCGGGCACGCCGGCAGGGGCTTCTGTCTCAGCTGCAGTTTCTTCCACTACAGGCGCTTCTGTGGTTTCTTCTACTACAGGTGCTTCTGTCGCTTTCGGCGTACAGGCAGTCATGACCATGCTGAACAGGACCAGGACGGCGATGATCATATACAAAGTTTTCGATTTCATTCTCAAATTCTCCTTTTTAGTTGACGTAAGATTGATTTCTGTTTCTGTACTTGTACTTCTTTTCTATCAACCACCTCCTTTTCGTGTTCAGGTAAATCAATTATCTTATGATTCAAAATCCTAAATTCAGTTTATTAAGGATGGTCTTGCGGGATTCTCATCGCTATGAATGATGAGTATTGGTCAATTTTTCGGCGAGCAATTTAGGTTTGCTAACAATAATAGACCGTCAATAGTGACGCAATTTTCGGGACACTGTCTCAAAATTTAATTTCCTGATTATACATCCGCACTCCCCAGATGGCAAGGAAAACACGAAAATAATTTGGCAATGTCAACCCCGATCCAGCACTTCCTGTTGACCTTTTTCTCAAGGTACGCTCCAATCAATACCTGCTATTCATATCGGAAGCGCAGGATTCCAATAGCGTAAAAGACGGCAGCAAATCCCAACAGCACCGCTGCTTCCGGCAGAACCCCCGCCACACCCTGTCCCCGCAAGACAACATCCAGCATTCCCTGCATGGCCCACCTGGTCGGCAGGATCTTGACCGCCTGCTGCACAACCTGCGGGAAGAGATCAAGAGGGAACCAGCAGCCGCCCAGTAAAGCCATCACCATTCCAGCCATGATGCTCAGCCCTGTCGCCTGGCTTTCCGTCCTGACAAATGCTCCCATCGCCACACCGATGGCAGAGGCTGCCAGGGTGGAGGTCACCAGCATAACCGCCAGGGCTCCAGGGGATTGTCCCCAGTTCAACTTCATTACCAGGATTCCAAACAGCACCAGCAATACCATTTGTACCAGCGCCCAAAATACTGCACCCAGCAGGGTCCCCAGCAGATATACTGCTTTAGAGGTGGGTGTAGTGAAAAAGCGCCGCAGTGTACCGCTTGAACGTTCGCTGGCAAAAAATGCAGAGATGCCGAACAGGGGGATAAATACCCAGGTGATCATCTGTCCGGCGGAAGAATTAGCCCTCGGGTCGTATTCAACCGTATCCGCAAACACCGCCTGCGAAACCTGCATCCGGTCAGGGGCATTGCTGATCTCCTTTTGGGCTTCTGCTAATGCTGCAAGAAAGTATTTGTCGCGTTCTGCTTCACTTTCAAACGGGCGGATATCTTCGGCGGCAGCCGTGCTGCTGCGGGCAATTTCCACCTCGCTGCTCAAGCCCTGGATCGCAGCCTGCACCACCTGGTACGCCGCCAGGCTGCCCAGGTTGTTAGCTTGCTGGCGCAACTCCAGTTCCAGTTCCCCTTTGCGCAGGTTATCCAGGGTGAATCCTGCCGGGATGATCAAGACTGCAGACACATTGCGTTTCTCGAATTCCTGCTCTGCATCCTGAAGCGGCTTGACCACCGGGCGGATGGTAGTTGATTGTTCCAGTTCGGCGATCAATTGCATGGATAGATCAGATTGTGCCTGGTCAACAACGGTCAACCGGGTGCGGTTGTCGGTCGGGGCGCCGGTGCCCCCCGCCAGAATGAGGGTAAATACAACCGGCAGGATCAGGAAAAACAACCACTCACTGACTGATGAAAACCGGATAATGGTATCTTTGCGGAAAATGGCAAGAAGTTTGTTCATGTCGGATCCCTGCCTATCCCTGTAAAACGCCGCGGCGCTTGAACAAGACCAGTGAAATTGCAAACAGGGCAGACCCCATTACCAGCAACCCGGCGATATCCGGAAGGATAGCCGCCACACCGCCCCCGGCTGCCAGGACGGTAAACCCGTCAATACCCCAGGAGTTGGGTGTGATCCGGCTGGCTGCCTGCATCCAGCGCGGCATCATGGTGATATCGAAAAAGCTGCCCCCCAGAATACCGAAGGTGAGCATCACAGCCAACCCAATACTGGATGCCTGGCCGGAAGTCTTCACCAGTGCGGTTAACAACATGCCCCACCCCACGGCGCCGGTCACCGCAGCCAGAACCAGCAGCAGCACAGCCAGCGGGTTGCCCCATTTCAGGCTGAAGATGATGCTGCTCGCCAGGATTAAGATCAACACCTGTGCAGAACCGGTAAAAAAGATGCCAAACATCTTCCCCAGCAGCACCTGTCCGCTGGTGATCGGCGCAACAAGTAGCCGCGGAAGGGTACCCTGTGTCTTCTCCACCAGCAGGGTACGTCCCCCATTGCTGACCGTAAACATCAGGAACATGAGCGCCATACCCGGTGCCATATAAGCAAGAATGTTGAACTGCGGCGCTGCTTCTCCTTCTTCACCTTTGAGTCGGATGGAAGTAAACGCCTCTTCGTTTTCCGCCTGCTTTTTACCGATCTCTGCGCCAACTTCGGCTGCTTGTTGTGGCTGGATGCGGCCGCTGGCAACCAGCTGCCCAACGGTGACCTGGCCGCCAATCCTTCCCATTTCCACCCGGTTGAGGTACCTGGTTACGATTGACTGGACAATGCCTGCACTGTTCGGGCGGGATGGGCTGGTGTAAAGTTCAATGGAAATAGGATCAGACACTCCACCGGATGAATCCGGGATGACAGACGCGCTGAACCCGGACGGGATGATCACGGCTGCGGCAATAGCATCCTCATCCACCAGCTGGCGGGCTGCAGCAAGGTCGGTAAAAGATTCCGGCTCAACCAGGCCAGCCAGTTCTTTAGAAGAAAAAAGATCCACCAGGCCTTTCCCCAGTTCACCTTCATCTAGATTAACCAGGGCAACCGGGACACTGCTCAATCCGGTGGAATTAGATTGGGTAAACCCGCCGGTGACAAAACCCAATCCAAGCGTCAGGGCAAATGGAGCCACCAGCATCAGGATGAGCCCCGCCCGGTCACGGAAGGCCAAAACCAGGTCTTTCCAACCTAAAAGAAAGATTTTTTTCAAATCGTCCCTCAATCGCGCAAGGCGCGCCCGGTCAGGTGCAGAAAAACCGCTTCGAGGTTGGGCTCCTGGATAGTGACAGAGTGGATTTTGATGTTACGTTCCGTGGCGCAGCTTACCGCCGGAGCCAGTACTTTTTCAGTGGATGTCGTCACCAGGATGACATTGTGGTCAACCACGGTAGCCTGAGCAACTCCTTCCACCTTCCGCAAGGTTTCAGCCAGTCCCGCGGCATCATCCATTTCACCCAGCTCCAATTGCAGCGATTCATACTCGCCCACCTGGCGGGTGAGCTCAGCCTGGGTGCCCAGCGCGATCAGGTCGCCATGGTCGATGATTCCTACCCGGTGAGAGAGTTCCTGGGCTTCTTCCATATAATGGGTGGTATAAAGCACGGTCATGCCGTTTCGGTTAAGCTCTTTGACCGAATCCAGGATGGCACGCCGCGACTGCGGGTCGATCCCCACCGTAGGTTCATCCATGAATAGCAATCTCGGCTTATGCAGCAGCCCCACCCCGATATTTACCCGCCGTTTCATCCCGCCGGAAAAGGTGCGGATGCGTTCTTTGGCGTGGCTGCTCAGCCCGACCTGCTCCAGCACCTGGTCGATGCGGGTGTTCAACTCCTTGCCCGAAAGGTTGTACATCTGACCCCAGAAGGAAAGGTTCTCCCGGGCAGTCAGCTCCTCGTACAGGGCAATATCTTGAGGAACCACCCCGATCAATTTTCGCACAGCCATTGGTTCTTTTGTAACCGAATGGCCGCCGATCACTGCATCCCCAGAAGTGGGGGATAAGAGAGTTGAGAGCACGGATATGGTCGTGGTTTTGCCTGCCCCGTTTGGACCCAACAGGCTGAAAATTTCAGATTCCTGTATCTCAAAACTGATCCCGTTCACGGCTGTCTTTTCCCCGTATTTCTTTACCAGTTGTTGTACTTCCAAAATGGCAGCCATCCATCCTCCGATCTCATCACTGCGCAGTCAAAATCATTATAGCAACTGGGGGTGCTTTTTCAATATGGAACAGAGGAAGCAGCTAATACCCGGGTATTATTAATAAGAAAGAAAGCCTTTCCACGAGGATGCATAAAAAAACCTGCTTAACATTTTTCCCCGGAGACTTCAATACTTTCCGCCAGGAAATTGAGCCGCTTCACTCCTTCACAGAGAACCACTTCGAAAGCCGACTCTCAGCGTATGGCGGCTGGTCAACATAGTGGGAGACATCATTAAAAAGCATCAACCGGGCTCTCACTGGATCTTTAAAGTCCAGGATGTTCAGGCTGGCAGGAGATTGGTCCAGCCGGTCGCGGTACCCGCGTGCGTCAAACCCAAGCAGGCTGCTCAGGATAAGCCGGATGGTTGCCTTATGCGAGATGACCGCCACCGTCTGGTCGGGGTGGCTGATTACAATCTCGCGGATGACCGGCAGGGCACGTGCCATTACCATCAGTCCAGATTCCCCGCCTTCGGGGGCAAAGATGAATGGATCCTCCTGCCAGGAGATATATTCATCAGGATATTGCTTCTCGACCTCAGACCGCAGCATGGTTTCCCAGTGGCCATGGTGAATCTCGCGCAGGCCATCGCGGGGTTGCGGCACAAGGTTGAACGGTTTGGCGATGATGGATGCCGTCTCGACCGTCCGGCGCATCGGGCTGCAATAAACAGCAGATACATTATCATCCGCCAGCCGGTTGGAAAGGCAGGCGGCCTGCCAGCGCCCCACATCGGATAGGTCTATATCTGTCCCGCCTGAAAAACGGTCCTCAGCGCTCAGATTGGTTTCGCCATGCCTGATTAAATATACCCTGGTGATACCCATTGTTTTTTCTCCCTGGTCTCTGGATTAATTTGAAACGCTCAATGCAGCATCAACAATCGCCTGTGCTTCTGCCTGGATATGAGCAAGGTGCTCCTCACTCACAAAACTCTCCGCGTAGATCTTATACACATCCTCGGTTCCGGATGGACGGGCAGCGAACCAACCTGAACTGGTAACCACCTTCAAACCACCGAGCGGTGCGTCATTGCAGGGTGCACGGGTCAGCTTTTCCACTATCCTGTCACCCACCAGTTCACTGGCTGTTACCTGCTCAGGAGAAAGGTTCCCCAGTGTTTTCTTCCCGGATGCGTCCACCGGGGCATCCTTGCGCGCATACCAGCAGCGTCCAAACTGCGCTTCCAGGTCCTGGTAGTGTTCACCGGGGTCACGCCCGGTAACCGCCAGGATCTCCGCCGCCAGCAGGTCGAGGATGAACCCGTCCTTGTCAGTTGTCCAGGCTGTGCCGTCCATCCGCAGGAAGGAAGCGCCAGCGCTCTCCTCGCCCCCGAAGCCGAGGGAGCCATCCAGCAGCCCATCCACGAACCACTTGAAGCCCACCGGCACCTCGCACAGCCTGCGCTTGAGGAAAGCGGCCACCCGGTCGATCATCGAGCTGGAGACCAGTGTCTTGCCCACTGCAGGTTTTGCTCCCCAGCCGGGCCGGTTTTGGAACAGGTATCCGATAGCGGTTGCCAGGTAATGGTTCGGGTTCATCAGCCCAACACTGCGGGTGACGATCCCATGCCGGTCGAAATCGGTATCATTGCCGAAGGCGATGTCAAAGCGGTCTTTGAGCTGGATCAGGCTGGCCATGGCATAAGGTGAGGAACAATCCATGCGGATCTTGCCATCATGATCAAGTGTCATAAAGGCAAAGGTCGGGTCAACATGCGGGTTTACCACCTCCAGGTCCAGGTGGTATTCGTTAGCAACCGGTTCCCAAAAGGCAATGCCAGAGCCGCCCATCGGGTCCACCCCGATCTTCAATCGGGATGATGCAATTTGCTGCATATTGATTACTTGTTTGAGACCCTGCACATAAGGCCGGATGTAGTCCATGAAATGAATGCAAGCCGACCTGACAGCCCGTTCGTAAGGAATACGCTGAACTTCTTTTAGCCCGCCGGCAATGATCTGGTTGGCCCGCTCCTGGATCCATTTGGTGATGGAGGTGTCTGCCGGTCCCCCTGAAGGCGGATTGTATTTGAAGCCGCCGTCCCCTGGAGGGTTGTGGGAAGGAGTAATGACCACTCCATCCGCCAGGCCGGTAGTCCTGCCGCGGTTATAGGTAAGGATGGCATGCGAAATCACCGGGGTGGGAGTGTACCCCATTCCCTCTTGGATCATGGTTTCTACCCCGTTGGCTGCAAAGACCTCGATGGCGGAACACAGGGCCGGCTCTGACAGGGCGTGGGTATCCATTCCCATGAACAGGGGACCGTCAATTTTCCTGAATTTTCGGTATTCCGCGATCGCCTGGCTGATGGCCAGGATATGTGCTTCATTGAAACTGTTATTGAGGGATGAACCACGGTGCCCCGAGGTGCCGAATGAGACCCGCTGGGCCGTATCTTCGGGGTCAGGCTGGCGGGTGTAAAAGGCTGAAACCAGCCGCGGAACATTGATTAGACTTTCGAATGGAGCAGGCTTGCCCGCCAAAGGATGAAGGCTCATTCAACCACCTCGCCTTTCCATCTTCACTAATAATATGATTATTCGCTACCCATATCAGCCAGGATTGCCATAGGTTCCTCGCTGCCAGGTTCCTCCAGTAATGAAGATGCATAATGGGCATAACGAATGGTGCCCTGCCTGTCAACCAGAAACACAGTCGGTGTGCCCAGTTTTATAAAGTGTTTCACCTGGAAATATTGCCCTGCCACCCGCGAACCTTTGTCGCTCAGGATGGGGTAAGGATTGTTGGTCAGGTTGATATAATTGCGGATCATAAACGGCCCATTAGGTACCATTACCAGGACTTCTGTATTGAGGCTGCAAAACTGTTCATAGTCATGACGCAACTGCGCCATATGGTTGGTGCAGTGCGGTCAGGCAAAACCAATATTGAACACCAGCAAGGCGTTTTTGCGGGCGATGATTTCAGATAATGTATACAGCCTGCCATTATGGTCTGGCAGGCTGAAATCCAGCGCAGGGTCACCAACCATTTTCAGTTTCATCTTCTCCTCCAATTACCGTTAAATTCCCGGCCATTGAGCTGCCGGCAGCGAGATACCTATTGTATAGGGTGGTAATGGATATGGACTGTCTGCAGGAAATCGATAGAATCGCGCAGCCTTTTTTCCGCTTCGTTGGCAATCTGATCCCCCTCAGCAACTGTAATCGCCCCATCAACATTAATGGTGATGTTCATCACCATGTACGGGCCAAAACGGTGCACTAACACAGTTTCAAGCTTGAGGATACCCGGGATATCTTTGAGAACGGCAGAAACCCTTCTTTCAAAGTCGTCTTCAGGCAGGGTATCCATCAGGTCGGAAGCGGATTCACGCAGGATCTGAATACCCGTGCGAAGAATTACCAGGGCAACAATTGCCGCTGCTAAAGGATCAACCCAGGACAATCCCGCCCGCCCGAGGGCAATACCAACCAGGGCGGCAGAAGCAGCAAAGATGTCGTTGCGGTGGTCATATGCCAGTGCTGTGACGGCAATGCTGTTCTGTTTCTTTCCGATCAACCTGGTGTAATAGAACAGACCAATCTTGAGTCCTACCGTAAATAAGGCCACCCACAAGGTGATCGGTGATGCTTTAGACGAGACAACCTGGCCGGAAAGCTCGTCAAAAATGGTGTTTATCGCATCCCAGAAGATGCCAACCGCAGTGGTCATGACAAAAGCGCCCACGACCAGGGCTGCGATCGATTCAAATTGGCTATGCCCAAAAGGGTGTTCCCGGTCTGCCGGTTTGCGCGATAAGCGCATAAAAATTGCCACTACCAAGCCATAGGCGACATCCGAGGTGGAATTGATCCCATCCGCCAGCAATGCCGGGCTGTGCCCCATAATGCCTATGGTAGTCTTGATGACAGCCAGGAACATGTTGGCAATAAGACCAACATTGACAGCCACCATGGTTGACTTCCCTCTGACTGAATTCTCAGTTGCCATTAACGCCTGGTTTTCTAATTCTGCCATAAACAAAGCCTGCACTAACCCATAAGATGACTTATTCTACCCTTAATCAACCAAACCGGTCAGCTGGAAAAATTGTGGAAAAAGCAAATCAGGTATTGCATCAAATACAACCAGGGAATACCCGAAATATTCAGACTGCATATCTTCCAGGTGTACTACCAGGTAATGGCTGCGTTCGCCTTTCTCTGTTTTGGTTTGCTCATCAGACCCATCAGCACCCCAGCAATAAAACCGCCTATGTGCGCCCAAAAGGCTGTCCCTCCCACATCGGATCCACCCAGGCTTAAGAACCCGCTGAACAGCTGCATCACGAACCACAGTACCAGCACAATGGATGCCGGCAGCACTGCCAACCGAAGGAAGAACCCGATCGGGATGAATGTTGCGATATGGCTGCGGGGGTAAAGCACCAGGTAAGCCCCCAGCACAGCAGCAATGGCGCCGCTTGCACCCACGGTTGGGATTGGGGATCCGGGATTGGTGGCAAGGTGGGTCAACGAGGCAACAAGCCCGCCAACCAGGTAGAAAACAAGGTATTTGAAATGCCCCATGCTGTCTTCAACATTGTCGCCAAAGATCCACAGGTAGAGCATGTTGCCGGCAATGTGGGCAATCCCGGCGTGCATGAACATACTGGTAAAGATATCAAGCACATCCCTAACGGTAATCGAGCCATCAGTGAAGTTGGCGGGGATCATGGCAAATGTATACACCAGGGAATCCTGGGCGCTGCCAGCCATCCACATGAAAATAAATACCAGGATATTGAAAATGATCAACAGGTAATTGACAACTGGCGTCCGCCTGGTGGGAATTCCATCACGAATCGGTATCACAATCAACCCTCCTTAATACAGGAATTTCGTAATAGCAAAATGCATCAAGCAAAAGTATAACCCGGATTTTGTATTGCCCCCTAAATGTAAGGCAAGAACAGGCAAAACCTGTTCTCTTTAATAACCTTAAACCTTTTCAGAGTGGCAAAAACCTCCTGGCCCCCAGGCAAATAACGGGTTGAACCAATGTCGGAGTATGAGAGATAGGGAAAAGGTGTAGAATATCCGCTTATGAACAATAATTCTTCAGATCGCGCAAAATTGACCCGCTTTGCATGGCTTTCAATCGCAGTTGCAGTGTTAACAATCGGCTTAAAGACAGTCGCCTATTTAATCACTGACTCGGTTGGTTTATTGTCTGATGCCCTGGAATCAATAGTGAACCTGGTTGGCGGATTAATGGCTTTGGGTATGCTGACCATTGCTGCCCGCCCAGCCGATGAAAACCATACCTATGGGCATAGCAAAGCTGAATATTTTTCGAGCGGGGTTGAGGGAACGCTGATATTTATCGCGGCAATCAGCATTGCTTATACCGCTATTGGACGGCTGATCTCCCCTAAACCGCTTGAACAGGTGGGGATAGGTTTGATCGTCTCTGCCGTAGCCTCTATTGCAAACCTGGCAGTTGCCCTGATATTGCGGCGCGCCGGAAAACAATACAATTCCATTTCTTTGACTGCAAATTCACGCCATCTGTTGACCGATGTGTGGACATCCGGCGGAGTACTGGTTGGAGTAGGTCTAGTGGCTGTTACCGGATGGCAGGTGATGGATCCAATCATAGCGATCGTTGTTGCCCTGAATATTCTATGGTCAGGTTTCGGAATAATCCGCAATTCGGTTTCAGGCTTGATGGACAGCGCTATACCAAAAGAGTATATGGATATCATCCAAAGTGTGTTGGACCGTCAAAAAGGGACCGGCGTGGAATTTCATGCCCTGCGGACACGGCAATCCGGGTCATTAAAAATCATTTCTTTGCATGTACTTGTTCCGGGGGATTGGTCCGTCGAACGCGGCCATAAATTCGTGACCCTGATCGAGACAGAGCTTACTGCAGCGATAGAAGATTGTATGGTATTCACGCATCTAGAGTCACTAACAGATCCGGTTTCGTTTGATGATACAGCACTTGGAAGTTCAAATAACAAGAATGTCCTGCCTGAAAAGTAAACCCAATTCACCGGCTGGCGCTTCAAGTGAATTCAACTTTGCCTGCCCACTCGCGTGAACCACAGCCTGCAGTCCTCCTGGTACAGCCAGCCAAGTTTATTGAATCGGAACGTTTATTCTTCTCCAGTCTTAAGGCTTTAAGAGCATGATGAAGGCAGCTTTATCTTGTTCTATGCCTGAGTTCGAGTGACCGCTCCAGGCATCCAGAAAACCATCAACAGGGTTGCAATCAAAGCCAGTCCGCCCCCGAAGAAGAAGGGAGCAGATGGTCCCAACCCGTTCCAGCCGCCGATTCCCTGCCACAGGATGCCGGCAATAAATGAAGATGGGAAGGCCAGAAGCCCAATGACGGCATTGTATGTGCCATAAGCGGTACCGCGCATGTTTTCAGGCACCAGGTCGGCGACCAGGGCATTGGCAGACCCGTACGCCAGGCCATAATACAATCCGTAAGCAGCATATAAGACCCAAATCTGCCAGCTTGATCGTGCCAGGGCAAATCCAAAATAAATAACCGAGTACACCAGCCAACCGCCGATGATCAGCCTGCGGCGGCCGATCCGGTCTGAGAGTCTGCCTGCTGGGGTGGAGACCAGGGTATAGATCAGGTTAAAAACTGCCAGTATTACCAGCACGCCCAGCACCGTCACCCCCAGGTTTTGCGCCCGCAGCACCAGGAAAGCATCGGCTGAATTCCCCAAAGTGAAGATGCTGACGATCACCAGGAAAATATTGAACGGTTTACCCAGGCTGCGCAGGGAAAATTTAGGTGCTGCACGCTGCCCGCTTACCGCAACATCCTTTGCCCCAAATATAAGCGTCAACACTGCCAGCAAGGCGGGAACCAGGCTGACCAGGACGATCGTCTGGAAAGTTGAGCGTGCCAGGTTTAGCGCGTTCTTCTGGGTCAACCAGACTACCAGGCCGGCAATAAGGATACCGATTAATGCTCCGGCGGTATCCATAGCCCGGTGAAACCCGAATGCCAGGCCGCGCATCTCACTCGAAGCTGAGTCCGCCACCAGCGCGTCACGCGGGGCGGTGCGGATGCCCTTTCCCACCCGGTCAGCCCAGCGCACCCCTGCCACCATACCCCAAGTGCTGGCAAAATAGAAGAATGGCTTGAAGAGGGCGGAGATTCCATACCCTGCAACTGCCAGCCACTTGCGCCCGCCCAGTTTATCGGAGAACCAACCCGAAAACAGCTTGAGGATGCTGGCAGTGGCTTCTGCCACACCGTCGATCAGTCCGATGATGCTCGTTTGCACTCCCAGTACATTGGAGAGGAACAGGGAGAGGATATTGAGCACCATCTCGCTGGAGATATCCATGAAGAAACTGGTAAAACCAACTGCCCAGATATTCCTGGGCAGCTGCCTGACAGATACCCGTCCTGTGGATTTCAAGGTTGTTTCCGGCATCTTTTATCCTTCGTTTCCAGTATGTATAACCGGTGAAGCAAAAAGGATTACTGTTGTAAAGCCCGATCAGAACATGGATTCATGCGGATGTTTTTCATCCAGCTTTGAAAGCAGGTAAGAGGCAGCCCCGCCGGCAAAGAACAGGATAACACATACCGCGATCGTCCAGCCTTTTACACCGCCCGGGATGATCGCCAGGGTTGAGCCCACCACGATCCCCAGGATAAGATGGAACATGACCGGGTAGGCCTTCTTAAACAGCCAGGAGACCAGCCTGGCAAAGCCGAACACGCACAACAGCAATCCCAAAACGAGCGGAATGATTACCCCCAGGTCCAGGTGCCGGATCCCGCTGGCCATCGGCTGATACAGACCCAGGTAGATCAGGAAATTGGATGGGCTCATGCCCGGCACAACCACCCCCAAGCCGATCAAAGCGCCGCTGAGGAGCCAGTTGAGAAAAGTTTGCGGCAGGGTTACATTGTTGAAGGATTCCATCCAGCGCATGAAAAGGAAGGTAAGGATTGTCATGACCCCCAGCAGAATCCAGTGCCAGCCTTTCCTGCCTTCTTTGCCGGCGGTCTTGAAAAGCGAAGGGAATGTTCCGGCAATGAAACCAATAAACAGCCAGATGAACTGGGCGGCAAAGTGCGAGAAAGCGAAATCCACCACTGCTGAGAAGGCAATAA
This sequence comes from Leptolinea sp. UBA4782, assembly GCA_002403095.1. GTDB lineage: Bacteria > Chloroflexota > Anaerolineae > Anaerolineales > Anaerolineaceae > UBA4782. The sequence goes on from DHHC01000013.1 coordinate 78,638, forward strand.
CGCCCAACACACCGCCGATGCCGATCGGCAGGAAAAAGAACACGTTCTTCAGGAACTTATGCTTGAGGTTTGCCAGGAAGCGCATGAGCGGTTCGTAAACGCCGAACACGACTGCCAGCACGCCACCAGATAGACCGGGGGTGATGAAGCCTACCCCGATGATGATGCCTTTCACCAGGCGGATGAACCAGTCGGTTATGGACCCTTTTTTCTGGATTGCAGTTTCCGTTGAAGTCATATTCCTAATCTTTCCTTATCTATCCTTCTTAAACCCGCATGCGCAGGTTTAATACAAGTTGTTATTTTTCATATCAATCCAGCAAAGTTACTTACTGAACAAAAGTTGATTTTAACACCATTTCGCAGTCCCGCATAAAGAACGAGCAGAATAGTCGTTTGTAATGTACCTCCAAATCCTTTACAATAACAGTAACGGCTTCTATTTGTATTCGGGGAATTAAAGCCTGATCATACAGGCAAGGGATTCGGACCATGTTGAAGATTTTTCGCAAGCGCAGGAATGTTTTTATCAACCGCATCCACGAGCAAACCGCCATCACGCTGGAGGGTATGGAAGTCCTGCTGGCGTATATGAACAACCCTGATAACCAGCTGGCTGAACAAATGAATGTAAAAGAAAAGGAAGCAGATGAATCGCGCCGCCTGCTGATCGATGAACTGAACCGGACATTCATCACCCCCTTTGACCGCGAGGATATTTTCGCCCTTTCACGCGCCATCGATGACATTATCGATTATGCCCTTTCTACCATCACAGAGATCACCATCTTTAAGGTCAAACCAACCCCCTATATGGTACAAATCTGCAGCCTGCTGAAAGATGCCACCTTCGAGATCCTCAAAGCGGTTGAATGCCTGCAGGAACATCCGGGGGTAACATCAGAACATGCGCACCGTGCTAAGAAGCTTGAGAACCAGGTGGAATCGGTCTACCGGGAAGCCCTGGCGGAATTGTTTAAAGATACGGATGATGTCAAGGGCGTGGTAAAAGCCATGAAGCTGCGCGAAGTCTACCGCCACCTGAGCAACGCCGCTGACCGGGGCGATGAAGCCGCTAACGTGCTGGCAGATATCGTGGTAAAGACGGCCTGAGCATCTGAAAGCTGAAGATTAATTCTAACCATGCGGTTCATCCATCTGCCTGACAGGATTTAATCCCCTTCTGCCGCAAACAGGCTTCCACTTCCCGCAGGATAACAATCTCTTCATCCGTCGGGACCACCCAGACCTGGGTCTTTGATTCGTCAGCGCTGATCCGTGTTGCCCTGTCGGACGGCGCAGCCTTATTCCGGTCAGCATCCAGGCTGATTCCCAAAGCTTCCACCCCGCTGCACACCTTCTGGCGCAGCTGCCAGGACCGCAGCCCGACATCATCCGTGAAGGCAATTGCGTCTGCCCCATTCAACAGCCAGGTATATGCCCCCAGGTAAGTCTTCAGGCGGTGGGCATACACATCATAAGCCAGCTGGCAATCGGGATTGCCTTTTTCGGCTTCTTCGATGATCTCCTGCAGGTTGGAAGAAACACCCGATAACCCAACCAGCCCTGACTGGTTGTTGAGGATGCGGCTCACCTCGTCCGGGTTGCTGCCGCTGCGGATCATTTCAAGGATGACCTCGGGGTCAATATCCCCGCTGCGGGTGGACATAACCAGACCGGGCAGCGGCGAGTAACCCATGGAAGTATCCAGGCTATTGCCATCCCGCATGGCAGCCACGCTGGAGCCGCCTGTGCCCAGGTGGCACAGGATCAGCTTGAGAGATTCAAGCGGACGTTCCATCAGTTCTGCCATCCTGGCAGAAACGAACTGGTACGAAAGCCCGTGAAAGCCGTACTTGCGGAAACCGTGCTGGTCTGCCAGGTCTTTTGGAATGGCATACCGCCGGGCGTATTCGGGCATGCCGGCATGGAAGGAGGTATCAAACACTGCAAACTGCGGCACACCGGGCAGCAGTTCACTGCACACTTCGATCACGCTGTATGAGTTCGGGTTATGGATGGGGGCAAATGGCAGGCATTGTTTCAGTTGCAGCATGGTGGCAGCATCGATCCGGGTGGTGCGGGAGAAGACGGTTCCGCCATGTACAAACCGGTGCCCTATGGCATTGATATGTACATTTTTCTCCTGCAAAATGGCGATAATCTGCTGCGCAGCCATGCGGTGGGAAGACAGGTCTGCCGTCCTGGAGCCTGCCGCACCATTAACAGTCCAATCGATAACAGCATCAGCTTTGGTTTTGGTGGCTACATTCCTGGCTTTGCCCTTGACGATCATCTCTTCGTTTTCCCCGCCGGCAATCCGGTACACCTTGAAGCCCTGTGATGAGCTTCCGCAATTGAAGATGAGAATGTTCATGTCCATGAATTCGTTTCTGCTCTCTTTTCGATAAACTACGGTACCCTGCCTGAATTCCCAATTTTACTGCGAAAAGTGTGGCATTATTATCTTTGATTTTTCAGGCTAAAGGGCTGCTGATTTGGCTGACCGGCTGCATCCTGTATAATAGGGAAACAGGTTTCCCGCCTTGCGACCCGGCCCACACCTGGCCTTCCATTTTCACAAACTCTGAGACGTAGGAACAGGCAGATGAATCTTTCTGGCAATTACTCAATTTCATCCTGGCGCGTGAAGAACAGTTCAGCACTGACCTGCTGCCATGCGACCGGGCAGTTGCTGAAGCCATCCAGCCGGACGAGTACAAGCATAAAGTGATCACCCGCGCAGACCAGATGGATTCGACCGTGATCACCACCCAGGCACACTGGCTGATGCACGACTGGCAGTTTACCCATATTGGGGAGCAATATGTACTTTCCTCTGAATGGGATGACCGCTGGCGCACCAGCGGCAGGCTGGAAGAAGTGATCGAAGAAGCCCATCGATCCCCCGAATGGGTGCTGCAAGGGATTAAACGGTTTTCTGCTGACCGCGAAAGGCGGCTGGACACCCTGCGCAACGGTATTGAAAAAGCCTAGTATTTAAACTACAGATTCACTCCATAACAGGTAAAGCGAACAATCATAACAAGCTCAACTAAGATGGCTGGCCTTGTTTCTTTTTCTGATGATTCTTGGCTCGTTGATTTATTAACCCTTTTTGTTTCCCATTTATCAGGATAGTATCCTTTTAGACTACGCATGTGCGCAGGATGGCAAACCCGGTGTATGCTTACACCAAAGCCGGCATGATCGAAATGTCAAAGAACATGGCCAATGATTACCTCGATGACCGCATCCGGGTCAACTGCCTGGGTCCGGGGCTGTTCGCCTATGAGCCGATCAAAGACCCAGTGGTAGCCCCCAACCCCGTGAACCTGCTGCGTTTATCACCCAAGAATGCCCGCCAGGGCGTCCCGTCTGATATGGCTTACGCTGGACTGTTTCTCGTCAGCGATGAAGCCAGTTTCATCTCCGGCCAGTACATCGCAGTTGATGGCGGAGACGATGTGAAATTGACCGACCTGGTACTTGACTGAGGCTTGATACCCGCAATTGCCAGGTGATAGAATGGATCATCTGGCAATTGTTTTTTAAACTGACTTTGGAGAACATGGAGGTTTTTATGCCTAGAATCGGTATTGGGGGGATCATCCACGAAACCAACACTTTCTCGAAGATTCCCGTCACATTAAAACACTTCCTGGAACCTGACGGTTTTTACCCTGAGATGCGCCAGGGTGATGAGATCTTTAAGTTCGGCCTGGGAAAGTACAACTTTGCTACAAGCGGCTTCCTGGCGGATGCCCCGGCCTATGGATTTGAGATGGCATCCCTGATGTGGTGCGGGGCTGAACCTTCTGCCCCTGCATCACAGGAGACATTTGAAACCCTGCTGGGAATATTGATCGATACCCTAAAGAAGAACCTGCCCCTGGACGGGCTGTTCCTGGACCTGCATGGGGCTATGGTTTACGGCGACCTGCAAGACGGTCAGACCGAGATCCTGCGCCAGGTGAGAAAGATCGTTGGTCAGATACCGCTAGTGGCCTCGCTAGACCTGCACGGCAATGTTGACCCTGAGAGTTTTGACCTGGCTACAGCTCTAATCGGCTACCGCACTTACCCGCATGTAGACGGGTTCGAAAATGGCCTGCGTTGTGCCGCCCTGATGGCTCACCTGGTGAATGGCGGGAAATGTTTCCGGGCTTTCAGGCAATCCCCCTTCCTGATGCCCAGCACCACCCAGCCGACCACGCGCGACCCGGCCCAGGCGGTTTATAAATACGTGGAAGAGCTGGAAGCAAAAGAAGGCGTTCTATCAGTCACTATGATGGAAGGATTTCCCCCTTGCGACCTGCCGCATACCGGGCCGTCCATTTTCGCCTATGCGGAGACGCAGGATCTGGCAGAGGAAACTGCCAACCGCCTGCTTGACTTTATCCTGGAGCGTGAAGACCAGTTCAGCACTGACCTGCTGCCATGCGACCAGGCGGTTGCCAAAGCCATCCAGCTGGCTGCCCAATCTGACAAACCCGTCCTGATGGCAGATATCCAGGATAATGCCGGCGGCGGCAGCCCATCCGATTCCACCTGGCTGCTGGAAAAGCTGGTAAAACAGGGAGCAAAGAAAGCAGCCATCGGTTTGATCCACGACCCCGAAGCCGCTGCAAGGGCGTTTGCAGCCGGTGAAGGTGCAGTGATTGAGCTGAGCGTCGGCGGGCACGCCCTCAGGGGGCATACACCCTATACCGCCAGCTACAAGGTGATTAAGGTCCATGACGGTGAATTCACCGGTACCGGACCGATGGTCAAAGACCGCCAGCTGAACCTGGGAAAAATGGCCCACCTGCTGGTGGATGATGTGCATGTGGTGGTCTCGACCGTCCGCATGCAGGCGTTGGACCAGTCACAATTCCGCGTGGTGGGGATCGATCCGGAAAAAATGGGTATCATGGCATTAAAAAGCGCAAACCATTACCGCGCCCATTTTGGACCGATCTCATCCGCCATCATCAACGTGGAAGCGCCCAGTGCAATTATTGAAGACCCCAGCAAGATCCCCTACACCCGGCTGCGTGCAGGGGTGCGTTTAAAGGGATTGGGACCTGAATTCCACTGTCCGCACTAGGAGCAGTTTCAGTCAATATACAAGCCGTCCAGCTTCCTGGACGGCTTGTATGTTTTAACGTTCCTCAATTACGGGGCTATTTCCCGTATTTTTCCCAGTGACTGCCGAAGATCACATTCTCGTCCGGCACAACGGGAGGAATGGGAAAGGAAAATGCAATCCTCCTGCCGGAATATGAAACGGTCCAGGATATCTTTTTTCCCAACACAATTATGGCAGACAAAATTTCAGCTGCGCAGCATTAAAGAATCCAGGTCCTCATCCAGCGCCTGCAGATCCTCTTCGTGTTCCACTTCCTGGGACAATATCGTCAGAACAAGGTTATAGGTTACAGGGTCGGCATCTTTCACCACGGTTAATAGTTTTTGATATGTGTCAATTGCACACTGCTCGCCCTTGATGTTTTGGGCAACAATTACCTTCACAAACGGATCAGACGGCGCATCATACCCGCAGTGGGTGTATTTCAGCCATTCCGCCGGACTATTCAAGGGGGTGCCGCCCAGCTGGATGATCCTGAGGGCAAGCAGGTCAGCGTGTGCCAGTTCCTCGGTTGCGTGCAGCGTCAGCTCTGCTGCTACCGCATCTTTCATCGGACCTTTCACCACCTTCGCACCCAGCCAGTACTGGTAATAAGCCAGCCATTCATCAGCAAATGCCTTGTTCAGCATCGTCAACAGTTCATCAACATCCATACCTACAATTGATCGTCCTTTAGTACCCATGATTTCTCTCCTTTTTGTACCAATTTAATTGATACATATATAGACATTTTACCGTGTAATACCTATTCAAACAAAACTTTTAGATAATCCGCACACAAAACGAATGCATTCTACATGTTTACAGAATTCGCATCTGTGGCTATAACTAGAGTAGAGATATTACAATGTCCCTCAACCAGATACAGCATACACCGATCCCGATACCCAGGCCGACTGCCCCGCTTATCCACATCTTGCGGAGGGTATTTACCTACCTGCGTCCATACTGGAAGCAGGTGCTGGGCGCTTACAGCAGCTTGATCGCCATCCTGGCATTAACAATGCTCATTCCGCAGTTCCTGCGCTGGATCATCGATACCGGTATTAAGGGGCAGCGTCTGGATGTGCTTACCTGGTCGGTGTTGTCATTACTGGGGCTGACAATTATCAAGGGGATTTTCAACTACTTCCAGGGGATGTTGAGCGAAAAGGCATCTCAGAATGTGGCGTACGACCTGCGCAACGACATCCAGAAAAAGCTCACCCAACTGTCTTTTTCCTTCCATGACCAGTCCGAAACCGGGGAACTGCTTTCACGGGCAGTACAGGATGTTGAGCGTGTCCGGTTCCTGACCGGCAGGGCATCCATGCGTATCATCGACGGAGTCCTGATGCTCTTTTTCACCATGGTGGTCATGCTTATCATGGATTACCGCCTGGCGCTGCTTATCCTGGTTACCATGCCCCTGCTGGTTTTCCAGGCGCTGCGCTTTGGTATCCGTTTCCGCCCGCTCTCGCTGCAGGTACAGAAACAGCTGGCAGTGTTGACCACAACCGTGGAGCAGAACCTGCGTGGCGCCAGGGTGGTGAAAGCCTATGCGCAAGAAGATGCCGAGGTCAACCGTTTCGTAGCAGAGAATGATAACTGGTTCAACCTCTCGCAGCGCGCTGCCAGCATGCAGGCGATCAACCTGCCCCTGCTCTTCCTGATTGCCAACCTGGGGAATGTAGCCATCGTGCTGTACGGCGGCAGCCGGGTGATCTCCAATACCCTGACCATTGGTGTGATAATTGCCTTCATCTCCTACCTGGGGCAGCTGATCGAACCGGTCCGCCGCCTGGGATTAATCATCCCGGCAGTTGCCATCGCAGGATCAGCCGCTGAACGCATCTTTGACATCCTCGATACGGTTTCGGATGTGAAAGATGAACCGGGCGCAACTCCGTTGGGGAATATTAGCGGTAGGGTTTCGTTTGAAAACGTTTCTTTCAGCTACGGCAGCCGCCGCGTCTTGAAAGACATTTCATTTGAAGTGCAGCCCGGTCAAACGGTCGCCCTGCTCGGCTCCACCGGTTCTGGAAAGTCGTCCATCATCAACCTGATCCCGCGCTTTTACGACCCGGCATCCGGCCGGATTTTGGTTGACGGCGAGGATATCCGGCATGTCACCCTGCAATCGCTGCGTAGCCAAATCGGGATCGTACTGCAAGATTCCACCCTGTTCACCGGCACAATCCGGGAGAACATCGCATTTGGCAGCGAAAACGCCAATGATGAACAGATTATCGCGGCAGCCAGAGCTGCCCAGGCGCATGAATTCATCCTCTCCACCCCTTTGGGGTATGACACGAAGGTTGGCGAGCGCGGTGTCACCCTTTCCGGCGGGCAGAAACAGCGCCTGGCGATTGCGCGCGCGCTGCTGATGGATCCCCGCATCCTGATCCTGGACGATGCCACCTCATCCGTGGATACCGAAACTGAACATCTCATCCAGCAGGCCTTTTCCAGGCTTGTGCAGGGCCGCACAACCTTTGTGATTGCGCACCGCCTGAGTACGGTTAAGAACGCTGACCTGATATTGGTGCTGGATGCAGGCAGAATTACTGCAAGCGGCACCCACGCAACCTTGCTGGAAACCTCGCACCTTTACCGCACAATTTACAACCAGCAGCTCAAAAAACAGGAGAGCCAGACATGAGTTTCTCCTTCGGTGGCGGTTCTGTCGGTATGGGTCCCCGCTCTGCGCTTAACCAGTTCGGAAGTGTTGAGCAAAAAGGCGGCGATGTGTACAACCCCAAGGTGGTACGGCGCATGCTTTCCTACCTGAAACCGCACAGCTGGAAGATGGCAGCAGCGCTCATCCTCACGTTACTTGAATCCGGCCTGACCTTGCTTTCGCCTTACCTTGTTAAAGTAGCCATCGACCAGTACATCACTCCCAAGAACATGCAGGGGCTTGGAAATATTGCCTTATTGATCACCGTTTCATTTATCGGCTTGTTTTTCGTCAGCTCAGGTCAGCGCTACCTGCTTTCGTTGGTAGGGCAGCGCGTCCTTGCCACCCTGCGTAAAGACCTCTTCAGCCACCTGCAGCGCCTGCCGCTGGGATACCATGACAGGCACATTGTAGGCGTAACCGTCAGCCGGGTGATCAATGATGTGGCTGAGATCAATGAGCTCCTCTCACAGGGCGTGATCACACTGCTTGGCGATGTGATCGTACTGATCGGGATCATTGTCATCATGATTAGCATGAGCCCCAGGTTGGCGTTGTTAACCTTCGTGGTTCTGCCGCTCATGTTCCTGGCAACCTGGTGGTTCTCACGCCAGGCCCGGTCAGCTTTCCGTGAAACCAGGTCAAAAGTTGCGGCGGTGGTGGGCGACCTGGCAGAGGATATCAACGGCATGCGCGCCATCCAGGCCTTTACCCGCGAAAAGGCATCCCAGAAACGGTTTGACCAGGTCAATAAAGAAAACCGCAACGCGTATATCAACGCCATGTCACTGTCCTTCATCTTCCTGCCGGCAATTGAATTTTTAGGAATGCTCGCAACCGTAATCGTCCTGTTTTTTGGCGGAAGGTTTGTCATGAACGGACAGGTGACCCTGGGTGTGATGGTGGCATTTCTTTCTTACGTCACACGCTTTTTCCAGCCAATCCAGGAACTCAGCCGGCTATACACCACCTTCCAGTCCGCCATGGCAGGCGGCGAGCAGGTTATCACCCTGCTGGATACTCCGCTCGAAATCGAAGACAGACCGGGCGCCGAGGATCTCCCTCTTGTAAAGGGTGAGGTCCGGCTGGAACATGTCAGCTTCCGCTACCGGCCGGATACGCCGTTGGTACTGCAGGATGTAAGCCTGGAAATTACCCCGGGTAAAACCGTTGCCCTGGTAGGGCCTACCGGTGCAGGCAAGACCACCATTGCCAGTCTGGCAGCCCGCTTCTATGAAGTCACCGAAGGTGCCATCAGTATTGATGGCCGCGACATCCGTACCGTCACCCAGTCCTCCCTGCACAGGCAAGTGCGGGTGGTCACCCAGGACCCGTTCCTGTTCTCGCGCAGCATAGCGGACAACATCCGCTACGGCATGCCGGAGGCTACCCGGGAGCAGGTTGAGGAAGCAGCCCGCCAGGCCAATGCCCATGACTTTATCTCCCAGCTGCCTGAAGGGTACGATACACACGTGTTGGAAGGGGGGGTAAACCTCTCCCAGGGGCAGCGCCAACTGGTCAGCATCGCCCGGGCACTGCTGGCGGATCCGCGCATCCTCATCCTCGACGAGGCTACCGCCAACATCGATACCGTTACCGAAGCCCTGATCCAGGATGCGCTTACACGGCTGCTGGAAGGCAGGACCGCCATCGTCATCGCCCACCGCCTGACCACCGTGCGCAATGCAGACTGGGTGTACGTGATCGACCAGGGCAGGATCGCCGAACAGGGTACCCATGCTGACCTGCTGGCAAAGGGCGGGTTGTATGCCAGCCTTTACGAACGCCAGTTTGTATCAGCGAAGTAAATCCCTACAGGGATATACCAAATCTTTACCCGCCGGTTTTTCCCCTTCAGTAAAATCCAGGCCATGTAACCACCGCAGCGATCTCCATTTTCACCGCCAAGGTAGAATGCAAGTACAATAACAAACCTGGAGAAAAGAATGTACAAAAAAGGAATATTGACCATCGCGTTAACCCTGATGCTGGCCTTGTCTGCATGCAGCAGCCCTGACAGCACCACACAAAGTGCCACAACTGCTGAAACAGCTGGAGCGGAGGTTGAATCAACCTTAGCAAGCACAGACACCCTTACCGACAGCACCGAAACCGTCGCTGCCGAAATCCCGGTAAACGGGGAAACCCACGATGATGCAGCTGACTACACCTGGGATGCGGCTGAGGAAATAACCGTTCAGCTCAATAGGGATTCCATCACCGCCGGCAGCCCGGATGTGGTCATCGATGGTAGTACTGCCACCATCACAGCAGCCGGCACTTACCGCCTGAGTGGCAGCCTGTCTGACGGCCAGGTCATCGTTGAGACCGAAGATGAAGATACCGTCCGGCTTATTTTGGATGGCGTGGAGATCACTTCAGCGTCCAGTGCACCCATCTATATCAGCAAGGCAGATAAGACCATCCTGGTACTGGCTGAGGGCTCAGTGAACACCATAACGGATGGCTCAAGCTATGTGCTGGCAGACCCCGAATCGGACGAACCAAACGCAGCCATCTTTGCCGCCTCCGATCTGACCATTACCGGAACCGGATCATTGGAAGTGAACGGGAACTACAATGACGGGATTGCCACAAAGGACGGCCTGATCCTGGCTGCTGGAAGTATCTCCGTCAGCGCAGTGGATGACGGTATCCGCGGGAAGGATTATGTTTATGTCAAAGAGGGCGGCATCACTGTCACAGCGCAAGGCGACGGGATCAAAGCAGACAATGATACCGATACCAGCAAGGGATTCATCACGATTGACCTCGGCAGGATCGAGGTGACTTCCGGCGGTGATGCCATCAGCGCCCAAACCAATGTGCTGGTCTCGGGTGGCGAACTGATCCTGGATGCCGGAGGCGGCAGCGATGCAGTGATTGACGAAAATCTCTCTGCCAAAGGGATCAAAGGCGGCTCCAGTATAACTATTGCAAATGGGATAGTTACCATCGATTCTGCAGACGACAGCCTGCACTCAAATAACAGCATCACGATAAATAACGGTGTTGTGACCTTATCCAGTGGCGATGATGGTATGCATGCAGATACTGCCCTCACGATCAATGCGGGTGATGTCCGTATCCTTAAATCCTATGAGGGTATTGAGAGTGCAGTCATTACCCTCAACAACGGCAGTGTCAAAGTAAACGCCAGTGATGACGGCATCAATATCTCCGGCGGTGTGGACGGTTCCGGCATGCTGCCGGGCGGACATCCTTTCAGCGAAAAACAGGGCCCTGGCGGACCCCCTCCCGGGCAGGATACATTTAACTATACTGGTGATTATTACCTGTACATCAACGGCGGATTGATTTCCGTGGATGCCGGAGGTGACGGGATCGATGCCAATGGCGCTATCGAGATGACAAACGGGATCGTGATCGTAAACGGACCGACCCAGGATATGAATGGAGCGCTGGATTACATGGGTGGTTTCATGATGAAGGGCGGTTTCCTGGTTACTGCCGGCAGCGCCGGCATGGCACAGGCACCCGATTCCTCCTCCAGCCAGAATTCGCTCCTTTTGAATTTAACCTCTGCCCAGCAGGCAGGAACAACCATCCACATCCAGGACAGCTCCGGGAAGGACATCCTCACCTTCACCCCAGCCAAAGCATACCAGTCCATTACCTATTCTTCCCCTTATCTGGTGACAGGCGAAACCTACACTGTTTTCCTGGGTGGAACCGCTCAAGGAGAGGATATGGACGGTTTATATGAGTCCAGTACCTATTCAGGTGGAACTGAATACACTACCTTTACAGTATCAGAAACGGTCACTTCCATCGGCTCAATCGGAATGCGTCGCTAAACAAGCAGCAACAAGGCGCTGCCAGCTGGCAGCGCCTTGTCCATTTTGACAATAGACTTTTTTCAGCTGGCAATTTCCCGCAGGTAAGCTGCAGTCTTTTCAACCATATAGTTGTAGATTTTTTCACCAATTTCTGCATTGCAATCTGCAAGGTCGCCAATCACACCTGTATCGGAAAGGTCTTTGGTAACCCAGCCAGTGCTCAGGTGCGGGAAGGAAGCCTTGGGCAGGATGCCATGCGGTACTTTTCCTACCAGGTCAGGTGTCAGGTAAAGCAAAAGCGACGTTTCGACAAAGGAGGCATGGATATCCGGGTAGGATAGCTGCGGCAGGAGTTGTTTATACTCCGCACTGCTGGTGAATTCCCGGCTCCACAGGTTCAGGCAGGTGATCTCAACACCATAGGTGTAATGCAGTTCATTTGCCACCCCATTCAGCAAAGCCGTGTTCCCTCCATGGCTGTTCAGGAATACCATTTTACGCACACCGTGCTTTTGCATGGAGGAGACGATATCCTCCAGGATCGCGATCAGGGTGGTTGCTCTGAAGGTGACAGTTCCGCAAAAATCCATATGTTCCGGGCTTTTCCCAATTGGCATGGAGGGCAGGAACACAAACGGTTCTTCAGCTCCCAGCTGCTGCCTGACACCCTCCACCACGGCATTCAAGATGATGGTATCGGTACCGGTCGGCAGATGGGGACCGTGCTGTTCATTGGAACCGATTGGGAAAATGGCAATACGGGCAGCCAGGGGCAGCTCTGCGGCAGCATTGGTTGAAATTTCGTGCAGTTTGATTGCATTACTCTTTGGTTTCATGTTTCCTCGCTTTAATCAGGTTATTCATTCTTAAATAGGTCAGGTACTTTTTTGCATACGGGTCACGCCCGCTGAGAAAATTGGAAGCAAACAGCAGGTTCTGACCGGTTCTGCCCAGGCTGCTGAGCAGGGGCGGATCCATCAGGGCAGCATCCAACCCGGCGGGTATGGCTGCCATCAAGTATGCCAGTTCAAGCGTATCTTTCTCCGGCATGCAATACCCTGCGTTGCCAATCCCCAGGCAAGTGGAAAAAGGGTATTCCTGTTTAAAATAACGCAGCGCATCCAGTGTTACCAGCATGGAATCCGGTTCGCTTACCCCGGCTGCCAGTACAAGCGGATCAATGACGATATCCTCATCCGGGATTCCAACCGCACGCGCCTGCTGGATGATGTACTCTCCAGCAGTGATCCTTCCAGCTGTAGCAGCTGGGATACCTTTTTCATCCATGCACAGGCAAATCACCGCACAGTTTTTCTCCCTGGCCAGATCCAGAACCGGTTCCAACCGTGCGGCATCTCCAGATACAGATAAAAGGGGTTTGTAAGGAAACACCTCCAGGGTTTTGCGAATAGCGCTGACATTGGTGGAATCAATGTAAATCGGCAGCCCGGAGGCATCATGCGCAGCCAGGCAGGCTTTCGGCAGCACATCCACCTCATCCAGCTCAGGGCTGGAAACCAGCACCTCAATAAACCCGACTCCCTCGATGCACTGCTTTTCGGCCAGGCGCCTGACCGCATCATAATCTGCGCTCAGCAGGCTACGCGCAAGGGACTTGTGCTCAACGGCATTTATCAGTGTACCGCCAATCACTGCAGGGTATCCGGTGCCAAAGGTGCAGGTTCCGGTAGAACTGGTCAGGGTGGTCATGGTTGCAGGTTTTTCCTGTTCCTGTAAATAATCAGTACGCGCCTTCTAAACCAGTTTAAAGCGCTCAGGAACCGGGTATTTTGACACGATCTCTGCCGCAATCTGGTTGTGCCGCTCCACCAGCTTTTCCACATCAACCGTCAGCAGCTTCCCGTCCTTCACCACCTGCCGGCCGTTGATCACCGAGAACTCCACCGTGCCTGCATTGCATAACAGCAGCGCTGCCACTGCATCATGCACAGCTCCCCCCGCCATCGCTACCGTATCCAACGGCACGCCTACAAAGTCGGCTGCCTTCCCAGGCGCCAGCTCGCCCAGGTCATCCCGCCCAAGTACCGAGGCACTGCCCCTGGTAGCTAGTGTCAATGCTTCACGCACTGAAAACGCCGAAGCACCCAGGTTCACCCGCTGCAGCAGCATCGCCATGCGTGCCTCTCCGATCATGTGCTCCATGTCGTTGCTGGCCGATCCATCCACCCCGATCCCTACCTTCACCCCCGCATCCAGCATCTCCCGAATCGGCGCAATCCCAGACCCCAGCCGCATATTCGATGACGGGCAATGCGCCACTCCCGTTCCCGTCTCTGCCATCATCTTGATTTCCTCTGAATTCACCCATACCGAGTGCGCCCACCATACATCCGGCCCTGTCCATCCTACACTTTCCATGTACGCCGCCGGACGCATCCCGACCCGCTGCATACAAAAGGTCTCTTCATCCCGCGTCTCTGCCACATGCGTGTGCAGCATCACCCCTTTGTATGACCGTGCCAGCCTGGCGCTCTGCTTTAACAGCTCGCCCGTTACTGAGAACGGCGAGCACGGCGCCAGCGCCACCCGCAGCATGGAATACCGCTCAGGGTCGTGGTAAGTTTCAATTACCCGCTGGCAGTCTCTCAATATCTCCTCTTCTTCCTGCACCACGTGGTCCGGCGGCAGCCCCCCCTTGCTCCTCCCCAGCGACATTGAACCACGCGTCACATGAAAGCGCATCCCGATATCCCGCGCCGCTCTTACCTGCGCATCCAGCGTCGAATTATTGGGGTACAGGTACAAGTGGTCGCTGCTGGCTGTCCCGCCTGACAGCATCATCTCTGCCATCGCTGTCTGGGTGCTGATATACACCGCTTCTTCTGTCAGCTCGCCCCAGATCGGGTACAGCCGCACCAGCCAGTCGAACAGTTCTTCGTTCTGCGCCCCTGGCACCGCCCGCGTCAGCGTCTGGTAGAAATGATGGTGCGTGTTTATGATCCCGGGCATTACTGCTGTATTCCCGGCATCAATCTCCACATCCGCCCGGGCTGGCAGTTCCTCTGCCCGCCCGATCTGCTCTATCACGTTGTCACGCACATATATGCTGCCGTTGTGGACCTCCCCCAGCTTGGCATTGTTCGTCAACACTACTTTCGCATTCTTTACTAACAGCGTTCCCATGTTCACCTCAGGATATTCATGAATAAGGCTCAAAATCAAAGCCGGTAAGCAGGCCAACCAGAAAAGTGGTGTTTGAAACCAGCCCGCGATCCTAATTATAGCAAAAACGGTTTTGGTGGACTTCCCGACACGATTCAGGGCAGACAGGCAACCAATCCTGCAGGTTTAGCTGCGGATTAAACGAAATCTAAACCACTCACCTGCCGGACGGGGATATCATCAGCACAATTGATGACCATAGATGTGAAAGAGCTGACTATGCAAAATACCCTCGCGACATCCCCAATCCAGGCAGAAACATCTGTTCGGAGCTGGGCGCTCCGGCCGGCTGCAAACCTCTGGACCAAGCGGGCCTCAGCCCTTGAATCAACCGCAACCCTGTACAGTCCAATATCGCTGAAAGAGATGGATTCAGTGGCTCTGATGGATCGGATCGATACTAAATATGTCCTCTCATTCCAGCAATTGGTGAACACCCTGCAAGCGCTGGAATCCGATTACCGCATCCTCACCATCCACGGACGCAGGTTGATGCACTACCGCACCCTCTACTTTGACACGTCCGAATTCGCCCTTTACACACTGCATATCGATAACCGCGCGGAGCGCTATAAAGTTCGCAGCCGGGAATACGTTGATTCAAACATCTCCTTCCTGGAAGTGAAGCAAAGGACTAGAAAGAACCGGACAGTCAAACAGCGCATTCCCACTGCCAGCCAGGTTTTGCAGCTGAACACCAAAAACAGCCAATGGCTGCAGGAAGTATTCCCGTACGGCTGTGCCTGCCTGGAACCCAAACTGGCGAACTCTTTCACCCGCATCACCCTGGTGGGCCTGGAACGGTCTGAAAGGGTGACCCTGGATATGGACCTCACCTTCTCTTCAGACCACAGGATGCGCAAGCTGGAAGGTGTGTGCGTAGCAGAAGTAAAAATGAATGCGCAAAACCATACCTCTCCCTTTGCCTCATATATGCACACCTGCCATATCCGCCCGATGGGGTTCAGCAAGTATTGCATGGGTGTTTCCATGCTCTATGAGCAGGTAAAGAAGAATCCCCTGAAGCGTAAAATGCTGCAGGTATCCAAGATCGAAGAAGGAATATATTGCTATGAGTGATTTCACCGGTTTTCTGATTGGGTTCGCCTTCAACCTTCTGGTTGCAGTTATCCTTGTACGCTGGATCTATTACCCGTCGACCCAAAATAAGGCATATGTTTTCACCTTCCTGGCATTCAATACCATGATCTACTTTGTGTTGAGCTTTCTGACCAGGATCGAGATCGGTATTGGCGTTGGATTTGGCTTGTTTGCCATCTTCACCATCCTGCGCTACCGTACCGACCCTATCCCGATCCGCGAGATGACCTACCTGTTCATCTTTGCAGCCCTGCCGGTGATGAATTCAGCGGGGGCGAGCAGCATGATTTGGTGGCAGCTGGTCTGTGCCAACCTGGCTATCCTGGGAGTTATGTTCATCCTCGAAAAAGGATGGGGATTTCATTATGAAGCATCCAAACGCATTGTTTACGAGAAAATTGACCTGATCCAGCCGGAACGCAGGTCGGATCTGCTGGCAGACCTGGAGGCGCGCACTGGGTTGAAGATCAAGCGCATTGCCATTGGCAAGATCGACTTCCTGCGGGATGTGGCGGATATCAAGATCTTTTATGACGATCTTTTTCAGGAAGGCTGGCTGAACGGTGAGGAACCCGCTTTTATCACAATAACGAAAGATGAGGTTAATTGACCATCTAATCATCTCCAATTGATGAAATGGAGCAGGTAAGGTCAAACCCAGCTATACAAAAAATTAACCAGCCAAAATTGAAAACCATTAAGATTATGCATGTAATGAGCACAGCAAGACGGCGGAAAACATGAATTCTCTCCTCCATAAGAATGAAGCAGGATGGGTTGGCAGCCCATCCTCTTCACTTAATCAATACGGTCCATGAAAGGTTGGCTATAATTCAGCTATGGCAAGAAAGATCCTGGTAGTGGATGATACGATAAATGTACAGGTGATGCTTACTGATTTTCTCAGCAGCCAGGACTATGAAGTCCTGGCTGCCAGCGACGGGCGTGAAGCCCTGGAGGTTTTCCGCCAGGAACAACCTGACCTGGTGCTGCTGGATATTATGATGCCCAATATGGATGGTTACCAGTTCATCACCCAACTGCGGAAAGAATCGGGTATACCGGTCATCATGATCACCGCCAGGCAGCAGGAAGCAGACCTGATCAAAGGGTTTGACCTGGGGGCAGATGATTACATTACCAAGCCATTCCGTATGAGAGAACTGCTGGTGCGCATGCGGGCAGTGCTGCGCCGCACTGCGACCCTTTCACCCCTGGATGAGGTGATTACCGTTGGGGAGGTAGCGCTGGACCGCAGCCGGCATGAGGTTACCAAAAATGGCACACCGGTAGTTTTGACCCCGCTCGAATTCAAGATCCTGGAACTGTTAATCCAATCGCACGGCAAGGTGGTCCGGCGGGTGGACCTGGGAATGTACCTGATGGAGAATGGTTTTACCGGCTCTGAAGCTACCTTGAAAATCCATATCCACAACCTGCGCAGTAAACTGGAAGATGATCTGGAACAGCCCAGGTTTATCGAGACCGTTTTCGGGGTTGGTTACCGCTTCATGGAGCCGCAAGAATGAAACGCTCGCTCAGACACAAGCTTATCCTTTCTTTTCTGGTGGTCGCGCTGGTGACCGTGCTGGTGGTTTCAGCCCTGATCCGCCTAACCTCCGGCCAATCGCTGATGAACCTGGTGGTCGAACAGCAGACCGCCCAGCTGGAAGAAGCAGTTACGAGCTACTACACTGCAAATGGCAGCCTGGACGGTTTCTTTGCCTATTACATCGAGAGCAGACCATATGAACCGCGTCCAGATGATTCAGGAAACCAGAACCCGGCTCCAGGTTTCGGTGACATACGCGGCGTGTTTGGCCTGGTGGATGCAGATTATCGGGCGATCATGCCTACCTTTGGGATTGATATCGGTCAGCAGGTTCCGGCGGATATGATCAAGAATCCGGTGGCAGTAAAGGTGAATGGCGAGACCATCGCCTGGATCCTGCCGGATACCAAGTTTCAGTTTAAGCTGAGCGCTGAAGAAGAACTTTTCCTCAAGCGCACATCCCTGGCAATCGGCGCAGCCGCAGCAGCCGGTGTGGCTATTGCCATCCTCATGGGTGTGTTACTGACCGGTTACCTGGTCAAGCCCATCCAGCGCCTGACTGCCGCCGCCAAAGCCCTGGCGGAAGGGGACCTGAAACAGCAGGTTCCAGTCACTTCGCAGGATGAACTCGGCTTACTGACAGAAACATTTAACCAGATGAGCAGCGACCTGCACCAGGCGGACTTGCAGCGCAAGCGACTGACAGCCGACATAACCCATGATCTGAGTACTCCCCTGCAGATCATCTCAGGATATATAGAAATGCTCGAGAACGGACAGGTAACCCTGACCGAAGACAGGATAGGAATTATCAAAACCGAAATCGAACATCTCCGGCGGATGGTGAGCGACCTGACCACTCTGTCTCAGGTGGAAGCCGGCGGGCTTGAGATCCAGGCGGAAACCGTGCAGCCCGAACAGCTGCTCCAGCGGGTTTACCAGGCTTACCAGCCGATAGCTGCGGCAAAAGGCGTAACCCTGGAATTGAATACACCTTCAGGGCTGCCAGCTATTTACATTGATGAAGGCCGCATGCTGCAGGTGCTGAAGAACCTGGTGGATAATGCCCTCAGGCACACACCTGCGGGCGGAAAGGTCGCCCTGGAAGCAGCTGACAGCGGACTGGTTGAGCTGAAGGTCACTGACAGCGGTGAAGGAATCGACGCAGACGACCTGCCTTATGTGTTTGACCGCTTTTACCGGGCGGACAAAGCCCGGTCGGCCAATTCGGGCAAGATGGGTTTAGGCCTGGCAATCTGCAAGGCGCTGGTAAGCGCACAGGGCGGCAAGATCAAGGCGCTGTCTGCAGGGAAAGGCCAGGGAACAAGCATGGTAATTACATTTCCCCCGCAGGAAAGCGGACACACCGCACAATAAACTTTCTTACCTGGCTGCTATAACTCTTCTGTCTCAACCTCAAGTGCCTCATTGATGGCTTGCAGCAGCATGGAAATAATATCCTTGCGCCGTTTAAGCATGGCTTTGTAACCGATATTATCGGTTGAGGTAATCTCGACCCGCAGGTCGGTCAAGCAGGTTTCAGCCAGGTCGCGCAAGATCAGCGTTTCGTTCGTGGTCAAATTCAATTGGATCATCACTACCTCCTGATAACAATAAAAGCCGCCCGTATTGGTTACGAACGGCCTGCAGAAAAACCGCAAAGAATTGCCTCAGCAGCGTGGTGTTAAATGTCTCTTAAATCCATTATAAGAAATCAGCCTGGCCGAGTCAAGTATCCTGCTTTTCCTGCAAAGGAAAAGAATTCATCGCTTGCATCAGTAAACATAGGTAAAAAGCAGGATATGGACTGCCAGGAACAGGATGCCGGTCAGCCAGAATAGCGGTTTGCGAATCTTATGGCGGAACAGGATCATACCCGCCAGGGCGCCGGCTGCCCCGCCCATTAAAGCCAGGAAGAACAGCCATTTCTCCGGCACGCGCCACTGCTGCCTGACCGCACGGCGTTTGTCTGCCTCCCAGACAAGCAGGGTGACCAGGTTGATGATGAAGTAATAGATGAGGATGCTGTTCTTATGCATATTGACGCATTCCAGTATTCCATTGGAGATGAATTTCACTATAATATCAATTGTAAATGATGTGTTCCTCTCGTAATCAAGAACAATGTTCCTGTTAGTAAATAGGAGGAGGCAGCATGGCAAAAAAGGGGAAGAAAGAGCCTGAACCAAAACCCGTGGAAAAATTCCCGCCTGTCACCGTACCACCCGCAGCTGTAAGCCCTTCCCAGGATCCGCAGGGGCAAAAACGGATCAACAAGAAAACCTACTGGGATGAACTGCGTAAACTGCAGATCGAGCTGGTCAAGCTGCAGGAGTGGATCCGCTTCAAAGGGCTGAAGGTAGTAGTGATTTTTGAAGGCAGGGATGCCGCCGGGAAGGGCGGTGCGATCAAACGCATCACCGAGAGCCTGAACCCGCGCGTTTGCCGGGTTGTTGCCCTGCCCACCGCCACCGAACGCGAGAAAACCCAGTGGTACTTCCAGCGCTACGTGGCCAACCTGCCGGCCGGGGGCGAGATGGTGCTGTTTGACCGCAGCTGGTACAACCGCGCCGGGGTAGAACGGGTGATGGGTTTCTGTACCGATGACGAGTACAGTGAGTTTCTGCGCTCCGTGCCTGAGTTCGAGCGCATGCTGGTTCGTTCAGGCATCATCCTGATCAAGTACTGGTTCTCGGTCAGCGATAAGGAACAGGAAAAACGTTTCCAGGCGCGCATTAATGATCCCACCAAACGCTGGAAGCTCAGCCCGATGGATCTGCAATCACGCTCAAAGTGGGTGGAGTATTCCAAAGCCAAAGATGAGATGTTCGCCCATACCGACATCAAGCAGGCACCCTGGTACGTGGTCAACGCAGATAACAAGATGTGCGCCCGCCTGAACTGCATCACGCACCTGCTCAGCATGATTCCTTACGCTGACCTGACACCTGAACCGATGGAGCTGCCCCCGCGACAGCACGAGCAAGGCTACGTGCGCCCGCCCATCACCGACCAGACTTTCGTGCCGGAGCTGTTCAAAATGGATGCCGGCAACGGAGACAATGAGCTATAAACGGAGTGATTTGCATTCTCCAGTAACAGAAAGCCTCCCTTGCTCCAATAGCAAGGGAGGCTTTTACCCCCACAACCTGCTAAATCTTGTATACCTGTGCTCGCGGTTTGGTCTATATTATTCCCAAAGAGGATAGAGTGCAGCCATCATTTGACCATGCAGCTGAAGTATTGCATTCCTACTTGCAAGAGCAGCCTCCCGATATCTCCGCCCAGGTGTGCGTCATCCACCAGGGAGAGACTGTGCTGGATACAGCCGGCAGTTCCCCCACTTCGTCTGGCATCACCACAGATACCCCTTTCATCACGTTTTCGGTTTCAAAAGCTTTCACA
The DNA here is from genome assembly GCA_002403095.1 of Leptolinea sp. UBA4782. Lineage (GTDB taxonomy): Bacteria > Chloroflexota > Anaerolineae > Anaerolineales > Anaerolineaceae > UBA4782. Next base: position 99,469 of record DHHC01000013.1, read on the forward strand.
GCGGCAGCCATCCGGCACTTGCTGGATAAAGGCAAGATCGAGCTGGATGCACCCATTGCCCGCTACTGGCCGGAGTTCGGGCAGAAGGGCAAAGCAACTGCCACCATCCGGCATGCCCTGCTGCACCAGGCCGGCATCCCATCCCCGCACCTGTACTCTCAAATCCTTTGCTGGCCGTCCTGGCGGTTGGAACCCGACACGTTGCCCGTTCACAAGCTGAATTCTCCTCCGGGGCATACTCTACATACCACCTGGTCTATTTCGGTTTCATCCTGGGGGAGGTGGTGCGGCGGGTGAGCGTCATGCCGGTGGACCAGTACCTGATGAATACCTTCTTTGAGCCGATGGGGCTGGAGCACACCTGGATGCGTCTGCCCCCTGACAAGCTCCGCCTCAGCCCGCAGTTGCTGGCATTGCGCCCCCAGATGCGGGCGGCCGCCAGGCTGTTCAACCTGCCCGTTATCCGCTAAGCGCTCATCCCGGCAGCCGGGCTGCACAGCTGTTCCCGCGAACTGGCCTGCTTCTTCCAGATGCTGCTGTCAGACGGGGAGTACCGGGGAAAGCACTTCCTCCAACCGGGTACCACCCGCGAGGCAGCCCGCGTGCATTACAGCGGGTATGACCATTTCATAAAAACAAACATGAACTGGGGGCTGGGGTTGATCATGGGCAGTCTGAACCCGGATACACCGAATGCACCTGCCAGCCCGCATGGATACGGCAGCTGCAGGGCAACTTTTTCTGCCATGGGCATGGGTACCTGCATGGTCTGGGCTGACCGCCGGGCAGACCTGGTTACCGCCTTTACCTGCAACGGATTGCTTTCAGATAGCGGCACTGCCAGCCGTTGGGCGCTCATCTCCAATGCCGTCTGGGACTGCCTGCAGGGATGATTTTCAGGAAATTTTAAGCTTAAGGTTCTTGTATTTCCTGCGACAACCGCTAGAATGAAAGTGTCCAATATTTTTGCAATTATATAAAGGGAGGCACTGTGAATAGTAACTTGCATATCAACCGTTTGATATCCATCGTTGCTTGCATCACACTTGTATTTGGGCTGCTGGTCATGCCTGTCGATAAGGTCCAGGCAGAGGGCACCGTCAGCCTGGACACACTGGGTGCAGCATATACCCAGGATTTTAATACCCTGGCCATCACGGGTACAACCAACACCAACTTGCCACCAGGTTGGTTTCTGTATGAAACAGGGACCAGTTCTTTAAATAACGGATCCTATGGTGCAGGTACAGGTTCCAACAATGCTGGTGATACCTACAGTTTCGGTGCTGCAGGCAACATCGAACGTGCTTTTGGAGGCCTCCTAAGCGGTACTTTAAACCCAACAATAGGAGCCCAATTTACCAACAATACCGGAGGGATAATCACATCCCTGGATATCGGATATATCGGTGAACAGTGGCGCTTAGGTTATTCTGGACGAACCGAAAACGACCGGCTGGATTTTCAATACAGCCTGGATGCTGCCAGCCTATCAACTGGAACATGGACTGACTTTGATGCTCTGGATTTTGTAGCACCTGTCTCTACTGGGACAGTTGGTGTAAAAAATGGAAACTCCATAGAGTTCCGAACTGCTTTGAGCAGCACCATCACTGGGCTTACTATTCCCGTTGGTACAACCTTCTGGATCCGCTGGAAAGATTTTAATGCCTATAGCTCTGATGACGGGCTTGCAGTAGATGACTTAACTCTGACTGCCAACGGCTACATTCCAGTTGTCGATCCTGCTCCCACTGTCTCCAGTACAATTCCCGGCAATGGTGCTGTGAACATCCCGATCAACCAGAATATCAGCCTCACATTCAGTGAAGATGTAAATGTAACTGGAGACTGGTTTGACCTCAGCTGTTCAACCTCAGGTGACCATACAGCTATTGTCAGTGGGGGACCGACCACATTTGTGTTAAACCCATCAACTGACCTGGCCTTTGCAGAAACATGCACTCTTACCATATATGCCGCCCAGGTTGCAGATGCAGATACCAATGACCCGCCTGACAATATGGCTGCCGACCAATCCTTTAGTTTTACAACCATGGATGATGTCTGCTCCCTCAGCTACACCCCAGCCTTCTCCATCCAAGGCAGCGGATTGACCTCTCCCATGAGCGGCACAACGGTCACAACCCAGGGTGTGGTGGTCGGAGATTATGAAGGACCAGGGTATGGCGGGTTCTACCTGCAGGAGATGACCGGTGACGGCGACCCAGCTACCTCTGATGCGATCTTTATCTATCATGGGTACACCCTAAACACAGTCAATGTGGGCGATGTGGTCAGGGTGACCGGGAAAGTGAGCGAGTACTACAGTCAGACACAGGTTTCGGCAACCTCTCCTACGAGCGTGGTTTACTGCGGCACCGGAACCGTGGCACCCACAGATGTAACCTTACCTTTCACTTCTGCCACACAACCAGAGCAATATGAAGGCATGCTGGTGCGTCTGCCCCAAACGATGTATGTAACCGAGCATTACGAGCTGGGCAGGTACGGAGACGTTCTCGTCTCAGCCAACGGGCGCCTGCAGCAGCCAACCAATGTTGAAGAACCCGGCGAAGCAGCCCTGGCCTTGCAGGCTGCAAACGACCTGAACCAGATCGTGATCGAAGACGCCAAAACCGGACAGAATGCGGATCCCATCGTGCTGGCTAGAGAGGGACTGCCGCTTTCCGCTTCAAACACGCTGCGGGGCGGAGACACTGCAACTGGTATTGTCGGCGTGTTGAACTATACCTACAGTAAGTACCGCGTCAGACCGATGTATGCCCTGGGCGGCTATGTCAATTTCGAACCAACCAACCTGCGCCCTGAGGCCGCTCCCGAGCTGGCAGAAGGCAGCCGCCTGCGTGTGGCAGGCATGAACCTGCTGAACTTCTTCAATACCTTTACCGGTTGCACAGAAGGAGTGGATGGTGTACCGACCGACTGCCGCGGGGCAGAAAACCAGGTTGAATATGACCGCCAGTTGCCCAAGACCGTGGCAGCCATCATCGGGACCAATGCTGATGTGATCGGGCTGGTAGAACTGGAGAATGACGGCTACGGTCCAGACAGCGCCATCCAGGCACTGGTAGATGCCCTGAATGTTGCCACTGCTCCCGACACATATGCCTTCATCGATGTCGATGCTGGCACCGGTCAAATCAACGCCCTCGGGCTGGATGCCATCAAGGTCGGCATGATCTATAGAACCGCCAGCGTGATCCCTGTAGGAACCACCGCGGCGCTGAATTCAGTTGAATTCGTGAACGGCGGTGATTCTGACATCCGTAACCGCCCAGCCCTGGCCCAGGCCTTCCAGGAGATCAGCAGCGGAGCCCGGTTCGTAGCGACGGTTAACCACCTCAAGAGTAAGGGCAGTGCCTGCGACAGTCCTGATGCACTGGACGGGCAGGGGAACTGTAACATCGTGCGTACTTACGCTGCGACCTTATTGACGGAATGGCTGGCCAGCGACCCGACCGGGATCAATGACCCGGATGCGATCATCCTGGGCGACCTGAACTCTTATGCCATGGAAGATCCTATCACCGCCATCAAGGCGGCAGGCTTTATCAACCTGATCGACTACATGGCAGGCAGTGATGCCTATTCATATGTATTTGACGGGCAATGGGGTTACCTCGATCACGCCCTGGCGACAGAAAACCTGACAGGTCAGGTACGCGGTGTGGCCGACTGGCACATCAACGCCGATGAACCCTCCGTGCTGGATTACAACACGAATTACAAAACAGAAAACCTGATCGCAACCCTGTATGCACCGGATGAATTCAGGATCGCCGACCACGACCCGGTCCTGGTGGACCTGGAGCTGGATAATGTTCCCCCCACTCTGGGAGAGCTGACCGTAATCCCTGACCTGCTCAAGATCAACACCGCCGTGACCGCCAGCGCATCCTTTACCGATCCCGGCATTTTCGATACCCACACCGCCTGGATCGACTGGGGTGACGGGGCAACCACTGAAGCGGCAGTTAGTGAGACAAACGGCTCTGGTACAGCCACCGGAACACATAATTACACCACCCCCGGCGTTTACCGGGTAATGATGGTGGTCTATGACAATTATGATGCTGCATCCAATGAATCCATTTATGAGTATGTGGTCGTGTATGATCCAGAAGCCGGCTTTGTGACCGGAGGCGGGTGGATCGATACGCCAGCCGGCGCTTACACTGCCGACCCGGCGCTGGAAGAGAAAGCCAAGTTTGAATTTGCCGTACGCTTCAAACACGGCAAGAAAGTCCAGATGGACGGCGATTTCCTGTTCCAGTTTGACCAGACGCCATTCATGCTCACCAGCACCAGCATTGACTGGTTGGTGATCGACCAGGCTGCCATGACCGCCCAGTTCAAAGGGCAGGGTATGCTAAACGGCAGCGGCAACTACCATTTCTGGGTCTGGGTGACCGATGGCGAAACAGATACCTTCCGCGTCAAGATCTGGGAAGAAAACGGCGACCTGTTGTATGACACATTCATCGAGCTTCCATTAGGAGGTGGAAGCGTCATCATACACGAGTAAATCACGTACTGCTGAGATCACCGCTTCTATTAAGAATTTTGAAGCGGTGATTTTTTCTCCCAGTCCTTCAAATGGTTATTCAGCCAAAGAAGAGACTTATACCAGAGACTTTATGCACATACTTCCATATAAACCTTTACTTTGTTAAAATATAATGAGTCAACTTGACAAAAAGGGGTTGAGTCGGTAAGATAAATCTTCCTTACAGTTATGGAAGGATCTAGTGGGAAATATGTACTATTTTAGCGGTACCCTTCATTGTGCCCCTCTTGCCGCAGGCAAGCATTCAAACCTACCAACATGCAACCCACTCCCTGTACTAAAAAACGCTAAAGTTTTTAATAGCGGTTTACTCTTTAAAAAACCCGGTTTTTAGGAGGTGCCCTGTAAGAATCGATTTCCGATCTGGTTGTCCGTGTTCATAACACTATCAAACAAAACTTTAAGGAGAGATACATGTCAAAGAAATTTTTGCCCCTGATCAGCATCCTGCTGATCCTGTCCTTCGCCCTGGCAGCCTGCTCGCCTAAAGCGACAGAAGCCCCTGTGGTCGAAGAACCCGTAGCCGAAGAGCCCGCACCCGAAACTGAGGCACCTGTTGCTGAAGAAACCGAAGTTGCGGCACCGGCTGAAGAAGAACTGACCGGTACGGTCACCATCTGGCATTCCAAGAAAAATGAAGAGACCAACAGCTTGAATGCCATCGTCATCGCCTTCAAAGAGAAATACCCCGGCGTTGAGTTCGAACAGCTGTTCGTCCCGGCTGATGACCTGCGCAACAAGTTCGAGACCGCTGTTGCAACCGGTTCCGGCCCAACCATGATCATTGGTAATGCTGACTGGGGTCCCGCATCCTATGATGCCATGCTCGTCCAGGACCTCACCCCCATGATGACCCCCGGCCTGATGGATACCCTTAACGATGCTGCCGCCAATTCGGTGAGATACAAAGATGCTATTGTTGGCTTGCCCATCAACCTGAAGGGTGTGTTGCTCTTCCGCAATAAGAGCATCGTTCCTGAACCCGCCGCCGATTGGAATGACCTGATCGCCAAAGCCACCGCCGCCACCTCCGGTGACGTGCAGGGCATGGTCTTCGAGACCGGTTTCTTCTTCGCAGCCGGCCACCTGTATGCCCTTGGCGCTGACCTGATGGACACCACCTCCGGCGTTCCTACGTTCAATGACGAAGCTGGTGTGGCATGGTTAACTGCCCTCAAGAACGTCAAAGATGCCGGCATCCCAACTGTGAACAACAGCGATGATGATGTCAACCTGTTCAAGGTTGGTAAAGCCGGTATGATCATCGACGGTCTGTGGAACGTAAAAGCCCTCACCGACGCTATTGGTGCTGAGAATCTGGTGATCGATCCCTGGCCAGCTGGCATGTCCGGTTACGTTCAGAACGACAACATCTACCTGACCACCTCCGCCGCTGGCGATGATGCACTGGCTACCTACAAATTCATGGAATTCTTTGTCTCCCCCGAAGCTCAGGCTTTCTGGGCCTCCGCTGGAACCCCTGAATTACCCATGGCAGCAGGTATCCCTGTTGTAAAAGGCATGGAAGTAACTGACCCGCTCGCCAAAGAGGCCATCGCCTGCTTTGCCGGCGGTACCGCCTTCCCCGTCATCCCACAGATGGGTGTGTACTGGGATCCCATGAACAATGCCATCCTGTCCGTACTGGATAAGGGCACCGATCCTGCAGTTGCCCTGCAGGAAGCATTTGACTCGGTGTCCGGTGCAGTGAAGTAAGCCTTTGATCCTCCTGATGGAGAATCAATAATGTAAGCAAATGCAGGTGGATATACAATAATGTATATCCACCTGCTTGATTTCTGGCAGGACTCATTCCAATACGTTATTAAGGAGGAAATATGGCTGTTCTCACTGACAGACGTGAAACGCCCGGGAAGAAGCCAGAATCCGGTTTTTCCAGAGATGTAAAGAAATCTGTAACAGCCTGGATCTACATCCTGCCGGCCGGCTTGCTGATGATCATCATCACCATGCTGCCCCAGGTGTACCAGGTCTGGATGGCATTTACAGATTATGCTATTAAGAACCTCCGCTTTAATCCTTTCAACGCTGAAACCGCCCAATTTGCGCCGAGCATGGTCGGGCTGCAGAATTTCATTGACATCCTGCAGAACAACCTCTCCATTACCAATTACAACTTCGGGCGGATCCTGATATTCAATATCGTCTGGACAATAGCCAACCTGGTTTTTCATGTCGGCCTGGGAGTTCTGATCGCAGTTGCGCTTAACAGCAAGGGTGTGATCGGACGCAAAGTTTACCGGGCTTTGTTTGTGCTGCCCTGGGCAATCCCCGGGTACATTGCCGCTCTAACCTGGAAGAACATGTTCAACCAGACATTCGGCGCAGTCAATCAGCTTTTCGGGGTGATTAATAATGCCCTGGGAACATCCCTGAGGACCGATATCTCCTGGCTGACAGACCCCAACCCGCCTATCGGCAGTTTTTTAGCCTTCCTGCCGCTGGCATTTTACTGCCTGCTGATCACCAATGTCTGGCTGGGTTGGCCGTTTATGACCGTGGTTGCCACCGGCGCGCTTCAATCCATTCCAGCAGAGTTGTATGAAGCAGCTGAGATGGACGGGGCAAACGGCTGGAGGAAGTTCTGGGCGGTCACGGTTCCCCTCATCCGGCCGGCCATGGTTCCTGCCATCATGCTGGGTACTATCTGGACATTCAATAACTTCAATGTCATTTACTTTATTTCAGAGGGCGGTCCATTTGGATTGACAGAAATCTTGGTCACCCAGGCATTTAAACTGGTTTACCAGCAGCGCCTGTACGGGGTTGCAGCTGCATTCAGCATCGTGGTATTCCTGATCCTGCTGGTTATCACCATATTGAACAATCGGGTAACCAAAGCTACGGAGGCGTACAATGCATAGAAAACGCAATGCCATCTTAAAGCAGATCGGCTTGCAGATCTTCCTGCTGCTGATCACTGCCTCTGTTCTGTTCCCGATCCTGTGGATCTTCTCCATGGCGCTCGACTCGCGCAACATTGATAAGCCCCTCGAGCTGACCCTGATCCCGCCTGGCGCCTCTCTGGCTGCCTTTAAGCGGGTGCTCTTTGAGCCATTCTCGCAATTATGCAAGAACCCGCAGGATACCAGCACCTGCATGTTCTTTGGCAAGCTGCTGGCAAACAGCCTGCTGGTTGCGCTCGGCACCAGTGTTTTTGCAGTTGTGCTTGGTTCTTCAGCTGCCTATGCCTTCTCCCGTTTCAAGTTCATCGGGCGGCAGGCAGGTATGCTGGGCTTCATTGTCCTGCTGATGCTGCCTTCCACTGCCACACTGGCACCTCTATACGTTTTGCTGTCACTGGTTAAGATCGGCGGTGAACCGTTGCGGGCAACCTTGATAGGGCTGATGATCGCTTACGCATCGGGCACCCTGCCCTTTGCCATCTGGAACCTGAAGGGTTACTTCGACACCATTCCAAAGGAGCTGGAGGAGGCAGCCCTGATCGACGGCTGCAATGTCACCTCAGCATTCACGCGTGTCATCCTGCCGCTCTCGCTGCCTGCGATGGCAATCACTATCCTGTTCTCTTTTATGACAGGCTGGACCGAGTTCATCCTGGCGTGGACATTCCTTGAAGACCCGGCCCACTTCACACTGGCGATGGCGCTGCGGTCAATGCAGGGTGAATACACCACGCCCTGGTCTGACTTCTCTGCCATGTCGATCCTGATGAGCATCCCCATCATCCTGATCTTCTATGCCTTCCAGCGCTACATTGTGTCAGGCCTGACACTCGGCGGCGTTAAAGGTTAGTTGCTTCTGGTTTACCCATGGGAGGTGCTGCCGAAGCACCTCCCCTTCTTTCTCCCTCCCATGAAGAACATTTCCCGTTTCCCTCTCCTGAAATTATTTTCCCTTATTATTATTTTCTCTTGCCTGCTGGTTTCGTGCCAGCCGGGGAGCAGCCCCACCGTAGCCTCCCCAACCCAAACCCGTGCATCAACGGTTACGGAAATACCCCCCACCGTCACCCCAACAGACTTGCCTGCCTACGATCCAGGGCAGATCAGGTGGTGGGATGGAACCGTCTTTTATGAAATCTTCGTGCGCAGCTTTTACGACAGTGACGGCGACGGCATCGGCGACTTCAACGGTATCACCGAAAAGCTGGATTACCTGAATGACGGCGATCCTGCCACCACCACCGACCTGGGTGTGACCGGAATCTGGCTGATGCCCATCTTCCCTTCACCCAGCTACCACGGCTATGATGTTACGGACTACTACACCGTCAACCCTCAATACGGCACGGTGGAGGATTTCAAGAACCTGCTGGCAGAGGCACACAAACGCGGCATCCGGGTCATCATCGACCTTGTCATCAACCATACTTCTGAACAGCACCCCTGGTTTGAACAGGCAAACGACCCCTCCAGCCCGTACCATGACTGGTACATCTGGTCGGAGAAAGATCCAGGTTACCTTGGCCCCTGGAGCGAAACGGTCTGGCACAAGGGAGATAACGGCCTGTATTACTATGGCATTTTCTGGAGCGGTATGCCCGACCTGAACTTCAACAACCCTGAAGTGAACGAAGAGGTCCGCAAGATTGCCCGCTTTTGGCTGGAAGATATGGATGTGGACGGCTTCCGCCTCGATGCTGCCCTCCACATCATTGAAGACGGCGAGATACAGGCGAATACTCCCCAGACAATCGAATGGCTGCAGGGTTTCACGACGTATGTACATGAGGTAAAAAGTGACGCCCTCGTACTGGGCGAAGTATGGGCTTCATCCTACACGGTCATGCAGTACTTGCAATCCGATGCGCTGGATATGGCCTTCAATTTTGACCTGTCGAGCGCGATCATCGAAAACGTGATCCGCCAGGATGCTGCCAACCTCGCCAGTGCCATTGAACTGGAAACAGAGATATTCCAGCGGGAGGGCACAGGCATATTCCTGACCAACCACGACATGGACCGGGTAATGAGCATGGTGAACCTGGAAGAGGAGAAAGCCAAAGCGGCGGCAACCATCCTCTTCACCTTCCCCGGCACACCTTTTATTTATTACGGCGAAGAGATCGGCATGACCGGTCAAAAACCGGATGAAATGATCCGCACCCCGATGCAATGGAGCAATACCGAGAATGCAGGTTTTTCCAGCGGCACACCCTGGGAAAAGCCGAGCCTGATGTACCCGTATTACAATGTGGCAGACCAACTAATAAATGAAGGGTCACTGCTAAACCATTACCGCCAGCTCGTTCATCTCAGGCAGGAGTATCCTGCCTTGCAATACGGCCAATTCATCAAACTCAACAGCAGCTCTCCCCAGGTGCTGGCGAGTTTGCGGATACTCGGTGATGAGGTGATCCTGACACTGGTGAACCTGGGGGATGAGCCCGCGGCTGGTTTTACGCTTTCAGCCAGGGATCTGCCGGTACGGGGGGATTTATCGCCCACACCCCTTTTGGGCAGCGGAATACTACCGCACATGGTTATTGAAGATACCGGACGCCTTGAAGATTTCATCCCAATGGCAGCATTAGGGGCAAATGCTAACCTCGTAATCCTGTACCAGAAAAAGTGACAGGTAGTAGAAAACCACGACAGGCAGAAATAGTAGCACCAAACCAAAAAATCTTTCCCATTTTCATAATCTAATTATGAGAGAAACATTAAGAAATTTGGTATAATTTGTAACGAATCGGTTTCTAATGTGTTATACAGTCTGAGATTTTATAAAAATTGCATTACTAAATAAACCGCATCACAATTGATGGGTGGAGAGACACACCAAACGAGGGAACTTTGACGACAAAATTACTGGAATTCCTGGTGCCTGAAGCGGTGATCCTTGGAATGCAAGCACAATCCTCCGAGGAGATTATCAAGGCAGTCGGTACAAAATTATTAGAAGCCGGCTATGTGCATGACACTTTTGTTGACAACGCCCTGACCAGGGAAAAGAACATCCCGACCGGGCTTCCCCTTGGCGGCGAGTACAACGCTGCCATTCCGCATACCGATATTGTGCATGTCATCAAATCCGGGGTCGGGCTGGCCACCCTGGCACAGGAAGTGCCCTTCCAGAACATGGTGAACCCGGAAGAGACCGTGCCGGTCAGGCTGGTGTTTGTGCTGGCGCTGGACCAGCCAAAATCACAGGTTGAAATGCTACAGGAAGTAGCCGGGGTATTGCAAAACCCCGCCCTGGTAAAAGAACTGGTGGATGCAGACAGCCTTGAAACCCTGCTTCAAGCGCTGAAGAAAGCATAAAGCATTTAAGTTTTGATCATCGAAGGAGGAATAAATATGGGAGCACCAAAACGTATTCTTGTATCCTGCGGCACTGCGATCGCAACCTCAACGGTTGTAGCCATGGCGATCGAAGAAGCGCTGAAAGACCGCGGAATCAATGTCACCATACGCCAGTGCAAGGCATCTGAAGTGCCCAGCCTGGTGCAAGGTATGGACCTTGTTGTGACCACAACGCCAGTCCCCGGCAACCTGGGAGTGCCGGTGATCCAAACCCTTGCTTTCCTTACAGGCATTGGGAAGGAAGAAGTGCTCGAACAAATCGTTGCTGAGCTAAAGAAGTAATTTAAGCTCAATTTCTTAACCACTTTAACTATTGAAAGGAGAATGAGATATGGAAGGAATTCTTGCCGGCCTGAAGATGTTTGTTGATACTTTAGGCTCAACTGTCTTGCTGCCCATCTTCATCTTTATCATTGCCTTGATCCTGGGCGCCAAGGCTGGACGCGCATTCCGCGCCGCCGTTACGATCGGTATTGCCTTTATCGGCATCAACCTGATCATCGGCCTGATGTGGGGCACCTTAACCGAAGTTGGTCAGGCAATGGTTGCCAACCTGAACATTCAGCGTGATGTTATGGATGTGGGTTGGCCGTCTGCCGCTGCAATTGCCTTTGGCAGTAATGTCGGCCTGTGGGTGATCCCGATCGCCCTGCTGGTCAATGTGCTCTTCCTGGTACTGCGCCTGACCAAAACCCTCAATATTGACATCTGGAACTTCTGGCACTTTGCCTTTGTTGGCTCCATGGTCGTTGCTGCCACCGGCAGCCTGGGCATGGGCCTGGTGACTGCAGCCATCGCCGCTGCGTTCGCCCTGTTCCTGGCGGATTGGACAGCCAAAGCAGTGCAGTCATTCTATGGCACTCCCGGTATTTCCATCCCCCACCTCACTACTGCCCCCGGTGTTCCGTTTGCCATCGTTACCAACTGGCTGATCGACAAGATCCCCGGCCTGAAGAACGTCAAGGCAGATCCCGAATCCATCCGCAGGCGCTGGGGTGTGATGGGTGAACCCGTCATCCTTGGCCTGGTAATTGGTGTGATCCTGGGCATCCTGGCCTTCTACAATGCAGGCAGCTTCATCACCGTTGTAACCAAAGTCCTCCTTACTGGAATGAACCTGGCAGCAGTCATGCTTCTGCTCCCCCGCATGGTTCAGATCCTGATGGAAGGCCTGATCCCGGTTTCCGAAGCAGCCCGCGAATTCATGAAGAAACGCGCTGCCGGCCGCGAGATCTACATCGGCCTCGACTCAGCCATCCTGATCGGTCACCCAGCCGCAATTTCATCCTCCCTGCTGCTGGTGCCGATCGCTATCCTGCTGTCCATCATCCTGCCCGGAAACCGTGTCATCCTGTTTGCTGACTTGGCGATCATCCCCTTCGTGGTAGCGCTCTTCGCTCCCCTGATGAAGGGTAACATCTTCCGCATGGTCATTGCTGGCACGCTCGAACTGCTGGTTGGCTTCTACTTTGCAACCGGCCTGGCAGATATCTTCACCAAGACCGCAATTGATTCTGGTTTCAGCGTTCCTGAGAATGCAGTGCGTGTCACCAGCATTGGCGACGGCTTCCTCTGGCCAGTCTGGATCTTCACCCGCTTCAGCCAGTGGCTTGGCTGGTTCGGTCTGCTGATCATTGCTGCCCTGCTTGCTGTAGCGATGTTCTTCTTCCTGAAGAGCCCGCGCAAGTGGGAACTCATAGCTGGTGCTCCTGACGAGCAGGCAGCCGAGTAACATCACCTTAGACTCCGGGGTGGTTTCCCAGGCCACCCCGGAATTATTTATTATAATAACCTTATGATTGATGCATTTATCCGCTCGATATTAGGGGATTGGGGGAACGCCCTCCTCGATTTTTACATTGCCAACAGTTTATGGATCAATGGAATTATCCTCCTGTATGCGCTCCTGGTTATCCTTGCGCAACGCAACTACAAGCGAATCACCAGCAGCGCGTTAATCTTTCTAAATGAAAAATACGGCAGCCAGCTGCAAAAGAAGGGCAAAGGCAGCCTGGTCCAGATGATGAAGAAAGCCGGCATCCCATGGAACGAAATCATCAAAAGGTCCTGGAATCCCTTCCTTACCCCGCCAGGCAGCATCCGGCTGTACCTGAGCAATGAAAAAACTATCGATAAGCTCTTACCGTTAGAAAAGATTGCAGAATTAATCCAGAAGAAAGAAGGATAATCAACCAGCCATGCCTGAGATTACTTTCACTATTAAAAATAAAGTCGGCTTGCATGCCCGCCCGGCAACCGTGTTCGTCCGTGAGGCGGCGAAATTCAAATCCAGCATTATGGTCACCTGCCGCGAGAAAACGGTAAATGCCAAGAGCATCCTGTCGGTCCTCACGATGGGGGCGGAACAGGGGGCTGCAATCACCCTGAACGCCGAAGGCGAGGATGCCGAAGCAGCCTTGCAGGCTCTACAAGCGCTGAACGATACCTTCTTTGGCGATCCGGAATAACAAGCCGGTTGATGATACAAAGAGGCTGACCCAAAAGTCGG
>DHHC01000003.1 GCA_002403095.1 Leptolinea sp. UBA4782
CCCCCCCTGGAAAACCCGGTCACCCCAATACTGGTACATTTCCTCGCGCATAGCAACCGCGCCAAGGGGAGCATACCCTGAGGTCAATCCCTTTGCCATGGTCATCATGTCCGGAACTACACCCCAGTGTTCAACCGCAAACCATTTCCCGGTACGCCCGAAGCCGCTCATCACCTCATCCATAACCATCAGGATGTTGTATTTGGTACATAACTCGCGCACACCCTGCAGGTACCCCCTGGGAGGAATGATAATACCGTTGGTGCCTGTCACTGTCTCCAGCAACACGGCTGCTATTGACTGCGGGCCTTCATATAATATAATTTCTTCAAGGTGGTTCAGGTAATCCCGGCTGAGTGTGTCTTCATCGACATCCGGCTGGTTGCGGTGGAAAGTGGAACGGTACCCGTATGGATCCAGGAAGTGCACCACACCTGGCATGACATTCGGTTCCCAGGCAACCCGGCGCGGATCGCCGGTGAGTGCAGCTGCGCCCAGGGTTGCACCGTGGTAGGAGCGGTAACGTGTCAGGATCTTGTGTTTGCCGGTGAATTGGCGGGCAAGTTTGACAGCGTTCTCATTGGCATCCCCGCCTCCCAGTGTGTAAAGGAAATGGTTGAATTGCTCATGTGTGATATCAGCCAGCAATTTTCCAAGGTATGCCCTCGGCCGGCTGGTAAGATGCGGACCGGCAGCGGGTAATTCACGAACCTGTTCGATGATGGCTTCTTCCACCCGCTTATCGCCATGCCCGATGTTCACGTTCATGACCATGGAATTAAAGTCAAGATAACGCTTCCCGTTTACATCCCAAAAGTACACCCCTTCGGCTCTCTTTAAAGGTATGGGGTCAACTTTGGATTGGGCAGCCCAGGTCCAGAAATTGTGTTTCAAGGAAAGCGGGAGTATTTCCTCATCCGGTAAATCGTACATAATGTTTCCCTCCAGGGCAGGTCATAATTTGAATTATAGCCTTTCCCGGTTATTCTCTGATAAGGATGACCCTGGCTGGCGCGCCATCTGTCTCAGCCAGTTTTAAAGGCAGGCAGTAAAGCTCGTACCGCCCTGGCTGGACAGCTCGTAAATCCAGCCCTTCGATCACAACCATGCCTGCCCTGAGCAGAACCTGGTGGGTAAGTTTTCCCTCTTTAAATGGCGCAATTGAAAGGTAATCGATCCCCACCAGCTGAATACCCAAGTCCACCAGGTATTGCGCTGCTTCCGGCGAAAGGGCGGCAAAATCCTGTTGAAAACCGTCTTCGATGCGTTCCCAATACCCCGAATTCCGGGTTTTCAGCAGCAGCCGGTCGGTTCCCCTGGGAATTCCAGCCTGCTGGAGGTCACTGACTTCAATATCTTCACCTTTTACTTCCACAAATACAACCTGCGCATGTCCAGTCAGCAGGTTCAGGTCAAGATGTTCAACCGTTTTTGCCCCCTCTACGAAATGATACGGAGCATCCACATGTGTACCGGTATGCACCCCGATTGCCATACGCGAAATATTGGCATCAGCCCCATCTTCAATCCTGGAAAACCGCTCCAGTACGACCTTTGGGTCTCCCGGCCAGGTTGGCAGCCCCGGGCTGATGGTGAGTGTTGCATCAAATATCTCTCGCATGGTACCTCCAGGCACAAGCATAACGGATAAATATAAGAGGTGTATATGAATAAGCAGGTTTTGAACACCAGCCAGGTCATTGCAGCCAGTGGCTCTCTCTCGAATGCCTGCCCTGGCTGTATTATACTTTACCCATCCGGGTGCCGATTTCCTTAACCTGATAGTTTATGAGAGGGTACCCATCTATAATGGCTGGTAGGAAGAAAAGCCAGCGGCCTGAGAGGTACGTGAATGAGACCTGTAGCAGTAATTGGAATTGGGCAAGTAAAAATTGATGAACACTGGGACCTTTCGCTGAAGGAACTTGCCGGCAATGCGGTTTTTGCAGCCATGCAGGATGCCGGAAGGGCGCGTGTTGATTCGCTGTTTGTCGGCAACATGATGTCAGGTTCCGCCAACCGGCAGCAGCACCTGGGCAGCTACATCGCCGACTGGGTCGGCTTGCGCATGCATGAAGCCATCCGGATCGAGGCAGCCTGCAGTTCCGGTGCGGCTGCTTTCCGCTCAGCAGTGATGGCCGTTGCCTCGGGACAACTGGATTCCGCCCTGGCTGTCGGGGTGGAAAAGATGACCGATTCACCCATCGCCGAGATCACTACCGAGCTGGCTACCGCAGCCGATGCGGATTATGAATCCGATATGGGAACCTCATTCGTGGCGCTTAATGCGCTGGTAATGCAGCGCTACATTTACGAATACGGTTGGAAACACGCCGATTTTGCCAACTTTTCGATAAATGCTCATGCCAATGGTGTCTATAATCCGTTTGCCCGTTTTAACAGCCCCATTACCCTGGATGCCTTTGAAAAAGCGCATGTGGTGGCAGACCCCATCAACATATTGGATGCATCTCCAGTTGGAGACGGTGCTGCAGCGGCAGTAATTGTACCGCTCGAGGAAGCTCGTTCTTTGAACCATACCTGCATCCGGGTAGCCGGTTCCGGGGCAGCAACAGACACGATTGCCATCCACAACCGTTCCAACCCGCTCTGGCTAAAAGCAGCTGAACTTTCCTCCAAGCAGGCTTACAACCAGGCAGGGTTATCCCCTGTTGAGATCGACCTGTTCGAAGCCCATGATGCCTTTACGATCATGGCAACCTTATCGCTCGAAGCCTGCGGATTTGCCGAACCCGGGCAAGGTCCGCGCCTGGCAATAGAAAACCAGATCATTCCTGCGGGCCGGATACCTATATCAACCCGCGGCGGGCTGAAAGCCCGCGGACACCCGGTCGGGGCGACTGGAATGTATCAGATCGTGGAAGTGGTGCAGCAACTGCGGCATGAGGCGGGTGAAACACAGGTTCCGGATGCTCGTGTGGGCATGGCTCAGAACATCGGCGGCAGTGGTTCAAACATCATCACCCATATCCTGGTCCGCGAAGATTGAACAGCGCTTACCCGCTCACAGCCATCATCAGGCAATACCGCGCAGAAACCTTCTGCATTTCCCCTGCGCTTCAAATCCGCTCACAAAATGAGGCGGTTACATTCATTAACAACAGGGGGTTTGTATACTTTTGGCCGATTAAGGGTATCACCCTGCCCAACCTGTGGGCAGCTGCAGCCGGTGACCGGCCGATAGCGGATGAACATGACGACCCGGGGCACATCACCTGGAACTGGAAAGACAACCTGCTGGGTAGAAAGAAGGTATATTATGCCCGTATCCTGCGCCGTAAAAACACTTTTGTCTCTCTCGAAATGCTGCCGTACTTTTACAGCCTTTCACCCAATTACGGCGATTGGGAAGCAGATTACCTGGAGCAGTACCAGCAAGGAAAGATGACAGCTGCTGCCAAGTCAATTTATGAGGCTTTGCTGCGGGAAGGTCCGCTCAATACCATCATGCTGCGCAAAGCCAGCCGGCTGACAGGTGAAGCGGCAGCCGGGTTATTTGCCAGGGCGCTGGATGACCTGATGATCGAGTTCAAGATCCTGCCTGTTGCTGTCAGTGATGCCGGAGCCTGGCACTATTGCCACGTGTATGACATCACCCCCCGTTTCTACCCGGACCTGCAGGAAAGAAGCCGCCCGGTCGATGAAAAAGAAGCCCGCATGATGATCCTGCGCAAATATTTTGACTCCGTCGGTGCAGCTTCAAACCACGAAGTCCAGCGGCTTTTCGGCTGGCTGCCGGAAATTATAGCAGAAACCCTGGATACTCTTACTATTGCAGGTGACCTGACCCAGTATAATGACCTTGAATTTGACCGCGACCCGGTCTGGGTGATAACCAAACTGCTTCATTCTTGAGATTTGCCAGAACGCCTGGCGGGTATAATTAATAGAAACAACCTTTTTCCAGGAGATTTCCATGGAATTCCATATTTCACGCCAGGCAAGAGACCGCTACCAGTTCGACCAGTCGATCTTCTCGTTTAATGGGAATGCCATCCTGGCAGACTTCCATGCTGCCCGGTTGTTTGCCCAGAAAATGAACCAGAAACGTGACCTGACTGCCTTCCCTGAGCAGTCTATAAAAGCCGGCCAGATCAATGCCATGGGATTAATGGATGAGATTTTCCACCTGGTATTTATGTTGTACCGCAGGCAGCACGACCCAAACTTGTTTGAATCGGCACATTCCTGGTTGGTTGAAACTCTTGGCGCTGATGACTTGGAGAGGCTGCTGGTTGATTTTGCCACCCTTTTCCCGCCCATGCCTGTCTACCAGGGACTGCAAACCGCCAGGGAGTACCTGGATAGCACTGAGAATGGGGTGCCTAACCGTTTTACCATCATTGAAGAGCTGGTCATCCTTTGGGTGACCAACAAGAATCCCGCCCTGTCCCCTTATGAGGAGTTATTCAGCGACCAGGACATCCAGCCTCAGCGGGTATATGCCAAAGCCATGTCTGCCTTGCAGCAATTCTTCGCCGAACGCCCGCCCTTCGGGCCGGAGAACAAATCCCTGATCGAGATGCTGCGGGCTCCTGCCATTGCAGTCCCATATTCCATCACCGGCCAACTGGAATACATCCGCACCCGCTGGTCTGCCCTGCTTGGAAAATATCTCTACCGCTTGCTTTCCTCCCTGGACCTGATTAAAGAAGAAGAAAAGATCGATTTCATGGCAGCCGGGTTCGGCCCCGGCCCGGTTTCTATCCCGGTTTATGACCGCAGCCTGACGGAACTGGAAGGTGAAAGGTTCAGCCCCGACCGGGAATGGATGCCACGCCTGGTATTGATCGCTAAAAACTCCTATGTCTGGCTTGACCAGTTGAGCAAGAAATACCAGTACAACATCACCAGGCTGGACCAGATCCCCGACAGCGAACTTGATGAAATGGCAGCCTGGGGCATGACCGGGTTGTGGCTGATAGGCCTTTGGGAGCGCAGCCGGGCTTCAGCAGTTATTAAGAAAATGTGCGGCAATCCCGAAGCGGTTGCGTCAGCGTATTCGCTCTTTGATTACCGCATCGCTGATGACCTTGGTGGGGAAGAAGCCTACCAGAACCTGCGCCAGCGTGCCTGGCAGCGCGGCATCCGCCTGGCAAGTGACATGGTACCCAACCACATGGGTATCGATTCGCCCTGGGTAGTTGAACATCCCGAATGGTTTATCAGCCTGGACTACCCGCCTTTCCCGGCATATTCTTTCAACGGCCCCAACCTGTCACAGGATGGAAGGGCCGGCATTTATATCGAAGACCACTATTTCAGCCGCAGTGATGCATCCGTTGTCTTCAAACGGGTTGACCACCAGAACGGAAATGTGAGCTATATCTACCATGGGAATGACGGCACCAGCATGCCGTGGAACGATACTGCCCAGTTGAATTACCTCAATCCCCAGGTGCGTGAACAGGTCATTCAAACCATCCTGCAGGTTGCCAGGCGGTTCCCGGTTATCCGCTTTGATGCCGCCATGACGCTTGCCAAGCGCCATTACCAGCGGTTATGGTTCCCAGAACCAGGCAGCGGGGGCGATATTCCCACCCGGGCAGAACACGGCATGACCAAAACAGATTTTGACCGGGCTTTTCCAGTTGAATTCTGGCGCGAGGTGGTTGACCGAGTGGCTGCAGAGGTGCCCGACACCCTCTTGCTGGCGGAGGCTTTCTGGCTGATGGAAGGCTATTTTGTGCGCACCCTGGGCATGCACCGGGTCTATAACAGCGCCTTCATGAACCTGCTGCGCAACGAGGACAATGCCAAATACCGCACACTGATGAAAAATACGCTGGAATTTGACCCCGAAATCCTCAAGCGCTACGTCAATTTTATGAACAATCCCGACGAGCGTACGGCTTTGGACCAGTTCGGCAAGGGTGATAAGTACTTCGGCATCTGCACCCTGATGGCAACCATGCCCGGGCTGCCCATGTTCGGACACGGGCAGGTCCAGGGTTTCACGGAAAAATACGGCATGGAATACCGCCGCGCATATTACGAGGAATACCCCGACCAGGACCTGGTCGAGCGCCACAGGCGCGAGGTTTTCACGCTGCTGCATCGCAGGGATATCTTCGCGGGAGTCGATAACTTTTTGCTGTATGACTTTTTCACCGCCGATGGCTGGGTGGATGAAAATGTCTTTGCTTATAGCAACAGTAACGGCAATGAACATGGCCTGGTGGTGTATAACAACCGGTTCTCTTCAACCCGCGGCTGGATCAGGCAATCAGCTGCCTTTGTAGATAAAGCCAACCCGGCTGCCGGTTTAAAGCAGAAGACCCTGGCGGAAGGGCTGCGGCTGTCGCCGGGGGAGAACACGTATCTGGTCTTCAGGGAACATAACAGTGGGCTGCAGTTCATCCGCCCAGTGAATGAAGTGATAGAAAAAGGAGTATTCCTGGCACTTGATGCTTATAAAACTCTGGTCTTTATGGACTTCCAGGTCGTCGAGGATGACAACTCCCATACCTACCGCCAGCTGTATGAATGGCTGCAAGGCAGCGGCATTCCCAGCCTGCAGGAAGCCATGCAGGAACTGGTTATGCAGCCAGTTTCAATGGCGATTAAACAGATCCTTAATCCCGGGTATTTCTTGTATCTCGACTCTATCCGCATCCGGCCTGTCGGCGCAAGCCTGCCGGAGCACCTATTGCCTGAAGCGCAGGAGAAGGTCGCTGCCCTGCTGGATGGTATCCAAACAGTTACCGGGCAGGCTGAAAACAGGGATAAGATTATCAGCAGCACACTAGCTGAGCTGGAATTACTGCTCGACCCTGACCTTGCCGCCCTTAAGAAATTGGCTGCCGGCAGCGCAACCTTGAAAAAATCTATTGAGCTGACCTTAACCAATCTGAACCGCTATTCCCAGCCTTTCATCACCTTGTGGAGCATCGCTTTTCTGCACCAGCTGGGAAAAACGTTTGGGAACGAAGGCTGGGAGGAAAGGACGCGCAGCTGGCTGGATGAATGGCGCCTGACACGGGTGCTGGATGAACTTCATCATCAGCTGGGTTTGGATACCGGTAGCAGCCAGCGTAAACTCTGTTTGCTTCGTATCCTCGTTTCGCAACAGTCCTGGCACATAGGTATTGCTGGCAAGACTGCAGGAAACCTGCTGCAGGATTGGCTGGAGGATGAGCAGATCCAACGCTTCATCCAGGTGAACCGCCATAATGACATCCTGTGGTTCAACCAGGAATCATTTGAAGAACTGGTCTGGTGGATGAAGGTCACCACCTGGCTGCAGGTAAATACGGATGCAGCAACCAGCCGCACGCAAAAGGTCGAGCAACTGCTGGCAGTGGAAGAAGTAACAGGTCAGATGCTGGTTGCGATGCGCAAGTCAGAATTCAGGCTGGCAAAACTGGTCGAGTTACTAAACGAGCCTGGAGAGGATCAACCCTGAGCTGACCTGGCACGCTCAAGGTTATGCTGAAAAACAACATCTGCGCTTAAGCCTGAGCGCCAGCTTTTTACCATGCGTAAATCGGCTTTTGCCTTACCGGAAAGATCAACCCCGCTGGCAAGGTAAGTCAACCAGGCAGCCTGTGCAGCGTAGGCCACATTGTTGCGCGGTTCAATCCGGTCAAAATCATCAAAAAACCAGCCGCACGAAGTAAACATGCGCTGCCTTTCCAGCTGGGCGCGCAGCAGCAAGGCAATCTGGCGCTGTAGTTCAGGGGTCAGCGGTTTGGATATTTTCCCCGAGATATATTCCTCAACAGTGATATGCCCGCAAATCACATGAATGTAGTCATGCCTCAATTCCCACGGGTCCGAAAGGTATTTGCCTGTTGCCAGCAGGTACTGCTCATCGACAGCCTGGGCAAGTTTGGTCAATGCTTTTCTTAATGGGGCTTTCCATTCAGCATGCGGTGTGCAATCACATTGTTCTTTCCAGCGCTTGACCCCATGGTGGCAGCTCCAGGAGGTATTCTCACGGATGCGGATCTCGCTGGCAGCCGGGTATTCTTTAATCCAGATACCCGGGAAAGTGGCGATGAACGGCTGTTTTTCAATGGCGCCATTTACCAGGCGGTTTAAGAATTTATCCCGGAAAGCTTGGTGATGACCGTAAACTTCCCCATCAGAAGCGATCACGTAAATCTCTGGGTTGCTCCCCTGTTTCTTCCCCTGCCGGAAACGCGGTGCGAGCCTGGTCTGGACAAAAACGTCTGCATTGGCTGTGGCATCCGGATGGAAACTGACATCATCGGATAATGGCCTGTCGTAAAAGAATACGGTAATATATTTATTGTTGCCCAGGTTCACCTTATATGGTTTTGAGTGATCAAGGGCAGTTGTGTCAGCCTGCCAGGGCGCCAGGATAGTGAACTCGATCCCGTTATCAACGGCGATTTCCAGGGTCTCCAGGTCTACTGCTGTTTCCGGCAGCCAGATCCCTGCCGGCTTATGGGAAAAGGTATCTTCAAAATCAACAATTCCCCAGCGTATCTGGGTGATCTTTTCCTCGCGGGTAGATAGGGGTAAGATCGTGTGGGAATAGGATTGCGCCATGGCATTTCCTACACCAAAATGCTGGAAGTTACGCTGATCCTGCTCGATAATGCTGGCCAGGGTCTCCCTGTCATACTCCCGCATCCATTCCACTAAAGTGGGACCCAGGTCAAAGCTGATATGCTCAAAGTTGCCCAGCTCAGCGTTTGGCTTGTAACACTGGGAGTGAATACGCTCATTCCAGTTACGGTATGGGCTGGCACCTGGTTCCAGCGGAATTTCACCGCTGATGGGATCTTCCCTCGGTGGTTGGTAGAAGTGGCCGTGCACGCTGAATGCTTTTTCAATCATAGGTTTTTTCTTCGTTTCTGGGTGGGATGGAGGTAATCAAGATGCTGGGTAAACCGGGATGGAAGCAGGCCAAACTCCCTGGCAATAGAATCAACCGGGCAGGTACGGTCGGCTGCCAGGAGATCCAGCCAGTGGCTGGAGACAGGGAATCGCGGGTTGCCCTGCTCAAAGATCAGCCAGAGGGAACGTAAAACAGAGGGATGGATGGAGATGTACCTGCGAGTGATCCCCAGCTTTTCAGACAGGATATCCAGCACCTTGCGGAAGGAGAGGTATTCGGGTCCGCCGACTGTGTAAATACGGTATTCATCTTCCGGTGTATCCATGGCGGACAGGATGCAGGTAACCACATCCTCGATCCAGATCGGCTGAAGCATACTCCCGCCATCACCTGGGAGCAGGACAATGCCTGGTGCTGTTTGCAGCAGGCGGCTAAAGGAAGTGGTGAAATGATCGCCTTCACCAAAAATCGCAGTCGAACGGATCACAGCATAGGAGATCCCGCTCTGCTGGATCAAGCCTTCTGCGATCCCTTTCACCTTCAGAATCGAATATGCCGATCCCCGGTCAGCTCCGACATGGCTCAAGTAAAAAAGCCTTCTCACACCGGCTTGCACTGCCGCAGTAGCTACCCGCCTGGTGCCCTGTATATCCACTTCTTCAATATCTACCCTTGAGCCTGCTCTTTCCGCACTGGCGAGATGAACAACCTGCTGGACGCCCTTCATAGCCGCCCGCAACCCCCGCTCATCCTGAAGGCTGCAGACAACCACTTCAACGGCTGTATCCTTCGGCAGGTTTGGGGTCTTTTTTGCAGGCCGCACCAGGATGCGGACTTTTTTTTGCTGCTTTAACAAATGCTGGACAAGGTTTCTCCCCACAAAACCAGTGCCGCCAGTAACCAGGATCATGCATCAGATTATAGCAGAGCAAAGCACCTGCTGGTTGGCATATATCTTGTAACTAACTGGGTATGCTTGGCAAAAGTTAAGGTGAACTCGAGGGATTTCCATGACGCAAAAAATAGAAATTACACCCAACCATACCCGCATCGGTATCCATTATTTCACCGATTCATTGCATTACCGGAAAAAGGATCTGGAAACCTGGCTTCCAAAGCTGAAATCACTGGATATTGGCTGGATCGTACTGAATGCTTCCCAGGAACAGGCTGTACCGGAATATTTTCTTTCTGGTTTGCTCAAGGAATCCATCCAGCCTGTCCTGCAGATGAATTATGCTCTTGAGACCCCGCCCAAAATCGCCGAAATTAACCTGCTATTTGAAGCCTACGCCCACTGGGGTGTGAAATATATCATTCCATTTGACCGTCCAAATGTCCGCAAATCTTGGTCGGCAGCTGGCTGGGCCAGGCAGGACCTGATCGACAGGTTTCTCGACAGGTTCATCCCGGTCGCCGGACTGGCTTTGCAGCATGGACTGGTACCCGTTTTCCCTCCCCTTGAACCAGGTGGAGATTATTGGGATGTTGCATTCTTAAAATCCTGCCTGGAAGGCCTGCAAACCCGCCGCCAGGATGACATCCTCGATAACCTTGTGCTGGCTGCGTACGGCTATACCTACGCAAAAGACCTGAACTGGGGAGCAGGCGGTCCAGACCGCTGGCCCGAAGCCCGCCCGTACAGCGCTTTTGACAAATCCCCGGACGAGAGGGGATTCAGGATATTTGACTGGTACAACGCAATTGTAAGTTCTGTAACCGGTTCCACCTGCCCTATCATCCTGCTCGAAGCAGGCAGAATTTCAGATCACGCAGGAGCAAAAGACATTCCAACAGAAGAAGCCCAGGCAGCCACAAACCTGGCAATTATCCGTCTGCTTGAGAGTGACCTGGTCGAAAATCCCAGGGATCCAAAAACAACCCTGGATCCCCTCCCAGCCAATATCCTGGCCTGTGCCTTCTGGTCTCTGGCTGCTCAAATCCCGGAGGAAACTCCGTTTTCCTGGTATGGCTTGGATCAGAGCCCCTCTCCCACCGTGAAAGCCATCGTGGAGTGGCAGTCTACATGGATCAAGACCATCCCTGAATTCCTGGCTGAGCCTGGCGCAAAAGACAGCCGTCCCGGGCAGGAAGATTTCTATTTCGATCCGGCGATGGATTTTGACGAGGTAAAAACCGCCGTGCCTAAATCGATTGAAGAAGATAAACTGGCTGCCAAATCCATCCCGCCAGAAGAAGAACCGGGGCAGTTTATCATCCAGCATTATGTCCTGCTTCCAGCCTATGACTGGGGAATCCCGGACCTGTACCTGGATGCCATCCGGCCTTTCTTGAAGAAGTACCAGGCCACCATGGGCTTTTCCCTGCAGGAGGCAGCCCATGCGGCATTTGTGACCGTCATCGGCGGCGAAGACCTTTTTACTGACGAAGACCTGGACACACTGCGTTTTAATGGTGCAGTTGTAGAGCGGATCAACGGAGATGGCACGAGTATTGCATCTGTACTTGAACAGAGGTGAAACCATGACTTACGAAAACCAGATCCATTCATCCTTACCCGAACTGCCCCTGCCCATACCCAAGACAAGGCTTAAAGTCCTGGGGCTGGGTGGAGGCGGCTGTAATGCCGTCAACCGCATGATCGAATTGGGAATTGACGGGGTCGAGTTTATCGGTGCAAACACAGATGCCCAGGTTCTGCGCAACTGCCTGGCACCCCGCAGGATCCTTTTGGGGCCCAATACCACCCATGGTCAAGGGGCGGGAGGTGACCCAAAAATTGGTGAAGCAGCAGCTGAAGAAAGCCTGTTTGAGATTACCGACGCTCTTGCCGGAGCAGACATGGTATTCCTAACCGCAGGTATGGGCGGCGGGACCGGCACCGGGGCTATCCCCGTGGCTGCCAGGATTGCCAAAGGTATGGATGTGGTTTCTATTGCTGTAGTCAGCGTGCCCTTCTCCTTCGAAGCAGGTCTGCGCCAGCAAAACGCCCGCAACGGCCTGACCCGTTTGCAGCAGAATACAGACACCCTTATTTCCATTCCAAATGACCGCCTGCTGCAGATTGCCCCGCGCGACCTGCCGCTTGAATTGGCATTCAGACTGGCAGATGACATTTTGCGCCAGGGTATCCAGGGGATATCAGAGATCGTTACCCAGCCCGGTTTGATCAATGTTGATTTTTCTCATGTCCGCAACCTGATGAAAAAAGGCGGCGGGTCATTGATGGCTATCGGAAATGGTAAAGGTCCCAACAAAGCGCTCCAGGCAGTTGAACAAGCCCTGCACCATCCCCTGCTGGACACCATCCCGATCGAAAGCGCTACCGGCATCATCGTCAACATCCGCGGCGGCAAGTACCTCACCTTCATGGAAGTATCCGACGCCCTGAATTACCTGCATGAAAAGACCAACAACCAGGCTGAAATCATCCCCGGCATCATCCAGGATGACAACATGGAAGACCGCACCGAGATCATCCTGATCATTACCGGGCTCGGAGCGACCGCCTTTGACCCGATGACCAGGGTGCGGGTACCCAGGGCAGCTGAACCAGCCAGGCCATCCGTTACCATCGCAGAAGCCATTACAGCCCATGAAAATGGCCTTGATTACGATAATTCCGCGCTCATGCAGGAAAATGAACTGGTCGGCGCACAATCAAACCTTGAGATCCCCGCATTCATGCGCCGCCGGTTGCGCCAGAATTGAGGCAGCAATGGATAAGGTTAGTTTAGATTCTATTTACCGGCAGGTTTACTCCCGGTACCCTGAGGTCAGCGGCAAGCGTCCGCGCCCCCAGGAGTACGGCAATAACCAGTACCTCCTCGTTTTCCATGCTACTGCCAGCCTTCCAGGTGGGAAAAAGATAGACCGTACTGTCCGCGTGGTTGCATCCGCCGAAGGCAAGATCCAGAAGATGTCTTCATCCAAGTAAGGAGCACTCCAATGCAAATGAACCTCACACAAAAACTCGAACTGGCATTTTGGGATGTAATTATCTACCGCCTGTCTAGGTTCACTCTTGTCCGCAAACTGCTCCGCCTTGGCTACAGTATGGTTGATAACTTCGACAAAAAGGCATTTCTGAAGGTGGCTGCAGGAGTTTCCCTGGCGGGCTTTCTAAGCGGTTTTGGTTTCACATTGATTTTCGCAATGATCTTTTAACCAGCGATTTATTCTCAGGATAAATAAGCGGGTTTCTCCTCCTTCTCTACCTTCTGAAACAGTTTCACCTCACCTTACTCAGCAGTCCTGACCAGGCTGCTGAGTTGGGTTAAAAAGCATTTGCTGCTGAAATTTAGTTGCTTCAACAATCACATTCCGCTACAATAGGGAAAGTGAATATTTGGCGGTGTGTATACCATTAATGCAGCCTTTCACAGGTTGAAGGGTATTCGCTAATCATGAAAAAAGCACAGGGATTCATCCTGATCGTCCTCTTTGTTGCCTGCGGTGTAATTGGCATTCTCTTAGCCAATCAATTTGTCGGTTCGGACGACCAGAAGACCCCTGAACCGGTGGTGTATCCCACCCGAACTGCCGGTACGCCAGGAGACGGGCAGACCAACCTGGTGCTGCTGCGGGTGGATGACCTGAGTTCCAGCCAGCCGCAGCTGGTTTCCATCTGGATTGCCTTTCTTGGTCCAGTTGATTATCCCGGCCTGACGGTAATGATGTTGTATCCCAACCCGGATGCACCTGATCAGGTCCAATCGCTCGCAGATGCTTTCAGCCTGAGCGAAGATAAGCTGCCAGTGCAGGGATTCTGGCAGGAACTTGCTGCCTATAAATTCAACTGGGATGGTTATCTGCTGGTGGATTCGCAGGCGATCACTGCCGTGAGCGGATGGATCAATAACAACCAGGTGCAACTGCAAGCACAGCCGGCAGACAGCCCTGAAGGGTATCGCATCATTGAGGATGAAGAAACCAGCGTTTTCAGGAATATTTGCTCCACGCTTGGCAATGCAGAAGATGCCGCCGGTACAGCCCCTGATTGGGGCAGCATCATCCCGCTGCACATGCGCACTGATCTGACCTTTGAGGCGATGATGTACTCATGGGGCAAGCTCAACCCTCCTGGAGCGATTACACCCTGCTATATCCTGGGAAACCCATAACACCTGCAGTTTAACTAACAAGTTCCGGAATGCGAAATATTTTCATTCCGGAACTTTTATGTATCGCATGTTCTTTAGAAGCGGGTCTCTTTGACCTCTTTTCCTTCATTTCCGCTGAGCGGCACAGACACCGGTTCGATGACCGGGATGTCGGCTTCCACCCTGGTTTCTCTCTGGATTTCACTGGAAACCTTCTTAAACTCTTTTATTTCTTCGTCTATTCCTGCTTCGTTCACAATCTTTGAGGGAAGCTCTTTGATTTCCCGTGAAGACGTCACGATAGTCCGCCATATTGGGGACTTGACCACCTTGCGGATGAAGCGGCCGATATCTGACCCTGCCTTGACCATATCTTTAGGACCCATGATAATCAAGGCGAGCACCAGAATCGCTACCAGTTCTAGCGGCCCAATGTTGAGGAAATTCATTCGTGGTACCGGTTCTCAGCTCCCAGCGCCGGAAAAAGAGGTTCTACTCGCTTTTCTTTCCGTCTTCGCTGGAAACTTCTTCGTTAGGTTTATCTTCCTCTTTCACTGATTTCCGGAATGCCTTAATACCCCCGCCCAGCTCTCCGGCGATTTTCGAGATCCTGCCAACACCAAACAGAATGATAATAATCACCAGAATGATGATTAACTCAGTTGTTCCAAGTCGAAATGGCATTTTTTTACTCCTTTTGAAATTAATGGCTGATGAAATTATATCCCATTTTCCTCATTGCGCCTTGCCAGCCAGGCAAGAATTGCACTCAGCAGGTAAATGAGAAAGAGGGGCAGCATTAACAGGCCCATATTGACCGGATCTACGGTTGGGGTGATCAAAGCCGCCATGACAGCGATAACCACGATGGCAATCCTCCATTGTTTGAGCAATGCTTTGGCAGAAACCAGCCGAAGTTTTGCCAGAACAAAAACAACCAGGGGCGCTTCAAAAGCCACACCGATCCAGAACATCAGGTTGGTCATGAAGTTAAAGTAATTAGACAGGCGCGGTGTGGTGGATATGCCCAGGAAATTGGTCAGGAAAGGGATTGTAGCCGGCAGCATGATAAAATAGGAAAATGCTACCCCAGTCACAAACAGCAAGGTTGCCAGGGGGATTGCCATGATGACCCAGCGTTTTTCACCAGGTTTGAGCCCGGGCATAATAAACGCCAGCAGCTGGTAAAGGATATATGGCAGGGCAAAGATAAAACCACTGAGTAATGACACCTTCATATAAACACCCATATTCTCAGTGATTTCGATCGATTGCAGTTTGTCCAGGCCTCCAATTGGCACTGCCAGCATCTCGAGTAGCTTTGAGGCGATACTGAAGCTGATGGTGGTGGTCAGAACCAGGCCAATCACAGCCCGGAACAACCGCTTGCGCAGCTCATTTACATGCTCCCAGATGCTCATTTGCCGGTCTTCTTCACCGGTTTTAGCTGCAGCTGTGTTGATCTCTCCGTTAGTTTGGGTCATCAGGTTGAATTCCTGCTGTATCAGGCGTGATTATACCCTATAAACTTTAGGGTGCTATAATCCTTAAAGGCAGGGAGCACAAATGATCACCCCTGCTGATTGGACTGACCCGTGATCTTTGAATTGCGAAGCCAGATG
Organism: Leptolinea sp. UBA4782; assembly: GCA_002403095.1. Classification (GTDB taxonomy): domain Bacteria; phylum Chloroflexota; class Anaerolineae; order Anaerolineales; family Anaerolineaceae; genus UBA4782. The sequence goes on from DHHC01000003.1 coordinate 15,516, forward strand.
CTGGATGAGAAACCGGTAACCCTGAACAACACTTACCGAGGAATACCCGTTCACCATCGCGGGGTGATCCGAATGGTCAACCAGGACTACCTCGCCCTGGACATCCATCCTGAACAATGCGTCTGCCTGAAAAAACAAAAGACCACGGTTATCACCGGGAAACTCCTGAAATTCCCGCTGAAAGCCCAGCTGGTAAACCTGGACCAAAAATATTGTAATGCGGTCTTTTCCAATCCAATTCCCCTGGTAGAGAAGATGGAAAAATGGACCACGCCCTGCCTGACGCCTGAAGAGGTTATTCTTTGCGATGTTGGGTTGGCAGAAAAACGGTTCAATGCACAGGTACTGGATTTTACACTACCAGGCAAGCATTCCTGCACAATCCATCTCTCCAGTCAGGAAAGGCTCCCCCTCGAATTGAAAACGGAAGCCATCCTTACGGTCAGGCTTCCATCCACAAGCTTCCCGGGGTCTGCACCAGCCCGGCTGCAGCAGGTGTACCGGGTTATGGGCAACCGCCCAGCATGGCGCTACCGGTTTACTTTTCCGCTGGAAGAACCAGCCGCAAAACCAGTCAAAGACTACCTGGCTTCCTTGAAAAAGGAAATCCGGCAAGACCTGAAAAACCGGTCTGAACAAATCCGGCAGAAAAGGTCATAGAAGGAAGGTATGAAATTAAAAAATTCTGCCCGGTTTGGTCACCGGGCAGAATTCTGCTGGTGCATGTTATAACTGGTCTTTCAGCACTTCTCTCAGTTTCGATTCGTCCCAATCCACAATAATTGTGCCATCGATGTCAAAAGTCGGGGTTGTGCGGTTGCCGCCAGCCCACTTTTTTACCTGCTCCGCTGCAGCTGGAACAGTGGTGATGTCCACTTCCCGGTAAGGAATGTTGTGTTCATTGAAGAAATACCTGGCTTTGCGGCAGCCAGGACACCATGACGTGCAGTACATCACCACACCCCCATGCGGCAGCTCAACCGGTTCTTGCGACTGGACCTGCATGGCAGCGTATCTGCCGGCCACATCCGGATCCATCCGTCCAATGAAATCGAACAGGACCCCGTTTTCGGGTTGCTTGTCGATATCATGGATATCGATGTATCGGATAATACCCTTCTTATCCAGGATGAAGATTGCCCGTTCAGAATACCCTTCCCCGCGCAGCACACCATACCGTTTGGCAATTTCACCGTGCGGCCAGAAGTCACTCAACAGAGGGTAGGTAATCCCGCCCAGGCTTTCTGCCCAAGCATTCAAACACGGTTCCGAGTCAACGCTGATACCCAGGACCTGGGTATTCAATCCCGCGAATTTGGCTTTGTCAGCCTCATACGCCGGGATCTGACCCGTTCATATCGGTGTCCAGGCCAGCGGGAAGAAGGCAATTACCACATTCTTACCCATGAAACCGCTTAAACGCACCAGGCTGCCGTTTGCATCCTTCAGTTCAAATTCAGGTGCCGGCATCCCAACTTCAAGCTTTACAGGTTTTTTGGAGAGGAAGTTTTTGAACATGGGTAAATTGTAGCACGAAGTCCGCCACTTTTCCACTGCACATTGTCTGTAATTAAAGTCGGCTATGCTACAATTACGCAATAGGTGCAGATATGTCAATGAGGCGTTTTTTACAAATCCTGGAACGAAACAATCTATTACTGCATGCAGCTGAACCGGTTAAGCGCAGGTTTGAAGCGGCAGGTATCTTGAAAGCAGCAGAACCGCATCCTGTGCTGTTGGAATCAATCACAGGCAGCGCTTACCCGGTGGTAGGCAACCTGTGCTGCACGAAAGCGGCAGTTGCCAGTTACTTTAACTTGGAAGCTGCTAGCCTGATCCCGCGGCTGCTGCAAGCCATGCAAAATCCAGTGCCCTGCCCCATCACCAGTGATGCTCCCTGCCAGGAAGTAATTGACACTGATCCAAACCTTGATGATTTACCTATCCTGTTCCATTGCGAGAGGGATGGTGGCAATTACATATCATCCGGGTTGATGATTGCAAAGCATCCGGTTTACGGGCAAAACCTCGATTATCACCGCATGATGCAAATATCTTCCACCGAAATGGCTGTCAGGGTGGTTAAGAACCGCCACTTTGATACTTATTTGCGTGAATGCGGCAGCCTGGATGCGGCGGTTTGCATTGGTAACCCACCCAACCTGATGCTGGCAGCCGGGATATCGATCGGGCTTGGGCAGAACGAACTTGAGATCGCCTCCGCTCTCGAAGAAGTTCCCCTGGTGCGGGCGTATAGTGTTGACCTGCTGGTTCCAGCGGAATGCGAATTCGTTCTCGAGGGCGCAGTTTATTATGACCGCCGCCATAGCGAAGGTCCATTTGTAGACCTGACAGAGACCTACGATGTGGTTCGGGATGAACCCATTTTCGTGGTAAAAACCATCACCCGCCGCAAGGATGCCATCTGGCAGGCGCTCTTGCCCGGCGGGCTGGAGCACAAAATGCTGATGGGCACGCCGCGTGAACCGACCATATTCCAAAAAGTGAACGAGGTCGCCCGCTGCCTGGATGTGAACATCACCCCCGGTGGTTGTTCCTGGCTGCATGCGGTCGTCCAGATCGATAAACAATCCGAAGAGGATGGGAAAAAAGCGATCCAGGCTGCCTTTACCGGGCATTCCTCCCTCAAGCATGTCGCCATTGTAGACAAAGATATTGATATCTATAACCCTGCCCAGGTTGAGTGGGCTATGGCTACCCGCTTCCAGGCTGATAAAGACCTGGTGCTTCTGCCACGCCAAACCGGCTCCAGCCTGGACCCGAGTGCTGATCCCGGCACACACCTGACCAGCAAGGTGGGTTTTGATTTGACCCAACCCCTGAACCCTGCCGGCAAGTCGTTTGGGCGGGCAGAGTTCCCTGCGGTTGACCTGCACAAATTCCCTGGATTGCAAAAAGGCAGGCAGTCCTAAATATGATTTCACTGACCTCGCAACAGCAGGCAATGCTGGACGGCGCAGAAGGAAAAGCAGCGCAAAAAGCGCTGCAGATATTACTTGCCCTGGCAAAGATTTACCAGGCAGAAGAACTTCTGCCGGTTTCATCGGTGCAGATCGCCGGGGTCAGTTATGACAACCTGGGGGAAGCCGGGCTGGAATACCTGACTGAAATGGCAGACAGCGGCGGACGAGTAAAAGTCTTCACCACCTTGAACCCCGCCGGCATGGACCGCGAAAACTGGCAGGCGCTGGGTATCCCCCCGGATTTTGCCCGCCAGCAAATCCGCGTCCTGGATGCCTTCGCCCGTATGGGAGTCGTTACCACCTGCACCTGTACCCCTTACCTGGTGGGTAACCTGCCGGTTTTTGGTGAACACATCGCCTGGTCCGAAAGCAGTGCGGTCTGTTATGCCAATGCAGTGCTTGGCGCCCGCACCAACCGTGAAGGCGGACCCAGCGCCCTCGCATCAGCCTTGACCGGGTTCACGCCGGCATACGGGATGCACCTGGAAGAGAACCGTAGACCTGCACTGACCGTGATGGTTGAAACAGGTATCCACGGCACACAGTCATTCGGCGCGCTGGGGGTAAGCATCAGCCGTAAAGTTGCCCACCTGGCAAATAAACCGGTGGTTTGGATAGAAGGCATCCTGTCAGCCAGCCTGGAAGAACTGAAATCATTCTGTGCCAGCCTGGCCACCTACACCGGCACCGCTATGTTCCATATTCCAGGGATCACACCTGAAAGCAGCCGGTATTTGAGACCAGAGGCATGTGTTTCGGTCAGCAGGAAAGAACTGGAAGAGGCATGCCGGGAACTGAATCCTATCCAGGACACCCCGGTTGATTTTGTCAGCCTGGGCTGCCCGCACCTTGACTTGCCTGAAATTGCCCGGATTGCCGAGATTCTGTCAGGCAAAAAGGTAAAGAAAGAATTCTGGATCACCACTTCCCGCCCGGTAAAGCAGATGGCAGACCAGATGGGGTACACCAGGATTATCGAAGAAAGCGGCGCCCGCTTCGCAACGGATACCTGCTGCGTGGTGGCGCCCATTAAAGGCTGGTTCAACTGCATGGCCACCGATTCAGCCAAAGCCTGTTATTATGCTTCCAGCAAAAACCAGATGGAAACAGTTTTCCTTCCATTCGAGGATGTCATCCAGGAGGCATTGAGGTGAACTGGCACGGTCGGGTGATCTTTGAGGGAATTGTCTCGGGCAAAGCCCTCGTTTCCAGCCAGCCGGTGTCTTTTTTTGGCGGTGTGGATCCGGATAGCGGTATTGTGGTTGAGAAAGGTCATCCCCTGGAGGGTAAATGCATTTCAGGCATGGTGCTGGTTTTCCCGACCGGCAAGGGGTCGACCGTTGGTTCATACACCCTCTACCGGTTGAAAAAGAATGGAAAAGCACCCAGTGCAATCATCAACGCCCAGGCTGAAACCATCACCGCCGTCGGCTGTATTATTTCCGAAATCCCCTGCGTTGACTCGATCCCGATCGGAGAAATTCCAGATGGGGCGCAATTGCATATCGAAAATGGTTTAATCTCATTGCTGAGGAATAATCTGGAATAAATGATGCAGATGGAGTTTGAATTAAAGAGGGAGAAACCTAATGAGCAAATTCAATGCTTTTTGCATGCTGCTTTTGCTTGCCCTGACAGCCTGTATACCGCCAGAATCGCAAGCAGCAACATCCCAAGACAAAGAACCGCTTGTGACCGCGGAAGCAACATCCCAAGAATTTGAACCAGTCATGACAGCAGAAATCACAACACAAAGCACTCCGGATCCCAACCCCAATCCTCCAAAAAGGCGGGTCATCATCGATACGGATATGGCAGTTGATGACTGGTTCGCCATCCTGTACCTTTTGCAAAAACCCGATGTTGATGTGCTGGCTATTACCGTCACCGGAACAGGGGAAGCTCACTGTGATCCCGGTGTGAAAAATGCGCTCGGTCTGGTGAAACTGGCAGATCACGCCCCCATCCCAACAGCCTGCGGGTTAGAGGTTCCCCTCAGGGGAGCCAATGTCTTTCCAGACTCCTTCCGTGATTCGGTAGACAGCATGCTGGGTTTGCAGCTGCCCAATGGGATTAATCCTTCATCAACACTAGAGGCAGTTACCCTGATAGCTGAGATACTACAAAGCAATTCGCAGCCGGTGGATATCCTGGTTCTTGGTCCACAGACCAACCTTGCGGAATTCGTCACCAAGTATCCTGAGCTGAAAACCAGGGTCGGCAAAATTTATCTTATGGGCGGCGCAGTCAATGTTGGAGGTAATGTGGCCAGCTGGATCGAGGGCAACGCCAAAGCTGAGTGGAATATATTCATTGACCCGTATGCCGCCAACCTGGCTTTTTCTTCGGGGATCCCCATAGTGATGGTCGGTCTCGATGCCACCAACCAGTGTCCACTGACGATGGATTTTTACAACCGTATCAAATCCAACGCAGGAACACCGGAAGTCAGGTTTGTGCGCGATGTCCTGGGACAAATGCAGTCATTTATTGAAAGCGGCCGATGGTACTTCTGGGATCCGATGGCGGCTGCCATCATGCTGGATGAAAGCCTGGCAAATTTCGAAGAGCAGCCAATTTACGTCATGGAAGAGCCTGGTAAAGAACTCGGTGCAACTATTGTATTCCCCGGAGCCCCGCTTATCAAGGTGGCTGTCAGCGCTGATGGCGAACGCTTCTCCCAGGATTTCATCCAGACCTTGAACAACCAGTAGGAACCCCGTGTGCTAATTCGGAGAAAAACCGGCTTTCGATGGTGATTTTTCTAATTACAGAGTAACTCGATTAACCGTGATAGTTTCGCCGTGCCCCCTGGCATGCTCCCTGAAAAAGCCATTGGACGATGGGTTACATTCAACAAGTATAGAAAAGAGGCTGCCCCTTACTTTTGGGACAGCCTCTTTTTGCTCAACCGAAAAATGGATCACAGGCATTCGCCCAGATCGCATTTTTGATTGTTATTGCTGTCAGTGTACTTATGGCAGCGCCCCGGGAATGAGCAGCCGCGCGGGCACCGTACCACGCAACTCGCCTGCTCCTGCACCACCTGGGCGGCAGTTGGTACAGGGGTTGAGGTTGAAACCGCCACGGTTTCCTGCGTGGCTGCAGCTTGTGTCTCCTGGTTGACTTCGATTGTCTCCTCCACCTCTGCGGGTGAATCGGTCAGTTCATTTTCTGGCTCTGGGACTTCTTCAGCCAGCACATCTGAGTTCAAGGCAGTATCATTTTCCCCGCCAATCCGGCTTAACCCATCAACAGCCCTGGTCAGGGCAACTGCACCAGCCGCCCCGAGAATTCCAGCCGTCTTCAAGAAATCGCGCCGAGGCATCGCTTCTTGTGAAATGGAAACAGGTACGGGTTGGAATTCCTGTTTTCTGGCAGGAGAAAACATCCTGCGTGCGGTTGTTACAATCCACTGCCGGTGAAGCACCAGTTTTACCGCCAGCATCACCAGCGCTTCAATTGAGACCGTGATATGGACAGCCAGCCAGGCCTGGTAGGTATTCAAAGGCAGGTTTGTCCAGGTTGAGATAACCAATCCTGTGATGATGATACCCAAAAAACCCAAACCCAATAAACCATCCAGAATCAAATACCAGCGCGAACGGCTGGTTGCCATGGAGGTAAAATTTCTGGCAGTCACTTGCAGCCATTTTTTGTGCAGCAGCAGATGAACCAGAGCACCCGCCCCAACCAGGATCCCCAGCCACTGATGCAAGGCAAGGCCGGTTGTGTCCTGCTGGAAGGCTAACATAAATCCCACCCCCAAGGTTGCATCCAATATCCAGTAATGCTTTTGTTTTTTATTCATGTATTTCTCCTTACCAGTAATTAACCTATCTCGCGCTCATGGACCTATCCATGACCTGTACCGGAGTTTAACTTCAGGAGACATTCTGCTGGTTTAGAAATGGTATATTACACAGCCAGGATTACCTTGACACATGGTGGGGATGAAGTAAAATCATATTCGGTATTTTGAATATTATGGCCGCCATAAAAGCACAAAGACACCCATACGAAGAGCCAGCCAGCTTCTTTAAGCTGCTGGCACATCCCGCCCGCCTGGCAATACTGGAAACCCTGCGCAATGGTGAAGAATGTGTTTGCCACATGGAAGCCACCCTGGGATACCGCCAGGCATACCTCTCGCAGCAGCTGGCAGTGCTGCGCGAGGCAGGCATCATCCAGGACCGCAGGGACGGCTGGAATATATTCTACCGGGTAATGAAACCGGAGATCTACCAGGTGCTGGATGCGATGTATTCTGCCGAGGGTGGAGAAAAACCAGGTTCTCATGGACACAACAACACCCCCGGCTGCCCCTGTCCGAAATGTAATTCACAAACAGCGGATGCTGCCGAAAACAGGCACCCAACGACAATACACACAAATGGAGGAATTTCATGATCTACATCAAAGTTCTTGGCAGAGGTTGAACAAACTGCCGCAGGCTGGATGCCTTAGCACATAAAGTTGTGGATGACCTGCAGATCGAAGCAGAGTTTGAAAAAGTGACCGATATGGGCGAGATCATGAAATACCCTATCCTGTCCACCCCCGGCCTGGTGGTCAATGAGAAGGTGGTCTGCTCCGGCAGGATCCCTTCCGAAGAAGAAATCGCCGCCTGGCTACAGCAAGCCTGAATGAATACAGGCAGCATTTTCATGCTGCCTGATATTTTATATCAATAATATTCGCTTTTATGAATATTAATAAAACTAATACTGGATGTTTATGGACGCAATTCTAAATTTCCTTGCTGGTTTGCTCACATCTGGATTGACAGGCCTGCTGGACTACCTGGCTGCCCACGTATTGCTATGCCTGGTCCCAGCCTTTATCATCGCCGGTTTTATGAGCAGCATGGTGCCCAAAGAAGCCATTACCCGCTACCTGGGACCAAGAGCATCCAAATGGATCAGCTACCCCGCTTCTGCCCTGGGAGGGTTCATCCTGGCGGTGTGCTCCTGTACCATCCTGCCCCTGTTTGCCGGCATTTGGAAGCGCGGCGCAGGCCTGGGACCAGCCATTACCTTCCTGTTTGTCGGGCCAGCCATTAACATCCTGGCGCTGACCTACACCGGCGCTGCCATTGGGTTTGACATCGCTATTTCCAGGTTGGTTTTATCGATCCTGTTCGGCATTGCGATCGGGTTGATCATGGCCTGGATCTTCCGCAAGGAAGAAAGGGAGCGATCAGCCGAGATGGAAGTTAGCGGTGTGTTCGACCAGACTGCAGCCGTGAAACCGGCTGTCTGGCTGCTTTTCATTCTCCTGATTGCGGTTCTAATTGTTGGTACCCTGCAAATTGACCTGTTAACCGGGGTCTTTGCCAGCATCACCCTGCCCTTCAACCCGGCAGGAGGCTTTAGCAGTTTTCTGACCTCCATAAACCTGACCTTTCAGGGGGTGCTGCTTATCTTCATGCTAGTTATTATCGGGGTCACAGCCTGGAAAGGGTTTGATAAGGTCTTTGACGGTTTTAATCGCTGGACTTATGCTGCCATCCTGCTGATCGGTTTAACCATCCTGGTCGCTGCCCCTCATGAAGAGGCAGGTTCATTCGTGATCGGCATCAATGGCCGGCTGATCGGTGAAATCATCCTTCTGGTAGCCATTGCGCTGGTCGCCAGTCAAAATTTTTCCAAAGACCAACTAGGTGAATGGATCTGGGAGACATGGAAATTCGTCAAGCAAATCTTCCCCCTGTTGATCGTGGGAGTTTTTGCCGCCGGTGTGGTTAAAGAGGTCATCCCTGAAAGCTGGGTACGCACCGTAGCTGGCAGCAATACCATTGTGGCAAACCTGGTTGGCGTGCTGTTTGGCATTTTTATGTACTTCCCCACCCTGGTGGAGGTGCCGGTTGCAAAGATGTTCCTCGACCTGGGTATGGCACGCGGTCCCCTGCTGGCATACCTGCTGGCAGACCCGGAACTGTCCCTGCAATCCATCCTCGTATTGAACGGAGTAATGGGCAGGAAAAAGACTGCCTTTTATGTCGGTCTGGTGGCAGTCTTCAGTACCCTGGCAGGTTACCTGTTCGGATTATTCATGGCTGGAATGCCGGTCTAGCTTTTAACGAAACCTTGCCGCTTATTGGGTTGCACAGGCAATGCACGGATCGAAAGCCCGTACCACCCGGCCGACCGCATTTTCCAGTTCGGTGTTGATTGCGGTTGGCGAGATATAACGCTTGCCGGCAACATTAAGCGCCCGTTCGATGGCGCGCATGTTGTGCACGGTCGGGATGATGAACTGTGCATCCGCAATCAGACCGTTTTCCACCACATACCGGTGGATTAATGGACCGCGCGGCGCCTCAACCAATCCATATCCAATCCCATCCCTGGGGGTGTAACCGACCTTTGGGTCCATGTAATTGAGGTCTTCCGAAAGCATTTCAATGCAGCGTTCCATGGCATACACCAGCTCGATCCCCCGGCACAGGTCAAACAACATGATGGGATGTGCCGGCTTGCCGAAACTGCTGGTAAATCGTTTCAGGTACTTATCTGCCCTGGGTGTACCCAGGTTTTCAGCCAGGTTGATGCGCGCCAGGCTGTTTGCCCGCATAATCTGACCCTGGTAGGTTGTGGAACCGGCATATGAATACTCGGTCTCGTGGAATTCCAGGTAGGTATCAAACTCCGACGGCGCAAAGGACGTCCTTTCCTCACCTTCTGGTCCCATCACCCGCAGTTCACAGCTGTTGAAACGGGGCTTGTTTGCCTGGGTGGATGCCAGGTAATAAGTCGGCTCATCATCACCCCAGGAGCCGATGCGCTCCACCATCGCCATTGACATAGCCCAATAATCATCAAAAAGCTGGCAAGCCACTGGCAGCATTTCTTCCAGTTCTTTGATCATCGGGGCAGCAGCCTCGCGGGTAATGCCCCCGCTCACACCTCCGATATGCGCCTTGACCGGGTGAATGAACTGCCCTCCCGCCAGCGAGATCAGGTCGGTGCCCGTTTTGCGTACCTTCAAAGCGCGCTGGGCGATCGAGAGCTGCTGTTTCTTGCTGGCTTCGCTCTCATCCATGTGGAATACGCTCTCCACATTTGCCCTGTCGGGCATGGTAAAAATGAAGAGCGAGGTAGCCTGGTTCTGGATCAGCTGACCCAGCAGCAGCACTTCGCGGATGTCGCATGCCAGCCGCGGCGGGGTGACGCCGTACAGGTCTTCCAGGGCTTTAACGGAGGCAACATGGTGGGCTGTGGAACACACACCGCAGATGCGCGGGACAATTACCGGCATTTGCTCTGCAGGGGTGCCCTGCACAAAATGCCTGAACCCGCGCAGTTCGACTGCCTGGAACTGGGATGCCAGCACATTTCCGGCTTCCACTTCGATCACTACACGGGCATGCCCTTCGATCCGGCTGAGGGGAAAAGTTAGTGTTGTCATTAGAGCACCTTGTTTTTGCTGCAGGGTTGATGCATTCCCCCTGCATAATCGGAGAACTGGAACAGGAACATGGAAAGCTGGGGAGACCGCAAGGCTTCATTGACCTCCCCGGCGGGGATATCGGTCATACGTTCAAACACGCGCTGGATGTTCTCCAGCCAGACGGAAGATTCCTTCTCAATAAATGCGTTGGATGGCCCGCGGCAGCCTACACACGGGTGCCCAGCCCGGGTGCAGATCGCCCTGCAGCCGCCCCGAGTGGAAGTTCCCACGCACAGGTAGCCCTGGTTGATCAGGCAGATATCCGGCTGCGCTTCACCCGACTGGAACCCGGTCAGGTGTTTTGGGCGCATGTCGGTCAATTTGCGCCTGCCGCATTCACCGCAAACAATCCCCGACGCTTTGAATTCCTGGTCTGGCTGCAGGGCTGCCATGAAAAGCTCCGGCGTGGGTGGACAGCCTGGCAGGTACAGGTCAACATCTACAAAGGCATCCACGGGATGGGTTTTTGAAAGCATCTGCGGCAGGTGCAGCCTTCCGGATTGGGAAAGGAAGACTTCCCGCACCTCATCCCTGTCACCCAGGTTGGTAACCCCGCCGGATATGGCGCAAGTGCCGACAGCGATAACCTTTTTGACATTCTTTGCTGCCCGCTGCAGGTGATACACATCTTCATTATTCCTAACACCGCCCGATACCAGCAGCACTTCAACATCATGCGGAACATGGTGGGTAGATATCACCAGAGGCATATACACCAGCCGGAATTTCTCCACCCATTCGCTGGCGTTCAGGAGCGAAACCTCGCAGCCAGCGCATCCCGAAAGCTGCAGGATGGCAAATTTGGGCAAACCTGATTCCGCATCACTCATTTATAGCTCCTCAAACTCTTTTTACCGCGATTATGAACCTGCCCTTGCTGTCGTCTTTGGCTAAGAATGATTGTACACCAGCACAGCCGGCTATGTCTTACAGGCACTGGAAATCCAAAACGTTTAATGTTTTAATATGGTTCGATACACACCGGTAGGAAAAGGAACAAAATGGGTAACAAGAAAACTTCCGCAGTCCGCAAAAAATCCAATGCCATTCCCTGGCTTATCACAGGTATTATCCTTGTAATGGTAGCCCTGGGCGCTATTTTCACCCTGGATGGAAGTAAAACCCCCGAAGCCGTCAATGAAAACCCACCATCTGTTGTATCGGGCGAAGAAGCCTACCAGTTACGCCAGGAAGGCGCTTTTATGCTGGATGTACGCCGGCTGGATGAATGGGAACAGGGCCACATTCCAGGAGCAACATTGATCACACTGGATGAGCTAAGCACCCGTTTAGACGAAGTCCCCCGGGACCAACCTGTCGTGGTGGTTTGCCGCAGCGGAAACCGCAGCGCGCAGGGCAGGGACATCCTGCTAGAGGCAGGATTCACGCAGGTAACCAGCATGGATGGCGGGATGATTAGCTGGCAGGCGCTGGAATACGAAACCATAACGGGGAAATAACAAGCCTGGCTGCTAAGGGCACTGGATGAATCCCTGTCCCCACAAACAGCCGCCGCAGGCTGGCTGTACATTTCCGAAACAATCTTCCAGGTTGTCATCAGCCATATAACAGCTGTTGCAGAATGTGCAGGGGGAAAAATCAAATTTCATCAACCGCTCCCGCAAAGCGACATATTCTGGATCATTCCAGATTTCCAGTAAGCTCGATTGGTTTATGTTGCCAACCGAATACGCCTGAGATTGACGGATATGATCATCAAGGTAGCTTTCGTGTGTATGTAGCAAATTGAGGCAAGGGCTTACCTCCCCGTCCCAGCGAACCGATAAGCTCCCCTTTTTGATGAATGGACAGGTATTGCTGCCCGCGTCCAGGCAGCGGCCGCCAATTTCCAGGTGAACTGGCATCTTGAATTCTTCTTGCAGCTGGGTGACAAGATACTCAGAAGGATCCAGCCTCGGAAGGGAAATCACAGGCGCCCAGGCTGAGGGATGTAAATTGCCATCATTCATCGAGCGTGAATATAGTGTCTGGTCACGCAATTCTTCCGTATGGGGCAGGACATTGCTGACCGAAAACCTGTCCGCGCCCAGCCGCCGCCCAATCTGGATTACCTTTGCCAGGTCAGCCTGGTTGCGCTTCATGGCCACGAACGCTATCCCCAGGTTAGGGTGATATTTGCCGGCTTCCATCCGCAATTCCATCAAATGATAGATGTTTTCAATCACCACTGGCAGGTTATCCCCCAGGCGGACATCTTCATAACTTTCACGGGTTGCCCCGTCAATCGAAACCCACACACGGTCGATCCCGATCTCTACCAGCCTGTGGGCTACATCTTTTGTCAGCAGGATGCCGTTGGTGATCATTTCCACAGTCGATCCCGAAGCTTTCGCCCTGGCAATCATTTCCACTGCGCCTTTATGCGCCAGTGGCTCGCCAAAACCACCAAAGAATATCTTCGGTGCAGGCTGAATGGCTTTGACCGATTCAAACAGCGCTGTAAATGTCTCTTTCTGCATGTCACCCATCGGCTCATGCCAGACATTTCTCATGCAGGTGCGGCAATCGAGGTTGCAGCGGTTGGTTAGCTCAATATACACTTCCGCCAGGCTGTTGGAGGACCGCTGGACAATAATCTCGTTTTCACCCTCATCGACGCGAATCAAAGAGCCGGGCGTGATACCCAATTTGAGGATCAGGTCTTCCGGAAGGAGAACCTGGCCTTGTTCATTGGCTTGAATGCGGTATGTTTTTACAGCCATAAATTTATACAGTTTGGAAAATCACCTGCAAGATGAATTCTCCACTTCCAGTTTCTCAAATCATCCGGCCCGGCACAAGATCTGTTTTGGGGATTTTATTGCTGTTCCGTTTTTGTTATGCCAAATAATTTTCTTTGCAGCCAGAAAGCAACATTGACGAGCCCGATCATCACCGGCACTTCCACCAGTGGACCTATCACAGCAGTGAAAGCTTCGCCGGAATTGATGCCGAAGACAGCCACTGCCACTGCAATAGCTAGCTCAAAGTTGTTTGATGCTGCCGTAAAAGCAAGGGTGGTTGTCTTTTTAGCATCTGCCCCAACAACCCTGCCCATCACAAAGCTAACCAGGAACATAACCACGAAGTAGATCAACAGCGGGATGGCGATCCGAACCACAGCCATCGGTATAGTTACGATCAGGTTGCCTTTTAGGCTGAACATGACAATAATGGTGAATAACAGCGCGATCAGGGTGATCGGGCTGATCTTCGGGATGAATTTTTGGTAATACCACCCTTTGCCTTTCAAGCGGGTGAGCACCTGGTTCGTGATAAAGCCGGCAACGAAGGGAATACCAAGGTATATGAATACACTTTTGGCAATCTCGCCAATCGTTATTGCCACACGGCTGCCCTGCAAACCAAACCAGGTAGGTAATATTGTAATAAATACATACGCATACACGCTGTAGAACAATACCTGGAATATGCTGTTGAATGCCACCAGCCCGGCAGCGTATTCAGTATCCCCCCTGGCCAGGTCATTCCAGACAATTACCATGGCAATGCAGCGTGCCAGGCCGATCATGATCAGCCCGACCATGTAAGGGGGATAATTGCGCAGGAAAATAATCGCCAGCAGGAACATCAGGATAGGTCCGATCACCCAGTTTTGGACCAGAGATAAGGCCAAGACTTTCCCATTGCGGAATACCTTCCCTAGCTGGTCATAATGCACTTTTGCCAGCGGCGGATACATCATCAGAATCAGGCCGATAGCAATAGGGATATTGGTTGTACCCACCGAAAAGGCCGTGTTAAAACTCTCAACCGCAGCAGGAAATAAGAAACCTATCGCAACTCCCAGCCCCATTGCCAGGAAAATCCATAATGTCAGAAAACGGTCAAGAAATGATAATCGGCGTGTAACTGGTTTTTCCATAGTGTTCTCCAAGAGTTGTATTTAAGAGTCTGATGGCTTTTTGCATGCCAGCTTTCCTTCCCATTCAGGATGGCATAGGGGGCAGGAACAGCCGGCTGCCGGCCTGGCCGAGAGGGACTTGAGCTTCTCATGTTCGAAACCTGCCACCCTGGCTGCCTGGCAGACAACATCATACCAATCCAGCTGTACCAGGCGGTAATAAATATGCCGGCCTTCACGCTGGGTGCCTACCAGGCCTGCCTTGCGCAGCACAATCAGGTGCTGCGAGATGACCGCCTGTCGGATCCCGGTGACAGCCTCGATATGGCAGACACAAGCCCGGTCCTGTGCCAGGATCAAGACAATTAGAAGGCGGACGGGCTGCCCCAGGATGTGGAAAACTTCAGCCAGCAAGTCGGGAGAATTGGATATATTCATCAATCTGAATGTATTATATACATACCTGCTTAGAAAGCAATATTTTTGTCAATGAATGCCTTTTCGATCCAGCAAATACACTTGAAGGGGATTCTATTAATTCCTTTCATCGATACAATCCGGCTTGATTAATGATCAATCCAACAGACTGGAGAGAAAAATTTGTGATAAAATACCCTCTGCATCACTGGGGGCTCGTCCAATGGTAGGACTGCAGACTCTGGATCTGCCTATAGAGGTTCGAATCCTTTGCCCTCAGCCTCTGCGATAAGCACCCTGCACTTGTTTCAGGGTGCTTACGTTAGTACTTGGAGGTACGCTCATGTCCCAGGAAGAAACCAGCGCCCCCGGGAATTTTATCCGGGATGCCATAGAAGAAGACCTGCGCAACGGCAGGTTTACCGAAGTTCATACCCGCTTTCCCCCTGAACCCAACGGCTACCTGCATATCGGCCACGCCAAAGCGCTCACCATTGACTTTGGTATGGCTGAAACCTTTGGGGGCAAGTGCAACCTGCGCTTTGACGATACCAACCCGGTTAAAGAGGATGTGGAATTTGTGGATGCCATCAAAGAGGATATCCACTGGCTGGGGTTTGACTGGGATGACCGCGAGTATTATGCCTCCGATTATTTTGGACAGCTGTATGAATTTGCCGTCAGGCTGATCAAAAAAGGCAGAGCCTATGTGGATGACCTGTCTGCCGACCAGATCCGTGAATACCGCGGCACCCTGACCGAACCCGGTAAAGACAGCCCCTGGCGCAACCGCTCAGTTGAAGAGAACCTCGCCCTTTTTGAACGCATGAAGAAGGGTGAGTTTCCCGAGGGCGCCTGTGTCCTGCGGGCAAAAATTGACATGGCTTCCCCCAATATCAACATGCGCGACCCGGTCATGTACCGCATCATCCACAACCCGCTCCACCACCGCACAGGCAGCACCTGGTGCATTTATCCCATGTACGATTTCGCCCATGGCCAATCGGATTCCATTGAAGGCATCACCCATTCGCTCTGCGATCTGGCTTACGAAGACCACCGCCCCCTGTATGAATGGTTCATCAAGGAGCTGGAGATCTTCCCCACCCGCCAGATCGAGTTCGCCCGCCTGAACCTGACCTACACCATCCTCAGCAAACGCTACCTGAAACAACTGGTCGACCACGGCCATGTGCGCGGCTGGGATGATCCCCGTATGCCGACCCTGTGCGGCATGCGCCGGCGCGGGTACAGTGCATCGGCAGTGCGCAACTTCATCACCCAGATAGGTGTTGCCAAGAACGAGAATCTGATTGATATTGCCTTGCTCGAGTTCCTCGTCCGTGAAGACCTGAACAAAACAGCCTTGCGGGTGATGGGCGTCCTGAACCCGGTTAAGGTTGTCATCACTAATTACCCCGAAGGGCAGACCGAATTCCTCGAAGCGGTCAACAACCCTGAAGACCCCTCTGCCGGCACCCGTCCGGTGGAATTCAGCCGCGAGCTGTTTATCGACCAGGATGACTTCCGCGAAGAACCGCCACCAAAATACTTCCGCCTGGCACCCGGCAAAGAAGTCCGCCTGCGTTACGGGTACATCATCAAATGTGTGGATTACATCAAGGATCCGCACACCGGCGAATTGACAGAGATCCATTGCACCTATGACACTGAAACCCGCGGCGGCTACGCTCCCGACGGGCGCAAGGTGCAGGGCACCATCCACTGGGTTTCAGCTGGTTCGGCAATTGATGCCGAGATCAGGATGTATGATCGCCTGTTTTCTGTACCGGATCCCAACAAACCGGAGGAAGGCAAGACCTACCTGGATTACCTGAACCCGGATTCCCTGACCGTCCTGCAGCATTGCAAACTTGAGGCCGGGCTGGAGAACGCAAAGCCAGGCACCCGCTACCAGTTTGAGCGCAAAGGGTTCTTCACAGTGGACCTGGACAGCACCCCTGCGAAACCGGTCTTCAACCTGACCGTGCCGCTGCGCGACAGCTGGGCAAAGATCGAAAGCGGGCAAAAAGCAGGCAAATAATCATTTTTTTCTTGCTGCAATCACTCTAGTTCCGTTGTAAGAATGAAAAGTCAACTAAATATGATTAAATGTTGCCGGGATCACCTTTTAAAGCTGAAGGATCGTTTCAATAGTCAAATCCATGAAAAGCGGTTCTTTTCAAAAGCTGCTTTTTGGGTAGCCATCTTCATAATCACATTTGCATTGGGGACACAACTCCCTGAAGGCTTTGATTGGGTTCATTACTACAAACCTGGCATCCTGCACCCATTGTGGACACCCTGGTCAAAAGCAATAGTTAATGCCCTTTCCCCTTTTAGTTATGGTTTCGTTTTTGCGTTATCTGTTATTGGCATTGCAGCCAGAACAATTAAGTGTAATAAATCTCCTCTACCACTGATCCTGGTGTTCTTATCCCTGCCCACTCTCTGGGTCTTCTATATGGGTAATTTGGACGGTTTGATCTTGTTCGGAATGTTGATTATGCCGGTGGGAATCCCGCTCGTGCTCATGAAACCCCAACTGGCTGCATTCTCGTTACTTGCCAGTCGAAAATGGTTTATAGCAGGGATTATCTGGTTTGCGCTTTCGCTGGTCATCTGGGGTTTCTGGTTGGATCGGTTTTTTATTGTCACCTCATCCAGTTGGAAATCTGAGTGGATTCAGGATATAACACTATTTCCCTGGGGGATCTTGCTCGGACTGCCCTTGCTGTACTTTTCACGCGGTGACCAGGATCTGCTAATGTCAGCAGGGTCATTTCTGACTCCACATCTATTCCCCTACCATTTCATTATTCTTATGCCGTCAATTGCACGAATGAAGCCTATTTGGATGATCATCACATTTGTGATCTCCTGGACACCGCTATTGGCAAATTGGCTAGGACCTGAAGCATGGCATTTCGGAAATCTAATCGGTTTAAGTTGCTGGTTTGGAGTTTTTCTGAATAAAAAGAATCGAATACCAAAACCAATTCACCATATTAGTGATTTATTTAATGAAGGACAGGATGTTCATTAACACTGATCAAGGACTCGAAACTGATTGAGAAATCCAGAGACCTTTTCATCCTCCCTGAGGGGATAGGTGAACCCGCAACCATCCGCCACATCAACCGCGACTTTCCTGAACAACCTCCCCATTGCTTCCAGTGCTTTCCAGTTTTCTTCGTAACCTGCCCCTGAGTAAGTTTGCAGCAGGTTCTCCCACAGGTCAGCCGGCAGGTACCTTTTAAAATACTTGCCGCATTTACCCGGGTTGACAGCGTACCCCGTCTGCAGGCCAATATACCAGGTGAGTATTTTCATCAACTCTTCCCGTATTACCTGGTCGAGCATGTACTTCGCATACAGGATCTCTCCCCTGCGCAAGCCTTTTGCCGCATAAGGGCAGACCCACCAGAACTCGTTGCAGCAGTCATCAAATTCTTTCCGGGTTGGCGGTTTGGGAAGGTAAGATTTCTCCGAAGCAGGTTCAAGCATGGGGATAGCGCCATCCTTATCCAGCAGCACAACGCTCAGGCTGTCCTGGATGATGTCGCCAAATTTTTCTTTCGGGTACACCGTCAGGTCGATGCGGTTGCCATCCATGAATTGCATCAGGTAGGCATACCCAGCATGCGGTTCAGGCGCAGGTGAGTTCATATCATCCGGCAGCTGCAGGATCATCCTCTCACCAAATACATCGATCCAACCCGGATCATGCCTGAAAGATTGCACATCTGTTACCAGGTAAACAATATCAAAGTCCTGAAATGGATCCTTTTTCGCATTTGGATTGGCGCGAGACCCGTTCAATATGACTGCCCTGACCCTTTTGTCCTTCCATGCAACAAAAAGGATCAGGTCCATCATTTCTGCTTCAGTCCGCATACAGCTCTTTTCTTTCTGCCAGGTATGCCTCCACTTTTTCCAGCGGGATCTGCCAGATAGGATTGCTGATATAAGGTTTGAAACCCAATTCATGGTTGATCTTTAACATGGCAGCGTTTGAGTCTGCGTTTTCTGTCCTGATAAATTTCACTTCAGGGCGTTCACGCAAGACTTTATCAATCATGGCTGCTTTCAACCAGCGCCCCAGTCCTTTGTTGCGGTACTCCGGAAACACGCCGGTCATATCCTGGTAGAGGATTTCCGGGCGGCTGGGATTCCAGACAGTTTCGGTGAAACCGGCCATTTTCCCTGTAGACTTTTCGATCAGGTAGTACGTCCAGCGTTGGAAACCCCTGGCAAACAACTGATTTTCAACCTGGCGTACCTGTTCCCGGGTTAAGTGCATTTCTTCAACATCCAGGTTCTCAATTGGCGCCTGGTTTTCAAGCTCCCTCAATTCAAGGATCGCATCCATCTGGTTCTCAGGATACAGCCCTTCCCACAAACCCAGGAAGAAATTGTCTTCATTTAAACATCCCCGTTCCAACCATGTTTCGACCAGGTGATGATCCAGATCATCCAGTCGCATTTGGTTGAGATGACCCACCAGACCCTTCTCCCCACCGATCTTGTAAAGGAAGGATTCTCCGCTCGAAAGGTTCCCAATTGCTTCTATAATCAGCAGACGGCGATTCTCAGCTCTGGCAACTTCTGATATTCTCGCAAGCAGCCTGGTGCCAATCCCCTGCCGCCGGTATGGTTGGCGGACATAGATTCCCATTTTAGCAATATGCTGGTTCTCCTCCGTCCTAGCAATATCTATATTCCCTGTCGCTATCATCTCCTGATGGTTCACATACCAGGCTGCCCAGGTAAATGCATCCTCAAAGTCGGGTATATTCTGGAGCGACTTCTTTGATTCTTCAAGGGAAATGGGCGGATCATCTGGTAGTATTTCTGCGCGGTTGGCATTATTGATGCGGTTCAATGCCAGGTATTCATGCTCACTGGCTGAGCGCAGGTTGATCTCCTGTATCAAGATTTCTTCCATGATTTCTCTTTCTTCAAACTAGGTTGAATTCAGTGAGTCTGGGTCTGTTTTTCATTGTACTTACAGTGAAGCCCATTTTCAAGCATTTCCTTCTTGCACCTTGACAAGACAGTATACCGTTCGGTATACTTGGCTCCATGTCTGAGAACCGTTCTACCATTCTTCAAATTTCTTTAGAACTATTCGCCCGGCGCGGCTATGAAGCCGTCGGTATCCAGGAGATCGTGGATTCAGCCGGCATCACCAAACCCACCCTGTATCACTATTTCGGAAGCAAATCCGGGCTGCTGGAAATCCTGCTGAAAGAATCGTTCACGCCATTTCTTACCAGACTTGCAGACGCAGCCAGGTATTCTGGCGATGTGACGAATACCTTGCAGGCTGTTGCCAGTTACAGTCTTCAGTTTGCCGGGCAGAATCCCAGTCTGTTCCGGTTTTACCTCACCACCCAGGTTGCACCGCTGGATAGTGAACCCTACCAGGCCGGAAAATTCATCCACCTGGAACAGCAGAGAATCCTGCAGGAACTTTTCCTGAAGGCTGCCCAGGACCACGGGAATATGAAAGGCCGCCATATCGCCTATGCAGCCTCTTTCCTCGGGCTGGTGAATACTTATGCCTTGCTGGCGGTGAACGGGGAAATTACCTCAGTGGACAACCTGGTCAACCAGGTCGTTCACCAGTTCATGCATGGTATCTTTTCATAAACAAACACATATACATTATCTCGGAGCAAACATGACTACACCTCAACAACATTGGGCAGCCGATGCCTTCTTTTACCATATCTACCCGCTTGGTTTTTGCGGAGCGCCTGACCGCAATGACCTTTTCAGCCCGCCGGTTAACCGCCTGCAAAAAGTAACGGAGTGGCTACCGCACATGCGCAGCCTGGGTGTCAATGCTCTTTACCTGGGACCGCTGTTTGAAGCCAGCCGGCACGGGTATGACACAGCAGATTATTACACCGTTGACCGCCGCCTGGGGGATCATGATTCTCTCAAGCAGCTGGCGCAAGCTGTTCACCAGAATAGAATGCACCTGATCCTGGATGCGGTATTTAACCATGTCGGGCGGGATTTCTGGGCTTTTAGAGATGTGCAACAAAACCTGTCTGCAAGCCGTTATTGCAACTGGTTCAGCGGGTTGCGGTTTGATACCCGCAGCCCAAAAGGTGATCCATTCACCTATGACACCTGGTCAGGGTATTATGACCTGGTAAAGCTGAACCTGGACAACCCGGAAGTGCGCGGTCACTTGTTTGAAGCAGTGCGCATGTGGGTCAATGAATTCGGTATCGATGGGCTACGCCTGGATGCAGCCGACTGCCTGAGCCAGGGTTTTCTGCAGGCGCTGCACGATTTCTGCAAGCAGGTCAAACCGGATTTCTGGCTGATGGGTGAAGTGATCCACGGGGATTACCGTAAATGGGTGAACCCCGGTATGCTTGACTCGGTCACCAATTATGAGTGTTACAAGGCGTTGTATTCCAGCCTGAATGAAAAAAATTACTTCGAAGCCGCCTACGCCCTCAACCGCCAGTTTGGGAGAGAAGGGATGTACCGGGGTATGCCGCTTTACAACTTTGCCGACAATCACGATGTAGACCGGGTTGCAAGCAAACTGAACAACCCTGCCCATTTATACCCTCTTTACCTGCTGCTGTTCACTATGCCGGGTATACCCTCAATATATTATGGCAGCGAATGGGGAACCCAGGGACGCCGGACTGGCGGCAGCGATGCGGCCTTGCGACCCTGCCTAACCTTGGACAAACTGCAGCGCACATCACACCAACCTGACCTGCCGGGTGTGGTGGCAAAACTGGCATCCCTCCGGGCTGCTCATCCGGTATTCCGGCTGGGTGATTACCAACAAGTGCTGGTTGCACCCCTGCAGCATGCTTTCCTGCGCCAGACAGATGGGGAGTGCGTCCTGGTTATCCTTAATGCGGATGAAAAAGAGGTGCAGGTAACCCTGTCCATTCCCCATCCAGATGGCAAAGCAACAGACATCTTGAATGGTTCCGGACAGTTCCAGGTCAAAGGCGGGAAAATAGAGAGCCTCAGCCTGCCCCCATGCTGGGGAAGGGTATTAAAGATAACCTGAAATTCCCGGAGTTCTGGTGAACTCCGGGAGGTTTCGCTGCGTGAGAACTTATAAATTACTTTTTAGTGTTAATTTCCCCCAGGACTTTAACAACCATTTCTTCCGTAATGCCGTATTGCTTGGCCTGGGGCATTCCCAGCAGCGCTTTTAGGGTCATGGTTTTCGCCAGCCCAATCATCGGGTTCTTGGTTACGCCGGGAACATACTTCTCAAGGACTTCTACCGCTTTTGGATCCTTCAGTAATTCCCCTACCTTACTGGTCAAAGTGTATGCCATTTTTCCTCCTGGTAATTCTCGTAAACTTCCAATATTTATTTTAATCATTATATACCAGAGAGTGAATAACAAGCATTCTACCCAATCGGAATTGGACTATATCTAGCTAATCCGATTTCTTTAGTTTTATCTAGTAACGAAAATTCCGGAAAGGATTCAATAAAGTAAGATAAGCAAAGGATGATAAATTTGGTCAACCCTTCATTAACTAATAGGTTTGGATTGTTTCGCCAATTTTCCATGTTACACTACGGTCAATGACTTTTACCTTGGAAATTCATTCAGCTACCACAATCGCCCACCCCAACATCGCCCTGATCAAGTACTGGGGTAACCGGGATGATACCCTCAACCTGCCGGCGAACGGATCCATTTCTTTCAACCTGGCTGCGCTGGAAGCCCGCACCAATGTAACTTTTAACCTTGATTTTCCCGCTGACCAACTGGTCATTAACCAGGAGCCGGCCGGAGGACTTGCCCTTGCCAGGGTTTCTGCTATGCTTGACCTGGTACGGGCAATGGCAAAGCTCAATGTCCATGCCCTGGTGGAAAGCACCCTGAATTTTCCAATCGGAACTGGTATCGCCTCCTCTGCAGCCGGGTTTGCTGCGCTGGCGCTGGCTGCCTCCCGTGCAGCAGGCCTGGACCTTAACGATAAAAAGCTTTCATGCCTTGCCAGGCGCGGATCCGGTTCTGCCTGCCGCTCGATCCCTGGCGGATTTGTGGAATGGCTGCCGGGGATTTCCGATGAAACTTCCTATGCGGTCTCTTTCGCCGCGCCAGATCACTGGGATCTGGTAGATGTGATTGTGGTACTCCAGAACCAGCCCAAAAAGACCGGTTCGCGTGAAGGTCACACCATTGCATTCACCTCTCCACTCCAGGAAGCCAGGGTGGCTGATGCCCCGCGCCGCCTGCAGGCATGCCGTGACGCAATCCGCTGGAAGGATTTTGGAGCCTTGGCGGAGATCATTGAGCTGGACAGCAATATGATGCATGCGGTTATGATGACCTCTTCCCCTCCGTTGCAGTACTGGGAAGCCGGTTCAATTGCCTTAATGCAAGCAGTACCCGGCTGGCGTTCAGAAGGTCTGCAGGTGGCGTACACGCTGGATGCCGGACCTAATGTGCACCTGATTTGTGCCAGGAAAGATGCAGAAATGGTGAGAGAAAAGGTTCTTGAAGTATCCACCCCGGTGGATATCATCGTCTCGGGCATTGGGGGTCCAGCCCGGATTGTTAGAAGCGTATAAATTCCTCGAAATTCCGTTTGCTTGTGGATATAATACAGGATGGTAAGAATTAACAGGTGCTGAAAAGTCTTCTTGCATCTGCCTTGGTTTTAGCGCATTTAAAAATCAGCCGGTTTACTGGCAATGAAGATGTAAAGGGAAACATGAGTGATTCATTGGTTGTGATTTTACGGATTCTGGAATTTGTCATCCTATTCGGGTTCTTGCTCTTTACCCATGAATTTGGACACTTTATTATTTCGAAATTATTCAAGGTGGAAGTTGAAGAATTCGGATTCGGGTTCCCGCCCCGCATCGTGCGCCTGTTCCGCCTGTGGGGTACCGATTTCACCCTGAATGCCATCCCATTTGGCGGATTCGTTCGCCCAAAGGGAGAGAATGACCCCAATGTCCCGGGCGGATTGGGCTCTGCCAAACCGGGCATCCGCCTGTCTGTCCTGCTGGGCGGTCCGTTGATGAACATCCTGACCGGGGTTCTGCTCTTCAGCATCGTTTTCAGCCAGGTAGGCGTTCCACAAAGAAAAATTGTCCAGATCATGGGTGTCAATGAAGGATCGCCTGCCCAGGCTGCCGGCATTTTACCCGGCGATGTAATCATCAGTATCGAGGATGAGCCAATCAGGAGCATGGAAACCCTTTCAAAACTGGTTTACAGCAACCTGGGCAAAGAGATCACCTTTGTGGTAGAGCGGTCATCTGAAAAGGTAACAGTAGAAGTAACACCCCGGACAGAATGGCCGCAAAATGAAGGCCCCATCGGGATCAGTATGGGCAATCCAGTAGAGCAGGCTTCCATGCTCCAGGCAGTACCATTCGGATTTGAAATGGCCTATCAGCAGGTGAGGACATTGATCAGCCTGCCCGGCCAGCTGATCGCAGGTACTATCGCCCCTGAGCAGGCAAGGTTTGTGGGACCAGTCGGTATGTTCAACATATTCTCCCAAACCCGCGAGCTGGATGAAGAACAACAGGCTGAAGCACCATCCCAACCGCAAGGGCTGAACACACTTTATTTGCTGGCAGTCCTGGCGGTAGCCCTGGGTATTACCAACTTGCTGCCTATCCCTGCTCTGGATGGCGGACGGATCCTGTTCTTGATCCCCGAAATCCTGTTCAAAAAACGGGTACCCCCAAAGTACGAGAATCTGCTGCATTTCATTGGTTTTGCAGCCCTGATAGCGCTGATGGTCTATATCACCGCCCAGGATATTATTAACCCGATCGTTATGCCTTGAGGTTGCCATGATCAATCCCCGACCGAAAATTCCTTTTACGCAAATCCTGGATGCTTTGCTGGATAATGCCCAGCCTTTCCCGCCGCAGTTCCTGTACCGGTTCTCGGACCTGCAGCCTGAAGACCAGGAAGCATTAGGTGCTGTCTGGACAAAAATCGAAACCCAGCGCCGCATTAACCTGCTGGAAGACCTGGAAGACTTGCTTGAGTCGGATACTGTACTTCTATTTGATGAGATTAGCCAGCTGGCACTAAAAGACCCGGAAGCGCAGGTGCGTACTGTTGCTGTCAGGCTGCAGGCAGAAAATCCCAAAGAAAGCCGGGCCAGGGTTTTCATGCACATGGCTGAAAAGGACAGCGATGAATTTGTGCGGGCTGCGGCAGTATCATCCCTCGGTCAGTATGTTTATCTGGGTGAATTGGACAAGATCAGCCCGGAAACCCTCCACCTTGTTGAGGATAAATTGTTCAACATTGTCAATGGACAGGATACCGACCTGGTGCGCCGCAGGGCTCTCGAATCGGTCGGATTTTGCAGCCGCGAAGAGACCGTTCCATTGATCGAGAAAGCCTACCAGCACAAAGATACCGGCTGGGTTGCCAGCGCCTTGTTTGCCATGGGCCGGTCAATGGACTCACGCTGGGAGAAAGAGGTTATGGGCAACCTGAATTCACCCGACCCAGAACTCAGCTTCGAAGCGATCCGCGCTGCCGGCAAGATGGAGATCCAGGCTGCCCGTCCGCGCCTGCTCAAAATGCTCGCCAGCTATGATGAGCTGGACGAGGATGTACGTGGGGCTGTCATCTGGTCGCTCTCCGAAATTGGCGGTGAAGGGGTGCGCAAAAAGCTGGAAGGCCTGCTCGAGCAACTGGATGATGATGACGAGATCGAATACCTGGAAGAAGCGCTTGAGAACCTGGAATTTACCGAGGATTTTAAACTGGTAGGTATGTTTGACATTGAAACCCTTAAGAATGCAGAACTTGACACAGTCATCGACCTCGAACATGACCGCTTGGAAGATGATGAACCCCTTTCCTGGGAGGATGACGAGTACAACGATGCTGATGAAGAAGATGAAGAGTAAGGGGATGTATGCTCCAGCCTCAGCCTGACCATCTGCAGTTGCATGCCCTTATTAAAGGGCGCGTTCAGGGGGTAGGTTTTCGTTATTTTGTACTGCAAAATGCCATGCAGTTGGGGTTGACCGGTTGGGTGCGCAATACCTGGGATGATAAAGTGGAAGTCTGCGTGGAAGGTTCTCGGCGCGACCTGGAGAAGCTGGCAGGGTTATTGCGAACTGGTCCAGGCAGCGCGCATGTAACCGCTGTTAAAGCAAACTGGCAGCCAGCCAGTGGATGTTTTTCCAGTTTTAAGGTTTTATCAGACAGCTGATCACAGCTCACCAGCAAGTAATTTTGCCTTTTGCCAGGGGGGAAGGTCGGATTCTTCCGCCAGGATTGCCCGGAGTTCATAGATCTGGTCGCGCAATGCCGCTGCCTGCTCAAATTGCAGGTCCCGGGCAGCTGCTTTCATTTGCTGCTCCAGTTCACTGATGATTCGTTTGAGCTCCTTCACATTCATGCCGGCTGCAGTCCGCCCGGCTCGGTACTCCCCTTTCTCTTCAGCCAGGGAAGGCGTGACGGTCAGGCGCGAGGTGATGTCATACACCAGTTTGGTAATGCTGATCGGTTCGATCCCGTGCTCGGTATTGTAAGCCACCTGTTTGGCACGCCTGCGGTTGGTCTCATCGATTGCCTGTTTCATCGCATCGGTGTACTTGTCTGCGTACATCAACACCTTGCCATGCACATGCCGCGCCGCCCTACCGATCGTCTGGATGAGCGCTGTGCCCGAACGCAGGAAACCTTCCTTGTCCGCATCCAGGATGGCAACCAGCGAAACCTCCGGCAGATCCAATCCTTCACGTAGCAGGTTGATGCCTACAAGCACATCAAACACACCCAGGCGCAGGTCTCTCAGGATTCCAACCCGTTCTAGGGTTTCTACCTCTGAATGCAGGTACTGAACCTTCACGCCCAGTTCCAGCAGGTAGTTTGCCAGGTCTTCTGCCATGCGCTTTGTCAGTGTGGTTACCAGCACACGCTCACCCTTTTCCACCCTTTGTTTGATCTCCCCGATCAGGTTATCCACCTGCCCCTTTGAGGGACGCACCTCAACTTCGGGGTCAACCAGCCCGGTGGGGCGGATGATCTGCTCGACCACCTGTTCCGCCCTCTCCATTTCATAAGGACCGGGCGTGGCAGAGGTATAAACCGTCTGCCCCATGTGCTGCTCAAACTCGCTGAAGGTCAGGGGACGGTTATCCAAGGCGCTGGGCAGACGAAAACCGTACTCCACCAGCGTTTGCTTACGCGACTGGTCGCCGTTGTACATGCCCCGAATCTGCGGAACCGTCATGTGGGACTCATCGATCACCAGCAGGAAATCGCTGGGCAGGTAATCTACCAGTGTCCAGGGTGGTGTACCCGGTTCACGCTGGTCAAAATGGCGCGAGTAGTTTTCAATCCCCGAACAATAGCCCACCTCGCGCAGCATTTCGAGGTCAAAGCGGGCTCGCTGCTCGATGCGCTGGGCTTCCAGCAGCATATTGCGCTCATTGAAATATTTGATCCGTGCTTCCAGTTCATTCTCGATATCTGCAATCGCCTTGCGGGTGCGTTCATCATGAGTGATGTAATGCTTGGCAGGGTAGATGTTCACCTGCCGGGGCTCTTCCAGCACCTCCCCCGTCACCGGGTTAAAGATCATGATACGTTCCACTTCATCCCCAAAGAAGGAAATCTTATAGACCTTGCGGTCTTCATATGCAGGAGCGATCTCAAGCACATCCCCCCTGACCCGGAATGCGCCTGGCTTCAATTCCATATCATTGCGCTGGTACTGGCTTTCCACCAGCTGGCGCATGAGGGCGTTGCGCCGGAAGATCTCCCCGACCTTGAGTTCGATTACCACCCGGTTGTATTCACTTGGATCTCCCAGGCCGTAAATACACGAAACCGAAGCGACAATGATGACATCCCTGCGTGACATCAAGGCAGTTGTGGCAGCCAGGCGCAAACGTTCAATCTCTTCATTGATATCTGTTTCTTTTTCGATGTACAGGTCGCGGCGCGGAACATACGCTTCTGGTTGGTAGTAGTCATAATATGAGACAAAATATTCAACTGCATTCTCCGGGAAGAACTCTTTAAACTCGGCGTACAGCTGGGCAGCCAGGGTCTTGTTATGCGCCATTACCAGGGCAGGCTTCTGGACCCGCTGGATCAGGTTGGCGATGGTGAAGGTCTTGCCTGTCCCGGTAGCGCCTAACAGGACCTGGTGGCGCATGCCTTTTTCCACGCCCTCGACGAGCTGCTCAATCGCATCCGGTTGATCTCCAGTTGGCTGGTAGGGTGCATTTAATTTAAATTCCATCAGGTTTTCCTGTTCTCAATTATACAAAGGCTGTAAGGGACTTATCTTTTTTTACTGGAAACTATTCCCAGGCAGCAATTGTAAATGAAGTTCATCAATTCAGTATAAATTGCACCGACCAGGAATAAATTGAATTCCAAAAAGGTGCTATATTTATATCAGACCTGAGCGGGTGAAGCAAATCAGGTTGCGATTGAATCTATTTTTAGTGTAAGTTTTCTTACCATAAACCAGTGATTTCAATGTACATTGTAATCACTAAAGCTCATTATGATTGCGCTTGCATGATTATGTCTGAAGAGATTCAATTCGAAGAATCTTGAGAGACGGAAACAATGTCAAACTTATGCGAAAACATTATCACGGTTGTAGGCGGAACCCTCGAGCAAAGACAGGCCTTGATCGACCACGTGAAAAGCACTGAAGACTTAGATAGGGATTTTGATTTCAACAGGATTATTCCCTATCCTGAGGAGTATGCGAAGGCAGATGAAGCATTTAATGAAGCATATTATGAGAGAGGTGTTCCTAGAGAAGAATGCCCAGTAAGCGGTTATTGGCAAGGTGGTGCCCAATGGTTAAAAGACCACTGGGGGACTAAATGCAATCCTGATATTTCCACAAGAGTCGGTGATGTTGATAACATTTCATTTCACTTTGATACCGTGTGGTCGCCCAGCCTTCCATTAACGAAAACCCTTTCAGCAATGTATCCTGATTTAACATTTAAACATCTATATGGTGAAGGGGGAATGGACTTTAGCGGTTATGTTGTTTTCAAAGCTGGTGTTGAAATAGAGAAAAAAGAGGGAGACTATGATGAACACTTCCCAACATAAATAATAAGACCTATTATTTCAGAAGGGAAATTTCTAATCTAAGAACTACGTGTGAAATAATGGTTTCCAACGATCATTTTTCTGCTCAGGTAACCTGCATTACTTCGTTGTCAAAGTCATCCGTTCCCGCTGTACGCCAATTGTCTGGTCTTCAGCCGGGATCAGCTTTAAGACCTCCACAAGGCGGTCTTTCCAGTTGTCATCCGGTTCAACCAGTGAAAGCCAGTAGGCGTTTTTCCCAACCCGGCTTCCATGCCCGATTGACGGAAGCTGCCGGCTGGTGCTCTCCGCATTGATCAGGACCGGGTACCGAAGGACAAGCTGTTCTGCCTCAGGCAGGACAGAAACCAGCCCCTTTTCTTCTGCCAGCAGCTTGACCCTGGTCTGGTACAACAATTCTTTGACTGGGTCAGGAAGGGCGCCAAAACGGTCTTGGAATTCTTCTTGAAGCGCCTCCAGCTCACGTTCTGACTTGATATCCGCCAGGCGGCGGTATAAACGCAGCCTGAGGTTCTGGTCGGGCACATATTCTACCGGGATGCCGATTGAAAGCGGCAGATCCACATTCACTTGCGTCCACATCTCCTGATCGCCAAGCTGCATTTCCGCCGGAACTTCTAACCCTTGTAAACGCCGCAGGTCGCGTACTGCCTGGGCAAGCATGCGGGTGTACAGGTGGAAACCAACACTGGCAATATATCCATGCTGCCTGGTACCCAGCAGCTCTCCTGCGCCGCGCATTTCAAGGTCGCGCATGGCGATCGAATACCCTGCCCCAAGCTGGGTATTCTCAGCAATAATTTCCAGCCTTTCCTGGCCTTCTGGAGTAGGTGCTTTTTTGCGGTGCCGGAAGAAATAGGCATACGCCCGCAGCGCACCGCGCCCCACCCTGCCGCGCAGCTGGTACAGTTGTGCCAGGCCGAAGGTATCACCCCGGTCCACGATCAGGGTGTTGGCATTGGGGATATCCAGCCCGGATTCGATGATGGAAGTACACAGCAAGACATCAGTCTCGCCATGCGTAAACTGCATCATGACCTTCGCCAGGTCCTGTTCGTGCATCTGCCCGTGCCCAATCCCAACCCTGGCTTCAGGCACCAGTTTATTGAGGTGTGCTTTCATGGCTTCGATCGTCTGCACCCGGTTATGCACAAAAAATACCTGCCCGCCCCTTTCCAGCTCGCGCAGGATTGCCTGGCGTACAAGCTTCGGGGAGTAGGGACCGATGTGGGTCACGATTGGAAGCCGTTCTTCAGGGGGTGTGTTTATGGTCGAGATGTCGCGCACTCCCGTCAACGCCATGTACAGAGTACGCGGAATCGGTGTGGCTGTCAAAGTCAGGACATCCACCTCTGTCCGCAGTTTCTTCAAGTATTCTTTATGGGTAACCCCGAAACGCTGCTCTTCGTCAATGATGACCAGTCCAAGGTCTTTGAACTGCACATCCGACTGCACAAGCCGGTGAGTACCGATCACAATATCCACACCGCCGCTGTTCAGTTTCTTAAGAATCTGCGATTGCTCTTTCGGGTTCCTGAAGCGTGAAAGCATTTCCACTTCCACCGGGTAAGCTGCCAGCCGTTGGCGGAATGTCTCGTAATGCTGCTGGGCCAGAACAGTGGTCGGGACAAGGACCGCCACCTGGCGGCTGTCCATCACTGCCTTGAAAGCAGCCCGCAGAGCAACTTCCGTCTTCCCATATCCCACATCCCCGCACAGCAGCCGGTCCATCGGCCGGGCATATTCCATATCCTTCTTCACTTCCTTAATGGCATGGGCCTGGTCTTCTGTTTCTGTGTAAGGGAAACTGGCTTCAAGTTCCTGCTGCCAGGGTGTGTCCGGGGAGAAGGCATACCCTTTTGCAGCCATCCGGCTGGCATACAACTCGAGCAAGTCCCGCGCCACCTCCTGCACGCCTTCCTTAACCCGCTGGCGGGCAGTATGCCATTCCTGAGTACCCAGCCGGGTTGGTGTGGGTGTCTCATTGTCAGCACCAACATACCGTGTCAGGCGGTCAGCCTGGTGAACCGGGACAAAAACCTGGTCTCCCCGGTCGTATTCCACCATTAGCAATTCACGGCTGACCCCATCCAGGGTGCGCTGCACCAGTCCACCAAACCGTCCTACCCCATAATCAATATGCACCACCCAATCCCCAATCCGGAAATCAGTGTAAGAGGATTCGGGTGTATCGGCTGCCGGGCGTGGCCGCTGGCGCGGGCGCGGCCTTTCCCATCCGAACACCTCGCCGTCAGTCAACAGGCTTGCAGTGCGGGTATCATCAACCCTAAGGTTCCAGCCTTCGGTCAGGGTTCCCTCGAGGAAAACAGGCGAACAGGCTGCTTCCCGCCTTGCGTTCCTTTCCAACCAGAGCTCCTTCAAGCGGGTTGCCTGTCGGGAGACGATAGTGATCCGGTTCCCTTCTGTACAAGATTCCCCAAGCGATTCAACCAGGTCTTTAAGGTGGCCTGCATAACGCTCGCCGGGTGTAAAAAGCGAACTAAGCGGGGATTCCTCCACAGCAGTGGTATACCCCAACTCCAGCGAGCGAAAGCGCGATATGCTGTCAATAATTTCGGACCAGGTGAGGTATGGCACCGGGAAATTCTCAGGCAGCACCCCCTCCTGGATGCTTTCCTGACGGAACCGGACTGACTGTTCTTCAATCTCGTTGGCGATGGTCTCGAGGTAATTCAAGTCATCCAGCAGCACCAGACTGTTCTGGGGAAGGTAATCCAATAGGCTGGCCTGGGCAGGATGCACCAGCGGGATGTCAAATTCACTCAATTCATGGTCAAGGGCGAGATCTTCTTTAACATAGCCAGGTAAGATTTCACGCGCAGGTGTAACGAGGATGCTCTCCAGCGCCCGAATTGTACGCTGCGTAGCAGGGTTGAACATCCTCAGGGTATCAATCTCATCCCCGAAAAAATCGAAGCGCACAGGGTTTGGTAAATGAGGAGGCCAGATGTCCAGAATACCTCCCCGACGCGAAAACTGGCCAGGTTCAACCACGATGTCGACCGCTGCATACCCGCTTTCAGCCCAGGTGCGGGCCAGGGTGTCAGGCTGGTGCTGCTGTTCAAGGCGGTAAGTCCGGCTGTTGCGCAGGAAATCCCTGCGCGGCAGCGTGCGTGACATTACCGCCCGCACCGGTGCAATCACAACTGGCGGGGTTTCCTGTACCGGATACCCGGGTATATGGTATCCAGCCAGCGCTGTGATGGATTGCAGCCTTTCCCTGCGTGTATTGCTGCCCCAGGATGCCTGTTCGTAAAACAGGGGGTTGGGCTCAGGGAAGTAATACCTGCCCCCGCCTGGCTGCCAAAAAGCAATCTCTTCCCACTGGGTTAATGCCTGGTCTGTCCTGCCAACGATATAGACCACCGGGGATTGCAGGCATTCCGCCAGGGTTGCAGCGACAGGCAGCCGGGCAGAACGCATTAATCCCAGGCCGGGAAGTGCCTGGGAAGCCTCCAGATCTGCAATCAATTGCTTGAATGCAGGCAGATTTCGGATAAGGTCGATCAAACCTGTCATTCCTTGATGGTCGGCCCGTTAAATTGATTCATGGCTTCATCAATACCAAATTCAATGAAAACCATAATCGCTTTCACTGCCTGGTCCAGCACTACAGGCAGCTCAGCCTGATCCTGGGTTGAGAAAGGCTGGAGTACATACGCTGCCGACTCCATCTGGCCGGGCGGCCTTCCGATCCCGCAGCGCAGCCTGGCAAACTCCTGGGTGCCCGCCTGTTCAATGATAGACTGCATCCCCTTCTGGCCGGCTGAGCCGCCACCCGGGCGCAAGCGCAGCACGCCAAAAGGAAGATCCAGGTCGTCATGTACCACCAGGAAGTTTTCCTGTTCGATTCCATAATACCGGATCAGGCTGGTGACAGCCTGCCCCGACAGGTTCATATATGTTACCGGCTTGGCTATGATCACTTTGCTGCCCAGGTAGACTCCGTTCCCGACCAGTGCTTTTTGTTGCAGCCTGCCCACGCGGATCCCCAGCTCTGCCGCCAGCCTGTCTGCTACCATAAAACCGATATTATGACGGGTATCCTTGTATTCGCGGCCAGGGTTGCCCAGCCCGGCGATTAAGTAACTTTTCATCACCTTCCACCTCTTTGTTTTTTGCGCACAAGTGCCCTTAATCCAACCAGCAGCAGGATCACCCCGGCTATTCCAGCACCTGTGAGAATGCTTTTTAAAAACCTCACCTGGCTTATCTCCATCGGGTTCTTTGCCAGAGGAACAACCGTCTGGATCGCGGGCACTGGTGTACTGGTTAATGCAGGAGCTGCCAGTTCTTCCAGGGTCGGTTCTGGAGTTCTGGTTTCAGCCGGCGAGTAATTCCGGATGCGCAAGTTATTAATAATTACAGTGTCAGGGTCACCTTCACGATAAAACACCTGAACCCGCAAGCGGTAAGTACCATCAGCAATGGTTGCTGTATTCCAGGTTGCGATGACCCCCTTGTTTACCTGCTCCTCACCTGAAGCGATGAGAAACCATGCATCGCTGGTATCGTCAGCATAGGCAAAGGCCACGTCATATTCTTTCACATCCTCGCCGGAAATGGTACCCTGGATCTCAACAACCCCTTGCAGTACATCACCAGGACGCGGCGAAGTCACCTCAGGCTGCTGGAATACAGGCGCAGCGCCAGCCAGGATAAGGTTGATCAGGCAAAAAATGCTCAAGAAAGGTTTGATCATCGTAACTGGTAAGTTTAACACGGAAAGGTGCGCGGTGCAAACTCTCTGCCTGCCCGATGGCACAATTCATCTGCCCCGGATGGCGCTTGACATTCTTTCAAAGGTATTAATGTTATAATTATTCAGGTATGGAAGATTCCATTCAAAATACCCCTGCACAAAAACCAGTGGGTCAGCCTGGGATTGAAAAGAAATCCCTGGCTGCCATCATAGCCGCTGCCGTCGTCCTGGTAGCCGGATTGGTTGTGGGAATGGTGTTCTTGTTCAGCACTGATGCAGCGGTAACCGGGCAAATCCGGGATGTTTTCATCATCCTGCTGGCATTTGTGTCGCTCATCATCGGCGCTGCCATGATCGTCCTGGTGATCCAGCTGGCAATCCTCACCAACCTGATCCAGAATGAGATTAAACCCATCCTGGATGCCACAAGCCAGACGGTTAACACCCTGAAAGGTACCACCGCCTTTTTAAGTGACAACATGGTGGAACCTGTGATCAAATTAAACGAGTATATGGCAGGTTTTAAAAAGCTGTTCGACTTATTAAGACCTGGCAAGAAGTAGCAGAAAATTATCATCACCTTGAAAGGAGATTAAATTATGTCAGATCGAGATGATTTTGGTGCATTCTTAATTGGTTTTACGGTTGGCGGACTTGCAGGCGCAGTTGTTGCATTGCTCTTTGCCCCCCAATCAGGAACCGAAACCCGCACACTTATCAAAGAAAAAGCCATTGAATTAAAAGATGTTGCAGGTGTAAAGATCGAAGATGCTTATGCCAAAGCAGAAGCAGCTGCGATCCAGGCGCGCACCAGTTTTGATGAGCTGGCAAAAGCCACCAAGGAACATTCAGCCGACATAGTCAAATCCACCCAGGTTTTAATCGAAGAGCAGCGTGAAAAAGTGAGCCAGGTGGTCGCCCCCAAGAAAAAAGGCAAACCAGAAGCTCCAGAAGCTGCTGAAGGATAACAGGCTGTAAGCCAAAAGATCCCCGTCTAACGCGGGGATCTTTTCATTATTACCTACTTTCCAATAGCATTCGGTATCTCTTCGAGCAGGTCGCCTGCCATAACAGAGACCGATGTACCAAGTTTTTCGGCTGCGCTCAATCCCGCCAGGGCATGCAAGTATGCTCCTGCCCGGGCAGCCAGGTAAGGGTGCTTCCCTTGCGCCAGCAGGCTGGCAATAATCCCGGTCAACACATCCCCTGTTCCGGCACGTGCAAGGGCAGGCGTGGCAAACGGAATAATAGCACACTGACCACCCGGTTCCCCAACCACACTGAATGCTCCTTTCAGCACAACCACGCAATTCCACTTCCGGGCAAACCTGCGGGTAATCTCAATCCGTTCGTTCTGGATATCTTCAACTGTCAGGCCTGATAACGCAGCCATTTCTCCGGGGTGAGGAGTCAACACACTTTCTGCTGGCAGCAGCCCCGGCCAATCCGGCAACTGGCTAAGCAGCCGCAGCCCGTCGGCATCGATTAGCACTGGGGGCAGTTTTGACTTGCCTGCCAGGTTGTGTTTCTCTTTTTGGCCCAGGAATCCGATCGCACCCTTCTCCATACCGCCCTTTTCTCCTGACAGCAGGTTCTTGAGGAAATCGCGTGTGGCAGGTTCGGTTCCCAACCCGGGACCTACCGCCAGTGCAGTAGCCCGGTCGAGATTCTCCCAGATCACTTCAGCTGCGCTGCTGGAGATCACTCCCATTTCATGCGGCAGCATCAGCCAGGTAGCTTCCGGGAATACACCTGCCAGGGCCGAATGCAGGGATGACGGTACTGCCATTTGCACCAGTCCAACACCGCTGCGGTAAGCAGCCTTGCCAGCCAGGAGAGCAGCTCCAGTGTAATTGACCGATCCGGCAGCCACCATGAGGGTGCCAAATGTGCCTTTATGTGCATCCAACGGTCGGGCTGGAAAGGCTTCCTCAAGAATGCCTTCGTCAACAACAATTGTTTGGATACCTTCCCAGCATGTCGATTTACCATCGAACTTGAGAGGTATGAGATTGATGTCATTTACATACTGAAAGGCAGGCAGTTTTAGCATCCCCTGCTTGACTGCCCCCATACATAATGTTAAATCGGCCTGTAATGTCTCAGCAGCCGCGTCACCGGTGTCGCAATTCACCCCGGAAGGGCAATCAACCGCTGCAACGAATGGCATTGATGGTTGATTGGCTATATCCTTCAACACCGCTGCGATGTCTTTCCTTAAAGGCAGCTGGGCTCCTGTGCCGAGAATGCCGTCCAGCAGGACATCAGCATGTTCCATCCAGGCGTTCAGCTGCTTGAAATCAACATCTTTTTCGAGAGAAGCTGCCTGGCAGCCGGCTTCCCTGGCTCTCAGCAGCAATGGGTCGCCTGCCGGCCGGGACCGTACCAGGTATGCCAGGCAGGTCCAACCCTGTTTCTGCAGATGCTCCAGGGCAATCAAGGTGTCCCCCCCATTGTTTCCAGATCCCACTAACCCAATTGCAGATAGGTCGGGTTTTATGTCTGCGAAAAGTGAGTGGATAAACCTGGCGATCCCCGTCCCGGCATCCTCCATCATCTCTGCATAGAGATACCCTGAGAGATTTGCCTCTTCTTCTATTTGTTTCATCTCATTTACAGTAACCAGTTTCATATGCACCTTTTTGGATAGCAGTTTTGCTTTTTAAAGTATTATATTGCATTACGGTATAATCCTTCTATCTGATTCGATTGGATACCTATGCGCAAATATCTCTTCCTTACTGTTTTTTTTAGCGGACTATGTTCACTGGCTATTGAAATGGCAGCCTCTCGGCTGCTCGGCAATGTGTTTGGCACCAGCAACCTGGTTTGGGCAGCCATCATCGGCTTGATTCTGATCTACCTTGCCGTCGGCTACTTCCTGGGTGGCACGTGGGCAGACCGCTCTCCCCGCTTTCAGACCCTGTTTTGGATCCTGCTCGGGGCTTCACTGGCAACCGCTCTCGTACCCGTAATCTCCCGCCCGGTATTGCGGCTGGCCGCCAATGCATTTGACCAGTTGCAAATAGGCATCCTGCTGGGTTCTTTCACTGCCGTGATCATCCTCCTGGCCATCCCAATGACCCTGATTGGTACCGCCTCCCCCTTCGCCATCCGCCTTGCCATCCAGGAAACCGAAAATTCAGGTAAAGTAGCCGGCAGAATATACGCCATCTCCACTCTCGGCTCATTCTTCGGTACCTTTCTACCGGTGCTGATCCTCATTCCAACACTCGGGACTTACCGTACTTTCCTGCTGCTAGCTGGGGTTCTGGCTGTTGTTGCCATAATAGGGTTAATCAAAACTGAAGGCAAAAAAGCGGCTTTCTTGCTGGCAATCCCTTTGCTGCTTTACCCTGCCCTTGCCTTGTGGGCACTACCCGGCAGCGATAAGAACACAACCGGCATCATTTTCGAAACCGAATCTGGCTATAACTACATCCAGGTATTGGAAAGTAATGACTACCGCTACCTAAGGTTGAATGAAGGACAGGGCGTCCACTCGATGTACAACCCCAACATCCTATATTATGGCGGACCCTGGGAAATGGTATTGGCTGCCCCATTTTTCAGCAACACCCCCTTTGATGTAAACCAGGTGAAATCAATGGCTATCGTCGGGTTGGCTGCCGGTACTACCGCACGCCAGGCCAGCCTCGTTTACCCGAATATCCAAATTGACGGGATCGAAATCGACCCGAAGATCGTAGAGGTGGGCAAAGAATACTTCGGTATGGATCTGCCAAACCTCAATATCATTATCCAGGATGGACGGTGGGCGCTGGAACAATCGGACAAGACCTACCAGGTTATCAGTGTGGATGCTTACCGCCCCCCATACATCCCAGCCCAAATGACCACGGTTGAATTCTTTCAAACGGT
The DNA here is from genome assembly GCA_002403095.1 of Leptolinea sp. UBA4782. Taxonomy (GTDB): domain Bacteria; phylum Chloroflexota; class Anaerolineae; order Anaerolineales; family Anaerolineaceae; genus UBA4782. Next base: position 52,938 of record DHHC01000003.1, read on the forward strand.
TTACGATCACCTTGAGGAAGATGGTGTGATGGTCATTAATGTCGGGCGCGCCCCTGACGACCGCAGGTTGATTAATGCCCTTTCCAGCACCATTCTGGCTGTTTTTCCGTCCATTTATGCTGTTGACCTGCCGGGCACATTCAATACCCTGCTGTATGCTACCCGTGAATCTACAACCGTGCAGAACCTGTATAACAATTTCGCCCGGGTATCACTTGCGGCAGAAAAACAGGACCTGCTGTTGACAGCCGGTTCTGTTGCTGTTGCCAACCTGCAGCCTGCACCTGAACCCGGGCAGGTGTTTACGGATGATAAAGCGCCGGTTGAGTGGATCACCAATAACATGGTGCTGCATTTCCTGAGCACATCCTCGCTGGAAGGGCTGGAACAATGAAAACCCTTAAGAAAATTCTCCAGGTGCTTGTCACCATTACCACACCTTTTATTTTCCTGATGTTTGCCGTCCGCGTCATGCTAACCCCGCTCTTTCTTCAGGTTGAGTATAACCTGCCAGGTTTCCCCGCCGATCCATACGGTTTCACCAGGGAACAGCGGCTATATTTTTCTAAAATCTCAGTGGACTACCTGCTGAATAATGAAGGGATTGAATTCCTTCAAAACCAGAAAATCGATGAAGGAACCCCCCTGTACAATGCCCGCGAACTTTCACACATGCTGGATGTAAAGATCCTGGTTAAAAACATGCTTGCCGCCTGGTCCGGGTTGCTCCTTATCTGGCTGCTCCTGCTGGTCTTGGCCTGGCGGGGCAAATGGTTATTGGATTTTCTTTTAGCTGTGTCAAACGGCGGCTGGCTGACCCTTGGGCTTATTCTCTTCCTATTGACAGCAGTCCTGGTAGATTTTGACGGGTTGTTTACCGCCTTCCATCATCTTTTCTTTGAAGGGGATACCTGGCTGTTCTATTACTCAGACAGCTTGATCCGCCTTTTTCCAATGCGCTTCTGGCGCGATGCCTTCATCCTGACCGGCGGTATTACCATCTTGCTCGCATTAATATCAGCCCTCAGCCGCAAAGGATTATTAACAAAGAAAGCAGCCTGAGCTGCTTTCTTTTTCTGCAAGTATTCACCTGTTATTTCTTTGCCTTGCCCTGGTTGGCCACAGCCGAAATCTTCTTCTCAATCTCAGCCTGGTCGCCAAGGTAGTAATGGCGGATCGGTTTCAGGTTTTCATCCAGCTCGTACACCAGGGGCACACCAGTCGGGATGTTCAGGCCGACAATCTCCTCTTCGGAGATGTTGTCAAGATACTTAACCAGTGAACGCAGGCTGTTGCCGTGGGCTGCAATGATGACTTTCTTTCCTGCTTTGATTGATGGTGCAATCACGTTCAGCCAATAAGGAACAAACCTGGCTACGGTATCCTTCAAGCATTCCGTCACGGGCAGTTCATCATCAGTCAGGTCTTTGTAACGCGGATCGTGACCAGGGTAGCGCGGATCGCTCTTTTCAAGCACTGGCGGTTGGATGTCATAAGAGCGGCGCCAGATGAGCACTTTTTCATCGCCGTATTTCGCAGCCGTCTCAGCCTTATTCAAGCCCTGTAAAGCTCCATAGTGGCGCTCGTTCAGGCGCCAGTTGTTAATGACAGGGATCCACATTAAATCCATCTCATCCAGCGCCAGCCAGAGAGTGCGGATGGCACGCTTGAGAACTGAAGTGTAGGCCAGGTCAAATGTCAGTCCAGCTTCTTTCATCAGCTTGCCAGCAGTATGGGCTTCTTCGATCCCTTTCTCTGAAAGGTCCACATCAGTCCATCCTGTAAATAAATTCTCTTTGTTCCAGACACTTTCTCCATGCCTGAGTAATACAACGGTATACATGTTCTGCCTCCCGGGCGGTGTAAAAAATGCAGCGCAAGCCGCGCTTGCGCTACATTATAACGAACTTTTTTAAAAACCGGAAACCATTAGCGGATTGCTATTGGGTTCTCTTTATCCACTGATGGGTCAAAGATATGGAAGTTATCCATATTAAACATCACCTGTACATGCTGCCCGAAGGTAAAGCGGGTGCGGGGATCGACACGGGCAATGTAAGATGCACCGCTGACCAGGTAGAGGAAGATTTCATTACCCATTAACTCGGTTACTTCAACCTTGGCTTCAACAGGTGCGGCATGAATGCCCACAGGAACATATTCAGGATTGTGGACATCTTCCGGCCGGATACCGAAAATAACTTCCTTGCCGGCATGCGGGGCATACGTGCTGAACTTCTCATCCGGGATCTTGACAGAGAAAGCGCCGCAATCGGCAAACAGGGTGCTGTCCTCTTTCTTCAGCTTGGCGGGGAAGAAGTTCATGGCAGGTGAGCCAATGAAACCGGCAACAAACTGGTTGTTGGGTTTATCGTACAGGGTCTGCGGGGTATCCAGCTGCTGCAGAATGCCTTTGTTCATGACGGCAATACGGGATGCCATGGTCATGGCTTCTGTCTGGTCATGCGTCACGTAAATAAATGTGGTCTGCAGCCTGTGGTGCAGCTTGCTGATTTCAGCACGGGTCTGCACGCGCAGTTTGGCATCCAGGTTGGAAAGCGGCTCATCGAAAAGGAATACTTTTGGTTCACGCACGATGGCGCGACCTACAGCCACACGCTGGCGCTGACCGCCGGAAAGTTCACGCGGCTTGCGTTTGAGCAGGTGTTCGATTCCGAGGGTCTTGGCAGATTCTTCCACCCGGCGTTCAATCTCATCCTTGGGGATGTGGCGCAGTTTCAGGCCGAAAGCCATATTGTCATACACACTCATGTGGGGATACAAAGCGTACGACTGGAACACCATGGCGATATCACGGTCTTTGGGTGGGATATCATTAACAACCTTGTCACCGATCAACACCTCGCCATCGCTTACCTCTTCAAGACCCGCCAGGCAGCGTAAGGCGGTTGTTTTACCGCAGCCAGATGGGCCGACCAGGACCAGGAATTCTTTATCGATAATATCGATATTCAGGTCATCTAGCGCAGTAAAATCACCAAACTTTTTTGTAATGTGCTTGAAAGTTACACTTGCCATTTCTTCCTCCTTCCGGAACGAGTATAGTGAGTCTATTATATGCCAAGGATCTAGAATCTGCAATTATATTAATAGCAATTAAATGCAAACATCCGGGATTCCGGATGTTTTGCAAAAAAGCCCCGCCATGCCGTGTGAGCTAAGTTTTGAACCTGCTTAGGCAGGTTTGTCCTTCTTCTCAGCTCCGCCTTGGCTAAAGCCTATCGCGTCACATCAGATAAGATCGGACGTAATACTGAAACTGTTGGCTCAAAACCGGTTGTGTCTCATCACGAACACAGCAGGGTACTATTTTTATACCACAATTAAAAGAAGGTGAACAGGTTTTTATTAAAACGCAGCTTGACTCTGCCTTCAGCCTCATTTATACTCACATTAACAATGAATTCTGTACGCGCATTTATTGCTTTACCCCTGCCCGAAACTACAACCCGACAGCTCGGTCAATTCGTCAGCGATCTTAAGTCCCATGCACCGCGCGGATTGCGCTGGGTGGATCCCGGGAACATTCACCTGACCCTGACATTCCTTGGGGATACACCCCTTGAAAAGATAACACAGGTAGCCGCCCTCCTGGCTGATGCGGCCGTCAGCCAGGTTGCACCGGTTGTTCAATTCAACAGCCTGGGTGCGTTCCCAAATGCAGCCAGAATGCGGGTATTCTGGTTGGGGCTGCACCCCTCACCGGCAATTAATGATGTTTACACGAAGGTCAATCTGGCTTGCAAGGAATGCCAGCTGCCTTATGAAGATCGTCCTTATGTCCCGCACCTGACCCTTGCCCGTGTCCCGGATACTTTTCCCCAGGTGGAGAGAAGCCTGGCATCTGCTTTATTGCAGCAGCATTCGCCGTTTGGGGAAGTTCCGGTAGTATTGAAAAAACTGGTAATTTTTAAAAGCGACCTGAAACCGGGTGGAGCAGTATATACGCCGCTGCACATCTTTACCTTTAATAACTAACAGGAGGTTACATCTGAACGCACTTGAGATAGCCCATGCAATCGTGGATGCCTTGGAAGAAAAGAAAGCGGAGAATATAGTCCTGATGGATGTCAGTACAGCCGCCCAATTTACAGATTATTTCATTATTTGTTCCGGAACCAGCGACCGGATGCTTAAAAGCCTGGGGGATTTTATCCTTGAGGAAGTCAGGAATAAATTCAAGATCCATGGGAAAATGGAAGGCAAAGCTGAAAATGGATGGGTACTGATCGACCTGGACGATATTGTCATTCATATTTTCTTTGCCGACCAGCGCAAATATTACGCACTGGAAGACCTCTGGCAAAGCGGTAAAATCCTGCTTACTATCCAGTAACTGCTTAATATCAGGGAAGCAATAACTCTTTTGAGAGTCATTGCATCCCTGAATTATTAATTACTCCATATCCTGCAAAACTCTTCTTAAGTTCTACTTTATTACTGCCAGCACTTCTGCACTGTGGTCAGCCGGTTTGACGTTTTCGAACACCTTTACGATCTTCCCATCAGGGTCGATCAGGTAAGTCGTCCTGAACATGCCGTCATATTCCTTACCCATGTACTTCTTACGGCCCCAAACCCCATACTGGTCAGCAACCTTATGTTCCTCATCCGCCAACAGGCTAAAAGGAAGCTGGTACTTGGCTTTAAACTTGGCATGTGATGTTGGGCTGTCTTTGCTTACACCGAGGATGGTAACACCTGCTTTTTCATAAGCGCTGTAATCATCCCTGAAATTGCAGGCTTCGGTTGTGCATCCCGGGGTATCATCCTTAGGGTAGAAATAGAGTACTACCCATTTCCCGCGGTAATCTTTTAATGAGCGTTCTAACCCGGTTTCATCGGGCAGTGTAAAGTCAGGTGCGATACTGTACTCAGGTAATATCATCTTGTCCTCCAGTCTTTCCTAATTCTATCAAGTGCATATTAGAAATATATATAACTGTACAATGATTGTATCCTGTCACAGGACAACCTCGCCCATACGCGTCACGGTATAGCCCGGCATGGCTGCTACCCTGGCCTTGAAATCGCTGCTGTGCATCAGGTCAAAAACCGGTGCCAACAGGCTGCTGTTGAAGAACAGTTGAGGGATACACAGATCGTACCGTTCCTGGTAAAGCGGGATGAAATCCAGGTTCAGGGCGCGCGCTGCGGCAGTCACTCCCAGTCCGCAATCCGCCCTACCGGATGCGACCGCTGCTGCGACAGCCAGGTGGGTATATTCTTCCTGTTCGTACCCCTGAACCTGGCTGCTGTCCAGTCCTGCCTGCTTCAGGTGATAATCCAGCAATACCCGTGTTCCCGCCCCGCGCTGGCGGTTGCTGAACCGCACATCAGCCCTGACAAGGTCCTGCAGTGCTGTGATTTTCTTCGGATTGCCCGGCAAGATAATTAGCCCCTGCTCGCGCTCTACCCACGTTACAAGCTTTACAGGCGTGTCCGGCAGGTAGCGGGTTATGTAACTCAGGTTATACTCCCCAGTCTCTTCGTCCAGCAAGTGAGTTCCAGCCATGTGGGTTTCGTTCCGGCGCACCGCCAGCAAGCCGCCCAGGCTGCCTACATTGGCAGAAACCAGCCTTCGGCTTTTTAGTTCCAATTCCTGTGCCACCAAGTCCAGGCTCATATCGTGCGAACCAATACAGAAAATGGTCTCTTCAAGCGCCTGTGGAGACCTGTACAGGCGCACCTTTACTTTTGTACCAGGTTCTACCCCCTGGGTTCCGCGCGGCAGCAGCATCAAACCGTCTGCCCGTACCAATGAGGTAATCACCCCTGCCCCGCGCGTCAGCGGCGCTGCCAGCAATTCTTCCCCTACCCTGCCCAGCACCACCCGCACGAAGTCATCATCGCCTGCCGGTGAAGCCACCTTGCGGGTTATGCGCGCTTCCACTTCCTGCGCCTTGATTGGCGGGATGCCCAGCCATTTGTTGAGTAAAGGCTGGATAAAGATCTCCCCCGTCAATGCACAGGAAACCGGGTAACCGGGTACACCAAACACAGGGGTTTTCTTGCCGGTTCCGGTCTCATGGATCAGGCCGGCTATAACCGGGTGACCTGGGCGTACAGCCACACCATGAAAGAGCAGCTCGCCAAGGTCCTCAACAATCCGGGCTGAAAAATCTTCCGAACCTGCGGATGAACCGGCATTTATCAGCACCAGGTCATTTTCTAAAGCAGCCTGGCGAACCTGGGCTGCAATCCGGTCATAGATATCCGGGACGATTGGGTAACGCTTCGGTTCACCGCCCCAGCCTCTTACCTGGGCTGCCAGTACAATGCTGTTGTACTCAATAATATCTCCGGCTTTTACTTTGGTGCCAACCGGCACCAGTTCTGTGCCAGTTGGGATGATTCCCACCTTCGGTTTGCGTGAAACCATAACCTGTTCAAAACCTGCCCCTGCAATAGCCCCCAAATCTACAGGACGCAGCATATGCCCGGCTGGCAACACCAGTTCTGTGGCGACGATATCCTCACCCATCGGGCGAACGTGCATCCAGGGAGTCAGGGCTGCCCTCAAACGCAGGGCATACGGTGACCGGGTCATCGCAATGGATTGCCCGCCGGAGTTAAGCGGTTCTATGTTTTCAATCGGCACCACTGCATTCGCCCAACCTGGCAGCGGATCGCCGGTATCCACATAAACAGCTTGCCCGCCCAGCACCAGGTCCATCGGGCTGGTAGGCATGGCTCCTGTTGTATCTTCTGCCCGCAGCGCAAAACCGTCCATTGCCGAAGCATGGTAATGGGGGGAGGAGATCTGTGCCCAAACAGGCTCTGCCAGCACCCTTCCTGTAGCCTGTTCATCCAGCGGAACCTGTTCTTTTCCCAGCACCCGCCAGAGACCAGCCTGCTGAAGCATACCGGTCAAAGCATTCCAGGCAGTATCTAAAGGAATATCATGTAAGTAAACACCGCTCATGTGTTCTTCCTGTTTAGAGAGGCAAAACAAAAACCTGGTCACCGGCATTCAGTCCGGTGGCATCAGCCTGGATGAAAGCCAGCCCGTCAGCCCCGGCCAGGGTAAAAATCAAACTGCTTTTATAGAAAATCGGGTCAGCAACAAGCCTGCCATCCCCTTGCCGCAGGGTCACCGGGATCCAGTCTTCCCTGCCAGCCTGGGAGGCAATGTTTGTAGTAAGGACAGCCTGGTATCCTGCAGAAGGCAGGCTGATGTTCAGCCCAGCCAGCCGGCTAACCAGCCTGCTGACAAACAGGCGTGCGATCACCAGCGCACTGACCGGGTTGCCGGGCAAACCGACTACCGGTTTACCATCACACACTGCGAAAATGGTCGGTTTGCCGGGTTTGATGTTGATGCCATGCACCATCACACCCGGTTTGCCGCAGCGGTTGATCACTTCGGATGTCAGGTCGCGGGTGCTTGCCGATGAACCTGCGGTGATAACCACCAGGTCAGCCTCCGTAAGGGCTTGCTTGAGCATACCTTCCAGGATACCTGGATCATCCGGGACAATCCCTTTCACTTCCGGCAGTCCGCCATACCTGGTTACCAGCGCTGCAAGTGAGTAACTGTTGATATCCCGCACCTGGCCTGGCCGGGGTGTTACCTCGGGCGGAACCACTTCATCGCCTGAGGAGAGGATCGCCACCCTTGGCTGCCGGTACACTTTAACCTTTTCAATACCCAGCGCCAGCAAGCCGCCGAGCTGGGCTGGCTCAAGCTTGATCCCTGCTGGAAAAACCAGGTCACCAGTCTTCAAGTCTTCCCCTTTACGGACAACATTTTCGTGCAACCCGGCTGCTTTGTACACTTCCAGATCCTGAGGCGGCAACAACTGGGTGTGTTCCAGCATCACAACCGCGTCGGTCCCTTCAGGCAGTGCACCGCCGGTGTGGATTAAAGCCGCCTCACCCGGTTCGACCGCAAACTCCGGCATGGCACCCATGGGTACCTCTCCAACCAGGCGAAAAAAAGCCGGCAAGCTGTCACTGGCGCCGAAAGAATCGGCAGCCTTCACCGCATACCCATCGACCGTGCTGCGGTGGAACGGCGGGCTGTCTTCCGGGGAATTGATCGCCTCAGCAGTAACACGGTTCAACGCGGTTACAACAGGGACAACCTCAATGCCTGGGTGGAACTCGGGAAGGTTGTTCAGCAAGAGCGTAAATGACTGTTCAGGTGGTTGCAAGGTGAGAAATTCCGGCATGGTTATCCTGTGAATAATGTAATAATTATGGAGTATAGCGTTACCGCTGCTGTGGCAAATGAAGTCAGGCGCAGCAGCCGCCAGTCTGGTTTGGCGCCGCTGGTAATGCGCACCATCTGGAACACCTGGAAAGCGGCAAGAGGCAGACTGAGCAGCATCGGCCAGATCAGCGACCAGGGCTGCCCCATCAATGCTGCCAGCATGACAAGCAGGTATGCTGCCAGTACCAGGATATTATGGACAAAAGACCCCTTCTGCCAGTTGATCCTTTCCAGCAGGCTGCCGCGTTCCAGATAGCTGCCTTTTCCATAGTGTTCAAACGATTGCGCCAGGAATAGCGCCAGCACCAGCAGCGCCAGGGGAAAGGTCAGCATGGATAAAACCCGGTTCAATTCCCCGGTTTGCAGCAAGTAGGACAGGGCAGGAATCACCACAGCCAGCAGGACTGCCTGGCTGATTTCTCCCCAACCGGTATATGCCAGCCGGATTGGCGGAACACCGAAGAATAGCGCGATCAAGAAAGCAATCCCGAGCAGGATATACGTCCCGCCCGATAACCTGTGAATACTTCCCAGAATGACAATACAAACTGCAGCTGCCGTGAGGGCGGTTAACCCGGCCAGCAGGAATATCTGGCGCGGCAGCTTGACAAAGCCTTCTGTTTCGGGGTTTTGGGCAACAATCCATTTCCCTTTGTAGGTCACATCAATCTGGTCGAAGTGGGCTTTCAGGTAAGAGCTGCTAACTTGCAAACTCAAAACAAGCACAAGCCCAAGCCAGAAGATATCCCAATCCACACCCGGGCCAAGGTAATCCAGCACCCCGATCCCCAGGAACGAAAAAGCAGCACCTGCAAGCAGGGTCCAAGGGCGGGAATAATACATCATCCATCCAGCCAGACCTGACGGGAGTCTTTTTTGTTTATCGCTGTTCATACTAACCCGTACCCGCCGTCAACATGGACGATCTCTCCAGTAATATACCCGTTCTTGACCAGAAAAAGCACCGTCCTGACAATGTCCTGCTCACTGCCTGCCTTTCGGACTGGCACTTTATTGACAAGCTTTTCCCATTCCTCCGGTGATGTATCCGGTGAAGGCAGTATTAAACCCGGAGCAATTGCGTTCACCCTGACAGATGGTGCAAAAGCCCTGGCACTCAGCCTGGTGAGCGTTTCAAGCCCCGCTTTGCTTACGGTGTAGGCGCTAAAATTAGTCCAGGTTTTACTTGCCCCGGTATCTGTCAAATTTATGATTACCCCGCCAGCATGCATTCGGCTGGCAGCTTCCTGGATGCACAGCAGCGGCGCGCGCAGGTTGATATTTAAGGTTTCATCCCAGTCTTCAGGCGAAATGTGCCCAACCTTACCGGGTTTCATCATAGAAGCAGAATTGATAAGTACCTTCAGGTCAAGTCCGGCCGCATCAACTTCTAAAAACATTGATTTTATCTGGACAGGATCGCTTAAATCTGCCTGAAAAAGGAAAACCGGCACACCCTGTTCTCTGATCGTCCGGGCAGTTTCTTCAGCCTCATTTTCAGAGCGGTTAAAGTGCAGGCCGATTGCATAGCCTTCTTGAGCAAGTCCAAGCGCGATCGCTTTTCCCAGCCTGCGGGCGGCACCTGTCACCAGGGCAAGAGAGGGTTTCGTTTCCATAGGGTAACCTTACATTTATTCTAACATGGAAGGTCAAGCTGCTTTTTCGAAAGAAGTTTATAATTTACAGGATAACTTTTAGCAGGTACCCAATGACGCATCCAGATACCCGTATTTCAGTCACAGTTGATGATATTCAGGCTGCCAGCCAGCGCATCAACCCTTACATTCTGCACACCCCTCTCATTCCATCCCGCTTTCTTTCCGAAAAATGCGCAGTGCCAGTATTTCTTAAACTGGAATGCCTGCAGCCGACAGGTTCCTTTAAAATACGTGGGGCAACCAACCGGCTGCTGCAGCTCAGCCCTGAGGAAAAGCAGCGCGGGGTGATCACCGTATCCAGCGGCAATCACGGCCGGGCACTGGCATACACTGCTGCCCGGTTGGGGATCCCTGCAACCATTTTCTTGTCGGTTCATACACCCATCAACAAGGTCGAAGCGATCCGGAAAACCGGTGCAGTAACCATGGTAACCGGAGATTGTTACGATGAAGCCGAAGCTGCAGCCGTTGAATATGAACGGATACACAACCTGGTACACATCCCTTCATTTGATAACTTGCAAATCATTGCAGGACAGGGAACAATTGCCTTAGAAATATTTGAGGATGCTCCAGCCACCCGCCACATCATTTTCCCGCTTTCAGGCGGCGGAATGGGTTCCGGGATTGGGATCGTTGCCAGGAACCAGAACCCGCCAGCCTCCATTTGGGGGGTCAGCATGGAAAGAGCTCCGGTCATGGTTCGCAGCCTGGAAGCAGGCAAAGTGCTCACCCTGCCGGAAGAGGAAACCCTTGCAGATGGATTGAAAGGCGGCCTGGGGATCACCAACCAGTACACTTTTTTTCTATGCCAGCAGCTGGTTGACCATACTGCATTGGTCAGTGAGGAAGAGATCGGCAAGGCAATTGTTTTTCTCTACAAGGAGCACCACCTGATTGTCGAAGGATCAGGCGCAGTTGGCGTTGCTGCCCTGCTGTCAGGCAAAGTCGTGCCGGACGGTCCGGCTACAGTGGTTATCAGCGGCAGCAATATTGACCTGCCGGTGCTTATGCGGCTGGTGAAAGAATACTCAGGTCTTTTTTGATTCCATTTCAAATCCCGGGATGCGGCTTTTCCGCTCCAGGTATTTCAGGACTTCATTCAGAATAAACACCATAACCAGGTAAACCACAGCCACAGCCAGGTAGCTGCTGATTGGATCGTACGTGTCGGTGGCAGCACGCTTGGCTTTTGCCATCAGGTCCTGTACAGCGATCAGGAAGACGACCGCCGTGGTTTTCAACAGTGAAATCGGTTCGTTTGACCAGGCCGGGATCACCAGCCTGAGCGCCTGGGGCAGGATGACGTACCAGATCGTCTTCCAGCGCGACAAGCCGATCGCACGCCCCGCTGTCATTTGCGATTCGCCAATGGACTGGATTGCCCCCCGGAAGTATTCGGCCTGGTAAGCAGCGCTGTTCAACCCCAGCGCCAGGTAAGCGGAAAGGGTTTGGGAAAGGGTCAACCCCAGAGACGGCAGACCATAATAGATCAGGAAGAGCTGCACCAGGAGCGGGGTGCCGCGAAACAGCTCAAGATAGCCGATGGCAATCACCCTCAGCCACTTTGGGCCGTAGGTTCTTGCAACCGCCAGTCCCAACCCAAGCACAAAGCCGATCAGCAGGCCTACTGCAGTCAACTCAAGGGTGACTGCAGCACCCTGCAGAAAGCTGGGCAGATACTCCCTAAAGATGTTGAACCAGCTAACCATTTCCTTGCTCTGTATCCTTTTTCCCGTACAACTCAGTGATCTTCCACAGGAATTCGCGTGTGCGCTCATTCTTGGGATGATAGAAGAGGTCATTAGGTGAACCTTCTTCCACGACACTGCCCTTCTCCAGGAACACGATCCGGTCCGCAACCTCGCGTGCAAAGCCCATTTCGTGCGTCACAACCAGCATGGTCATGCCTTCTAATGCAAGTTTGCGCATTACTTCAAGCACTTCGCCGATTAACTCGGGGTCAAGCGCTGAAGTCGGTTCATCAAATAACATCACCCGCGGGTCCATTGCAAGGGCGCGTGCAATCGCTACCCGCTGCTGCTGCCCTCCAGAGAGCTGCCCGGGGTAATGCCCTGCCCGGTCTAGCAAACCCACACGTTCTAATTCCTGCATGGCTTTTAACTGTGCATCTGCAGGATTCATGTGCTTCACCCGGGTCAGCCCCAGGCGCACATTTTCCAGCGCAGTCAGGTGGTTGAACAGCAGGAAATTCTGGAAAACCATCCCGATATGCTGCCGCACCTTGTCCTCATCACACTCTTTACAGGTGATTTCTTTGTCGTCCAGCCAAATTTCCCCTGCATCCGATCGTGTAAGCAGATTAATGCAGCGCAGCAGGGTGCTTTTCCCTGTCCCGCTCGGTCCAATGATCACAATGGTGTCGCCTTCATTAACGGAAAGGTTAATGTCATGGAAGACGACATTTTCTCCGTATTTTTTTGTCAGGTTCTTAATAGTAAGGATTGGTTTCGACATACCTGCCTCCCGGTCATGGATTCGCAGGGATGCGCAGCCGGCGCTCAAGCGCATCCAGTGAACGGTTGGTAACAAATACCAGGATGAAATAGATCAATGCTGCAGCAGTGAATGCCAGGAAGGGTTCCTGTGTGCTGGCACTGATTAGCTGAGCCCTGCGTAGGATTTCAGGCACTCCCAGGGCATAAACCAGTGAAGAATCTTTAATGACAATTGCCGCCTCGTTCGACCAGGGCGGTATCGCCAGCCGCACGGTCTGCGGCAGAATGATGTAGCGGATCGCCTGTATTTTGTTCATCCCAATTGCGCGCGCAGCCATCATCTGCCCGCCGCTTACAGACAGGATCGCCCCCCGGATGATTTCCATCTGGTAAGCGCTGGTAACAATCCCAAGCGATATCGAACCTGCCCAAAAAGGTGAGAGATTGATACTTCCCGAAACGATAAAGTAGAGGATGAAAAGCAGTACAATCGGCGGCAAGCCGCGCATTATAGTGCTGTAAAGCGCGGTCAGGCGTTGAATAACCTTTCCCCCATAAACATTTGCCAGCGCAAACAGCGTGCCAATCACCAGCCCTGAAGGAAGAGCGATCAAGGTCACTGCTATGGTATATGCAGTTCCTGACGCAATGTATTTCAGAAAGCTGGCAACATCCATTCCCTCTCGCCTCCTGTTTCAGGATCGGATTGATTCCGCCTTGCCCTTATAAAAACCTAGGGGATAACGCCGCTCTCGTGTAAGACCAGCGTTATCCCCTGATTACCTTCAGCGATTGTTAATTATTTAAATATTTCTTTGCCAGCTCGTCAATGAACCCTTCATCCTGTAACTCTTTGATGATGCGGTTCACTTCTGCCTGTACTTCAGCATCACCCTCACGAACGACAATGTTTACCGGCCCTGTAGAGAGTACACCATGATACACAATCTTCATGCCGCCAAACTGGCTCTCAATCGCCTGTGCCGGGATGTAATCCGCCATCAACACCTCGATCCTGCCTGCCTGCAGGTCCAGGGCTGCCTGGTCTACCCGTTCGTAGCTCATGAGATTTGCTGCATCCATCAAACCGGTACCAATGAGGTTATCAAGAATCCAGCCTTCCTGGGTGGTTCCAGATTGGGCGCCCACTTTGAAGTTGGCAAGGTTTTCGGGGACGGACAGGTCGCCAGCAAAACCTTCCGGCACTATAAACGCATCTTCGCTGGTATAGTAGGCATCCGAAAAGTCCACTGACTTATCTTTGTCTTCATCATAATTGAAAGCAGCAATCGACATATCCAGTTTTTCTTCCTGGACGGAGGCAACCAGGCTGTCGAAAGGCATGTCCTTCCATTCAACGGTTACACCCATGCGCTTGCCTATTTCGTTCATCAGGTCAACATCAAAGCCTGTCATGTTTCCGGCTTCATCTACAAACTCAAAAGGCGGGTAGTCTGCAGAAGTTCCCACAACAATTTTTCCGGCGGTTTTAATGTCATCCAGGTGATTGGTGACTGGTTTACATCCCACCAGTGCCAGTACGAAGGTCAGCACAACAACAAGAAAAATCAGGCGTTTCATTTGTCCTCCAAATTGGATTGCTCAGGCAGTTGATTGATACGTTAACGTATTATATAACACAATAGAAGCAGCTATGTCGCTGATAAATGAATTTCAGTAAAAATTGCTAATAAAAGTGTTAACTTTCCCCCTTATAGTTACTGTATCAAATTCCCATAG
>DHHC01000001.1 GCA_002403095.1 Leptolinea sp. UBA4782
GTTGGTTGCATAATATTAATTTGTTATATAATACCGATTAGGAATGAATCTCCAATTCCAAGGAGGATACTATGGCTGCAGGTGGAAGAAAAACAGGACGCATTTTCATTTTAGTTGCCTTATTGCTTATTCTGCTGGTGGTTGCAGCCGTAGTGCTGCTCAGGGATCAAATCTTTCCCACGCCTTCAGCCAGCAGCGAACCCACACCTATCCCCGCTACTGACCTGGTCAAGATCGCTGTCCTGGCACAGCCAGTAACGCACGGCACCCAAATTTCACAAGACCTGATCTTATTTGTGGAATACCCACGCGCCAGCCTTACCGAGGGATTATTCTTCACCGAAGACCAGGTCGTTAACATTCTGGACAAGCGGGCAAAATTTGACCTGGCACAAGGAACCCCCCTGACACCAGCGCTGATCACTGATTCGCCTGCCGGCTCGTATGCCTCCTACCTCATTCCACGCGGTATGGTTGCCGTGTCCATTCCAATCAGCCGGTTGACCTCCGTTGCATATGCGCTTCAGCCTGGCGACCATGTTAACATCATTGGATCACTCTTGCTCGTTGATATGGATGCTGAGTTCCAAACGATCCTCCCGAATAATTCAGGCGTCATTTTGCTTCCAGGCGGTCCTCTGGGCGAAGCGAACCTGGGTACGGCAGTTATCCAGGGCGGTGAATTGGTGAGCGGGATGACGGGCCGGACAGTAATTGATACCACCCTCAACCAGGCGTTGTATGTTATTCCCTCCGAAGCCCAGCGCCCGCGGTTGATCAGCCAGACACTCATCCAGGATGTGGTTGTACTCTGGGTTGGCAATTTCCCGGAGGGTGAACTGGTAATGGGTCCCGCTCCGACTCCAACCCCAGCGCCAGAAGTAGAGGGGGAAGGTACAGTTACCCCAGAGTATGTAAACCCGGATATTATTACTTTGATCGTGTCACCACAGGATGCTGTTACCCTCAATTACCTGATGCTTTCAGGAGCCCAATTGAACCTGGCTTTAAGGGGAGCAGGTGATGACCAGCGTATTCCGACCGAAGCGGTTACACTCCAATTCCTCATGGAGCAGTATGGTATCCCATACCCTGCCAAACTCCCTTACGGGATTCAACCCAGGGTTGATGAGATGATCTACCCATCGTTAGAAAACGGGCAATAGTGCCCACTATGCAGACAATAAAATGCTCTAACGGAGAGAGTTATGGCACCTCAGGATAAAATTAGGGTCCTGTTGGTCGATGACATCACCGAAACTCGGGAGAACCTGAAAAGGCTGCTTCAATTTGACGCTGCTATTGAAGTAGTAGGTGAAGCCCGCGGTGGATATGAAGCCATCGAACTGGCAGCCCGGCTGAAACCTGATGTAATCGTGATGGATATCAACATGCCAGATATGGACGGCATTCAGGCTACTGAAGGGATCCGCAAAAAAGTCCCATACTGCCAGGTGATCATCCTCTCCGTACAAAATGATTTGCAATATATGCGGCGGGCAATGCTGGTTGGGGCGCGCGATTTTCTGGTTAAACCGCCCACTATTGATGAATTGACCTTAGCCGTCCACCGTGCCGGCGACCTTGCCAGGGAAGAACAGTCCAAGTACAACCTGAATTTGCAGCTCGCCTCAGCCCCCGGGGTAACAGGTTTTAGCCCACAGGCAGTTAATGGCAAAATCATCACCATCTACAGCCCAAAGGGTGGTACAGGCTGCACATCCATTGCCACAAACCTTGGTTTGGCGCTGGATGCATCGGCAAATAGAGTGGTGATGGTGGACAGCAGCATGCAGTATGGAGATATTCCGGTTTTCCTGAATGAACAGGTAAAAAATTCGGTCCTGGATTTAACCGTCCACTCAGAAGAATTGGATCCGGAAATCATTGACGAGGTAATTGCCCGCCAGGAAAAAACCGGTTTGTATATCCTGGCTGCACCGCCGAGACCAGAGCTGGCAGAAAAAGTGACAGGCGACCAGTTTGGCAAACTGTTAACTTATATGCGGAACCTGTACAACTACATCATTATTGATACAACCCCGTACCTGTGTGATGCAGTGCAAACTGCGCTGGATGTTGCCGACGTAATCCTGCTTGTCACCACACAGGATATCCCAGCAATCAAGAATGCCAGCACTTTCCTGGCTCTTGCAGATGCACTGGGGATTTCCCGATCTAGAATTCTGTTCATCCTGAACAAATTTGACCGCAGGGTTATGATAATGCCAGACCGTATTGCGAGCAACCTGAAACAGGATGTCGTCCTATCCATTCCCCTTGATGACCGTTTCATCAGTAATTCTATTAACCGGGGAGTGCCGCTTTATTTGGAAAATAAAGCACATCCCTTTATCCGCAGCATGGCTACCCTCGCTGACCTTGTAAAACAGAAACTTGGCAGCCTGGAAGGGACTCTATAACCGGGGTATTGCAGGAGATCTTCTATGTCCATCCTCAAAAGAATTCAAAATGGTGAAGTCCGGACTTCAGGCGAGACCCCTTCTACGCCTGTGCAATCTGTAAAACCCCCTGTTCAACCTCCTTCTCTGCAAGCACGCCGTATCAGCGCACCGCCTTCCTCAATCGGGCAGGACACTTACCAGGACCTCAAAACAAGGGTGCAGAACAAGCTGATTGCCGGTCTAGATCCAGGGATGGACGTGACAAAAACCAACGAGGTAAGGGTCACGATCCAGGAATTGTTCGAATCGATCCTCAACGAAGAAAATATCATCTTGACGCGGCCTGAGAGGAACCGCCTCTTTGAACAGATCTCAGCTGAAATCCTCGGTCTAGGACCTATCCAGCCCCTGCTGGAAGATGACTCAATAACCGAGGTGATGGTAAATGGTGCTAAAAACATCTATATTGAGCGTAAAGGCAAAATCTACCGTGTGCCGTTGAGTTTTGAATCTAATGCCCATGTCATGCGGATCATTGACCGCATCGTTGCACCCATTGGACGCCGGGTGGATGAATCAAGCCCTTACGTTGATGCCCGCCTGCCGGATGGTTCCCGTGTAAATGTGATCATTCCACCCATCTCCCTGGTCGGGCCTGTGATCACCATCCGTAAATTTGCGCGCGATCCCATCACAGTTGACCAACTGGTGGAATTCGGTACATCCACCCCAGAAGTAATCGAATTCTTAAGAGCCTGCGTGGCTTCCCGGTTAAACATTGTCATTTCCGGTGGTACCGGTTCTGGGAAAACTACCCTTCTGAATATCCTTTCAGGGTTCATCCCGGCTGACGAACGCATTGTCACCATCGAAAATGCAGCCGAGCTCCAATTACGACAGGAGCATGTCGTTACCCTGGAATCGCGCCCCCCAAATATTGAAAATAGAGGCGAGATCACTATCCGTCAGCTGGTGGTTAACGCCTTGCGTATGAGACCAGACCGGATCATCGTAGGCGAAATTCGTGATGAAGCTGCCATTGATATGCTCCAGGCGATGAACACTGGTCATGATGGTTCAATGACTACCTTGCACTCCAACAGCGCGCGCGACACCCTGGCCCGCCTTGAAACGATGGTGATGATGGCAGGCATGGAATTACCCGTACGGGCAATTCGCGAGCAAGTAGCATCAGCCATTGACCTGATTGTGCACCAGGAGAGGCTGCGCGATGGTACCCGCAAGATCTCTTCCGTTCAAGAAGTTGTCGGCATGGAAGGCGACATTATTACTATGACCGAGCTGTTTGCTTTTGAACAAACCGGAATTGACAATGGGCAGATTCTTGGCAGACTCCGCCCGACCGGTTTGCGGCCTAAGTTCATGGAGAAGATTGAAGCATCAGGCATCAACCTGCCTCCAAGCATATTCGGGATTGGTGTACGAAGATAACCAGAGGTAAATGAATGAACCTCAGTCCACTTCTCATAATAGGTGTTGGCGGTGTTCTTGCACTGCTCCTGCTGATCATTGGCATTGCAGTTTCGGTGCGCCGAGACAGGTCGCTGGTTGATGAACGCCTGGAGAAGTATGCAGATAAGACCATCCCTGTTGAAGAGCGTGATCAAAGTACAGGCAGATTAACCACCTGGATCGACCAGAGGGTAGCTGGTTCAAGCCTTGGAGACAGGATTCGAAGGAACCTTTCGCAGGCTGATATTAAGATGAAAAGCGGCGAATACCTGGCTCTGCTGGTCATTTTGGTTGTCTTGATTGGTTTGTTTGGGTATTTCCTGGGAAACAGATCCATTGTCCTGGCTATTGCTGGCGGGGTGCTTGGTTTCTTCCTGCCCGGCATGTATGTGAACAGCCAAAAAAGGCGCAGGCTGGTTCGGTTTAATGACCAGTTGAGTGATATGTTGAACCTGGTGGTGAATGGACTGCGAGCGGGTTATTCCACCATGCAGGCAATGGAATCTGTAAGTAAGGAGCTTCCTTCTCCCATCAGTGATGAATTCCGCCGGGTTGTGCAGGAAATGCAGCTGGGTGTATCGATGGAAAAGGCGCTGGAAAACTTGCTGCGCCGTATTCCCAGCGATGACCTGGATTTAATCATCACTGCTATCAACGTACAGCGCGAAGTAGGCGGCAACCTGGCAGAAATTTTGGATACTATTTCGTACACAATCCGTGAAAGGGTAAGGATAAAAGGCGAAATCAGGGTCCTGACCACACAAGTTATGTACTCTGGTAGGTTCCTTGCCTTCATGCCGTTGATTGTGATTGGCATCCTTTACCTGGTGAACCGTCCATACATGATGGAATTCTTTAAGGAAAGCAGCGGGATTTGCGGGTATATTGCATTGGGAGTGTCCTTGGTTCTGATTATCTTAGGCTACATTGCTATGAATAAACTTGCAGACATTGAAGTCTGACCTGTATTCCAGGAGTCCAATATGACTGGCGTTCTAATTCTTCTGCTTATCATTCTAATCATTGGAGGGGTGCTGGTATACGTCGGGCTGCGCGCCCCTAAGGATACCGAAGAAGACCTCCTGCAGGACCGCCTTGCTGATTTCATTCAAAAAGGCGAAGCGGTTGACCTTGAAAAGCTAGAGATGTCTCGCCCCTTCACCGAGAGGGTAATCTATCCCGTTGCCCGAAAAATGGGTGAAATTGCAATTAAATTTACTCCACAAAACGCCCTGAATTCCATTTCGCTGCAGCTTGAACGTGCCGGCAACCCCGGCAGAATGGATCCTCCGCTGTTTCTTGCCCTCCAATTTCTGGCAATGATCCTTTTCGGTGGGCTGATCCTGCTCGTATTTACCGTTGGCCAAACCAAAAGGCCTTTTGGTACCGTGCTCCTTCTTGTGATTGTCTTTGGTATGGTTGGCTTCTTCTTCCCGCGCCTATGGCTGGGAAGCAGGATCAGCCGCAGGCAAAAATCAGTCCGGCGCGCACTGCCGGATGCGCTGGACTTATTAACAATCTGTGTCGAAGCCGGTCTCGGTTTTGACTCTGCCATGCAAAAAGTAACCGAGAAATGGCAGACTGAGTTATCGCTGGCATTTGCCCGGGTCTTAAGAGAAGTTCAGCTCGGAAAACTCCGGCGAGATGCCCTGAGAGACATGGCAGATAAGGTTGGCATTTCGGAGCTGACCAGTTTTGTGGCGGCAGTAATCCAGAGTGAACAATTGGGAGTCAGCCTGGCAAAAGTGCTGCGGATCCAGGCCGACCAGATGCGAATCCGCCGCCGGCAGCACGCAGAAGAAGAAGCGCACAAAGCGCCAATAAAAATGCTGATCCCGATGACCTTGCTTATCTTCCCATCACTGGTGATTGTCCTGCTCACACCGGCAGCTATCCGCCTGTTCCAATCAACACTCGCAGATATGTTTAGATAGAGGGCCAGAGTAAATGGTCAATTTGCTGGCAGGTCGCACGACCCATCCAGCNNTGTACAGGGTGCGGTAAATTTGGTTTCCGCTGGTGCCCAGACTGCGAAAAAGAAATACAAGCTATTCCATTGCCCTTTTGCCCAGTCTGCAACCAATCGGTTTCCAGACCGGGAAAGTGCAATAACTGCAAGGCAGAAAACCCGGCTTTTTCTACTCTCCGGTCGCTGGGTTCTTATACCGGGCCCTTACGAAAAGCTGTTCTCCAAATTAAGTACCGGCATGATATAGGAGTTTGTGAAATATTTGCATTTAAGCTCCTGAATCTTGTAGAATCAAATCAATGGAGTGTTGATCAAGTGATTGCAGTACCGCTTGCACCCCAACATAAGAAGAACCGGGGTTACAACCAGGCAGAATTACTGGCAAAGCCCCTTGCCTGGCTGCTCAATATTCCGTTTGCGTCAGATGCCGTTAGAAGGATCAAGCAAACTGGGTCACAGGTTGGTAAAAATGCAGTGCAGCGGAAAGCCAATGTGGAGAATGCATTTGTAGCAAACCCGGAGCAAGTTTCAGGGAAATGTGTTCTGCTAGTTGATGATATCGCCACTACCTGCGCAACTTTGAATGAGTGCAGTAAAGCATTGATCAACGCAGGTGCCAGTCAGGTTTTTGCGGTTACCCTCGCCAGGGCAATCCTGAGCCAAGATTCACTCGACCAACTAAAAATACTGGGTTTCCAACCCAATGCCCAACCAACTTTATCAGGAGGCTAATATGACATTGAAAGTAGACATTTATACCCGTAATATTGAATTAACCGAACAGATTAGTGAGTACATCAATAAGAAAGTCTCCAAGCTGGACCGTTATCTCCCGAACATAGATGAAACCAGGGTGGACCTTGCATTTGTAAAATCTGCCCGCAGTGCAAATGACCGCCATATCGCCCAAATTACAATCCGCGGAAGGGGATTCATTCTCCGCTCAGAGGAACGTGCTGATGATATTTTTGAAGCGGTGGACAAATCACTTGACAAGATCGGCAGGCAAATCGAAAGGTTCAAAGGAAAACGCGTCCGTGGCCGCGGGGATGGCACCCCTGCATCCCTTGTGGTGGAAGAACCGGCTGTTGAAGAAGAAACAGCAGGGCCTGTTATTGCAAGGCGAAAATCCTTCACTCTGGTTCCTATGGACGAGCATGAAGCCCTGGAACAAATGGCATTACTCGGACACGAAAACTTCTTCGTTTTCTACAATGCAAACACCAGCAAGATCAACATCCTGTACAAGCGCCTCGATGGCACTTATGGGCTAATCGAACCGAATATTGGTTAAGTTTGAAAAGCCATGTAACAGGCTGCCAGATGGATAGGCAGCCTGTTTTTTTCTCTTGCCTCAGGCTAGTACGTGGACTATAATTGGACGTTGCATTTATAAAGAAAAGGAAGATACCATGATTGATGTAAATGATCTCCGTAAGGGCGTAACATTCGAACTCGATAACAGCCTGTATAAAGTTCTTGAATACAGTCATAATAAACCCGGCCGCGGCAATGCCACCATCCGGATCAAAGCCCGCGACCTTCGTACCGAAACTACCCTGGAAAAAACCTTCCAATCGGGCGACCGTGTTCAGGATGTTCGCTTGGACCACCGGATGAGCTCTTACCTGTATACCGACGGTGACCTGTATTATTTTATGGATGTTGAATCATACGAACAGACCCCTGTTCACAAGACCACTATTGATGAGTATATTGGTTTCTTAAAAGAGAACATGGAAGTCAAACTTACTTTCTACAGTGAGGAAGTAGTTGACATTGAGCTCCCAACAACTGTTGATATGCAGGTGATAGAAGCTGAGACGGCAGTCAGAGGGGATACTGCTACCGGTGTAACCAAGAAAGTTAAAGTCGAAACCGGGCTCGAAGTTTCCACTCCCTATTTTGTAAACACTGGTGACGTCATCCGGATCGATACCCGTACGGGTGGATATGTCACACGGGTTAACTCGTAAAGGAATTCCTATGCCGCTATCCCCTTTGGGGATAGCATTTTAAATAATGGAAATAAACTATGCGCACACCAGCAGGCAAGGAATGCACATACTTCTTCGGTGATTATTACCGGGGAAGGAATATTGAGAAATGCAACCTCATCGGGGACGAAAAACCACCGCGAAGTTGGAAAGCTGACCTGTGTAAGACATGTCCTGTTCCGGGGATATTGCTCGCTAACGGCTGCGATAAAATGACGCTCGCAGGTGAAGTCAAACCAGGTATCCTGGGAATCGGAAGAAAAGTAAATGTAACAGCTTACTGTACCAAAGTTCACTCGCAAGTTGAAAATCCATACATCGGCTGCGGTCATTGCCATGGTTCAGTTGCTTTCACTATCGGAGATGAGCGTTGAGATTAACCGTATTATTCGACCTTGATGGTACTTTGTTGGCCACAAACGAACACCTTTTTATTCCGGCATATTTTCGATCCCTTTCAGCGAGAGTCTGGCCACAAGATCCAGCTGGTTTCGGCGATCAGATGTTCAAAGCGACTTACACGGGCATGTTTACCAAGGATACCCCGGTAAAGACACTGGAAGAATCATTTGATGCACTTTTTTACCCCTCAATTGGCGTTGCAAAATCAGAAATCAATCCTGCGATCCAGTCCTTTTATGAAAATGAATTTGCCGGGCTGAAGGAAATTACTGCCAGGTTACCGGAAGCCAAAGCGCTCATTGAAGCAGTCATGGCTGATGGACACCAGGTAGTGATAGCCACCAGTCCTTTCTTCCCGCGCACAGCCACACTGCAACGGCTGACCTGGGCAGGTTTACCAGCAGACCAATACCCTTTCAGCCTGGTATCCACATATGAGGATTTTCATTTTGTTAAACCGAACCCGGCATATTATGCTGAATTACTGGCACAATTAGGCTGGCCGGAATATCCAGCTGTAATGATCGGGAACGATATGGAACAGGATATTCAGCCAGCTGAATTGCTTGGGATACCCACTTTTCTGGTATGTGATCCTGCAGACCAAAACAAAACAAACAAGCATCCGCTATCCAGCCAGGGAAGCCTGACGGAAGCGCATGCATGGCTGCGGCAGATTTCTCAACAAGACTTTCAAAATGACTTTACAACGATTGAAGCCATGCTTGCAGTATTGAATGCCACACCAGCTGCCCTGGAAACCCTGGTCAAGGACTTGGAAAATGATTTATGGAGCAAACGCCCTGAACCGGCAGAGTGGGCGATGAATGAAATCCTCAGCCACCTTCGGGATGTAGACCGTGAAGTCAACCTTCCGCGGATCCAGCGCGTTCTCTCAGAAGCGGATGCATTTATCCCCGGAATTGAAACTGACTCCTGGGCTGAAGAGATGGATTACATCCATCAGAATGGGCAAAACGCCCTGCAGGATTTTCTAAAAGCGCGCCTGCAAATCATTGATCACCTCAATAAATTACCTCTTTCCACATGGAACAAGTCTTTGCGCCATGCTATCTTCGGTCCAACCACTTTCCATGAACTAGTCAGCTTCATTGTGACGCACGATCAAAACCATGTTGCCCAGGTCAAGAAGACCATCCAGATGCTTTCCTGACCGATCCGGTAATCAATTGTAAGAAATTTCTAAAATAAGCTGCAAACTTTCTAAATACGCTACCAACCGCTTGCAGAGATTGGTATAATGCCATTTGATGTTCCACAATGATTCTTTGTGGACTTGGAGGAATTTGTGAATCAACGAAACCAATCCTATTTGATATACTTGCTGCTTTTTGTTGCGATCGTGGCATTACTGGTATACAACTACGGTCAAAACGAGAGCAGCACGCAAGCCCTGTCGATCAATGAGGTGGCAGAAGGCGTTAAGAACGGCCAAATCACCAGAATTGTGGAAAACGAAGATAAACTAACCATTTATTACGGTGAAGAAGGAAAACAAGGTACCTCTACTAAGGAACCGACTGCCACGCTCATTGAACAACTGATGCAGCTTGGTGTCACGGCTGACCAGCTTCATCCTGACCAGATCAGGATTGAAATCAAAGCACCCAGCCAACTGGTAGGAATCTTCTCAACAATTGGTTATATTCTGCCGTTCATCATCCTAGGTGCCGGTTTCTTCTTTATCATGCGCCAGGCCCAGGGCAGCAATAATGCCGCCATGTCCTTCGGTAAATCGCGTGCCCGCATGTTCCGCGGCGACCAGCCGACGGTTACATTTGAGGATGTCGCCGGTGTTGATGAATCAAAAGAAGAGCTGCGCGAAGTGGTCGAATTTCTACGCGAACCACAGAAGTTTATCTCCCTGGGAGCACGTATTCCTAAAGGCGTCCTCCTGGTTGGCCCTCCCGGAACAGGCAAAACACTGCTAGCAAAGGCGGTATCCGGTGAAGCTGGAGTGCCTTTCTTCTCCATTTCAGGTTCGGAATTCGTGGAAATGTTCGTGGGTGTAGGCGCCAGCCGTGTGAGAGACCTTTTCGATCAGGCAAAGAAAAACTCACCCTGTATCGTTTTCGTGGATGAAATTGATGCCGTCGGCCGCCAGCGCGGTGCTGGACTGGGCGGCAGCCATGATGAACGCGAACAGACCCTGAACCAGATGCTGGTTGAAATGGACGGTTTTAATACCGACACCAATGTCATTATCATGGCAGCTACCAACCGGCCTGATATCCTGGATCCTGCTCTTCTTCGTCCCGGCCGTTTTGACCGCCGGGTTGTGCTGGACAGGCCGGATGTGCGCGGCCGTGAAGCGATCCTCAAGGTACATGCTAAAGGCAAACCCCTCGCCCCCGAAGTGGACCTGGGCGTGTTAGCCCGCGCAACTCCCGGCTTTGTCGGCGCTGACCTTGAAAACCTGATTAACGAAGCAGCCATCCTGGCTGCCCGCCGCAACAAGCGCGCCATCACCCAATCAGAGTTAGAAGAAGCTGTCGAACGTGTGATTGCCGGACCAGAGCGGAAGAGCCGCCTGATTAACCAGGAAGAAAAACTGATCATTGCGTACCACGAAGCTGGACACGCAGTCGTGATGAATGCCCTGCCCGAGGCAGATCCTGTGCAGAAAATCACCATTGTCGCCCGCGGAATGGCTGCCGGCTACACGATTGCCCTGCCGGTTGACGACCGTTCACTCACCGGGCGTAAGAAGCTGCTGGCAGAAATGGTTGGTCTGTTGGGCGGCCGCGCGGCTGAATCCCTCGTTTTTGATGACATCACTTCTGGCGCTGCCAACGATATCGAGCGTGTCACCCAGCTAGCCCGTAATATCGTCACCCGCCTGGGAATGAGCGAAGAGCTGGGACCAATGGTTTACGGTCAAAAGGAAGAATTGATCTTCCTGGGTAGGGAAATCTCTGAACAGCGCGATTATTCTGAAGCAGTAGCGGAAAAGATTGATCAGGAAGTCCGCAAGCTGGTTAACGATGCATTCGAGCAGGCAAAAAGCATTCTGACCCAGTACCGCGAACAGCTTAATGCTGTGGCACAGAAATTAATGGAAGTGGAAACCATCGGCCATGATGATTTCGTAAAACTCTTCCCGCCTCCCGTGGAAAAGAAAAGCGGCACCCCTTTGAAAAAGGACTGATCGTAACAAAAGACAGACCAAAGAGCAGGCTGAAAAAAAGCCTGCTCTTTTCTATTTAATAAGTTTACATAAGAAATGAAAGGTTTATCCTATATCTCTTTAGTAAGGAAACCAGCCACCTGTGATAAAGTATCTTCCTGCATGTTGAACCAGTGGATGTCCTCGTCTTTCAAGCTGAACCAGTTCGCCTGGCGGCGGATGTAATTCCTGGTTGCCCTTTTCATCAAGACCACTGCCTCTTCCATGCCGATCTTACCATTCAGTACGGCAACCATTTCCCGGTAACCGATAGCAGACATGGATGGAGCATCCTCCGGGCAGCCATCCTTCAAGATCGCTGTCACCTCAGCTAACAGCCCTGCCTGTATCATTTGGTCGATCCGCTGATCGATGCGCTGGTAAAGCTCTTCACGCGGCCGGTTCAACCCAATCTGGACAACTCTGTAAGGCGGCGGTTCTAACAGCCTTTGGCCGGAAAACGGCCTTCCGGTTTGTATTGTGACCTCCAATGCGCGGATGACCCGCCTGACATTGCGCGGGTCGATCCTTTCTGCAGAAACCGGGTCTTTCTCCTGCAGCTGGGCAAGCAGAACCCCCACACCATTCCTGGCAGCTTCTTCCTCGAGTTTATTTCGCAATGCCAGGTCTGGTTTCAGTTCTGGCGGCTTCCAGCCCTGCACCACTGCCCGGATGTACTGGCCCGTACCCCCTACCAGCATGGGAACTTTCCCCATTATTTGCAGCTGCCCAATGATCTCCCTGGCCTGACTTTGGAATACAGCCAGGCTGTACGTCTCTTCCGGTTCGACGATATCAATCAAGTGATGGCGGACAAGTGCCAGCTGTGACTTGTCTGGTTTTGCTGTCCCAATATCCATTTTGCGGTAAATTTGGCGCGAATCTGCTGATATGATTTCTGTCTTCAATTGTTGTGCCAGCTGCACTGCCAGGTCAGTTTTTCCAACCGCAGTAGGACCAACAATAACAACCAGGGGCGGTTTATTCGCTGACAGCATTTTCAAACCACTCCAGCGAATATTCATCCCAGTTCTTCGGGTTTACAGTCAAAGCAGCCACATCAATCCTATAGCTTGCTGCCGCAGCGGGGTTGTTTTGCATATACCATTCCGCGCACTGAACTAAATGCAAGCCCTTGCGTGAGTCCACTGCCTGTTCAGGGTACCCGAATACCTGCGAAGAACGGGTTTTTACTTCTATAAACAACAGGCACTCATCCTTTAAGGCCACCAGGTCAATTTCACCGTAAGGCGTCCGGAAATTCCTTTCCAGGACCTGGTACCCTTTGCTGTCCAACATCTCAGCTGCTTTGAGTTCACCCCAGCGGGCAAGCCTTTGTCTGTAGTTTGGGGATGAATGCGGTTTAGCTTTTGATTTCATACCAGTTCATTTTACCCGACATGCCATTAATTAAACATGGCAGGTAGGTGCGTTTAATTGACGAACCTGTACCATTCATGCTAAACTTCATCACCTCAATTAAAGGGGCAGCCATGCCATCTATCGAAATTATTGCTATCGGTACTGAGTTGTTACTGGGTGAAATCCAGGACACGAATACCCGCTACCTGGCGCGGGCAGCCATGGACGCAGGCATCGACCTGTACCGGGCAACCCTGATCGGGGATAACCCGCAGCGGATAACCGGCGCCATCCAGGAAGCCCTAAACCGGGCGGATATTATCATCACAACTGGCGGGCTTGGACCGACAGTAGATGACCCAACCCGCCTGGCAGTGGCTATGGCAGCCGGCACAGAACTGGAATTCCGCCCGGAACTTTGGGAGCAAATCACCAGCCGCTTCCTGCGCTACGGGCGTAATGCCACAGAGAATAACCGCCGCCAGGCATATATTCCAAAAGGATCAGTGGGAATAGAAAACCCCGTAGGTACCGCCCCTGCATTCTATATGGAATTTGGAAAACGGATCGTGATCAGCCTTCCCGGTGTTCCGCGGGAGATGGAGTATTTGTACACCCATGCAGTATTACCATTGCTGCAGGATAAATTCCAACTGAACCAGACCATTGTGGCAAAGGTGTTGCATGTGTCCGGGCTGGGAGAATCGATGGTGGATGACCTGATAGGCGACCTGGAAACCCTCGCAAATCCTACAGTCGGGTTGCTCGCGCATCCCGGGCAGGTTGATATCCGTGTGACCGCCAAAGCAGCTTCTAAAGAACTGGCGGCTGCGTTGATCCAACCAATCGCCGAGGATATTCAGCAAAGGTTGGGAGACAATATATTTGGATCGGACGGTATTACGCTCGAAGATGTCATCATTCAGAAATTGACAAATAGGCAAAAGGGACTTTTACTCGCCTTGCATGGGATGGGAAATACACTGGCAAAACGATTAAATGCTGATGCTAATAGCATACCATTCAGCCTGCACGATGAATCGCTGTACCCTGGCATGCTGGAAGCAGCTGCAAGGGCTCTTTCCGCTGCCAACCCCGAGGTTTTGGTACTCACAGCAAACTATATCCCTGGTGCTGACCGGCAAACCTTAGAAGTCGGTGTTATCGATGGACCGGTATGGAAAACGGACACCCGTTCCTACGGCGGGTCACCGCTGCTGGGCCAACATTGGGCAGAAAATATTATTTTGGATTTTCTACGGCGAAATTTATAGGATAATCAACAAATGGACAAGATAACTATCGATTATTTACTGACCAACGCCCACGTATTGACGATGGACAAAGACCTGAGCCAGTATCCATCCGGTGCAGTCGCCGTCAAGGATGATGCAATTGTTGCTGTGGGCGATGAACGAGCCCTGAAGGAAAAATTTAACCCGGTTGAGACCATTGATTGCCGGGGGAAAGTCCTCATGCCAGGGTTGGTGAACACCCACACTCACGTCCCCATGACACTCTTACGCGGGCTGGCTGATGACCTGCGGTTGGACGTCTGGTTGATGGGCTACATGATGCCGGTCGAACGTGAATTTGTGTCCCCCGAATTCGTGCGCCTGGGCACCAGCCTGGCTTGCGCTGAAATGATCCGCAGCGGAGTGACAACTTTTGCAGATATGTATTATTTTGAAGACCACGTAGCCAGGGCAACAGCTGATGCGGGCATGCGGGCATTATGCGCCCAATCAGTCATGAAGTTCCCAACCCCTGACTCAGCCAGTTTCGAAGAAGGACTGGCGTATGCGCGGAATTTCATTCAAGAATGGAAAGGCCACCCCCTGATTGTTCCTTCGGTGGCGCCGCATGCGGTATATACCTGCACTGAAGAGATATTGCGGGCAACTTCAGCCCTGGCGGTTGAGTTTGATGTCCCCTTGCACACCCATATTGCAGAAACTGCCCTCGAGCAGGAAAACAGCCGCAAAGATTTGGGCATGCCTGTTGTCCCCTACATGAAAAAACAGACCATTTTTGAGGCAAAAGTGCTGGCTGCCCATTGTGTCCATGTGGATGAGGGTGAGATGAGGACAATGCTGCATGCCGGAGCCGGTGTGGCTCACAATCCATCTTCCAACCTGAAACTTGCTTCCGGCATCGCACCTGTCCGGCGTATGCTTGAGGTTGGCCTGAATGTCGGCATTGGAACCGACGGACCTGCATCCAATAACGACCTGGATATGTTCGAAGAAATCCGCCTGGCAGCCTTAATCTCCAAGGTCGCCACCAACGACCCCACCACCCTGCCGGCGCCGCTTGTACTACTAATGGCAACCCGCATGGGAGCAAATGCCATGCACATTGGGGACATCACCGGTTCACTTGAGCCCGGGAAGCGGGCAGACCTGATCGTAGTTGACACCAACCCGGTCCATAACGCCCCCCGGTTTGAGAGGGACCCGAACGGAGTGTATGCTCAGCTGGTGTATGCAGCCAAAGCCACAGATGTGACTGATGTCATGATCAACGGCAAGTTTGTCCTGCGCAGCAAGGAACTGCTCACCCTCGATGAACAAGAATTGCTGAAGCAAGGCCAGGAGTATGCCCGCAAGATCGATACCTTCCTGATCAAGAGGGAGAAATCAGTATACGCCAAGTTGATTGCAATCGGTGGTGCAATTGAAGAAGAAAGCTTTGAGGTCCAGGCAAAAGTGAAGGTTGCCGACAGGCAGCCCGTCATCGATGCCCTTCTGGCTAAACCGGAGATAATCAAGGTCATCCGAAAACGCCATTACCGCGAATATGACACTTATTTCTTATTTGACAATGAAGAAAAAGAGAAATTGCGGTACCGCGAAGACCACTTCATCAACGATCAAGGTGAAATAACCAATGTACGCAGCCGCCTGACGCATATCGGCCAGGCCAGAGAACACAAGTATCCAAACCAGGTACTGCTTTCACGTTCGCGCTTCTTCGCCCCTGCCACACAGAGCCTGCGGTTCTACCGTGAATACTTCAAACCGGCAGCTGAGCATGAAATTGAGAAAGACCGGCTGCGCTACCTGGTGGAATACAAGAAAACGGAATTCTTCATCAACCTGGATGAGATTCTCAAACCGGCTGGCGGAAAATTTGCTGAAATCAAGAGCCGTACCTGGAGCCAGAAAGATGCCGAAGTAAAATCCAGGTTGATCTCAGAACTGTTACTGGAACTGGGTTTGTCCCTGGATGATGTGGTTTCTGAAGACTACTTTGAGATGCTAACCTGAGATGGGGGTACCCATGCCTGAAGCTTATTCAGTCCTTTTCACTGCTTCTGAAGCTGACCCCTTTATCAAAGTTGGAGGCCTGGGAGATGTCGCCGGTTCACTGCCAAAGGCAATCCTCAATCTAGAAACCGGAACGCGTGCAATCGATATCCGCCTGGTGATCCCTTACTATACCGGCATCAAGCTCCCGGAGAACAGGGTTCAGCACCTGGCGGATTTTTCGGTACCCTATAAGCGTGAAATGCTCCCCGTGCAAGTCTTTTCCACTGTGCTGGATGGGCTTACGGTTTACCTGGTATCCAGTGAATGGATAAAGGCCAGTGCAAAGGTGTATGACCTGGACCTGGAGCATTCCGCCAGGAAATACCTTCTGTTTTCAAAAGCAACTGCCATGCTTCCGGAAGTGTTAGATTGGAAAGTGGATATCCTGCACGCCAACGACTGGCATACTGCCCTTTCCATCCCTTTTATTCAGGCCTTTTCCAGGAAACCGCCAAAAACGGTGCTTTCAATTCACAACCTCCCCTTTATGGGCAGCGAAACGCGCGGCATGCTGCAAGATTTTCACTTGCATCCATCCACCGATACACGGCTTCCGGATTGGGGCAGGGAATTACCCCTGCCAATGGCCAGTTCTGCTGCTGACCAGGTCCTGACCGTCTCTCCAACCTATGCCAGGGAGATCATGACCCCGCAATTCGGATGCGACCTGGATCCATTTTTTCTTTCCATCCAGGATAAAGTTGCAGGCATCCTGAACGGGATCGATCTGAAAGTTTGGAATCCCGCAGCAGACGACCTTTTACCATCTGTCTTTGACCTCCAGAACAGGCAGCAGCGAATCAAAAACAAGCAGTATTTACAGGAGAAATTCAACCTGGATCGGAATGATGACCTGCCTCTCCTTGTGGTGGTCAGCCGGTTTGACCGCCAAAAAGGGATCGATCTTGTTTTTGAATCCCTCAAACAGCTTTCCTGGAAACCCTGGCAGGCTATCCTGCTAGGCAGCGGTGATCCAGCACTGGAAACGTCTTCCCAGGCGCTTGCCAGGGCTATGCCGGGCAGGGTGCATGTGGAGAACCGCTACGACTGCGCTCTTTCACACCAGCTGTACGCAGGCGGGGATATCCTGTTGATGCCTTCGCGGTACGAACCATGCGGACTGGCCCAGATGATCGGAATGCGTTATGGGTGCATCCCGCTTGCCCGGGCAACCGGCGGGTTGAAAGATTCCATCCTTTCGTACGAGGTTGACCCCCTGGCTGCTACTGGTTTTTTGTTCAACGATGCCACCAGCGAAGCATTGTCTCTAGCGTTGAAAGATGCCCTGGATATTTACGGGCAAAAGGATGCCTGGCTGCGCATTCAGGAGAATGGGATGAAAGCAGATTTCTCCTGGGATAAATCAGCCCTGCAATACGTAAACCTGTATGAAAGGTTGGTGAAGAGCTTATGAACCTGCCGCGTGCTTCAGGAATCTTGTTACATCCAACCTCGTTTCCAGGTCCAGACGGCATCGGCGACCTGGGACCCGAAGCCTACCAGTGGATCGATTTCTTAAAAGACTCGGACACAACCCTCTGGCAGGTGCTGCCGTTAGGGCCTACGGGGTATGGTGATTCGCCTTATCAGTGTTTCTCTGCTTTTGCTGGTAACCCCTACCTGATCAGCCCCACTCTGCTGCTGGATCAGGGCTTGCTTACCCGGGCAGATTTCACTGACCGCCCAGTTTTTCCTGCAGAAGGGGTTGACTACGGTAATGCCATCCAGTGGAAGCTCACGTTGTTAAACCGAGCCTTTACCCGTTTCACAACCAGGCAGGATGATGAGTTGCAAAAAAGGTTTAACCAGTTTTGCAAAGAAAATGCTGCCTGGCTGCAGGATTATGCAATATTTATGGCAATCAAAGAAAGCCAGGGCGGGCGTTCATGGCTGGATTGGGATAAAGCCCTGAAAATGCATGAACTTGCGGCTGTCCAGCTATTTACAGACAGCAACATGCAAGCCATCCAGGAGCAGCAATTCAAGCAGTTCCTTTTCTTTGAGCAATGGAATGCTCTAAAAGAGTATGCCCACGCTAACGGGGTGAAGATTATTGGTGATGTGCCGATCTTTGTATCGATGGACAGCGCAGATGTTTGGGCACACCGCGAACTTTTCTTTATCGACAGCAAAGGCAACCCCATCTTTATTGCAGGTGTGCCGCCAGATTATTTTTCACCGACCGGTCAGTTATGGGGTAATCCGCTATACAACTGGAAAAAACACCGGGATTCAGGTTTTGCCTGGTGGATCGAACGTATGCGTGCATCACTGCAGCTCTTCGACTGGATCAGGCTCGACCATTTTCGCGGGTTTGCTGCCTACTGGAAGATCAAGGCCGGCAGCCCAACTGCAGAGGTGGGAATCTGGGAAAAAGGTCCCGGGGCTGCCTTGTTCACTGCCCTGGAAAATACCCTCGGTGAGCTGCCGATCATTGCAGAGGATCTGGGAGTGATCACCCCGGATGTGGTGGCATTACGCGAGAAGTTCAGCTTTCCCGGGATGTGCATCCTGCAGTTTGCTTTTGGCGGCGACCCGGCTGACAGGTTTCTGCCCCATAACTATGTCCGCAATTCGGTCGTGTACACCGGAACGCACGATAACAATACCACCCTGGGCTGGTTCAACATGTCCAGTAGTGCCGAAAGGGATTTCTGCCTGAAGTATCTGGGCAGCGGCGGCGAAGATATAGTTGCCAACATGATCCGGACGATCTGGAGTTCAGTGGCGTCGTTTTCAATCGCCCCCATGCAGGATTTTCTCAACCTGGATACCCATGCCAGGATGAACTACCCCAGCAAAGCGGATGGCAACTGGTGCTGGAGAATGGCACCGAATGCTGAGTCAGTTGAATTGGCGGGGCGGATCAGGGACCTGAATTTTCTTTATTCCCGCTGAGCCGGGATTCCGTTTTTATCAGCAGGATTCATTCGGCTGGAAATATAGATACCAGCCAGGATGAAAATGCCCCCTATTACTTCAAACAGCGCCGGGTTTTCCCGCAGGAAAATCATTGCAAGGATGGTTGAGCCGATCGGTTCTCCCAGCAGAGCAATTGAAACCAGGGAAGCGGGTACATACCGTAATGCCCAGTTAAAGGCTGTATGCCCGATCAGTTGAGGCACAACCGCCAGTAATACCAGCCAGAGGTAAACCGGTGGTGAAAATCCGGTGATCCGGATCCCGGATACCGCGATCACGATCAGCAGGATCAGCGCCGATGTACCGTAAACCAGGAATGTATATACCGGCAATGAAAGCTGCGGGCGGACACTGCGCCCGATGAGCATGTAACCCGCTGCCGTCCAGGCTCCGATCAATGCCAGCAGGTTTCCTGTCAGGCTGGTGCTGCTGCCTGCAAATGCCCCTCCTAATCCATTGTCTCCCGAGAACCAGCCAGGCAGTTCGCCTGAAAGCCCAACCAGTACGCTGCCGCTCAAAGCCACAGCCAAACCGATAACAACCTGCTTCGATAGTTTCTCTTTTAACAACAAAGAACCAAAGATCGCCACCCACAAAGGAGTTGTGGTAACCAGCACAACTGAACTGGTAACACTGGTGAATTGCAGGGAGGTGATCCAGGAGGCAAAATGGATCGCCAGGAAAAAGCCGGAAAGCATGACCTTCCAGCCGATCTTCCAATTCAATGCTCCCAGTTCGAACCGGTAGCGCAGGAACACGAGCGGGGTGAGGATCAGCGTTGCCAGGGTCATACGGTACCCGGCAATTGCCAGTGCGCTGGCTTCCACCTGGGCAAACCTGATGAAAAGGGAGGCAGTGGAGACTGCCAGTACACCTGCCAGGATTCCAAATAGGGTTAAGGATTGTGAGTGTTTCAATGAAGTCTTGCTTTCTTATGAAGAATAATTGGTATTAATATGATAATTATGGTATTATTAGTTTAATTTATCGCAAGATAAATACACAACAATCTTTTGGAGGCAACCATGTCTTTTACATTACCCGAATTACCGTATTCTTTCAATGCATTGGAACAGGCAATTGATGCCCAGACAGTCGAAATCCATTATACCAAGCACCATACCGCCTATTTGAATAATCTCAATGCTGCACTGGAAAAGTACCCGCAGTTCTTTAACCACCCCATTGAGCACATCCTGGCTGATTTGAACCAGGTGCCTGAAGAGATCCGCACAGCTGTGCGCAACAATGGTGGCGGGTACTACAACCACATTTTGTATTGGAATGGGTTCTCGCCCGATGGCGGCGGTGAGCCAAAAGGCAAACTCGGCCAATTGATCGAACGCACCTTTGGTTCGTTCCTGAGCTTCAGCAAGGAAATCGAAAAAGCCGGCATGACGCGTTTTGGCAGCGGTTGGGCCTGGCTCAGCCGGAAATCCGACGGATCGCTGGTCATCCACTCAACCCCCAACCAGGATACACCCCTGGCAGAAGGCCTGCACCCGGTCATTGGCGTGGATGTTTGGGAACATGCATACTACCTGCGTTACCAGAACCGGCGGGCTGATTACCTGGGTGCAATCTGGAAAATTATCAACTGGGAAGAAGCCGAAAAGCGTTACTTGCAGTAAAATAGAAAAAAACGCTATTCGGAGGAATTCATGACCCATGTGATTACCAGTTTATGCTTGCGGGATGGCGGCTGTGTTACTGTCTGCCCGGTCGAATGCATCATCCCGGGCAAACCGGAAGATGAGTATCCTCTTTTTTACATCGACCCCGAAACCTGCATAGACTGCGGCGCATGCATCCCTCAGTGCCCGTTCCACGCCATTTTCCCCAAAGATGACGTGCCAGCCAGTTTTGTGTCGGATACGCCTAAAGTAATATCAAAACCAAAAGGGACACCTGGCTGCGACCAGCCTTACAATGGTCATACCTACCAGGGCGAGCCTGTCCACCTGGAATACACCAGGGTATTGAACCCAGGCGAATCCATCGACCTGACCCTGGATATCGATGTCAATGCAGCATTTTTTACAGACGGCCCAGGATACGAAGCGCTTAAGGAGTAGACTGAGCGTGGGTTAGTGAAGCAAAATAAGCAGCACCTATGATTCCAGCCTGGTTGTATAACTGGGCTGGAACTATTTTTGTACGGGTGTTCAGGTAACCAAAATACTTGGCATGGTTGCGGCTGATCCCCCCGCCGATTATGATCAGGTCTGGCCAAAACAAGTTTTCCATGATCAGCAAGTACTCTTCAAGCGCTGCGGCCCATTCTTTCCAGCTTAGTTTCTTTTTTGCCTTAACTGCTGCCGATGCCCGTTTTTCAGCATCTTTTTCCCTGATTTTCAAGTGGCCGAATTCAAGGTTTGGCAGCAGCACACCGTCATTAATTATTGCTGTACCGATACCTGTCCCCAGGGTAAGCACTAGCACAACACCATTTACATCCCTGGCGGCGCCATAACGCACCTCTGCCAGCCCGGCAGCATCTGCATCGTTGATAACGGTGAACGGGTTCCCAGTCTTCTCGGAAAACATTTTTTCGGCATTGGTATTGATCCACTTTTCATCGACGTTGGCAGCAGTAAAACAAATTCCATGCTGGATAACACCCGGGAAACCTGCCCCGACAGGTCCCTGGTATGCCATTTTTTCTACCAGGGTTTTTACCACTTTCGCCACAGCATCTGGTGTTGATGGGTCAGGTGTGACCAACCGGATGCGTTCACTGGCAAATTGCCCCGTTTCAATGTCGACCAGGGCGCCTTTTATTCCCGAACCGCCAATATCGATACCAAGAATGTTCATGGGTCACCTCACCTTTTTATGGGCAATCGTTCAATAAATGTTCTTCATACGTTACAGCGAAAAGATGCTTGCCGCTACCATCACATGCAGCCCTGAAGTAATAATATGGGCTTTCATCAGGAAATGCAACTGCTTCAATGGCTTTAAGTGAAGGGGTGCAAATAGGACCCGGCGGCAAACCTGAATAGATATAAGTATTATAGGGTGAATCGATTTGCAGCTGCTCCCAACTGATCGGGTTTGACCACCAGGTTGCCTGAATGGCATTGTAACCTGCTGCATATTGCACAGTCGGGTCGCTGTCCAGCCGCATTCCTATGGCCAGCCGGTTTAGGAAGACTGAAGCAATCATAGGTTTTTCTTCATCTACCACTGCTTCACGTTCGACGATGGATGCCAGGATCAACCCCTCATAAGGTGTCAAACCCTGCTCCGCAAGCCGGGCTATCAAATCAGGGGTGAAATTCAACATTTGGCGGTTTTCCAACTGCAGCAGGAAATTTTCCAGGCTTGTATCCCTTCCTACGGTAAACTCGCCGGAAGCCAGCAAACCTTCAAGCGTTAAAGGCGATCCCCAGAAATCAGTATCCACCAAACCAGAAGGGTTCTGCACCCTTTCAAGAAAATCTTCGCTGCTGAAATTCAATCCTGATGCAGGAATCAGTGCGGCGATCTCTTCTACCCGCCAGCCAGCCAGCAGCCCGAAAATCACTTCATCAGGGGTTGGATCGATTAGTTCCTGGGCGATCTCCACCGCATTCATCTGGCTGGTAAGGGTATGGTTGCCAGCCTGGATCCTGGTATCCAGGCCTGAGTACACCAGGTAGTCAATAAATAAATCCCGGTCGGCAAGCAAACCTGACTGGTCGATAGTATCTGCAATAACCTGGATGCTGTCGCCTTCTTTAACTGTAACTTTTAGTTCTCTTTGTTCTGTGATAACCGGTGAAAGCAGCTTTTCCTTCTGAAATTCAAGCCTGAAAGCATAGCTGTACAGCTGAAAGTTGTTTAAAGCCGGGGAAGCAGGCCCAAAACTGGCTGCTGCCCGGTCCGGGATAGTTAACCCTACCCAGGTTATGGCAGCCATTACCAGGCATAACGCAGCCGCGAGAAGGAGTAAGGCAGCTGTACTGAATTGCTTATGAGTATGTTTCTTCATTAATGACCATCCGAATTGACCGTATCAAGGTAATCCTGCAGCATGATCGCTGCTGCCAGCGAATCCAGGTGGCCGGCCCTTTTTGCCCTGGATACCCCCATTTCACGCCGGACAGCCTGTGCCTGGTCAGTTGTTCCGCTTTCATCCCAAAGGGTAACCGGTAAAGTACCTTCCGTCCGCAATACTATCGCCAGCCTTTCCGCCTTTCGGCCTTGCGGAGAATCTATGCCGCTTTCCTGGAGGGGTTTACCAACGAGAATACCTTGCACATCATGTAAAGTGGCCAGTTCGAGAATTCGCCTGGCATCTTCCAGCCGTGATTGGTGCGCCAGCACTGTCAGCGGCCTTGAAATCTTCCCGGTTGGGTCGCTTACAGCAATTCCTATCCGCTTGTCGCCAGGGTCTACGGCCAGAATCCTGCCAATCATGGTGTTTTCACCTCGATCTGGAATGACAAATAAGGCATCTGTTTCCACCAGCGTGGAAACACCGTAAGCGTGCAGTCTGTTACTCCTGGAAGCCCAAGCAGGAATGCCTTTGCTCTGCTTAGCGGCAAACCCTGTAGCTCAAGAGCTACTTCAGCCGGTTCAATCCTGGGTTTCACCTCGCGTATGGCATGTACATTCAAGCGGAAAAGTCCATCTCCCCCGGACGGTTCTGAAACCATAGCATATTCCAGGCTGTCCCCAATACCAGCCATTCCTGGTTCCAGGATAGCATCCATACTTAAATTAATCGCGTTCCTGATATCCTCCGAACGATAGTAGGGAACATGCACTACCGCTTTTTCCCGCAGTTGCAGAAAATCGGTGGACATATCCAACCCGGGCTGCAGGTCAGTCTGCAGCACCTCAATCACAGGATCATCCAGGTCGATGACAACGATCTCTTTTTCCTGGTTTGCAGTGAGTGTTAACGCGGCTGCCGAAATTAGCTGGTCTTTGACCTTTGCCCTCAAGACTGCCAGGTCCGAGTCTGTACCCGCAGGTGATAATTCATCCGTTCCCCCGCTGCAAGGCTGCGGATTGGTGACCAGCAGGTTGACTCCGATCCCGCCTTCGATTGCTGTCACCTGGTTTTCCAAAACATTGCCAGCCTCACCTGGCTGTAATGCCTTTACTTCTGCACCTGCAGTTGACCCGACCCCGCCAGCAACGGTTACCTCCTGGATTGTTGCGAACCGCAAGGCAGGCTCACCAGGCCCTAAAACAATTGTCGTTGCTGGTACCACAACCGCTTCGTTTTGTAGATTCGAAAACTCCACCTGACATATAGCATTCGTTTTTGGCACCAGCCGCATTCCAGAGGTGCGTACCTGGTCCTGAACTTCCACTGTAACTGCTTGCTCGTAGAGCGGAATATTACCTGCCAGGTCTGGATTGGTAGATGACGCAGAAGCTTTTATTTCAAGTTCCAGCTCCTGTGTTGCCCTGGATGAAAAAATCAACACTTCGGCACGGGGAGTAAAGAGAAATGCCAAGCATAGAATCGCTGCAACACCCATCAAGAAAAAAATGATCCTCAACCAGTCTGGTAAAGGTTTTGCTTTTTGGGGTGTAACGCCGGATTTCAAGTTTTTCAGGCCAATTTTCAATCGATTTGGATGGTCTTTTTGGATATGGCTAAGCGTTTTCCGCCACGGGGTGCTGTCTGCTTTCTCCAATGTGGGAAAAACAGGAACACCGGCTTCCTTAGCCAGCATGATGACCTCGCTGTTATTGGTCACAAGACCCAGGGCAGCACCTACCTTACGAGCCTTCCTGTCCAATCTTTTCAGGTCCACCAGGGTATGGATAATCCTTTGCCTGCCCGTTAAATCCAGGATCAGCCTCGGGCTCTTGGTCCATGAAATCATGTCAAGGACCGAGATCAGGTCATCATGTGGTTCAGGTTGAATGATATGGATTTTCATAATTCTGGACCATTACTGGGAAATTATACTGGAAATACCGGCTGTATACGCTCGCGCCTCCAATTAGCAATTCACCTGGATTATGGGGGAAACTTTCGCTATAATGAAAACGTCTTAAGCAGGATCAGCTTGTCTGTTTAATTTTCTTAAGACTTTTTTCGGGAGATATTTTCTAATACCTTCCAATCATGGAGGACCAAGATGAAAAAGGTTATCGCAGCTTTTTTGGCTGTTGTCCTGTTATCAGCATGTGCCCGGACTGTTTCGCCAGAATCAGCTATTGACTCTGTTGCCACGAGCGTCCAGGCGACCCTGGCAGCAGTACCAACAAATACTGAGGTTGTTTTACCAGCAACAGATACCCCCGTTCCGCAGCAACCAACGCCTACAGAAACCCTCCCGCCTGCTGCCACTGAGACTCAGACAGCCACGTCCACCTTGGTGGTGGATGATTACAGGAACACCCTCGGTGCACCCGCCTGGACAGACAGCCTGGATAATTGTTCCTCGTTCGGGTTGTGCACTTCTTATGAAGATGATTACTCGAAAGTAAGTGTCTCTGGCGGCTCATTGTTCATGCAAAGTAAAGCCACACAGGGTTTCCGCATCTGGCGGTTGGCTTACCCGCGCCCGCAAAACATGTATCTTGAAGCGACCATTAAAACGCAAGCCTGTTCAGGCTCTGACATTTATGGATTGGTTTTTCGTGCCAAGGACTACTCGAGCGGGGAGGGTTACTACCTTGGATTTAGTTGTGACGGCAGGTACGGTCTCAGCCGGTGGGATGGCAACGGGGTAACCAGTGTATTTGGATTAACGCCTTCAGATGCAATCCTTTCTGGTTCCAACCAGACCAACCGGGTGGGTGTAATGGTTAATGGCGACACATTCAGGGTTTATGCCAATGGAAAATTCATTCAGGAGATCAAGGATACCGGGATCGGTTCTGAAGGGCACATCGGTGTTTACCTTGCCGGAGCTGAGACTAACGGCTTTGCGATTGAACTCAACGAGATATCATACTGGAATTTGCCGTGAGGTTTAAGCTAAGCTACAATTAAATTACTGGTTGAACCAGCCAGGTCTGTAAATATTTGTAACAGTAGAACAGAAAAACCGGGGAACCATGCAACCTGCACCAAAACCATTGCGCCAACAGGTCATCCAAAAAGCCCGAGAAATCTTGAACTTGCAGCCGGTAGTCCTGGATACCGAGACTACCGGACTGGGTAGTTATGACGAAATCATTGAAATTGCCCTGGTAAACCACCAGGGTAAGGTGATTTTCGAGAGCCTGGTGCGTCCCACCATTGAAATCCCGCCAGACTCCACCCGAATTAACCGAATCACCAATGAAATGGTAAAGTCTGCGCCACCCTGGCAGGAGGTCTGGAACCAGGTTCAACCGCTTATCAACAGGAAACCCGTTGTTATTTACAATTCTGAATTTGATGTGCGCTTGATGCAGCAGTCTCACCGTATCGCTCGCATCCCCTGGACAAATGTTTTTACCCCGGTATGCCTGATGAAGCTGTATGCCGCATTCCTGGGGGAATGGAATTCGTATAAAAACGATTTTCGCTTTGTCACCCTGGAAAAAGCTGGTGCTCTTTCAGGGATTCAACTGCCGAACAGCCACCGGGCTGCAGATGACACATTGCTTGCTTACACTTTATTAAAACATCTGGCGTCATTAAACGAAGCTGAGTAACCTCCATCAATGGATTTACCCTTTTCTTTAACCCGGGAACAAGAAGCAGCCCTGGAGTCCGCCCAGGAGGGGTTGGTGCTTTTAACCGGCATGGCTGGCAGCGGCAAAACCACAGCAGCCATTCATCATCTCCTCAATCTCATTCAAGGCGGTGTTTCTGCAGACCAGGTCCTGATCCTTGTCCCGCAACGCACCCTGGCAGAACCGTATTTCACCACGGTGAGGTCTCCCGGTTTTCCGCAGGGACTGCTACCCACTATTGTAACGATCGGTGGAATAGCCCGCCGGCTGATAGCTCTCTTCTGGCCATTGGTAACTGAAGCCTGCGACTTCTCCAAGAAAGAAAATCCGCCGGTTTTCTTAACCCTGGAAACCGCCCAGTATTATCTCGCCGAGACCGCTGATCAGGTCATTGATTCCTCGTCCTACTTTACTTCCCTTCGCATCCGGCGCAACCGCATCTACAGTCAGGTGCTTGATAACCTCAATAAAGCAGCTCTGGTCGGGTTCCCCCTGGACCAGATGGCAGACAGGCTTACCAGTGCCTGGAACGGTGAGAGCGGGCATACGGCGATTTTCTACCAGGCGCAGGACATTGCAGTGAAGTTCAGGCAATACTGTTACCAGAACAACCTGCTCGATTACTCCCTGCAAATGGAAATATTCCACACTT
The DNA here is from genome assembly GCA_002403095.1 of Leptolinea sp. UBA4782. Taxonomy (GTDB): domain Bacteria; phylum Chloroflexota; class Anaerolineae; order Anaerolineales; family Anaerolineaceae; genus UBA4782. The sequence goes on from DHHC01000001.1 coordinate 27,301, forward strand.
TCCTCTCTAAACAGGCAGAGGTACAGCAGTTTCTGAAGGATAGCTATACGCACCTGATTTATGAAAATCTGGAAGAAGACGCCCCTGCATCACACGACCTGGTGGAAAGCTGGCTGCCGCAATTCCTGACCGGTATGTTTATCATGGATGAAAATGCAGGTTACCGTACATTTCTCGGAGCTGATCCTGTCAGTGCAAACCGGTTCATTCCGTTTTGCCGGAACAAGATTCAATTTCAAACTTCTCTCCAATCTTCTGCCCGGGTGCAGCAGTTCTCCAAAACCCTGTCAGATTGTATTTACCGCCGGACACCTGAAATCAACAGCCAGGTAACCGAAGCTTTTTCACTCGAAAATTTCCGGCTTGCCCCTGAAAGCACTGAGGCTGCAGCCATTGAAATCTGCAGGTTGGTAGAATCAGGAGTGCAGCCAAAAGATATCGCTGTGCTCACCCCGATCCTCAACGATACTACCCGGTTTACCCTGTCAACAGCATTGGGTAACCTGGGTATCAGGTCAAGGTCCTACCGGCCATCTCGTCCCCTGAATGCCGAACCTGCTGCCACGTGCCTGTTGACGCTTGCCCGCCTTGCCCACCCGGAATGGAAATTAGCGGTAAATACATATGAACTGCGCAGTGCATTAATGACAGCAATTGAAGGGATGGATATGGTCAGGGCAGGCATTCTCAGCGATATCGTCCTGCACAAGAAACAGGATGTATACGAGTTGGGATCTTTTGACACCATTAAAGATCCTTTCAGGCTCGAACAGATCACCTACGCTCTGGGAGAGCGGTATGAACAACTGAGGGCATGGATTTACACCAGCCGCCAATCCGAACCCGAAGTGTTGGATGTATTCCTTAGCCGGCTATTCGGAGAAGTGCTTTCCCAGCCAGGCTTTGGTTTCCACCTTCACTACGAGAATGCCGCTATTTGTGCCCGGCTGATAGAATCCATTCAGAAATTCCGGCGTGTAGTATCGGTTGCAGGTACTTTTTCAGGCAAAGACATCAGCCTGGAGTATGTGGATATGGTTAATAAGGGCGTCCTGGCAGCCCAATACCTGGAGATGGATCAGGACAAAGATGAAAATGCCGTGCTGATCGCGCCTGCTTACACGTTCTTAATGGCAAACCAGCCAGTCAGCTTTCAATTTTGGCTGGACACAGGCAGTTCTGCCTGGTCGGAACGGCTAGAACAACCCCTTACTCATCCGTATGTCTTAAGCCGCAATTGGAAAGCTGAAGAAAAATGGACCCACGAAAATGAGCTGGCTGTCAGCCAGGAGACACTCAACCGCCTGGTTGCCGGATTGGCTGCCCGCTGCAGGCAAAAAATCTACCTTTACTCCAGTGGAATCAGCGAACAAGGCCAGGAACAGACCAGTTTGTTCTTAAGAGCCTTGCAGCGTCTTAACCGCCATACCTACCAGTACCTGGAGGGGAATATTGTTTAATCCGCGTCCTACCCAGGCACCTGTTGTTGCTTACCAGGCCGGAAAAATGGGAGTTTCCGCAGTTCCAGGCAGCGGCAAAACCACCACCCTCTCCATGCTGGCGTTCCGCCTTATCGCCGAAGGCAAAATTGGTGAAGACCAGGAGATCCTGATCGTGACCCTGGTCAATTCTGCAGTAGATAATTTTAATGCCCGCATCCAGGGTATGCTGCATGAAGCCCGCCTTATCCCTTCAGGCTTCCGTGTGCGCACCTTGCATGGGCTGGCAAATGACATTGTACGCCAGAAACCGGAGTTGGCAGGTCTGGACAACCAGTACATGATAGCAGATGAGCGGATCCAAACCGTCCTGCTTCAGGATGCCACCCGGAAATGGATCCGGCTGCACCCTGAAGTGATCATGGCTTTGACCTCTGAAAGCCACAGCCTGCAGAATACCAATGTCAGGTCAGGTTGGCAGAACCTCGTCCAGGATATCGCAGTCAGCTTTATCCGCCAGGCAAAAGACATGGGAGTGAGCCCGGAAGATGTGCGTATCCGGATGGAAGAACAGGGCTGGCAAGACCAATTGCTGCAAATGGGATTGGATATCTACACAGACTACCAGCAAGGGCTAAAATATCACGGGGCGGTTGATTTTGACGATTTGATCAGTAAAGCCCTGCAGGTGATTTCCACGGATTCCGGATACCTGGCAGAATTGCAGGAGCGCTGGCCTTATATACTAGAAGATGAAGCCCAGGATAGCAGCCGCTTGCAGGAAGACATTTTGCGTAAGCTCAGCAGCCGCAGCGGAAATTGGGTCCGAGTGGGCGACCCCAACCAGGCAATTTACGAAACCTTCACCACTGCCAGCCCCGAATACCTCATCCGCTTTATGCAGCAGCCGGATGTGGTCCCGCAAAACCTGCCCGAGTCCAGCAGGTCAACTGCCAGCATCATCCATCTGGCAAATGACTTGATCACCTGGACAAATACAGCCCACCCAAACCCGAGGTTACGCAGCTCACTGCGCAAACCGTACATCCAGTTGACTTCGCAAGACGATCCCCATCCCAACCCCGAAGACAATCCCGGCGGCATTCATCTTTTTGATCAAAAATTGGCTCCTGAGAAGGAGCTGTCCATCGTTGTAAATTCGGTAAAAAAATGGCTGCCAGACCATGGCGAGGATACTGTTGCGTTGTTAGTCCCCAGCAATCCATATGGTGAACAGCTTGTGGAGGAGTTAAAAAAGCAAGGAGTACCTTACCACGAAATCTTGCGGTCATCTGCGAACACCCGCACAACGGTCAACCTTTTTGTAAAAATCCTGGAGCACCTGTCAAAACCCGAGCGGCAATCAACCCTGGCGGACATGTTTGAAGCGGTTTACCGTTTCAAGAGCCCGGATCATGAACTTTTACCGCTGGAAAGCGACGCCGCGCGTTATCTAAGAAGGTTACATAATCCTGAAAAATACCTGTGGCCAAAACCCGGTCAGGAGTTGTTAGAAGAGTTCCAGACTAAACAGGACAAAGCTGAATTGGAGGAGGTCCTGGCTGATTTCAGGCAAACCCTCCAGCGCTGGCACCAGGCCAGCCTTCTGCCAATAGACCAGCTTATCCTGGTGATTGCGATGGACCTGTTCACAGAAATGACAGACCTGGCACTGGCTTACAAGGTTGCCCAAAGGCTGGAATGGGCTGCAATGGACAATCCCCAGTACACGCTGCCAGATTTTGTTTCGATGCTGAAACCTATTACCGGCAACAAGGAAAGCTTCAGTGGATTTGACATGAAGGACACCGGTTTTGACCCCTCACAATACAAGGGGAAAGCGGTGGTGTCAACGTATCATAAGGCAAAAGGTCTCGAATGGGACCGGGTCCACTTGCTTTCGGTGAACAATTTTGACTTCCCATCAGGCGATGCGGGTGATTTTTACGTGGCTGAGAAATACTTTGTCAGTTCTCAAAGGAACTTGCAGGCAGAAACGCTTGCAAGTCTGGCCAGCCTGATGGTGAACCAGGCAGGTTTTACTCCTGAAGGTAATCCGGCTGCGGAAGCCCGCCTGGATATTGCGGCAGAAAGGTTGCGTCTGTTATTTGTCGGGATCACGCGCGCAAAAAAGGAGCTGATACTTACCTGGAATACAGGCAAAAGGGGCAACTGCCAACCTGCGCTGGCATTCCTTGCCCTCAAGAATATTCATGAACAGGAGCAGCAATGAGCCTTGAACCTGGTTTCCGGTTCTCCCAGTCCAGCCTGGCTGCTTATACCACCTGCCCGCGCAGTTTTGCACTGCGTTATATTCATAAACTTTCCTGGCCGGCAGTAGCCTCTGAACCGGTTCTCGAGCGAGAAAGGCATCTCGAAATTGGCAGCCGATTTCACCTTCTCGTCCAGCAGTACCTGGCTGGCATGCCTCCAGAAAACATCAGCAGGACGGCATATGATGATGTCCTGAAGGATTGGTGGAAAAAATTCTTATTTAATAACCCGGTCGAAGCGCTGACCGGAAAGAAACTGGTTGAATACACCCTCTCGACCCGTATCCTCGGCTACCCTCTTGACGCAAAATATGACTTGCTGGTCATCCATCCCGATCAATCTTTCACCATTTGTGACTGGAAAACGAATAAAGTGATCCCGAGCAGGGAAATATTGGAAAAGAACCTGCAAACAATGGTTTACCGCCTGGTTCTTGCCCAAGCCGGTCATTTACTTGCAGGCGGCTACGAGCCCATGCCGGAAAAGATCAGGATGATGTACTGGTTTGTGGAATACCCTGACCAACCGGTAGAATTGATGTATACGCCTGCTGCGCTTGAAAATGACAGGTTGAAGTTAACCAAGCTGGTTGAGGAGATCAATTCACTGCCCCTGGATGCATTCGGCTTAACTTCAAATGTTAAATTGTGCGAGTTATGCCAGTACAGGTCATATTGCGACCGCGGGATTGGGGCAGGAAATTGGGATACCGGATCCGACACAGATGAAACCGGCTCCCTATTGGACAGCTTAAACCTGGATGATATAGGGGAGATAGCTTTTTGAAGAAGGAAAACCTGGCCTGGATCGAACCTCAGCAAATCACCGTTCCTGGTGAGATCAGTGAGTTTTTCCCGGAGTATCCGGTCATCAGCCGGGTGCTGGCACAACGCGGCATTACCACGGCAGAGACTCTGCAGCCATTCCTGTACCCTGAGGCCTATCAGCCCCTTTCCCCGTTCAAATTTCCCGGCGTGAGCAAGGCAGTTGAACTTGTGCAGGAAGCGATCAGTAGGCATCAAATGATCGGTGTGTGGGGAGACTTTGATGTGGACGGGCAAACTGCAACGGCTATCCTTGTAGGCAGCCTGCGCCAGCTGGGTGCGAGAGTCGCCTATCACATCCCTGTACGCGGCAAAGAATCACATGGCATTACCATCCCATACCTGAAAGAATTCCTGGCACAGGGTATCAACCTGCTCCTAACTTGCGATACCGGGATAACTGCACACGAAGCAGTGCAATTTGCCACACAGCAGGGGGTTAAGGTCGTCATCACAGACCATCACAGCCTGGAAAGCACACTCCCGGATGCAGACTGCATCGTCCACCCTCACCTGCTGGAAAACGGACACCCTGCCCGGACATTATGCGGGGCAGGCGCTGCCCTTGAGTTGGCTGCAGGATTGCTCGACGATCCTCAATTTAAGAACAATGCCGGTTTATACCTTGATCTTGCGGCAATCGGCACCATTGCAGACCTGGCTGCGCTGAAGGGAGATAACCGCTTTTTCGTCCAGCTTGGATTGCAAAGGATCCGGAAAGACCCCAAACCCCTGCTGCAGGCAGTATTCGAGATTGCCGAACTTGACCATTCACAGGTTACTGAAAACCAGATCAGTTTCCATGTTGCCCCCCGCTTGAACGCCCTGGGCAGGCTAAGTGATGCCAATCGGGCGGTAGAAATGCTGCTTTCCACGAACCTGGATGAATGCCGGGAATTCATTAACCAGGTAGAAACAATGAATATCAAACGCAAGTTGATCACTGAGCAGGTCTTCCAGGCAGCTTGCGCCCAGGTGGATGCAGACCCTGACTTGCGGGAAAAACCGGTGATCATCGCCTCTCACTCCGAATGGCCTGGAGGGGTCATCGGGATCGTTGCCAGCCGTCTCGTGGAAGTTTACCAAAAGCCAGCTATTGTGGTCTCAACCCCGGCAGGCGAAGTTGTGCGCGGTTCTGCACGTTCAATTGAAGGATTGGATATCACCGCCAGCTTGAAAAAGGCAGCCGATTTACTGATTACCTGCGGCGGGCACCCGATGGCAGCTGGATTTTCTTTGCTGGCAGAGAATTTCGAAGAATTCAAATCGGCAATCAACAGGATCATTGCCCAAACCGTAGCAGTTGCACCCCTTGAACAGGCATTAACAATCGATGCCTTCATCACGGTGCCAGAAATCAACCTCGAACTGGCTGAAGCGCTGGAGAAATTGGCTCCATTTGGCCCTGGAAACCCCCCTGTCATATTTGCCTCCCGCGGGCTGACCATCCTGAAGAAAGCACCCCTGGGGAGGGACAGTGAGCACATTCAGTTGACACTGGCAGATCCATCCGGATTCAGCATGCGGGCTATCCGCTGGCAGGCAGTCTCCCTTGAAATGCCTAAAGGGTATTTTGATTTGGCCTATTCGCTTCAAATCTCAAATTACAAAGGCCAGCGGGAACCGCAGATCAACTGGATGAATACCCGTCCAGCAGAAATACAAGGATTACAGGATGGCGCCCAGGCCGCTATTAAAGTGCTGGATTACCGTAAGGATTTTAATGCAGGTTTACAATGGTTACTGGCACACCAGACAGAGCAGATGATAACCTGGAGTGAAGGACTGGCAGCAAAAACTCTCCCCGGAAAGGGTAGAATGCAACTTTCTCCGGCAAAAGTGCTGGTTATTGCCGGTAACCCGCCTGGACGGGCAGAACTGGATGCGGCAGTAAAGACTGTTTTACCCGAGACGATCATTTTGTTTGGACTGAAAACCGCCCATGAAGACCCAAAAGAATTCCTGAAGCAACTGCTAGGCCTTGTCTTGTTTGCTCATAATCGGAAATCCGGCCGGTTTACACTGGAAGATGCGCTTCACGCAACCGGGCAACCCGCTGAAGTGGTCATGGCAGGATTGCAATGGGTATCACACCAGGGTGAGTTTTCAATCACTGAAACTGAAAACGGCGAATATCTGGTAACTGCACCGGGACAACGCGATCCTTCCGTTGCCGTTTCTCTGCAAAATCGGCTGGCTTTACTGTTAGAAGAAGCTGCCGCATTCAGGGCATATTACTTGAGGATTTTGCCGGATTTCTTATTTGATGGCATAATCCACGTACAGAATAAGGATATTAAACATGAAGAATAAAATCCGCTGGGGCCTTCTCAGCACAGCATCCATAACAGATCAGTTTATCCCCGCTATCAAAGGAAACAAGCATTCAGAGCTGGCAGCCATCGCCAGCCGGGATATTCATAAGGCAGATGAAGCAGCCAGGCAGTGGAAGATTGAGCGCACATATGGCAGCTACCAGGCTTTATTGGACGATCCGAATATTGATATCGTCTACATCCCGCTTCCCAACCACTTGCACCTGGAATGGACTTTGAAAGCTGCCAGGGCGGGAAAGCATGTCCTGGTTGAGAAACCTATTGCACTAACGGTGGAAGAAGTCGACCAGATGGCTGCGGCAGCTAAGGAGAATAATGTAATCATCCAGGAAGGTTTCATGTACCGCTTCAATCCGCAAACCGCCAAAATCAACACGCTGATGAATGAAGGCGTTCTGGGTGAATTGCGTTTTATGCGCAGCGGTTTTCAGCACATCCACAACCGGGCAGATGACTACCGGCTCACCCCGGAATTCGGTGGAGGGGTCCTGTGGGATATGGGTTGCTATCCTGTCAGCTTCTTCCAGATGATTACCGGCAGCGCTCCATTCAGGGTATCTGCATACAGACAGCTTGGCAAAACCGGGATAGACCGCTCTTTCTTTGCCACCATGCACTTCATCAAAGGAATCACATCACAGCTGGCTATCTCATTCGACCTGCCTTCATTTTCCAATGTAGAATTGCATGGCACAGAAGGCATCATGTTCATCTCCAGCCCGTTCAAACAACGCGGTCCCACCGGGATCATCCTAAAACACAGCAAGGGTTTCCAGAATTTCCCGTTTTCAACCAAAGATCCTTTCACTGCTGAGGTTGAGAGCATGGCATTGGCTGCATCTGGAGAAGCGGAAGTTGTCGTGACCCTTCAAGATTCACGCCGGACGGTGAGTACAATCCAGATGCTGCATGAGGCTGCCAGCAACGTGTAACCGTGATTTTTCAATAACCCGGTATTGATTGGATTTTGTGGTAAAATGGGCATTCGGTTTGCAGGATGAAACCTGCAGCCTTTCCGCCCCGGCGTACCTACGGTATGAACGGGAGCAAATCCAGGGAAAGGAGGTTTCCGTTATGAAAAACTACGAAGTTGTTGTCATTGCCCATCCCGATTTGGATGAAGCAAGTTACAAAGCGCTTGTTGAGAAGGTTTCCGGTTGGATTACAGAATCCGGCGGCACTGTTGATAAAGCAGAAAACTGGGGCAAACAGCGTATGTCTTACCTGATCAAGAAACAGCGCGAAGGCCAGTACTTCATGCTGCATGCTCAGATGGATCCCGCATTTACCAGCACGCTCGAACGCAACCTGCGGTTAGCTGAAACAGTGCTCCGCTTCATGCTTGTTGCGAAGTAATTGCAGTCCGCCAGTAAATGGCAAGGAGATAGTATGAGCCGTGGACTGAATAAGGTAATGATAATTGGTCATTTGGGGCGCGATCCTGAAATGCGCTACACCCCTTCCGGCAAACCGGTAACCACATTCAATGTTGCTACCAGCCGTACCTGGAACAGCGCAGATGGGGAAAAGCATTCCGAAACTGAATGGTTTACAGTAGTCACCTGGGGCAACCTGGCCGAGATCTGCAATCAGCACCTAAGAAAAGGGCAGCAGGTTTATGTAGAAGGACGCTTGCAAACCCGCCGGTGGGAAGATAACGACGGTGTGAAGCACTCCAGTGTGGAAATTGTTGCCAGTGAAATGATGATGCTCGGCGAACGCCGCGAAAGTAATGCCGGCAGTAATGCTGACACCGCAGATGCTGAGCATTTTGAAGAGTATCCGTTTTAGGACTTTTGGAGGTTAATATGTCCGATGATTATGGCAATGAAGTAGAGCAGTATGGTGGTGGACGACGGTATGTTGCCCGCCCTAAAATCTGCCAGTTTTGCGCCGATAAAAATATTGAAATTGATTACAAGCAGATTGATATGCTGCGCCGCTATGTAACAGAAGATGGTAAGATCCGCCCCCGCCGCCAGACTGGCACTTGCGCCCGTCACCAGCGCGCACTGGCAAATGCCATCAAGCGGGCTCGCCACATCGCCCTGCTGCCATTCACCCTTGACATGGGTGACAAATAATCGTTACAGGGATGAATAACTGAGAGCATGGAGAAACTCTTCTTCATGCTCATCACGCTATCATAGAAAGCTGCATGTATGGCTCGTTTTACACCACCTACTAATAAATCCTCGCAGGTTGAGGAACCAAAACCCGCCCACAAGGAGATTTCAAAAAAACACCTGGCTCGAGTGGAGAGGGAAGCACGCCAGCGGATGTGGCTGCTTGGCGGGTTAATCGCTGTTGGACTCGCAGTAATCGGTTTCATTGGGTATGGACTACTGGACCAGTTTGTTTTAAAGAACACCAAACCGGTAGCCATTGTTAATGGTGAGAAGATCAAGGCTGAAGACCTCGTCAAACGGACCAAATATGTCCGCTCACAGATGGGCAAGCAGTACGAACAGTATTACCAGTATTACCTCATGTTTGCAGGCGATAATACCTTTGCCAGCCAGATCGAAACCTATCTGACCCAGCTTCAAACCCAATTGAGCCCAGATTATGCGGCAACAATTACTGAGAATGTCCTCGACCGGATGATGGAAGAGATCTTGATTTCGCAGAAGGCTGAGGAAATGGGCATTACAGTGACTGAAGATGAAGTGGATATCGCTTTACAGGATGCCTTCGGGTATTTCCCGAACGGCACCCCAGCGCCGACAGCCACTGCAACGGAATTCGTCACTCCCACTTTCAATCCAGCCGTGCTTGAACTGGTGACCGCGACACCGACCAAGCTGCCGCCGACGGCAACTGCCACACTGGAATTCACTGAAACCCCGCTGCCAACTGCAACCGCTACAGCGACAGTAAATTCCGCCTTGCCGACTGCAACACAGTTGCCCACAGCAACCCCCATGACCGCAGAAGGGTATGCGACCACCGTGGCAGAATACCTGGCGCCAGGTGCAGCATATGGATTTTCTGAAGAAGACTTCCGGTATATGTACCGCATCCAGTTGCTGGAGATCAAACTGGCAGCAAAAATAACGGAAGACCTGAAACCGGTAGAAGAGCAGGTATGGGCGCGCCACATCCTGGTGGCAAATGAGGCCACCGCCAAAGAACTCTACGCTGAGCTGCAAGCAGGCGCTGACTTTGCCCAGCTCGCCCAGATCAATTCGCTGGATACCAGCAACGCCAGTAAAGGTGGAGACCTGGGATGGTTTGGCCGGGGTACTATGGTGGAACCATTTGAAATAGCTGCATTCGCCCTCAAACCCGGCGAGATCAGCGAACCAGTCCAAACCGACTTCGGCTGGCATATCATCCAGTGCATTGACCATGCCGATCGTGCATTGACTGAGACCGAGTTCAACAACTATAAACAAAAGGTGTATACAGACTGGCTTGATGAACAAAAAGCCGCAGTTCAGTATGAAAAACTGGACCATTGGAAGTCTGTTGTCCCGCTCGAACCGGGAGTACCGGCGCTGCAATAATAAAATGATCAAGAGGCTGACCAGATCTGGCAGCCTCTTTTCCTAATTCAAGTGGAATAATCTGCCGCCCGGTATAAGGAAAGTTACAGTCTATAAGGTATCAAATCAAGTATTATTTTGGATTCTGGAGGTTAAGCAATGGAAAAGAAATATGTCCTTTGTTACGGTGATTCAAATACCTGGGGAGTAAGTCCGATCAGGGATGGCGCAGGAAAACCGCTGGTGCGCCTGCCGGAAGATGAGCGCTGGACCGGGATCGCACAGAACATCCTGGGAGATGCTTACAAATTGCTTGTGGACGGCAATTGCGGCCGCACAACTGTTTGGGATGATCCAATCGAGGGGTACAAGAACGGAGCCGCTTACCTGCCGCCCTGCCTGTGGTCACACATGCCCCTTGACCTGGTGATCATCATGCTGGGAACAAATGACCTTAAACCCCGCTTTAACCTTTCAGCTTATGATATATCCCTGGGTATTGAAGTATTAATAAATATTGTTAAGAATTCCGGCTGCGGGTATAACGGAACCATTCCGCCCATCCTGATTATGTCACCCATCCATGTCAAAGAAAACCGAAAAGGAACCTGGCTGCATGAAATGTTCGGCGATGAACAACGGGCACAGCAAAGCCATCTTTTCGCAAAATATTACAAGATCATTGCAGACAGGTACAACTGCGAGTTCCTGGATGCAGCTGAATTTGCCAGGCCTTCAGATGCTGACGGCATTCACATTGACCCGCCCGACCACTTCAAGCTGGGTCAGGCAGTTGCAAAAAAGATCAAGAACATACTTGGCTGACCGGAAATAGTAAAAAAAATCCCACTTGCGTGGGATTTTTTTATTTACTTTACCATTTCCTCTGAAAGCTGGTCAATCCTCAGGCTGATCACCTGGCTGGCAGAATCCCTGCCCATCGTCACCCCATATATCACATCCGCAATCTGTACCGTGTTGCGGTTGTGCGTGATAACAATGAATTGCGTCCCCTGGCTCAACTCCTGCAGCAGCTCACAAAACCGGCCAACATTGGCTTCATCCAGCATTGCATCTACTTCATCCATGATGCAAAACGGGGTCGGTGATACTTTCAGCAAAGAAAAGATTAATGCTACCGCTGTCAGGCTGCGTTCACCGCCGGATAGCAAGGCCAGCCCCTGCTCCCGCCTGCCGGGAAGCCTGGCTTCAATATCAATTCCATCCTCGTTGAGTTTTTCACCCTCCACCAGAACAAGCCTGGCGCTGCCCCCGCCGAACAAGCGCGTAAACAGGTGCTTGAATTCGGCAGCCACTGCTTCGAAGGTTTTGCGGAATTCGCGCTGCATTAACTCATCCAGCTCCTGGATAACCAGGCGCAAATCTGCATCAGCCTTCCGCAGGTCAGCAATCTGGTTAACCAGGAAATCGTGTCGCTCTTTCACTTCATTGTATTCCTGCTGCGCTTCCGGATTGATCGCACCCATCCGCTTCAGCAGGGCACGCTGGCGATTAATGTTATCTTCCAGTTCCGGCTTGATCTGTTCTACCTGCGGCAGCTGCTCCACAAATTCATCCAGCGGGAGTGGAGTGGGCCCGCTGATCTCACTGTTGTATTGGAAAGCCACCAGACCAAAATCATCCTCCACCTTACGCTGCAGGGATGCAAGCTCTTCATTTTTGCGGGCTAATTCTATCTGGGCTTGTGAATTGTAGCGTTCTGCCACAGATAAAGCCTGCTGCACTGCCATCTGATTAGAAAGGTGGGTATCGTACTCCTCTTCAGACCTGCGCAGCTGCTGTTCCTGAGGATCAATTTCCAATTGCAGTACAGCAATATCATTCGAGATTTTCTCAGCTTGCTGCAGGGCTAATGCACGCTGTGTCTCCAGCCCCTGGATCTCACCCTGGAGAGTTTCCAGGCGGACAGAAATGCTTTGCATGCGGGAACTTGAATTGCCGATCGCATTCTGGTATTCAAGCTGTCTCCTTTGGGCATCCTGCAGAGACTTTTGGGCAACAGCCAGGCTGGTCCTCCAGAAATTGACCTGTTCGGTTAATTCTTCCAGCGCATAAGTGTCCAGGTCAAGCAGGATAGCGGTTTGGTTTTGTTCAAGAACCGCTTGCTCTTGATCCATCTGTACCAGGGTTTCGGTTAATTCAGCCTGCAAAGCCAGGGCTTTTTCGTTTTCAGACCTGTTTTGGGTTTCCTGGTTCCTCAACCAGTCGGCTTGCTGCTGCAGTTTATTGACCTGCAGGGTCATCTCCTGGATGCGCTGCCCATGCTTTTCCCGGTTTTTTCGAATCAGGTTGAGATCTTCCTGGACTTTGCGTTCTGCTGCCCGCATTTCAGCAAGCTTTTCCTCAGAACTTTTCAATTGCTCCTGGCTTCTCATTTCCCTTGATTTAAGGTCTTCGATCTGGGCAGACAGGTCCTTGATCATACGCGGTCTTGCCAGAAGACCTTGCTGCCCGCTTTCGCCCGCAATAACGGTATTCTTTCCGGTAAATACCTCGCCTGCCAGTGTAACCATGCGTAAAGCAGGAGAAGCATTTTTCATAATTCGGTAAGCTGACTGCCGGTTTTCCACCACGATCGTGTTCCCAAAGACCTGCTTTACCAGCGGCAAAAGTCTTTCTGGCGCCTGGACCAGGTCAATCATCCTTCCCAGGATTCCTTCCCCTGAGGGGGCTGTGATGCTCTTTACCTCTTCTGCATTGTCTGCCAGCAAGAGCATCACCTTGTTGGTTTTTTCCTGTTCGATCAACACCAAGGTCCTGTCCAGCAGTTCCATATCATTTACCACGATGGCTTCCAGGTATTCGCCCATAGCTGCGCTGACAGCTTTTTCGAATTTTTCCGGAATGCGAATCTGGCTGACCAGGGTCTGGTAACTTCCAGGCAGCTTGCCCTTTTTGGCGGAATCGATCAGGCTGCGGGCGCCCTGTCCCCAGCCCGCCAGGGATTTTTCTGCCTGGCTCACTACATCCAGTTGGGCATTTAAGCCTTTGATCTCCGTGGTAATCCGGTTGGTCTCATCCAGGTTTTTCTGCCGGGCATCTTCCAGCTGCTTTATTGATTCCCGGGTAGTGTTGTGTTCTTTTTCGGCTTTTTCGGCATCCGCGATGATCTGCTGCAAATGTACCTGCAGGTCTTGCAGGTCTTTCTTCGCCGATTCAAGTGCCGGCTCATTTTCATTAATCCTGCGTTTTAGCGAATCTTGCTGCTGCAGTTGGCGGTTTAGCTGCAGTTTCAATTCTTCAAGCTGTGCCTTTTTCTGTGCCCTGGCCGTCTCGTGGGAAATCAATGCCCGCCGTGCCTCAGCCAGTTTCAGCTCAATCGCTTTCCTTGTGTTCTGGGCATCTGTCAGCTTCACCTGTTCAGTTTCCAGCTGGCTGGTTGCCTGCCGGACCTCATCCTGGAGCAACACCAGTTCTTTTTCAAGGGATTCCATCCTTTGAATCGAAGCCTGGTAATCCTCCTCGAGACGGATTTTTTCACTTTGCAGCCCCTGCAGCTGGTTGGAAAGGGATTTTTTCCTTTCATCAAATACTGCCAGCTCACGGCTGATATGTTCCCGGTTCGAGTGCAGCTCGGCTGATTGGGTATGGTAAACAGCAATCTTTTCCCGTAAGGCGTTCAAATTCAGCCGCATTTCTGACATGGAAGACTCAACTGTCAGCGTTTTTTCCCTTGCCTGTTCAAGGCGCTCTTCTTGTGCCTTGACGATCATGCGCTGGTGTAGCACCTCATTTTGGACCCGGTGCCAGTGAAAACCGTACCATTCACGCAGCAATGTGTGCAAACCATCCTGAATCTGGTCAAACTCGCGCGCCCGGCGAGCTTGCTTTTCCAGGCTCGCCAGCCGGGGTGTGAGCTCACTCAGGATATCCTGTGCCCGTTCCAGGTTCCGCCTGGTGACATCCAGGCGCGATATCGCTTCATCCCGCCTGGAGCGGTAAAGGCCGATCCCGGCGGCTTCTTCAAAGAACTTGCGGCGTTCTTCCGGGCGCAGGGATAAAGCGGTATCTACCAGCCCTTGCCCAATGATGGTATAAGTCCGCTCAGAAAGGCCGGAACTGCCCAGTAATTCATTAATCTCTTTCAGGCGCACTTTCTGTCCGTTGAGCAGGTACTCATTCTGTCCATCGCGGTAAGCCCTGCGGGTCAGGGTTACCTCGTTGAAATCAATGGGAAGCCATCCATCTTCGTTGTCGAAAGTGATGGTAGCCGAAGCCATCCCGGATTTTGGACGCTGGTCAGACCCGGCAAAGATCATATCTTCAGTCTTGCGGGCTCTTAAGAGCGAGTAAGCCTGCTCGCCCAGCACCCAGCGGGCAGAATCAGCGATATTGGACTTGCCAGCACCATTCGGACCAACCACAGCTGTAATGCGCCCCGGGAATTCAAAAATTGCCCGGCTGGCAAACGTTTTGTAACCTTGCAATTCAAGGGATTTTAAACGGCTCGTCATTTTCTTACTGCTTCTCCCAGTTTCCAGTCTCACCAAGTTTTTGCAAGGCATCGGCAGCAGCGGATTTTGTGGCTGATTGCTTGCTTGTACCCGAGCCGCTGCCATATACAATATCATCCACCAGGACATCCACAGAGAACAGGCGGGAATGGTCAGGACCGCTTACATTGCGGGTTACATAGCGCGGTGTGGTATACCCGTGTGCCTGTGCCCATTCCTGGAACTTGGATTTCGGATCCTCATTGCGGTGGTTGACCAGGATGTCCTCTGAGGATTCCTCCAGGAAAGGTGAAATGAACCTGACCACCGCATCAATGCCGCCATCCAGGTAAATGGCACCAATAAATGCCTCGAATGCATCGCACAAAAGGACTGACCGGTCGCGACCACCCCCGATGGTTTCACCCCGGCCCAGGCGTAATGCGCTGCCCAGGTCGATCTTCCTGGCAAAATTCGCCAGCTGTTCGGTGTAAACCAGTGCTGACCGCATCCTGGTCAGGTCGCCTTCTGCCATTTCCGGGAACCGGTTGTATAACCAGGCTCCGACCACAAAATCCAGCACTGCATCACCCAGGAATTCAAGGCGCTCGTTATCCTCAAGCGCTTCAGGATGTTCATTCAGGTACGACCGGTGGGTCAATGCCCGGCTGATAAGCAGACGGTCTTTTATTTGTATACCCAGTGCTGCAGCAAACTCATACGGATTGACACTGGTCAAATTTCCGTTATCCACTTTTTACCTCCAAAATTGCGGGAGGGGCAGCCGCTCAGAACTTCTCTCAGCAGCTTGCACTCCCTCAAGAGTACGGATTGTACTTCAAACCGGACCCGGTGAGAATGATGACAACCGGTTCTGGTAAAACCTTCTTAACAAATTGCATAGCAGCCCAGGCCAGCGCCGAAGTGGGTTCAATGTGAAACCCCTGCCTGGCTGACTGCTGATATGCCGGTAGAATAGCTTCTTCAGGGATGGCAACCATCTCGCCTCCGCTTCTTCCCATTTCTGACAGGATTGCTGCTGCTCTGACAGGCTGCTGCACCCGCGCACCCTCTGCCAGGGTGTTACCTTCCTGCACCGGCACATTCTTTCCAAATTGCTTTAAATAGAGCGACACAGCCGGGGCACAGGCTTGTGCCTGTACACCTACATAATACGGGGTAGTCTCAATCAAACCGGCTTTCTGCAAGGCAGCGAAACCGCGCATGACACCTAAGAGCAAACCGCCATGCCCCACAGGCGCGATCACACTGCCTGGTACACTGCCTAGCTGTTGCCAGATCTCGTATGCAGCCGTGGCAATTCCAGCCAATCCGAATGGCAGGTAGGCATGGCTGGCATAAACAGCACCTTGATTCATTTCCGTCAGGACTGCCCTGGCTGCCTCCAAGCGGGGTCCGGGGATGCGCACGAGTTCTGCCCCGTATTGTTCAATTTGCATCTTTTTCGGTCCAGATGCACTTTCGGGCACAAAAACTCTGCCCTTGATCCCTGCCCGGGCAGCATAAGCAGCAAAGGAAGCGCCGGCATTCCCCGAAGAATCTTCTACTGCACCGGTAACACCGCGCTGGATTAATTGGCTCATTAAAACCGCTGTTCCCCTATCTTTATAGGAGCCGGTCGGGTTCAGCATTTCAAGTTTCAGGGCTGCCTGTTTCCCGTTAACCTCCGCCCATACCAGCGGAGTATTCCCTTCCCCCAGGGTGACCATCGGAGCATCAGCCGGCAGCCCAAAGGTATGCCTGTACCGCCACATCCCGGGCAAGGAGGGGTCAACCTTTTCGAGAGAGAAATCAAAAGGACCGTCAAAATCGAAAATTCCCCCGCAATTGGAGCAAAGGTAAGGGGCATTCTCTTCTGGATATGGAATACCGCAAGCCTGGCACCTGATTATTGGCATGGGCTTACTCCCCCGCCTGCGGGATGTAATCCCCTTCAACCCAGGTCTGCCCGTCAGGGCTGATCTCTTTTTTCCAGACTGGGACAATTTCCTTTAAGCGGTCAATCCCATAGCGCGCAGCCTCGAAGACCCCTTCATCCCTGTGTGCGCTTGAACAGGCTATGATCACGGTCACAGTTTCCGGCAGCATGGTTCCTAACCGCTGAACAATGGCAATCCCTTCCACCGCAGGCCACTGCTCCCGCATCTCCCGGGCAATTTGAATCATCTTGCCTAATGCCATTGGCTGGTATGCTTCGTAGGTAAGTGCAGCGGTTTCCGGGAAATCTCCCCGGCTTGTCTTTCTCCGAATTACCCCGGTAAATACGGCGACCGCGCCAGTGGACGGCAGGGTGACTTTGCGGACAACCGAATCAATTTTGATTGGCCGGCGCGTCAGCCTGCAAAAGGTTGGGAATTCTGTCCCGCCGCTGACAGGCGGAAAGAATGCTACTTCGTCACTATTCGTTATCTGCCGGTCTTCAGGGGCAAATTCCTGGTTGACAGCTGCCAGGGCGCGTTGAAACAACCCTGCCATACCGGGATATTCCTTCATCAGGGCGGCACGTACATCTGCAACCGCAGCCCGGTCAGCGATATCAATTCTCACTGAAGTTGCACCTGCAGCCTGGCGGAGGGTGGCAAATAAGAGGACCTTTACTTGCATTTTCTAACTTTGCTCCCCCCAGACCACATCTCCGCTCATCCCGCCGTGTTTTTCCAGTAAATGGATTTCCCTGATCACAGCGGTTTTCTCGACTGCCTTAATCATGTCGTAAACGGTTAGGGCAGCCACGCTGACAGCAGTCAGAGCTTCCATTTCAGCCCCTGTTTGGCCTGTGGTCTTCACCCGCGAAATGATTTCGATTCCCGGCAAATCCGGTTTTGGGGTCAGTTCCACTTCAACTTGCTGCATGGAGATAGGGTGACACAGGGGGATGAGCTCTGCAGTCCTTTTCGCGGCCTGTATGCCAGCCAGTTGGGCAGTGATCAAGACCGCCCCTTTCTTCATCTTGCCCTGTTTGATTAGTTCAAGGGTATCTTTCTTCATCAAAATAATACCAAATGCGCTTGCTGTACGCACCGTCTCAGGTTTGTGCGACACATCCACCATCCTGGCATTGCCAGAGTCATCAACGTGGGATAATTTTTTCGGCATGCTCCAATTATACCCTCCAGCCGGCTATCCATAAAAGCTGAATGACATTGACTGCACCGGATGAAGTATAATTTTGCTGCTATGCTGGCTGCTGCTGCCCTACCGCAAGATGATACATACCGGATCAGGACAGAGGTCTATGAGGGACCTCTGGACCTGCTGCTGGACCTGATCGAAAAAGCCCAGCTGGATATCACTCGCCTGGCCCTGGCACAAGTTACCGACCAGTACCTGGAGTACCTGCACAACCTGGAAGAACATTCCGCTGCAGATGTATCCGCCTTCCTGGTGGTAGCCGCCAGGCTGCTGCAAATAAAATCAGCTGCCCTGCTGCCGCGTCCCTCCATCTCAACCCAATTCGGAGAAGATGAGGAAGATGCAGGGGAAGAACTAGCCCGCCAGTTGATCCTGTACCGCCGTTTCAAACAGATTGCGCAGTTCCTGGATGAACGCCAGCAGCAAAACCTGCGCGCCTACTTGCGGATCGCCCCTGTGCCGATTAAAATCGAACCAAAAGTTGACCTCTCAGACGTCACCCTGGAAGACCTGCTCCAGGCCGCCAGGGACGTCTTTCTTTCCCGCCAAACCCAGCAGGAACTTTCGACTGTGGTCAGCCTGCCGCGCATCACCATCAAGGAAAAGATCTTCGCTATCCGCAATTACCTGATGCAGCAATCGCGCGGTCAGTTTACCCAGCTACTTGCTTCTTCGAACAGGGTAGAAATCGTGGTCACCTTCCTGGCATTGCTGGAGCTGGTAAAAAGGCATTTCGTGCGGGCAAACCAGCCTGAATTATTCGGGGAAATTGAATTTGAGACAATGGCCAACTGGAGTGAAATCAACGACGAAGAGCTGGACCTGGTTGAATAAAAAAGTTCTGGTTGACCCAGAACTTTTTTTTAATTATTCTTCCTCAGTTGATGGACTGTTGAGTGGCAGCCTGCCGCTCAACCAGACCGCCATCAGGCGCACATCGTTCGAATCGCCCAAGTACTCAGGTACTTTTTCTTTATACCGGGTATCGAGGGTATCATAGGTTTCGCCATCCGGCCATTCCGGGATGAACCCTGGCAATACCGTACGGTCAGCGTTCACCGGCAGTATTTCCCACCCGGATTCTTTCAATATTTCTGCCACAGTTCTTCCGAGCTCAGGGTGCAGATCTGCCCAGCATTGCAATACCTGGGCAGTGAATAACGCAGATTTCTCAAAAGCTTTAACTGAATTTCGGGCTTTCAACCCGGCCGGCGCCTGGGCTGGATTACGGAATCCGGGAACCTGGACCAGGTTCTTTACCAGGGAATTTAAGCGCGAACGGGCTGCACCTTCCAGGCTGTCTGTATGTGCAAACACAAAACTGAGCACTTCCTGCCGGAATTCATCCAGCATGAACTCATTGATCGCATTAAAAGGGAGAAATTGGGCGGTTTTCTTTGGCATGGGTGGCATTATACCATCCAAATTTCAGCACGCTGCAGTCATGTTGTTTCCGATTTTCAGTGCGCACCCCTTTCGGAAAAATTTGGGAGCAATGATTGTGATAGGGAAAAAATTACTCCTTTTCAACCACAACACCTGCAGCCCGGATATAATAAGGCTACATTTTATCGGAACAACTATGAGTGAAGATGTAACCCCCATCAGGCAGCAATACCTGCAGATCAAGCGCCAGTACCCGGATGCGATTGTCTTTTTCCGCCTGGGTGATTTTTACGAGACCTTTGACCATGATGCAGAGATCACCTCGCGTGAACTTGACATCGTCTTAACCTCCCGCAATGTTGCCAAAGGTTCCCGCATCCCGATGGCTGGCATCCCCTACCATGCCGTTGAGAACTACCTGGCAAGGCTGATCGAAAAAGGGTACCATGTCGCCATTTGCGAACAGGTTGGAGACCAGCCAAATAAGGGCATTTTCACCCGCGAAGTGGTGCGCGTGGTTACCCCGGGCACCCTGATCGAACCCGGCCTGTTGCATGCAGAGCGGAACAACTACCTGGCTGCAGTGATCCTGTTAGAAGATAAGGCGGGTTTGGCATTTGCAGATATCACCACCGGTGAATTCTTTGCCACTGAACTCGCCGGTGAGGGGTTCCTTAACCAGGTCCGTGCCGAATTGATGCGCCTCCGCCCGGCAGAAGTGCTGCTGCCGCAGGATACAACCCTGCCAAACGGCGACGCCTTTCATGTTACCAGCCTGCCTGCCTGGCGCTTTGAACCGGGGCGCTGCAGCGAAGAGATCAAAGCGCACTTCAAGGTTGCCACCCTGGACGGATTCGGGCTGAAGGGGATGAATATGGCTGTCAGGGCAGCTGGTGCCATCCTGCAATATTTGCAGGATACCCAGCCGCAAGCGCTGCCTTTATTAACAGGCATATCGTCATACAGCCTGCATGAATTCATGACACTTGATTCATCAACCCGCTACAACCTGGAGCTGGAACAAACCATCCGCACGGGTGATGTGCATGGATCCCTGCTGGGAGTGCTGGACCACACCATCACCATGATGGGAAAACGCCTGATGCGCCAGTGGGTCAGTAAACCGCTGCTGGATATCGGGATGATCAATCAGCGGCTGGACTGCGTGGAATACCTTACCCAGAATGGTTTGTTCCGGGCAGAGGTGCGCTCAGCGCTGAAATCTATTCACGACCTCGAACGCCTGACCAACAGGGTGGTTTCAGGGAATGCACTCCCGCGTGACATCACCAGCCTGCGCGATAGCCTGGAAGCCCTTCAGAGTTTTATTCAGTGCATTGAGCCTGCCCGCGAAAGCCCGCTCCTTCACCTTATCCAGCATGTGAATCATCACAGCGAGGAGTTTTCTCTGCTTAAAAATGCTATCGATAACGACCCGCCAGCCACACTGCAAAACACCGGTATCATCCGCAGCGGGTATTCCGAAGAACTGGATAGTATCATCACTGCCTCTCAGCATGCCCGCAAGTGGATCGCCAACCTGGAACAGGTAGAGCGCGATAGGACCGGTATAAAAACTTTGAAAGTGGGTTTTAACAAAGTTTTCGGGTATTACATTGAGATATCGCGCGGCCAGGCCAGCCAGGCGCCTGCAGATTATATCCGCAAGCAAACCCTGGTGAATGGTGAGCGTTTCATTACCCCAGAAATGAAAGAGTACGAATCCGTTGTATTGAATGCCGAGGAGCGCATACACGATTTAGAGCTCAGGCTTTTCAAGGAAGTGTGCGCAATCCTGGCTAAAACCAGTTCCCAGCTGTTGCAGACATCACGTGCACTGGCAGAGATCGATGTACTCGCTTCCCTGGCAGAAGTCAGTGTATTAAACGGTTACAACCGCCCAGAACTGACAGAAGAGACCACACTCGAGATCATCGAAGGCAGGCACCCGGTAGTGGAGTTGGGTTTGGAGGGAACAAGGTTCATCCCGAATGATGCAGTTTTTGAACCGGGTGAAGTTGTACGGATAATTACCGGCCCTAATATGAGCGGGAAAAGCACTTTCCTGCGTCAGACGGCATTGATCGTCTTGATGGCCCAGATGGGTTGTTTTGTTCCCGCCAGGCAAGCCCGTATCGGGCTGGTCGACCGGATATTCACCCGCATCGGCGCACAGGATGAGATCCACTCCGGCCAGTCAACCTTCATGGTCGAAATGGTCGAAACCGCCAATATCCTGCATCATGCCACCGAAAGCAGCCTGCTGATCTTGGATGAGATCGGCAGGGGTACCAGCACCTATGATGGGGTATCCATCGCCTGGGCTGTTATTGAGTATATCCACAACCATCCCAGGCTGCGCTCACGCACCCTCTTTGCCACCCACTACCATGAGCTGACGCAGCTGGCTGACCTGCTGCCGGGCATCCGAAATTACAATGTGGCTGTCAGTGAAGCAGACGGTCAGGTGGTCTTCTTACACCGCATTGTTCCCGGAGGCGCAGACAGGTCGTACGGCATCCATGTTGCCCAGCTTGCCGGGCTTCCGAAACCTGCCATTCAGCGCGCCAGTGAGATTCTGCGCCAGCTCGAGGCATCTGCAGGCAAAGCCAGGCAGTTAACCCCCGATTTGTCCCAGCAGCTGGTGCTCTTCCCTGAAACCAATCCCCTCCTAGATGAGCTTAAGGACCTGGATATGAATGCCATCACCCCGATAGAAGCATTAAACCTGTTGTATGAATGGCAGAAGAAGTACTTGAAGGATTGACCTGGTTCCTGCCTCGATCGAGGCTTAAATCCAATCCTGAATGCCCCTCAAGAAGTCTCCGCCTGGCATAGCCCGCTTGCCTGCCGGCTGGCATTCATCAATCACCAGCCAGCCGTCTTTTGCCCCAACTGCAGGCAGGCCAGTAATTACCCATTTTTCTCCCGGAATAACCCCCTCAGATTCTTTGCTATGCGCTTTCAAGACCTTAAATGGTGCTTCTTTCCAGGTAAAAAATGCGCCAGGCCAGGGGGTAAACGCCCTCACCTGGTTGACAAGCTGCCGGCATTCCTTCTGGAAAGCCATGGCTCCATCCTGTTTGGTAATCAGGCGGGAATAGGTGGCAAAAGAGTCATCCTGCGGCACAGAAACGGTCTGTCCGCTGACATATCCAGGGATGGTTTGAATCAGCAGGTCAGCACCTAAATGTGAAAGGCGGTCATGGAGGGTACCGGCATTATCTTCTGGCAGGATTGGGGTCACAACCTGGCTGAGGATATCCCCGGTATCCATCCCGGCATCCATTTTCATCACCGTTACACCCGTTTCGGTATCGCCATTTAATAGTGTAAACGGGATAGGCGAAGCCCCTCTCCAGCGCGGTAGCAGGGATGGATGGATATTGATACAGCCATACCTGGGAAGCTCAAGCAGGTTCTGCCGCAGGATCTGGCCGTAAGCAGCGACCACGATCAATTCGGGCTGCCAGGCAGCAATCGTATTGTACACATCCGGGCTGCGCAGCTTCTCAGGCTGGATAACGGGGATTTTCAACCTGTCGGCCGCTGCATACACAGGCGGAGAGGTCAATTGCTTTCCTCTGCCGGCAGGCCGGTCCGGTTGGGTAACCACACCCGTAATGCCATAATGGGAGTGCAAAGCCTCCAAGGCTGGGATGGCAAATTCAGGTGAGCCAAGAAACACAATCCGCAATGTCATAGGCTAATTTTAACACAGGCGCACTTTGACACTTGCATTGAAACGAGAATATTGTAAAATTATGTATCACATAATCCCCAACTAACAGGAGGCTTGAATGTCGAACCAAGTGTATGATGTAACCCCAGAAACCACCAGCGATGACCGATTAATGGCATTATTGAGCTATATCTTCCCGGTAATAGTTCCGCTCATCATCCTATTAACAGAGGAGCGTAAGAACAGACCCTTCCAGAGATTGCATGCAGTCCAAAGCCTCGTTTTGTCGGTTATCATTGCAATAGCAACCATTCTGGTCATCACTTCATGCCTGACTCCTGTCATCTATATCTGGGGGATTGTGGTTGGCATAAAGGCATACCAGGGAGAGAATTTGGCCATCCCATTCGTTTCTGACTTTGTGAAGAAACAGGGCTGGGTTTAGGGTCACCCCCGTAATATAGAGTTTCACTGAATACAACAATCACCCTGCCCAGGGTGATTGTTCTTTTTCCTGCCTATCAGGTAAAATAGTTCAGGAGAGGAGAATACATGACCAATGCGTTGATCTTTCCATTCACGGTATATGGGACTGCCTGGTGCGGTGACTGTAACCGCACGCGTGCCCTGCTGGCTGAACATAACATCGATTACACATGGGTGGATATTGAATCAGACATGGCTGCTCGCAGCCTGGTTCAGGACCTGAATAACGGGGATCGCAGTGTCCCTACTATAGTTTTTGCAGACGGCTCAATTTTAGTGGAACCATCCAAAGCTGAACTGAAACAGAAGCTTGGGATAGACTAACCTTTACTCCCGGTTTTTTCCGCGCACCATTTTCACCACCCAGATTATCAGGGCGCCTGCGAACAAGGCTCCTCCAATAACAGCAAGGCTGGCCCCTTTCCTGATGGCTTCGGCCTGAACCTGGCCGGTCTGGGTGATTTTCCGATACAACTGGTTCACAAAATCCGGATCAGGTTTGATCTGGTTCAAAGCATTCGATAATTCTTTTTCAAGGTGCAAGTCCATTTTCACATTTTCAACATTCATTCGTTATTCCCCTGGTATAAAGATGAAGACAATGCTGGATAAAGGACCAACCCAACTGTTCCAGGCCCCAAATGGGCTGCAACCGGGATGGCCAGTTCTGTGATCACGACCTCTTTCACATTTTCAAGCTTTTCCAGTAATTCCTTCATGTGTTCTGCAGCTGGCAGGTCATTGGCATGAACAACTGCCACGCTAAAATCTGCCCTGGCTGTGTGTTCCCGGGCATATTCCAGCAACCAGTTGAATGCCTTCTGCCTGGTGCGCACTTTTTCAATTACTTCCAGCAGCCCTTCCTTTAGTTCGATCACGGGTTTCAGTTTCAAGAGTGAAGACAGGGTACTCTGGAGTAAATTAACCCTCCCGCTTAACCGGGCATACTCCAGGTTGTCTACTGTAAACACAATCTTGAGATTCTTGCTGGCCTGATCCAGGTGCTGCTTAATCTTCTGGATTGAGTAACCTGCTTGCTCAAGCAGGCGCACATCGCGGCACATGAAGGCCAGGGCGGCAGATCCGGCTCCCGAGTCGATTGGATACAGGTCCAGTTCATTGATCAGCTGGCGGGCTGCTTGCTGCACCGCTGTGAAAGTTCCGGATAATTTACTGGCAACATGCAAGGAAAGGATCTGGTCTCCTTTTTCGGCAATGGAATGGTAAAAAGCAGCCATCTGGTCTGGTGATGGGAAGGCAGTTTTCGGAATTTCCCTGGTTTTGTTCACCAGCTCATAAAACAACTTTGGTGTAATGTCAACATCCTGCCGGTAACTGGTTTCTGTAAACCTAAGCCAGAGGGGCAAAAGTAAAATGCGGTACTTTTCCTTCCAATTACCCGGTAAATCTGCCGAACCATCTGTAACCAGAATAATCTCTTTCAATGCTCGTAATCCCCTAAGTAGGTTTTCAACGCTTGCAGGGTGCGGTGGTACAGGCTTTTTATTGCTCCTTCACTGCGCCCCATAATCACAGCAATATCACTGTTTGAAAGGTGCTCTACATATTTCAAAATCAAGAGCTGCTGCCGGTCAGGTGTCAGTTTTCGGATGGCTGACAGTAAAGCTTCGTTATCCTGGTTAATCACCAGGACTGCCTCAGGATGGTCTGAAGCCGTATGCAGGTCAAGATGATCCTCCAGCGATACTTCGCGTTTCCGGCTGCTGTCGCGGTGATAATTGGCAACCAGGTTATGTGCTATGCGGTAAAGCCAGGCTGAAAAGGGTACGCCCATATACTTGTACGAGGATATATGCCCAAAAGCCCGGTGAAAGACTCTGGCGGTTATGTCTTCTGCATCATGCTGGTTGCCAGTCCGGTAGTATATATAGTTAAAGATCGCAGTTACATATTTCTGGTACAGGTATCCAAACGCTTCTGCATCCCCTTGTGCGGCCTGGGAAATCGCGTTTTCATCTGTGTACGCTTCATTGTCTGCAGGTTTATTTAGCAACTCTGACATGATTAACACCATTAATGTCAGTTCGTTTCAATCAAATCGAAACGCTTTGAGCATTCACTTTTTCCATTTTACCTTTTTTTCACCGTGATTCAACAGCAAATTCCAGCTGCTGGCAGCTGTTTAGAATGAAACAGGTTAAGCAAAATTCATCAAATGGCATTAAACTAATGGTAGCAACTTAATAATCCAAATTCATAGATAGGTGGAAAATACAAATGGAACACACCGAATTTTCATGGACCTCCCCTGAACATGTCCAGTTCTATGCCCAGGATTGGACGCCAGCAAACCACGTCATCGCTTCGATCACTCTAGTTCACGGATTAGGAGAACACAGCAGCCGCTACCAGCATCTGGCTGAGTACTTTTGTGAACGGGGTATCTCGGTATTATCGTACGATCAGCGCGGGCACGGCCGAACTGAAGGGAAACGCGGGCATATCCCCTCATACGAAACAGCTGCGCAGGATACAAAGCATTTCATATTGGAAAACCATCAGCGCCACCCTGACAGCCATCATTTTCTGTATGGTCATTCGCTCGGTGGTGCAATGGCATTGTACTACACCATGACAGAGAAGACCGGGATTGAAGGCACAATAGTGACCGATCCCGGGCTTGCACCAGGTGACCCGCTGCCGCCAGCCAAACTTGTCCTGGCAAAGTTCATGGCGAAAGTTGCCCCAAGCTTCACCCTTGCAAATGGGCTTGATAGAGAAAACCTTTCCCATGATAGGGAAGTAATTCAGCGCTACATAGATGACCCCCTGGTCCATGATCAGGTTTCTGCCAGCCTGGGAATGAACCTTTTCTCAAAAGGTGCCTGGATGATCGAGAATGCTGCCAAACTGGACCTGCCTTTGCTTCTGATGTACGGCACCAAAGATCATCTGGTAGATCTAACAGCTATACGCAATTTTCTGCAGAATGCCGGGGAATTGGTAACTTCGAAAGCCTGGGATGGTTTTTACCATGAGATCCATAATGAACCCGAAAAGAACGAGGTGTTTGACTTTACGATAAACTGGATTAAAAGCCGGATTTCATAAACACCTGTCACTTGACCCGCAATTACTTTAGAGGCTACAATAAAAATAGCTCCACAAATCACTTTAGGAGATTGGAATGGCAGATTTTCTTTTCCGAGGCAAATTGGCTGATATCGATAAAGATGTGGATGAATTAATCCAGCTCGAAACAGAACGACAGGTACGAAAACTGATCCTTATTCCCAGTGAAAGCACTGCCCCCCAGGCAGTCCGTGAATCCCTTGGTTCCACATTCCAGAACATATATGCAGAAGGTTATCCAGATGAAGATTCCCACTGGTTTTCC
This sequence comes from Leptolinea sp. UBA4782, assembly GCA_002403095.1. Lineage (GTDB taxonomy): Bacteria > Chloroflexota > Anaerolineae > Anaerolineales > Anaerolineaceae > UBA4782. The sequence continues at coordinate 54,181 of DHHC01000001.1, forward strand.
GAGCCGGAGATCCTGGATTACCCTGCCCAGCTTGCCCACTACCGGCGCTACTCAGATCCGCGCTATTACAAGGGTGTAGAGTATGCCGACATCGTGGAAGAATTAGCCCGCAGGCGTTGCGCTGAAGCTTTTGCAGTTCCCGGCTTTGGTCCCGACCAGCTGTACGTAAACGTACAGCCACTTTCCGGCGCGCCGGCTAACAATGCCGTGTATACCGCACTGATCAATCCTGGCGACACCATTCTGGGCATGAACCTGCTGCATGGCGGCCATCTCACCCACGGGTCTTCGGTCAACCGGTCAGGCAAGTTGTTCAACGTTGTCCACTATAATGTTGACCTTGCCACTGAGCAAATTGACTACCAGGTACTCGAGAATAAAGCCCGCGAATGCAGCCCGAAGATCATCATCGCTGGCTACTCTTCCTATCCCTGGGTGCCGGATTGGAAAAAATTCCGCGAGATCGCCGATGCTGTCGGAGCAATCTTGCTGGCAGATGTATCCCACATTGCCGGGCTGATCGCCGGCGGGGCTGTCCCCTCTCCTGTGGGGATTGCCCACGTGATCACCTTCACCACCCACAAGACCCTCTGCGGCCCGCGCGGTGCAGTCGTCCTTACCCACGATGCTACCCTGGCGCGTAAACTAGACCGGGCAGTCTTCCCTGGTGAGCAGGGCGGTCCGCATGTGCATGTCTTTGCTGCACTGGCAACTACTTTCAAACTGGCAAAATCTGATCAATTTAAACAGCTCCAGCAGCAGATCGTCAAAAATTGCGCGACCCTTACCAACCGGCTTTCTGAGCGCGGTTTGCGGGTTTCCTTCGGCGGTACCAATACCCACCTGGGCAATGTGGACTGCAAGACGGTCATTGGTGATGACGGCACTCCCTTATCCGGGGACATGGCAGCCCGCATCCTCGACCTGGCTGGCATCGTCCTCAACCGCAATACCATCCCCGGCGACAAGACCGCCCTCTTTGCCAGCGGCATCCGCTACGGAACCCCCTGGATGACACAGCGCGGACTTGGCGAAAAGGAGATGGTTGTGGTAGCTGATATTATGGCTGACTTGCTGCTCTCTGCTAAACCGTATTCCATTGAAACCCGCCAGGGTCCTGCAGCGCGCGCTAAAGTGCCCTTTGAAGTGCTCGAAAATGCAAAGATCCGGGTGCGCAAGCTGGCAGAAACAGCCTACTCCGACCATACCATTGAAGTACACGGTTACCCGCATTTCTTTGCCCTGGACGATACGTTTCCATCCAAAGGCGGGTGGAGTGTCCTCAAACTAAAGGCAGGCGAGGTGCTTCATTTCTTGAACTTCGCTTTCGCCAGCGATGTTGAATCCCTGAAACCAGGCGAAAGCCAGGCTACACGGCTGTTCACCCCACTGGGATGGGTTGAAGGCAGCCTCACCTGCAAGGCCGCTGATGAATACTTATTCTCCATGCCGGCTGAAAAAGCAGCTCTGGCTGCAACCTGGCTGCGAGACCTTTCTGACGGATTCATCATTTTCGATAAGGATGAGTCACGCCGTTTACCCGGCCCGGTCCTGGTTTTCGCCAGCGAAGAAGAACCGGTGGTTGCCAGCGGCAAAGCCCAAAGTGAAAAACCCTATTACATGGGAATTGAAAGTGTTGAAGGCAAAGCCTTACCACCCTTCGAATGGGTGGAACCGCAAGATGCCCCCATCAAAAAAACCGCTTTGAACGAAACCCACCGCAGCCTGAACGCTAAAATGGTTCCATTTGCCGGTTGGGATATGCCGGTCTGGTACACATCCGTGCTGGAAGAGCATAATGCCTGCCGCAAGGTTGCCGGGCTGTTCGATGTCTCTCACATGGGCGTTTACCAGGTTGAAGGAAAAGACTCTTCCATTTTCTTGGACAGTGTCTGCGGTAATGATATTGCCCAACTGGAAGTCGGTGAATCCTGCTACACCCATTTCCTCGACACCGAATCAAATGTCATCGACGACCTGATGGTGTACCGCCGGGCTGAAGAGAAGTATCTCGTAGTGGTAAATGCTTCCAATGATGATAAAGATTGGGCCTGGCTTAATGCCGTTCACCAGGGCAAGGTAATGGTAGATCCGAAATTCCCGGCTGCAAAAGCATTCGGCAGGAGCGTTACCCTCCGCAATTTGCGCGATCCGAAAGCTGGAAACGATATGCGGGTGGACATCGCCCTGCAAGGACCCAAGTCCCGCGATATCCTGCTTTCACTCGGCTGCGACGCACCTACCCGCAAGCGCATCATGGCACTCAAGCGCACCCAGTTGTGCGATGCAATGGTGGGCGGATTTGATATCGTTGTTTCCCGCACCGGCTACACCGGCGAAAAAATGGCTTTTGAGCTCTTCGTCCACCCGGACCAATCAGTGGCATTCTGGAATGCACTTATGGAAGCTGGCACCCCCCTGGGAATGAAACCCTGCGGGCTTGGCGCCCGCGATTCCCTGCGCACAGAGGCGGGTTTGCCGCTTTATGGCCATGAGATGGGCGGCGACCTGAACCTGGGTGTAGCGGAAGCCGGCTTTGGAAGTTATGTCAAAACATACAAACCCTGGTTCATCGGCAGAGATGCATTTATCGCCCGTGAAGCAAAACGCAAGATAGAGGTTATCCGCTTCAGGTTCACTGAAACGGGTGTACGCATGGCGCATCATGGCGATCCGGTCCTCGACCAGAAAGGTCGCATGATCGGGGTAGTAACCAGCTGCGCAGCCGACAGCGAAGGATACCTGACAGGGCAAGCCTGCCTGGAGAAGAAGTCTGCAGCAGAAGGCACACCGATCTACATCTTCCAGGGTTCACCTAAAACCACAGGAAAAGCCCCTGCAGAACTTGCCAACGGCGACCGTTTTACCTTGCCTACCCTGGCATTAATTGTCAGCCGCTATCCAAAAGCGCAGTAAATAAGTACATATGCGGGAGTTTTCCACTCCCGCATATGTTTTGATTTTCATTTCTGATTTTTAAGGAGACAAGAATGCAAACCCCTTGGGATCATCGTTACGCTCAACGCATGCAGCGTATGAAAAGTTCCGCAATACGGGAGTTACTGAAATTTGCTGAAAAACCGGAAATTATCTCTTTTGCTGGCGGCATGCCGGCACCGGAATTATTTCCCAAAGAAGAATTGCTGGAAGCCTGCCGGAAAGTCCTCCTGGAGGACAGTAAGATTTCCCTGCAGTACGGATCATCAGAAGGCTATGTGCCTCTGCGGGAGATGATCTCCAGGCATACTGCCCGCTATGGCATCGATGTGGGAATCGACAATATCATGATCACTTCAGGTTCGCAGCAAGCCCTTGACCTGCTTGGCAAGGTCTTCATCAACCGGGGCGACCGCATCCTGTGCGAAACTCCTACCTACCTGGGCGCTTTGCAGGCCTGGAATTCATACGGCGCTGATTACATAACGAATGTCCCTTCAGATGATGACGGGATTATGACCGACAAGCTTTACGATGCCATGCGGTACGGCCCGAAATTCATGTACGTCCTGCCTAATTTCCACAATCCGTGCGGCACCACCATTCCCCTGGATAGACGGTTGAAGTTAATTGAGATAGCCGACCACTTTGGTGTCCCCATTATTGAAGATGATCCTTACGGGCAGCTGCGCTTTGAAGGCGAACATATTCCTTCCATTGTCCAACTCGACAGCCAGATGCAGCAGAAAAACGGCGGCTATACCGGCAATGTAATCTATCTGAGCACCTTTTCAAAGATCTTGGCCCCCGGGTTGAGGTTGGGTTGGGTGATCGCTCCCAAGGAAGTGATCTCCAAGCTGGTTATGGCAAAACAAGGCGCCGACCTGCATACAGCCACGTTCAATCAGGTAGTGGCATACGAGGTAAGCCGACATGGGTTTATCGATGAGCATGTCAAGAAGATCGTTGCTGTTTATAAAGAACGCCGGGATGTCATGCTTGAATCGCTTGAGGAGAATATGCCAGAAGGTGTGCATTGGACGCACCCGAAAGGCGGACTGTTCCTGTGGGCAACTTTACCGGAATGCATCGATACCACCCAACTTCTCGCAACTGCGCTGGAGCAAAATGTTGCCTTTGTACCTGGTACTTCATTCTTTGCCAACGGTGGCGGCCAGAATACCATGCGGCTGAATTTCTCAATGATGCCACCTGAGAGGATTGATGAGGGTATTGCCCGCCTGGGCAAGGTAATTAAAAAGGAATTGACCTAAAGTTTGGGGTTCAACATCATGAGATAAAGCGAGGGTGAATTTTACTAACTCACCCTCGCTTTTCTGTTGTACGGTTACCAGAGTGAAAAATCGCTCAAGATGGAATTGCCAAGGAATTCACGTAAAATGGAATTATCTGGGATAAGGTCTTCATCGAGAGGAAGGAACCATTCCAGGAAAGCCAGCAACCTCTTGGCTTCGATATTCTCCGGGGTGCTGAAAGGCACCTGGCGCAGCAGAGGTTCCGCCAGCGCCCGCAGAGCTGATAAATCATAGGCAAGCGCGGAGTTGAAGATCTCGTCTGCGTTGTCCTGGTAAGGGAAGATGTGGCGCTGCTCGCCCAGGCGGACCGACTCCCAGCGTTCGATCGTTTGTTTGGCGGTGTACCCGCGTTCACGCGCATCCCTGACCATCCGCCTTAGTAAACGGGTATCCGTGGTTGAGATCCGGTTGTACCGGTCCAGGTTGAGCTGTGTCAGGCAGGAAACATACACTCTAAAGGTTTCCTGGACCGGGAAATCAGGCAGCAGCCCTGGATTCAACCCGTGGATGCCTTCAATGATGACAAGGCTGTCCTTCTGCAGGCGGACGGTTTTTCCAGGTTCATTCAACCCGGACTTAAAGTTGTAATGGCGCAGCTGGACTTCTTCTCCGCTAATTAACAGCTTCAAGTGCTCAGCCATCAGAGGAAGGTTAAGTGCCTGCAGAGCTTCAAAATCGAATTGGCCGTTTTCGTTTTTTGGGGTCTCGTCACGGTTTACAAAGTAGTTGTCCATCTCGAACGGGAACGGGGAGATTCCCTGGGCAAGCAGCTGGATGCTCAACCGTTTTGAAAAAGTGGTCTTTCCTGATGACGAAGGTCCTGAGATCAGCACCAGGTGCGGCCGCGGTTTACGGTTGACGATCTGGGTTGCTATCTCGGCTATTTTTTGTTCGTGCAAGGCCTCAGAAACCAGGATAACTTCCCTGATCTTGCCAGTTTCTATGGATTTATTTAATGCGCCAACATTCTCTATTCCCAAGCGGGTTAACCAGCTGCCATATTGCCGGAAAGTAGAAAGAAGCCGTTGAGAATAGGTTAATGGCTGTAATACGGTTGGCTGGCTCCTGCGGGTGAAATGCAGTACAAACCCGCCATCCGCCGGCACCAGGTCAAACCAGCGCAGAAAACCTGTCGATGGAACCATGTATCCGTGGAAGTAGTCCAGGTGGTTCCCAAGCGCATACAAAATCAGGTAATCCTTTTTACGGTATTTCAGCAAAAGGACTTTATCAGTCTGTCCCTTGTTAGCGAAATACTCAATCGCTTCCTGCAATGGCACCTGTTTCCGTGTCAGCGGAATATCTTTGCTGACAATCGCTTTCATATGGTCTTCCAGCGCCTGGACCTGGTTCGCCGTCAGCTGCTCGGAATTCTTGAGTTCGCAATAATACCCGCCGGAGGAAACCGCATGGTCCACAGAAAGGTACTTTCCAGGGAACAATTCTTCAAAAGCTGCTTCAAGGACGAAAGTCAAAGAGCGGCGGTATATCCGTGCGCCATCATTGTCCGCCATGGTCAGGGGCAAGACGTTTGCTTCCATCTGTACCGGGTAGGTTAACTCCCGTAAGGTCCCATTGACAACAGCTCCCATCAGAGGATTCTCTTCCCATTCATGAAGGGTGAGTAGAAAATTCCCGATGGTTGTACCCCTTGGGCCGGATAAAACCCTGCCATCTGGCAACCGGATTTGCACCTGGGGATCTGGACGTACCTCTTTGATAATTTTCTTATTCATTAAATACCTGCCCTAACCTTGATGGAAAATGATTGTATCATGACTTCTTGACTGAGATTCTATCTGCATAATCCCCAGCAAGGGTTACCCAGGTTCAGTAATGCCAAAATAAAAATGAGGCAGGTATAATTAGTTAATAATGCGAAAATTAATTCTTAGCAGCAGAAAATTTCTCCAGTTTTTTCTGCCAATCCTGGTCCTGGTGCTTCTTATCCAATCCTGCAGCCTTTCGAGCCGGCTGCAGGAAGAGACACCTACGTTTATACCATCCACAACAGAGCCTGTCATTACCCAAACTGCAGAACCTACCCAACCGGAACCGGGCACTGAAGAAAACCCATATAGGATTGCGGCGGTTAGCAGCGCTGAGAACTTTACCCAGGTTGACCAGGCTCTACTAGCCCTGGCCAGGTATATCAGCGGTGAGACGGGTTTTGTGTTTGACCATAGGGTGTATTCAGATTACCAGGAACTGCTGCTGGATATGCAGAAACGACTGGTGCATTTTGCCTGGATGCCCCCTGTACCATACCTGGCTGCAAAACAAAATCAGGCAGCAGAAGCAGTTGCGCTGGTGAACACTTATGGTGTCTATTATTACGGAGTGCAATTCTTCGCAGATAAAGATGACAGTTACGAAATTTATTATGACCCGGCTGCCGGACTGAGCACTGCATCTGCCGGTATTGCCCTGGAGCAATTTACAGATGCAATCCCTTGCTGGGTTTCAGACACCTCCCTGCCTGGATATCTCGTTCCCCTCGGATTGCTGAATGACCAGGATTTGCCAGTTGCACCCGGCGTGTTTACCCAAAGTTCCACCGCTGTGATTCGCTCGCTCTATATCAAGGGCATTTGTGATTTTGGCGCTACCTACGCGCATACCGGAGACCCCCGCACCTCCTCAACCCTGTCAGACCTACCTGACCTCAATGAGCGAATTGTCATTATTTGGAAAAGCGACCCGATCATTCCAACGATAAACCTGGCAGCCTACCCGGACTTGGATCCCAGGCTGGTTCAGCAAGTTGCTCAAATAATCCAGGAGCACTCCCGGACTGATGAGGGGAAGCTTGAACTCAGCCAAGTTTTGAACACTTCAGTAGAGGGCATTAAACTAATCGATGACAGCTCTTATGAGCCATTGCGCCATTACCTCGATTCTGCCGGTGTGGATATCCAGCAGCTATTGCTGCGCAGCTCAACCGACTGAAATGAATTTACAGCATGGTACAATCATCCAGTGCTTAAGAAAGTCTTCCGCTCCATTATGGTCATCCTGATCATTTTTGCCTTGCTGGCCATCCTAGCGCTGGCGATCCCTTCCGTGGTTACTGGCTTCGCTGCAGCCGGGAAAATGAACCATGTTGGAGATGTGCCTGCAGCCAGGGTAGCCATTGTTTTTGGCGCGGGTTTGCAGCGGGACGGAAGGCCTACACTGGTCCTGCGCGACAGGGTAGCAGCCGCAGCCGACCTGTACCAGGCTGGCAAAGTACAAAAAATCCTGATGAGCGGTGATAACCGCTATGTGGATTACAACGAACCCGGCGCCATGCAGCAATACGCCATTGAGCTGGGTATTCCAGAAGAAGATATCATCCTGGATTTTGCAGGCAGGCGCACATATGACACCTGTTACCGTGCCAGGGCAATATTTGGGGTTCAGGAAGCCCTGCTGGTAACACAGAAATTCCACCTCCCGCGCGCAGTGTTTATTTGTAATTCGCTGGGGATAAAAGCCACTGGGGTTATCGCGGACCGGCGTGATTACCACTCCTATTCCTTGATGTCCTGGAGCCTGCGTGAACTGCCAGCCAGGCTTATAGCCCTCATAGATGTCTGGATCCGGCACCCCTTGCCTGTCCTTGGACCGTACGAACCAATTGAATAGCCTGCAAAGGCTAATCTTTACATTATTATGTATTCTGGAGGAAATTATGGGTGTGAAAGTTTTTTACGGCGATCCGCGCCAGGCTCGCCTGGAAGGGAATGAAACCCTTCCCGCCAAATTGGATCTAATTTTGGATCACCTTCACCTTCAAGACCGGGTGAAAGGAGAACTGGTCGCCTTAAAGCTTCACGTCGGCAACAAGATCGGCTATTCCACCTTGCATCCCGTGTTCATCCGCAAGGTTGTTAAAGCCATCCGCGACGGCGGTGGAAAGCCGTTTATTGTTGATGTTGATTGGGATATGGAAGGTGCTGTCAGCAGGGGATACACTGCTGAGGTCTTGGGCTGCCCCATTGTACCAAATGGCGGCCCTTCGGATAAATACTTCTATGCCCACGAACGGCCATACAAGAATATCAAGGAATGGAATGTCGCAGGAATGGTGGAAGATGCCACTTTCCTGGTTAATTTTGCCCATGCCAAAGGCCACCCTACCAATGCGTATGGCGGAGCCTTAAAAAACATTGCCCTCGGGTGTATGGTAGGAAAAACCCGCAGCGCCATGCACGATTCGGTCCTTTTTGATCCTTACTGGTTTAAAGATAAATGCCGGGATGAAGAAACCCGCCAGAGAATCATCGCATCCTGTCCGCATGGCGCCTTGGTCAAAGACAAGTATGATCCGGAAGAGATCCACCTGCATGTCGACCTGTGCAACCAGTGCGGACGCTGCCTGCAGGTTGCTCCTGAAGGCAGTTTGAAGATCGTTCCCGCGAACTTCCATGCATTCCATGAGGCGGTTGCAATCAGCACCAGTATCACGATGTCCACCTTCGAACCAGGCAAAGCTGTTCATCTCGTACTGGCAACCCACATGACACCTGTTTGTGATTGCTTTGGCTTCACCAGCATGCCGATCATGCGGGATGCCGGGATTTTCGGTTCGGATGACATCGTAGCTGTAGACCAGGCTGTCTTGGATGCCACCTCAAAATACCCATTGATCGAGGAGAATGTTCCGACTTCGATGGAAGTACATACGCGCGTAGGTCATCCGCTGCGCTGGCTGCATGGTCCATTGAAGGATCCTTACAAAGCCACTGAGTACGCTGAAAAAGTTGGACTGGGAACCCGGGACTACGAGCTGGTAGATGTCCTGCCGGTTGAATCCATCCGACCGGCACCCATGGGATACATCCCGGCACAGTAAGTGATATTCGTAACATTGGTATCAAGTGCCCTGCAGAACACGCAGGGCACTTGCGTTTTTGTCACTTTTCAGGCATTATTCTTGCACTATTCCTGTTACACCAGATGAATGCATCCGGGCATTCAACATGGAGAGAAACATGCAAAGAGAAGAAGCATTAACTATCGTCAAACAATACGTCAAGAATCCGAATCTGGTCAACCATATGCTGGCTGTTGAAGCAGCCATGCGGCAGTATGCCCTGAAACTGGGCGAAGATGTGGAAAAATGGTGTGTCACCGGCTTGCTGCATGACTTTGACTGGGAGATTCATCCCACCCTCGATGAGCATCCAGCTGCTGGTGCACCGATCCTGCGTGAACTGCATGTCCCTGAAGAAATCATCCGGGCGGTTTTAAGCCATGCTGAGCATACTGGGGTTAAAAGGCAGTCACTGATGGAGAAAGCACTTTTCGCCTGTGATGAGGTAACCGGCTTGATCACAGCAGTTGCCCTGGTGCGCCTATCCCGTTCACTGTACGATTTGACATCCTCCTCGGTGAAGAAAAAGTGGAAAGACAGGGCGTTTGCTGCTGGTGCTAACCGGGAAGAAATAGCCTCTTCTGCAGAAGAATTCGGTGTCGAGCTGTGGCAGCATGTGGATGAAGTGATCCTGGCTATGAGGACGATCGCACCCCAGCTTGGGCTGGAAGGAAACCTAAGCCCGGAAAACTAGCATTTCATGGATTGCATTGGCGGTAACAAGGAGCACTGAAATGGCATTGACAGGTAAAGGAATGATGATCTGGAAAATCCCCTCTTGCGAGGAAGGAAATCCTTCAAAAATCGCAAGTGTGGCCAAGGCGGCAGGCTTTACCCATGTCTTGATCAAAATCGCAGATGGCACCTATTCTTATAATATTAACCGCACAACCAATATCGACCTTGTTCCCCCGGTTGTTTCTGCTTTAAAAGCCCAGGGACTGAAGGTTTGGGGCTGGCATTACATATACGGAGATAACCCAACTGGAGAAGCAAAAACTGCTGCCAACCGGACCAAAGCGCTCGGGCTGGACGGATATGTAATCGATGCCGAAAGCGAGTTCAAACTTGCAGGCAAAGAAACTGCTGCCAGGACATTCATGACTGAGCTGCGGAAAGGCATCCCATCCCACCCGGTTGCTTTGTGTTCATTCCGCTACCCGTCATATCATATGCAGTTTCCGTGGAAAGCTTTCCTGGAGAAATGCGATTACAACATGCCCCAGGTTTACTGGCAGGAATCGCACAATCCAGATGTGCAGGTTACCAAGTCATTCAATGAATTCCAGGCTCTTGTTCCTTACCGGCCTTACATGCCCACCGGCCCTCTTTATCCTGCTGGAAGCTGGAAAGCAACTGCTGCCGATATTAAATTGTTCATGGATACATGCAAGAAATTGAACATACCGGCACTCAACTACTTCACCTGGGATTATAAGGCCAGCATGCCAGATCAATGGAATACCATTGCCAGCTACAAGTGGGATGGGAGTGTTGTGGAAGATATTGTCACCCGTTACATTGCCGCTCTCAACTCACGCAACCCGGATACATGTGCCAACCTCTACACCAATAATGCCATCCGGATAACAGCTGCCCGCACAATGCAGGGGCATGATTCGATCAGGACCTGGTTCAACAATTTTCTCACGGTAAATTTCCCCAACGCAACCTTTACCCTAACCGGCACAACCGGCAGCGGATTCGCCAGGCGGTTCACCTGGACAGCGACCTCCACATCGGGAAGAATCAGCAATGGAAATGACACCATCGGCCTGATCAACGGAAAGATCGGCTACCACTACAGCTTTTACACCATCACCTGATACCGGCTTATCCCTTCTTTTTTGGCCGGGCCGCAGGGAATTCCAGGCTGAAGCAGTCCATCATTCTCGTCTGCCCAATCACTTCGTCATCCTTCTTGACTTCCAGCAAAGCTTTACCGGCATATGCCCGTTTCCCTGCTGGAATGTCTCCCACCTTTACCGTCTTGGCAGCGGCATTGCGGTAATGAATCACGCTGGATGTTCCACTGGTGCCGGCAAAACAAACCGCCAGGACCGAACCCTTTTCCATCCTGCAGCAAATCACCCCCTGGCCATACCTGCCTTGCAGCGGGAAATCTTTCATTCCAATCCGCCAGCCGTGTCCTTTTTCAGAAATAAAAAGCATATCCTGTTTATCAGTAAACACTTCTGCCCCGATCACCACATCGCCTTCGGCGAGCTTGATCGCATTTACACCGCCAGCCACCAGCCCCATTGGACGCACATCGTCGCCTTTAAAGCGGATGCCCATGCCCAATGCCGTGAACAACATCCACTCATCCTGTCCCCCGCTGAAGAACATAAATGCCAGTTCATCGCCAGAATTTACCCGCATGATAGGGAAGGCATGGGCAGCCGGTCCGGGCAGTTCGCTCAGGGCAGATTTTTTCACCATCCCATTTCGGGTGACGCCAACCAGGTAGAATTCCGTATTCTTGCGGGCAGCCTGCGGAACTGAGAACAAAGCCACTACGGTTTCCGGGTCTGGCAATGGGGCAACCTTCCCAGCCATAACCCCCTCACTGAAAGTTTCAGCTTCCGGGATGGTCTCAACTGAGACGGCTGCTGCAATTCCGTCTGCCTGCACCAGGTAGACTGTCTGGTGGGTGCTCGTTTTTACCACCAAGGAAGGAGCAGCTCTGCCGGTTACCCTTGGCAGCTCGTCATTCATGGTACGGGCAATGGTACCATCCGGCATCAATCCCACCCAGACCGGCTTTTCAGGGGTTACTTCGGAGACTACCAGTAATTCCTTAACGGTCTTCCCTTTCTTGAGCATAACGATCTGGGTCCTGCGGCGGTCGGCGTATTTCTGCTTTACCTCTAAAAGCTCTGTTTCCACTACCAGGCGCATCTTCTTTTCGGATTTCAGCAAGCTCTCCAGTTCTTTGATCAAAACGGCCGTTTCCTTGTACTCGAGTTCTATCTTCTTTCGCTCCAGGGCTGCAAGCCGTTTCAAAGGCATATCCAGGATAGCCTGCGCCTGCAGGTCGCTCAGCCGGTAACGTTTCATCAGCCTGGTTTTAGCCTGGTCAGCATCCGGTGAATTTCGGATCAGGGCGATAATCTCATCCAGGTGGTTCAGGGCTACCCGCAAGCCTTCCAGGATATGCATGCGTTGCCTGGCGCGCTCCAGGTCATACTCACTGCGGCGGCGGATGACAGTCATGCGGTGTTCTATATAGACTTTCAGGGCTTGTTTGAGGGTAAGCAGCCTGGGCTCACCATCCACCAGGGCAAGCATATTGATTCCAAAGGTGGATTGCAGCGGCGTGCGCTGGTACAGGTCGCGGATGATCTTTTCTGCGTCTGCTGCCTTGTTCATTTCAATCACGATCCGCATTCCTTGCCGGTCAGACTCGTCGCGCAGGTCTGCAATTCCTTCCAGATTGCCTTCCCGTACCAGCTCCGCGATCCGCTCGATCAAGCTGGATTTGTTGGTCATATAGGGTAATTCGGTGATGATCAGGCGCGACCTGCCTTTGACCATTTCTTCCATCATTACCTTGCCGCGCACATTGATCTTGCCGCGCCCGGTAGCATAGGCGGATAGCAAGGCATTTTCCTCCCCCTCCATCAGAATGATTCCGCCGGTGGGGAAGTCAGGTCCCTTAATATATTTCATCAGGTCTGTGATAGATACATCGTCCAGCCTGTGCCATTCTTTCAACATGTAAACCAGGGCGTCCACCACTTCTCCCAGGTTGTGGGGCGGAATGTTGGTCGCCATTCCAACCGCGATACCCGTACCACCGTTTACCAGCAGGTTGGGGATGGCAGCCGGCAGCACCAGGGGTTCTTGCAGTGTTCCGTCAAAATTGGGAATGAAATCGACGGTATCCCTGTCGATTTGTGCAAGCATGTCTATTGCTAGCTGGCGCAGCCGGGCTTCGGTATACCGCATGGCAGCTGGAGGATCACCATCTACACTCCCGAAGTTTCCCTGCCCATCTACCATCATATTGCGCATGCTGAAGTCTTGTGCCATACGCGCCATGGCTTCATAAACAGCCATATCTCCATGGGGATGGTACTTTCCCAGCACTTCACCAACAATACGTGCTGATTTCTTATATGCGGAATCCGCCCGGATACCCATGTCATACATGGCGAAGAGGATGCGCCGCTGGACAGGTTTTAAACCATCCCGTGCATCAGGCAATGCCCTGGCCACGATCGTACTCATAGCATAATCCAGGTAAGATTGCTGCATCTCCTGATCGATATCGACTTTTTTCACCAATCCCAAATCCATTAGAATACCTCCAGAACCTGCCTTCATTTTACTAGTTTTCGGAATTAACAAAAAACGCCGCCCGTCGAGACGATGGGCGGCGTGCATTCTTATCAGTGGAATTACTCTGTCCGCGGCAGGTTGGAAACAGACACTTTAGGGGTCTCAGGCTCCGGCCGGTCAAACCGTCCGGCAACAAAACCTGTCCCGGCAGGGATCAGCTTGCCGATGATGACATTTTCTTTCAAGCCGAACAGCGGGTCTTCCGTTGAGGCTATCGCAGCCCCTGCCATCACTTTGATGGTGTGCTGGAACGAAGCTGCCGACAGGAAGGAATCAGTGCTCAGGGAAGCCCTTGTGACGCCCAGCAGTACTTCGCTGAAGCGTGCAGGCGTCTTGCCTTCTGCAGCCAGCTGCTCATTAATGCGGCGCATTTCAAGCCTGTCGACGTAATCCAGCGGCAGGAAGGGCGAGTCGCCTGGGCGAATCACCTGAACTTTGCCAAGCATCTTGCGGATGATAACTTCAAAGTGCTTGTCATGGATGTTCTGACCCTGGGCACGGTACACCTTCTGGATCTCGGTCAGCAGGTACATCTGGCTGGCATCGCGCCCGTTGATTCGCAGGATCGTATGCGGATTGAGTGAGCCCTCAGTAATCGGCTGACCAGCTTCAACATGGTCGCCGTCTTTGATCAGCAGGCGTGCAGTGGTGGGAATGTCATACTCTTCAGCTTCGCGGTTCTCGTGCGAAACGATCACCTTGCGGCCTTCAACTCTCACCTTGCCTGCATTTTGGGCAGTGATGGTGGCATCATCCAGGGTAGCAAGCGGGTCGCCGCTCTGAATGTCAGTTTCTTCTGCAGCAACAATTGTCCACTCTTCAGGAATTTCATATTCCTCGCTGACCATTTCGCTGTGTTCAACCCGTACAGTCCGCTGCTCATTATTGATGTCGTGCACGATGATCCTGGCAACGCCATCGATCTGGGTGATGACTGCCTCACCTTTAGGAGTACGGCGGGCTTCAAAAAGCTCTTCCACACGGGGTAAACCGGTTGTAATGTCCCCGCCGGCAGCAACACCGCCGGTGTGGAATGTACGCAAAGTCAGCTGGGTACCAGGCTCACCAATGGACTGGGCTGCTACAATACCCACTGCAGATCCCATTTCCACCAGTACACCGCGGCCAAGGTCGGTTCCGTAGCAGGCAGAGCAAATGCCATGAACCAGCTGGCATGTCATAGGCGAACGGACTTTAATGGCTTCGATACGGGTGGCAGCAATCTTGCGCGACAGCTCATGGTCGAGCACAACGTTGTACTCAGCAAGCACTTCACCGGTATCAGGGTCCACAACCCTTTCAGCCACCAGGCGGCTGTAAATACGGGTTGCGAATGACTGCCCGGCAACATCATCTTTGCGGCGGATGGTTATGCCTTCATGGGTGCCGCAATCTTCTTCATTAATAATGATATCCTGGGCAATATCCACCAGGCGGCGTGTCAGGTACCCGGCATCTGCTGTACGCAGGGCTGTATCAGCCAGGCCTTTACGGGCGCCGTGGGTGGAGATGAAGTATTCGAGGGCGGTCAGCCCTTCGCGGAAGTTCGATTGGATGGGCAGGCGGATGATACGACCGGCAGGGTCAGCCATCAAACCACGCATACCCGAAAGCTGCGAGATAGGGCCGAAGCCGCCTTTGGTCGCGCCGGAGTTTGCCATGGTGGCCAGGTTGCCGGTTGGATCCATTGCCTTGCGGACTGCATCGGCAACATCCTTGGTGGTATCCTGCCAGACATCAACGATTTTCTCGTTGCGCTCCTGCTCAGTAAGCAACCCGCGCCGCCAGTTGCGGTTGAGGACTTCCACTTTTGCCTGGGCATCTGCCAAAATGGTGGCTTTCTCTTCAGGAATGGAAATATCTGCCACGGCAATGGTTGAGCCGGACCGCATGGCATACTCAAAACCGATATCCTTAATCTTGTCTGCCACTTCGGTCGTCTCTTCCGATCCGCAAATCTCATACACTTCGGCGATCAGGTCTTTCACGCCGCCTTTATCCAGGACCTGGTTCATGAACATCATTTGCTCAGGCAGGATGCGGTTGAAAATCGCGCGGCCGACAGTAGTATCAACCAGCCGCTGGACTGGCTCCTGCAGGCGGTGGTTTTTGTCGTCGTACCAGGTTTTCACGCTAAGCCGGATATTGGAATGGATCTCGACCTGTCCAAGCTGATATGCCATTTCGACATCATTGATGTCGGAAAATACGCGGCCGTCACCGGCATGCTTTTTCGAATCGGCAAATGTCAGGTAGTAAACACCCAGCACCATGTCTTTCGAAGGGCTGATGATTGGTTCACCGTCTGCCGGTTTCAACAGATTGCGTGATGCCAGCATCAGGTTGCGGACTTCCCAGACTGCTTTTTCTGATAACGGCACATGAACTGCCATCTGGTCGCCGTCAAAGTCAGCGTTGAATGCAGTAGTAACCAGCGGATGCAACTGGATGGCGCTGCCTTCAATCAGGACAGGCTCAAATGCCTGGATGCCGAGGCGGTGCAGGGTTGGGGCACGATTCAGGAGAACCGGGCGGTCTTTAATAACCTCTTCCAGCACTTCCCAAACCTCCGGCCGGTTGCGTTCAATGAACCTGCGGGCGCCTTTAACATTGGCGGCATAAGAGCGGGAAACCAGGCGTGAAATGACGAATGGCCGGTAAAGTTCCAGGGCCATGGTCTTTGGCAGGCCGCACTGGTAAAGTTTTAATTGCGGACCAACCACAATCACCGAACGGCCGGAGTAGTCCACACGTTTACCCAGCAGGTTGCGGCGGAAGCGGCCTTTCTTGCCTTTGAGCATATCGCTCAAAGATTTCAGTTCACGGCGTCCGCGCCGCGAAAGGGCTTTACCGCGCTGTGAGTTATCGATCAAAGAATCTACCGCTTCCTGGAGCATGCGTTTTTCGTTGCGCACAATCACATCCGGGGCACCCAGCTCCAGCAGCCTTTTCAGGCGGTTGTTGCGGTTGATGACCCTGCGGTAAAGGTCGTTCAAGTCAGAGGTGGCGAAACGGCCACCATCCAGCTGCACCATTGGGCGCAGGTCTGGGGGAATGACCGGTAGAACGGTCATGATCATCCACTCAGGCCGGTTGCCGGAGCGGCGGAAAGCTTCAACCACTTTCAAACGAGTGGTTGCTTTTTTGCGTTTTTGTTTTGACTTGGTCGTGCGCAGTTCGGTCCATAATTCTTCGGCCAGCTTTTCCATATCAAGCCGGCGCAGAATATCATAGAAAGCTTCTGCACCCATATCAGCCCGGAAAACCTGTCCCCATTTGGTCTTCAGTTCGCGGTATTGGCTCTCATTCAGGAAATTGAAGGGCTTGAGGTCAAGCAGTTCATCGCGTTCTTTTGATGACTTATCCTGGGATTCGGAATTCTGTTCTTCCAGTTCGCTGCGCAGGGTTTCCATTTGCAGGTCAGCGCCTGCCTTAAGTTCCTGCTTTTGCATGTCAAGCATTTCAAGCTCGCGCTGCAGCCTGCTGCGGATATCAGATTCTATCGTCTCGAGCTGTTTCTTAACCACAGTCTGTACTCGCGAAACCAGCTGGGGAGTAATGGTCTCATTGGCAGAAGCGATCAGCTCGTGCTCGGGGCCAAAAGTAATATCCTTTTTGGCGGGCTTGTTCAACTGGTCCTGGAGGGTTTGTTCCAGTGTCTGGCCTTCTTGAATGATCGGGTCGATCTTGGAAGCGATTTCCTCATCGGCCCGCGCCTGCATGTCCTGGCGCATTTGCTGTAACTCAGCGACTTTCCGGTCGCGGTTTTGCTTGATATCAAGGATGCGGGCGTTAACATGGTTTGCTTTTTCGCGCTCAGAAACGCTGATTTCATCTTCCAGGCGGCGCAATGCTTTCTGGCGGGCTTCCTCATCCACGAAAGTAATGATGTACTGTGCAAAGTAAAGAACCCTGTCCAGGTTGCGGCGGGAGATATCCAGCAGCATGCCGAGGTAGGAAGGGATACGGCGGGTATACCAGATATGGGCAACAGGGGTTGCCAGGTCGATATGCCCCATCCTTTCACGGCGTACAGCAGAGCGGGTTACTTCCACACCGCATTTGTCGCAGACAATACCTTTATAGCGGGGATTTTTGTATTTACCGCAGTAGCATTGCCAGTCACGGGTCGGGCCAAAAATTGCTTCACAGAATAATCCATCTTTTTCGGGGCGTAAACGGCGATAGTTGATGGTTTCAGGTTTTAGTACTTCTCCATATGACCAACTTTTAATTGTCTCGGGTGAGGCTAGGCTGATGCGTAATGCAACTAAATCTTTCGTTTCCACGGAAAACCTCCTGAACCGGGTGCCTGATAATTAACAAAAATAAGCGCACTGGGATATTTCAGGCGCTGCTAAATGTATGGTTTACCAAATAGACCTAACATGCAAACTTGAATTATAACATAAATTCCGAAAAGTCAATCACTTAATTTTCGTAAACTAGATTTATTTTCCCCTTGTTCACATGTCCTCACCCAGCTTGGCTTCTCTGAACCTGGGCAATTCAATTGAAAAACAGCTTCCTTTTCCAAGATTACTGCTCACTCTGGCTTTTCCGCCGTGCCGTTCCACAATGGAATGCACGATCGCCAGACCTAATCCCGTACCGCGCTGGGTATAAGATTCGCGCCGGCCGCTGCGGTAGAACTTTTCAAACATGTGCGGCAGGTCGATCGGTGAAATACCAATACCTGTATCATGCACCTCGATGACCACACTTGCAGGTGTGGGAATGACTTTGGTTGTTACTGTGCCGTTTACACCGGTATATTTAATACCATTATCTACCAGGTTATACACCGCCTGGGTTAACAGCGCCCGGTCAGCATCAATCACCGTCCTGGTTTCCTGCAAAGCCAGCGTATCCAGCTGAATTTTCTTCTGGGTTGCCTGGGGCTGCAGTGTCGTGGTAACCTGTTCGATCAGTTCCTCCACCACCACTTTTTCATACCTCAGGGCTACCCCGGCTTCAATCCTGCTCAAATCCAGCAGGTTGGTTACCAGGGCAGCGATCCTGTCCACACTGGTTGTGATCTTGTTGACATACCCGGTCTGCTGCTCGTTTAAAGGCCCGACCATTTGAAGCATGGTGGCATAACCGCGCATTAATGTCAGGGGTGAACGTAAATCATGGCTGACATTCTCAACAAATTCAGTTTTTAACTTATCCAGTTCTTTGTAATTGGTAATATCCCGCAGCAGGCATACCTTTCCTACCAGGTTGTTATCTGCATCCAGGATCGGCGCTACACTGGCAAAATAAACTTTTTCTCTGGTAAAAGCAATCTCGCGTGAAGCCATTTTTGCATCTGTAACCGACTGCATCAGACTTAGCAATTCCAGGTTCGTAACCGCTTCTGCAATTGGCAAGCCAGGCATGGCAGAACGCATCAGCCCGCTCACCTGTATGGCTGCTGGATTGAGGAGAAACAGCCGGTTCTTTTCATCAGTCACCAAAACCGGTTCAGGTGTGGCAGCCAATACTGCCTCCAACCGCTGCCGGCCGATCTCTGCATTGGCATACAGGCGCGAGTTGGATGCAGCCAGGGCTGCAAAGCCGGATAAAGTGCTGATGAACCGTAATTCAGGTTCAGTGAGCACTTTAGGCTGCCGGAAACCGGTCCAGAGCACCCCGTAATACTGGTTCTCGCGGTGCAGGGCAAAGGCATACATCGCGCCCGGCCGGTTTTCCAGGTCAAACTGCACCCCTTTCCAGCGCTGCGTGTTTGAAACGCTAACCATTTCACGGTTACGCATGAGGTCAAACAATTGCTCATCAATGTAGGCATACCTGTGAGCGGATTCACCCAGCCCAAACGAAAGAAGTTTTTCATCCAGCGCTTCTAGGGTGGTTTCTCTCAACAACACCGTCCGCACCATGCCAGACGGGTCGAGCAGAGCAGCTTCCAGAATCGGGCGGATTGCATCCTCGACCTGCAAAGTGCCTGCCACACCCTGGCTGACAGCCAGAAGCCGGTTAAGCTCCTCAATTCGGTCCTTAAGGCTCAGGCGCATCTGGTCGAAAGTTTTGCCCAGTTTTCCCAGTTCATCTTCCTGGTTGAATAACAACTCATGGTCAAGCTGCCCGCCGGCAATCCGCATGGCTTCATTCCCCAGTGAACTGATCGTGGACAGGACACCGCGCAGTGCAAACCGAAGCGCCACAAAAGCTATGGCGGCAATGATAAAGATCATGAAAAGCAGCGGTAGTGCGATGCTCATGGCTACCTGCTGGGATTGCTCTGCCGGCACAGCCAGCACTATCGCCCAGAGCGAATCCGGGACAGGCTGGTGATATGCCAGCAGGTTTTTGCCTGTCGAGGAAATGCTGTTAAACAATTTCCCGCTCTGCCCATTGACACCATAATACGGCTGCAGGATCTTGGAGGGGTCTGTATGGTAAAGGATTTGCTGGTTCTCATCCAGGATCATTCCCTCACCGCCTAAATCCGCCATCGATTGCATCGAGCGAATGGCTGGCCCGGTGAAGCGGTTTGAACCCAGGTCGCTCCTCCCAAGAAGAATGCCGCGTACATTTCCCTGGTTATCGCGGATGGCTGCCATGAATGACACCGAAGCTGGCATACCGGAAAGCTGCGGCGGTACAGTGAAAACCTGGATCAATCTGCCCTGCTGGGCCATCGCCAATCCGGCTGTCTCCTGGCCCGTAAGCAGCAACTGGTTTATGTCATTAGATGGAAAACCGAGGACTGGTTTCCCATCTGCACTGAAAACAAATAATTGCGAGAAAAATTTTACTGACTTAAAGCGCATTGCCAGCATACGCGAAAGGTCTTCCGGGGGAGCCTCTACCAGCTCCTGGGTGGCATAGGTCAGGATCAGGTCCTGGCCGGTCTCAAAGAAGAATGGCAGGCTGTCTGCTGCAACCACCGACGCATTTGCCAGCTGATCTTCCACCATCTGTCGTGAAGCCCTAACTGCCACAACCCAGTCTGTGATAATGATGACAAAAACCAGGATCAAGATGTAGGGAACCGAACCATACAGGAACCGCAGCTGCAGGTTCGTTTCCCCAGGAGATGGGACCAGTTCGCCCTGCACACCCCAAATATCTTTCCTGGTCTGGAATAATATTTCACCGACTAAACCGCCTAACAGCAGTTCTGCAGAACGGGTCAAAATTAACGGCCAGGTTTGGGTAAAGGCGAAATCCAGCCGGCTGGCAAGGGAACCGTTGACTGCAAAGAAGGTGGTCATGATCAATAAGGGCACCTGGAATACCATCAGGATAAAGGCTGCCCCTACCGGGTGGCGGATAAAGCCGAAAAAGTGCGTGCGGTAAAGCTGGCGTACAGCGGTACCAAACAGGAACGCAATCGTGCTGATTTCGATGATTGTAAACAGGTTATGGGTTTCATACAAGCCGAGCAACAACCCGCTGAACGCCCCCAAAATAGCAGCATACCCCGGCCCCAGGATACCGGCTGCTAGCACCCACGGAAGGGTTGTAAACAGCATGAGGGCTGGAGATGTAACCGCTGAATTAAGAGAAGATTCAAGGGCAGCGCTGCCGGTTAAAATGCGCACACCCATCAACCAGGTAGCAAACGGCGTCAAGACAGCCAGGATAAAAAAGATCAGCCAGGTGCGCAATTTGTAAGCACTGGCGCCCTCCCACCTGCGCCAAATGACCAGTACCAGAAGCGCAAAACAGGCAAACCAACCCAGCCATCCCAGCAAGGTAGACGGCATGGAGATGTACGGGTAGGGATTCAGCAGGCTGAGTACGATATCCATGGTATTGGCGGTCTAAAATATTATAGCACTGCTAGGCTGCAGATATTTTTGCGCTTTTGTTAAATCCATTCCAGGCTTGCCGGTAATGCCATGGCAGCTTACTGGCGGGAACATTGCAAACTTTTTCAAACCAGGCTATCTCTGCTTCATCAGCTTTGGTAAAACAAGACCGGGTAAAAGCCAGGCGATCCTGCCATGATTTATCAAGGATTTGATCAGCTTTGGAGATAAATGTATCTTCAAGAGCATCCCGTTCATTTTTATACACTGCCATCCGGCCGGAATAATTCCTGAGCACCGCCCTGTGCAGCTGTTCATGTTTCCAGTAAAGGGTTTGCGGATCAAATATGCCTGTTGGCGCTGGCCCCAGGTCAGGCAAGCCTGCATCTAGCCAGACGGGTTTGAATATCCCAGTACAGGGAGCGCTGGTACCAGTGAGGAAATGGAGATCACCTTCAGGGGTTAAGCGGGAAACCATTGAGCCGGCTGACTGGCTACCCCGCGCAGGTCCAAACCCGGCATGCATACAAACATCTGCACCCAGTATACCCTTTGCCGGCGAGTAATCGCCATTTTTACTTGCATGGTAGCGCAAAGCGTTTATCATGTCCGCCAAGGTCAGTTTTCCGGTTTGACCTCTTAAAATGGTTGTGGAACACTGCTGCCGTTTCTTACTATCACTGAAACGGGTGTAAATGAAATCGGAATAGCAGCCGGCGAGGTCAAATTCCGTTTTGTTTCGGCACCAGCCCTTTTGGATGGCATGTTCCACCAGGTTGGTGGAAGCCAAATCCCAGGATGCGCCGATGGTATATCCATTGGAGATCGACCGGATATCCCTAACCTTCTCGGCTGCCCATTCTTTGCCGGCTGTCTCTAACACCCAGGCTTCCTGGCGGTCTGCAATCAAAAAACTATTGTGGTAGTAAAGCGGATGCGCAAACCCGCAATTGCCGCTCTGGCCATATTCAGCCAGGAGCGCTGTGATCACCTCCAGGGCCTTTTCCGCCCCATCCGCCCGTTCCAGCGCCAGCCGCAGCAGGTCCATTCCAATCAGGCCTGGCTCCTTGCCATAGGGCTCCTTACTGAAAACTGCTTCATTGCCGATCACCACCCCGAATTCATTTGCGCCCATTTCAGCGCCCCAAATCCAGAAGGGCTTTGACAGTAAAACCCGGTGTGTATGCTCAACCTGGGGTATGTCAATGTATGTGCACTTTACATGGCTACCGGACTTAAAGTCTGCAGCCGGCTCGAGCACCAGCATCGAAGCTTCATTAGGTTCACGGTCGCTGTTCTTGGCAAATAAGACACTGCCATCAGCAGTACTGTTCGCTAATGCCACCATGGTGTCACACATATTTCCCTCCTTGAGCGGTTGTTATTCTATGCTGCTTCTACCAGCCGGATTGCTGCTTCAAGTACACCATCTGCATCCAAATGATCAGAATTTAGAATTATGGCATCTTCAGCCGGCCGCAACGGGGCTACTTCCCGGCTGCTGTCAATTTTGTCGCGTGTGCGTACGTTATCCAGGATGTCTTCATAACTGGTTGGGATTCCGCGCGCCTGTTCTTCAACGAACCTTCGCCTGGCGCGTTCTTCAGCAGAAGCATCCAGGTAAATTTTCAGGTCAGCATCCGGCAGAACCACCGTGCCAATGTCCCTGCCAACCATAACCACATTGCCCTGCAAGCCAATGCGGCGTTGCTGTTCCGTCATTGCTTTACGCACCCCCGCATAGGTGGACACGACTGATACATTCGCTGCTACCGGTGCACTGCGGATCTCCCAGGTAACATCAACACCATCCAGGAAAACATCGTACATCCTGCCATCATTAACACTGGCCTGCCTGACATCGATCACGATAATCTCTGCCAGCCTGGTTACCCTGGGTTCGTCGTAAACATCAGTACCGGTCTGGAGGGCTTTCAGGGTAACAGCACGGTACATTACACCCGTATCAAAGTACAGGTAACCAAGTCGCCTGGCCAGCCTTTCACCCAGGGTGGACTTGCCGGATGCAGCTGGTCCGTCTATGGCAATAGTTCGAGGTATAGTCATTTTAAGGCAGTTCTCCTGTTCCTGATTGCCCAACGGGCATGATATCCGTCCGCCCCCAAACAATAACGGTCTTGCTGACAACAGGGAGGGACCGTTTAAGGTACCAGTTCAGCCATTCTTGTGAGGTTAATGAACCCCATTCGGCATCGGAATTCCATTCCAGATCCTGGCCGGTATAACTGAAAGAGGATGCAGGAGACGACTGGATAGTGGTGATGACAATTTCAGGATTATCCCCTGCTGGAAATGCAGAGTAGAAATCAGTCCGCTTAAAATTCCGCAGTTCCCAGTGCAAAGATGGGCTGTCCACATCAATTACAGCTATGGGGGTGTCGTTCGTTGTGCCATTGTTCCAGGCACTGATCGACTCAAGGGTTGAAACGAGCAGTTCAGGGTGAACAACCCGGGAGCTGTTGCGCCAAAGTTCCTGCTCAGGGAATGCCCCCAGCCCGGCAGCCCGGTATGATTGCCCGATAGTGTAACAGACCCCCAGTGCCAGCAACCCCATGCCAAGCCCGGCGACGCCTGTTGGGCCAGACCAGGCCCACGCCATCAGTATAATCAGAATAGCTGCCACAACCAGGGCACCAACCAGGCTAATGATGCGAATCTCCATGTTCTGGCCGCCTATCCCTTGCGTGAAAATCAGCAACCCGCTGTAAAGGGCAAAAGTCACCAGGATCGCCACTGCCAGCCCAAGACCGGCAGAAGGCAGCCAGTTGTCTTGTGACAGGCGGACCAAGGCGTAGATCGCATCAGACGCCAGCAGAAGCAACGGAAGGACCACCCAGACCATATCCAGCACGTTCCTGGCAGGGTAAACCAGGGTCAGGATCAGCGCCAGCAGGAAAGACAACATCAGGAACTGCGACCTGCGGTTTCCGCGTAAGATGGAGTGGATCCCGTATCCAATGCCTGCCGCAACCAAAAGCAGTTCATACGATGGCAGCAGCAAGACATATTGCGTGATTGAATCCTTGAAAGCCGCACCCCATCCCTGCCAATATGCTGTCAATCCAGCCAGGACTTCCCCTGCGCCACCTGGAAAGGTAAACATCAACGTGCCAACCAGCAGGATTGCGGCAAGAAAACTGATCCATCCTTTTTGAAGGAAAAATTCAGCTGCCAGCTTTTTTGCCCCAGCCAGCCAGGGTTCAAAATTCCTACCAGTAATCAGCATGTACAAACCAGTTGTTACTGCCAGGAGGACAAAACCCTGCCAGAAATGCAGCCCGCTTAATAAGCCTAACCCTAAGACAGCCCCTGCCAGCTTGTGCTTCCGGTTTAGAAATAAAACCAGGAACAGGAAGAGGAGCAGCATGCCAGGCATGGGTGAATCTGCCTGCCGGGAAGCGGCGACAAAACCGGGATCAACTGCTGCCAGAAAAGCAGCCAGGAGTGAAACCTGGCGCCCCAAGTACTTGCGGCCGAGATACAGCACCCCGGCAATACCTGCGCCTGCCAGGGCTGGAAGAAGCCTTGCCAGGAAAGTCGTTGGTCCCAGTAAAGCGAACATAGCACCGGTTAGCAGCACATACAGCGGATGGCTGGCTGCGAGAACTGTGCTGCCGCCCGCCAGGCTGGCTGCCTGAAGTGCAACTTGCGCTTCGCTGTCATTCAAGCCGGGCTGGCTGAGATGGATCATGCGGAAAAGAACCGCAACGGCTGCAACGGTGATCCATAAGGCTGATTCAAGGGTTAAACGATGTTTCATCAGGGTAATCCGGTTAGCGGTGCTTGGGGGACTTCATAGATTGTAACCGAACCATTTTGAAAAACAACACTTAAGAAGTTATCAAATTTTTCAGTTTTTGCCCTGTATTTACCAAATTCATAGCTGCTAACCACCACATAGCGGATGCCATACCGCTCCAGGATAGCTTCTGCTTCGTTCCAGCTGGACGTCTTATATAAGGTCTCGATATCTGCTTCCCTGGCTCCCAGGATCTCATACCAGCCCCCGCGCCACTGGCTTTCATGTCCAGGCCAGCCCAGTACTGCAGGCAGTCCAGTCTGGGTTGAAAAACGTGCGTACCCCGAGTAGCTTCCGCCCACTGCCTCAGCCAGGGTGCCAGGCGGGGCACTTTGCAGCCACTTCATCGCATCCCAGTCTTCAGGGGTATACAGCTGTATGTGAGCATTGCCATCCAGGGTCATGGCCTTAAAGTTGAACTGGTCAGTCTTCAGCCAGACCCCCCAAATGGTATATGCCAACGCCATCAGGCAGACAGCGCTGATCACTACCACAAATAAGCTATGCGCAATGCGTTTAAGGCTGCGGCTCATCACTGCCACACCATAAGCTGCCGCCAGCCCCCATAATATCCAGGTCTGAAAGTAAAACTTGAATATGGTGTTCATACGGGTGCCAAACTGATCGCGCAGGTAAATGAATTCAGGCACAAGGGTCAGCCCGATTCCAACCAGCACCACCAGCAGAACAAAAGCATCAATACTTGCGGTCCTGGAAGCTGCTGGTTCCTCCTGGCCGGCTGCTTTTCTAACCACCCCAAGCCCTGCCCAGGTAAACATGACCAGCACGAACAAGGTCAGCCAGGTTCCTGGGGATGTTAAACGGCGCAAGAAGGCAACCACCAGCACAGTTGTACTATCCGGGCTGCCTTGCAGGTTGGCAAAATGGGAGCCGGCATCAAGCAATTTCAATCCGATGGTACTTACTGCACCGCCTGACGATAGCAGTTTAGAACCAATTGTTGGAAACTGCAGAACCAGCCAGCCCATCAAGAAAGAAATTCCCCACAAACCAAATACGGATATTGCCGCAAACTTTAGCCCGCCAGCCAGGTTGAGTTTACCCTGGTTTCGGGTAAATAACCACAGTACCAGGAACAATACCGGAACCAGCAACGGACTAAACATGACCCAGAAATGGATACCGCGGGTGTGGAACACCAGGCTGGGGATAATCCCCCCTGCCTGGGAGGAAAACCCGATGTAAAACGGTAGGTAGAAAAGGACAGCCAGGATAACGTACACCACAGCCAGACCAATGAAGTTCCAGATGATGCCGAAATGCCAGCCGTTATGCCGGTAATCAGCCAGCGCCCAGACTGCGCACAACAGGGCAATGTAAATAGGCAGGTCCCAGGTATTCAGGAATGCCAGCCCGCCCAACACCAGGACCGGGATAACCAACCTGCCGTCTTTGAACCTGACGTCCAGTCGCAGGTCGTCCAATCGTACCTGCTCGCCAGATATCCATTTCTTAAGCCAGGAAAAGAAAGGCTGTTTTTCTGAACCCTCCCAGCCGTCCTGGATCTGCAACCACACCACCAGCGCGATGGCAATGGCCAGGATGGCAAACGGCATAGCCAGGACATGCGGATGCAGGTCAGCCAGCAGGTACGAGAAGAAGGGGAATTCATCAATCACTTCCTGGCGGTTGTTCAACAGGTCATAATCCTGGACCACCCGCGAAGCCCGCCACCACCAGGTACCATTCACACGTTCCGGTACCCATGAGAATGGCAGCTGGGGCGGTTCGTTGACTTCCAGGATGTTGAGCCAGCTCCAAAATTTCGACTGCCAGGTGCCGTCCGCTGCCTGCTTCCAAAATACCCCGCGGCTATGCAGCATTTCCAGGAATCCCTGCAGGTTGCTGACAAGCAAAATGAAGAATGGCCCAAGTAAAGCAGAGAAAAATGGTAATTTACTTTCAGGTTCGTTATCGGCTACCTGACGATTCCTGCCCCACAGGGTTACCAGGTTAAAAATCAACCCGTAGGCAGCTGTTGCAGTTAATCCAAACCATAGTGCAACGGCCAGGTTGAATCCAACACCCGAAACCACTCCGCTGATCTTGATCAGCATGGCAACCATGACATACCCGAAGTAATAATAAGAGATCGAGTAGCCGGATAACCAAGGGTCTGCCGGCGGGTATGTGGGTGACCGGAGGATGGCATTGATAAAGGCCAGCTCCATCGGCTTTTCGGTGCCGATGATCTCGGGATTTAATGCCCGGCTGAAAGCCCATAGCCCGAACGCGGCCAGAAAAACAACCTCCGCTGCCAGCAGGATGCGTTTATTCGATTTCACCCATTCCCACAGGTCAGATAATCCCTCTTTCCGGTTGACAAGAACACCTGCCAGCAGCATTAGCAGGAAAACAACCAGCATGGCAGATATACTGTTTTGCAGCAGCTGCAGCGAGGCCAGCATCCAGAAGCCGTATCCCCAGACCAGTAAACCCAGGACCTTGCTGAATGCAAATCCCCTGTCAGGAAGCAGCTTGAAGAACCGGAAGGCGATCGGGAAAGCAGCCCAGCCGGTCAGCAAGATCAGGAGATACCATGAAATAAATGCCAGCATGCAGCTCCCTATTTCACCCGGTAAATGACGGTATATCCATCCCGGTAAACCTCAGTCCAGAGGTAATTATTCCAGGTTTCGAATTTGGCCAG
Source organism: Leptolinea sp. UBA4782 (assembly GCA_002403095.1). GTDB lineage: Bacteria > Chloroflexota > Anaerolineae > Anaerolineales > Anaerolineaceae > UBA4782. The sequence continues at coordinate 81,890 of DHHC01000001.1, forward strand.
GCTGGTCGCAGGATACAGGCTTCTTTCAAGACCACCCACAATAATATACTGGACTCCGTACCGCTGCAGGAAGGTTTCGGTGGTTTGCTGGTCTTCTGTGGCGTAAAATTGTTCTACTGCTGCCACACGGTTGGTAACCCAATCTGAAGAAACGCTTGTCCGCTGTTGGCGCTGGTGCCAGTTCCAGCCGACCACACCCGGCAAGCCTGTATAGATAGTATACCGGCTGCCCCAGCGGTACTCGGTCGTATTGGCTTCCACAATCACCGGAGAACCCTTAACATTATCTTGCATCCAGCGGATTGCCTTGTAATCTGCATTCAGGTCCAGGATATTTCCCATGTCGTTGTATGTAGAAACCTGCATGTAGGTCATACCATCCAGGCTGGAGGGAATATTCTCACTGATCCGGTCGGTCACCTTATCTGCAGTAGCCAGGATGGTGAAAAGCAATGCCGAAGCGGTCAGGATTACCACCCCTGTTTGCCAGGCAAAGCGCCATCCATTTTTCCAGCGGTTGTTTACTTCTGGCAGCAGCCATGCCAGGCTTGCAGCTGCAGAAAGCGAAAGCATCGTCCAGGCTTGATAATAGAACTTGAATACAGTGTTCATCCTGCCGATATCACCCCGCAGTACAACCAACTCGACCACAAGCGTCAGCAACAGCCCGGTACCGGTCATGAACAATACCAGCCGCTTGTTATCAGAAATATCGGGGCGAAGGATCAAAATCCCTGCCCACAGGATCATCGGGAGGGTCAGCCATGCAATACTGACATCCAGCATCACCAGCGCAACGGTAACAACCACAAACGCTGCTGCACCTGCCCACAACACCACCCGGTAAGGTTCCAGCTTCTTGAGTGCAGATACCGGTGTATTCGACAGCCATTGGTGTGTTTCCCAATACATCCAGGAGAAGATCAACGCCAGGAACAACCCCCAGTGGACAATGTATGACCAGAAGGGTGAACGGTCGCCTTTCCACAGGTCAAAGGCGGTATACCCGGCGCCAAAATTCTGGGAGAATGGCAGATAGATCAGGTGGCTGAGGAAGTAAACAATGCCTGCAAAGATGATCGCTATTCCCAGCCGTTTACCTTGTGAAGAAATTGCAGGCAGGAAATTTTTTGGAAATTGGAAGTACCGGTAAGCAGAGTAAAACAGGACCACACAGATAAAAATGGTGTACGCCGGCTGGTCCCAGGTATTGGTCGGTTTCAGTGCGCCTACTGCCAGGGAGGTGATCAACACTGCCATTGCAGCCTGCAGCCATTTCATGCGGACGGAAGTAAACTCGAACAGCCATTTTGATTTAACTAGTGCGATGCTGCAGCCCAGCACCAGCAATGTGACTGGTAGGTCGATCAGGTGGGCATGCAGGTCAGCGTACAGGAAAGTGAAAAGTGGGAACTCGGTGATCGGTTCATTGGGGTAAACCCGGCTCGGTATCCAGTACCAGTCGCCTCTGGCAAAGGGAAGCGCTGCACCGCTCAGAAATGTTCCCAGTCCCTGGAAAGTCCAGCGCAGCCGGTCAATTATGGTTGAAGCAGCCAGGTCTACATTCGGCGCCAACCGCATGATGCCATGCCAGATCATGCGCACCGTACCGAGGTTCCCGACCAGGATCATGCCTGTTACACCCGCAACCCCGGCTGTCAGGCTTGCCTTATGCAGCCCGATCCATTCCCCGACTGATTTGCTCGCAGGATCACCCTCATCCGTGGCAAAAAGGTTCCATCCGATGCTGAATGCCCCTGCACCGGTCATTGCAAAGAGTGTGGGCAGGATCAGGTTGTAAGCAAAAGTCGGGATGATCCCCAGCCACTTTACCAGTACGCCAACGATCACATAGCCGAAGTAGTAGTAATTCAGGTAGCCATCGGCAAACCAGGGATCGTAAGGCGGGAAAACGGTGCTCTTGATGACTGCCTGGAAGTATGACAAATCCATCGGCTTTTCGCCGCCCTTGTACGGGTGCCACAGGTCCGGGTTACCCAGGCGGACCATCAGGAATATGACAAACAAGGCCAGGAAGAGGAGCTCAACCGTCAGGTAGTGTCGCCAGTGGGCTTTAAGGTCCTGCAGGATGGCTTTGCGCATGATGAAGAAAAACCCGGCGCTGATAAACCCTACCAGCACAACCACTATAGTGATGGTAACCCTGCTAAAGGCAATACCAATTGATCCTGCCAGCCACACCAGGGTTGCTACCAGCAGCATCCCAAACAGGCGCGCAAATGGATAGCCCTTATCCTTCAATCCCCATAAGCCCAGGCGCAGCCAGGGCGTCACCAGCCAGCCAAGCAGCATCACCACGAGGTACCAGGCAGCCACCCCCAGCGGCTGGATCCGGTTGAGAACAGAATCCCGGTTAAAAAGTTCCGACCAGGTTCCCCCAGCCTGCTGGAGGATTTTGTCGTTCTGATCCAGCAACAGGTTCCCGGTATACCGGCTTGCCTGTGCAGGTGTAAGGTGTACCACCTGGGTGAGGTCAACCGCCTTGAGGATTGAACTTACTTGATCGGAATCGTACGCACTGGTCTTGCGGAATATGAGGACTTTGGGTGCATCGTAAACCGTGAAAGCTTCTTCAGCAAACTGGGTGTTAAATTCCCAGCCACCCAGGTTTGGGTTCGATTGGAACACTGCTGCCAGTTCAAACCCAAGGTTGCCGGAAAACTTCCCGGGTTCTGCAACGTTGTAGCACCAGATGATGTCCTTTTCTTGCGGGCAGCCAAGCAACTGCCGGTAGTATTCAGTGGTCAGCGGGTAGCGTTCCGGTACCCGGACGGTGGTACCATACTGGCGGTTTGAAGAAATGTAAATGTAATCAGCCTGGTCCAGGGTGGAAAGCATCCGCTCCAGCTTGCTGGAATTATCATCCCAGTACATCTCAAAATTGAGGTCGCTGCGGTAGATGCCGGTGTAAAAATCGAAGGCATTGTATCCGTCAACCTGGTATGGCAGAGGGTCATCCCAGCTGCTTTCGATCGCGTGCTTATCACCGTACAGGGCTAAGGCGCCATCCCCTTCTGTCACTGAAAGGGTGATCATGTAGCTCACTCCGCTGGATACCGGCAATACTGGTTCCATTTCAATGGTATAAGCTTCTCCCCTCGCATCCATTCCGGGCTCAAAGTCACTGGTTACACTTCCCTGTGAAAGCACCGCACCGCTGCCTGCATCTTTGACAGTCAGAAATAACGTCTTATTGCCTGGAACAGCTTCCCAGTCCACGGCATGATGCAGGTAGACCTTTTCAAGCGTTCCATCCTGGCGCGGAGAAAAAACAGTAGTAAAATCTTGCCCCGGATGGATGGCATTGATCAGCTCTGGCAGCAATTGACGGCTGGTTGATGTGCCCTCTACAAAGTTAAGCTGCGTTGAACCTGCAGCATAGAAAATACTGTTGTCTGAAACCGGCTGCAGGATCAGGAAGTACTTTTTTCCAGCCTGAAGCGGCACCGGTGAGTTCATTTCTACCTGGTAAGAAGATCCGCGCGGATCCTCCGCCGCGCTGAAGATAGCAGATGCCAGTCCTGCCCCCAGCCTATCGCTGCCATCCGGGTGTTCCGAAAGGATAACCACCAGGTTATCCACGCTGTCGGGGTTGGAAATGCTGACGATGTGGCTGAGCTGGACAGATTGCAAAGCAGCGTCACTGTCCAGGGTGATCATTTGGACTACCGGCTCAGCGGCAGTGATGGGCATATCATTCCTGACCGCGACGGGAATATTCACCACACCGCTGCCTGCACTCACCTGCAGGTTGATGGCGCTGTAAACATTCTGATAAATCCACCGGCTGGCTTCCAGGCGGGTGACAGGGCGCGTGTAAATGCGGGTAAAAGCAAATGCCCAGGCAAATGTAGCAATAAACACTCCCGTGCCAAGCACCACGCCAGTGATCTTCACAGTCCTTTGCAGTAATGCATTTCTGCTCTTAAGCCCATTCCACAGGAAGAAAATGAGCCAGGCTGCAATGATGATCAAGGTCGGGTAAACAGGCATCTGGTAGCGCATGCTGCGGGTGAAATTGAGCGACTGCCAGGCAAAATAGATGCCAGTCCAACTCCACAGGAGCAAGTGGTCGCGCCACTCCCTCTTCAAGATCCGCCACCCCATGGTGAGAAAACCTGCCCAGGCTAACAAACCCAGAGGCAAACCCATTCCCCATTTGACCATGTTATCCCAGGCAAAGGTAACCGGCCGGCGTGCCCACTGCAGCGCAGGTGGGAAATCCACATTACCACTGGATTGCTGGCTCAATTCACGCAGGCTGGCAAGCCATTTTTCGTTGGGGATGACATTGAAGAAACCCGGACCTTGAAAAGCATAAGGTTGAAAAATCCGGAACACCAGCAAGGTGATGATTCCCGCAAAAACCAGGTTGCGCCAGATAAACACCGATTGGCGCTTGCGCTGGAATGCCGGAACCCGCGAGTAATAAACCAGACACCCCACCAGCAGGGTAAGCACAGCTGGAGCAGAACTTACCTTGGATGCCAGGGCCATACCGAAAGCAACCCCAAAAAGCAGGTAATACCCGAAGGTTGGATCCAGTTTCCAGAAGGAAATTGGCGCTTCCTCCTGGAAATCATCCTCAACGGAATTCTGAGCTGAGCCAGAATCCTCCCGGTTGGCGGTCATAATCAACACAGCGAATGCGATCGAGAGAACGGTAAAGAAGGTGGCAAACGTATCCACTGTGAAGTAATGCGACAGCTGGATTGGAAGCACAGCAAATGCCATGAACCCGGCAGCCACCAGGCTCAGCCGGTAATTGCGGTACAGCCGGAATGAGAGGAAGAATACCAGGAGCACGGTCAACAGGTCGAATATGCCTGACAGTGCCCTGCCTACCAGGTAGACCTGCCCATAACCGGTCATGTTTACCGCTTCAGCCGCATACCGCACCAGGAAGATGGGTAATGTGCCATAGACGTAAAATGTGTACCCTGCATTATTCGGGTTAAGTGGGGAAGACCCGGTGTCAAAGTACTCTTTCAGGCTGCTTACCGGCCGGATAGCCGTTTCTACCATGGTCAGGAAGCGTTCATCCGGGTGGAGATGCTGGTCTTCATCCCAGTCAAGACCGATAAACCGGAAGTATGCCCCAGCTGCCAGGATGCCAAGTAAAAGGATATATGCAATCCAGGGGATTGAATGCTTTTCCTTGTGCCTGGTATTCACAGGTACAGGTTCGGAAAGTTCAGCAGCGGTGTTCTCTTCAGCAGGCATCATCTGATTTTATCGCGTCGGGGGAACATAAACAATATAAAAGTCTTTTCCGTCCAGCTCCTGGTCATAAAGATAGACTGCTGCATCCGGATAGTATTCCAGCAGGATATCCAGGTCCTGGTTGTCGTCACCTTTGAGCAGGAACAGTTTTGCGCGGGTCTCTTGCAGGGTTTCACCAAAACTCTCCGGCCATAAGGCATAATCTTTGGCAGGCATCCCTGCGTTGATCCCCACCAGGCGAGTGTCCACCCAGTATGCAACCGGGACAACATATGCTGTATCAAAGGTGCCTGTCGACGCTGCAAATCCGCGGATCACTTCTCCCATCTGGGAGGTGTTCCAGGCACCGCCATCGAACTGATTTTTATACTGAACGAAAATCAGGTTGTGGTTCTGCAAGATCGAACCCATTAGAACCAGCCCAATTAACACATAGGCAGCAGCCTTTCCTGACAGGCTTTTCATCCCTTTGAGCATACTGGTAAACAAGGTTTCCATCCCAACAGCAGCAATAATGAATACCGGGATGATTGCCGCACCGCTGCGGTTTAGCGAAGGGTTTTCCTCCGGGAATGCCAGCGAAAGGATCGAAGGCAGCATGAAAAGGGGTACAGAAAGCAGCAGAATGGCATCCACCCACGAGCGCTGCCGGATTGTGCGCCAAAGGCAGATAAAACTGCCGAACAGCAGGAATACAGCACTGACAATATCCAGAGCAGGCCGGTCTGTAACCGAATGAACCCAGATATTCCCGTTCTTATAGAAAAACATGACCATCGACTTCCATAGGTTCTGGAAGAAAATCGTCACCGGTGAACCAGGAAAATCCCTCTCGGTAGTACCCAGGCGTGTAAATGCACGATAGGCAAACATTTGGGGATCTTCCAGTGTGTACCTCAGGAGGGGAATGAAAATCACAAAAGAAACGACAGCCAGGATTATCAAAGCCAGCAGAACCTGCTGCCGCTTGCCCTTTGCAGCCGGGAATAANNACGAAAGGCACAATCCGGATTGGACTGTAGCCATGCAGCCCCAGCCCCAACGATAGGCCTGCCCAGATGAATTGGTTGCGGTCCTTATTTTTCAGTCCCTTAACCAGGAAGTACATCATTGGTGCAACAAAAAGCGGGTAAAGCGGGAAGCGCAATCCCACCCGGCTGATCACATTCGGCCAGTAGGCAATGGCTGCCAGGAAGAACGCGATCACACCCAGCCGTTTTCCGCCAATTTCCTTTGCCAGGAGGTATATGAAGGGGAGCGTGAGAAACCCCGCCAGCGCCGTTCCCAGTTTCAGGCTCATGAATGAGATCCCAGTTCCGGCGGCAATAGAAATGAATGCGGTGAGGTACATCTGAATCGCTTCACGCCCGGTATTGCGCGGGAAGAAAATTGAGGTTTGTCCATTGAGGACATCCATCACATCCATCAGTTTTTCAGCATGATCGCTGAACATCTCCCCAGGTACCTCACCCAGTTGATCAAAGCGGAAAAACAGCGCCAGCACCACCAGGGCAATACCCAGCCATACTCCCGGGTTGATGCGGATGGAAAAGCCTGACCTGCTGAAAATCCCTTTCATCCTCAACCAAAATCCAGGTGAGGCTGGTTTTCGCGGAATGAAAAACCCGGTAACAGTCAGAATGATGGCAATTATCCAGAGCGAAACGTTCAAAAAGTTGAAACGGTTGCCGCCAAAAAACAGGAAAGCAGCCAGCATGAAGGGAACTGCCAGGAATATCCGCTTCCAGCGGATCGGGGCATCTTCCCAATCAGACGATTCTTCCATCTTTGCAGGTATTTCCCACTTTTTCTGCCACAGCCCGTATCCCAGCATAATTACAGCCAGCAGGTAGAATAGCACAGCCAGGCCAACTTTCTGGTCTGGCGGCTCCAGGAACCTCTGACCGACTACACCTAGGATGATTGCGCCTGCCACCTGCCAGGGGAAACCATGCCTGTCTCTTTGTCCTTTGCCCGCCAAAAGCTCATCGTCCAGCGCTTCATCCACCTTTGTGGATTCAACAGTAACACCGGCAACTGGCTCAGATTGCTCCTCCAGCCTGGCAAGGTCTATGGTCCTTTTTTTCCAGGGTGTCAGAATTTCTTTTATGTATTCCAGGATGCTCGGTTCAGGCATGCGAATAATCCATTGTGTCAGGCTGACATAATTATAGCCTGTGAAATGCAGGCTTTGTACCAGGTGATGCCCTATTATACTTTTCGGGTAATGTAAAAGGAATATGAACCCTGCGGCTGGCGGCGGGTTTCTTTATAGTACTTTTTTGTGATCAGGCGGGTTAAAGACAAACTCCATTTTGCCGGGACAACAATCCAGCGCCGGAACAGGAAATGCATTACCAGGGAAGGCAGTCCAAAATAATGGCCCCATTCCAGCACATGCGTGGCAGCAGGAGAAAAATAGTCCCACTGTTCCTCGATCGTTAATCCAGCCTTACGCAACCTCTCCTGCCAGGTTTTAAGGTCATCGCAATGGTGGTGCCTTGAGATGCGGTTAAAAAACCTGCGGTAAACCTCAGCCAGCCTTTTCAGCCCGATACGGTCCAAAGCTGATGAGACAGACAGGTTCGCAAGGAACCTGTGGTTGGGAACACAAAAAACGAATTTTGCCCCGGGTTTCAGCACCCGCACTACTTCTTCCATAACCGGATCGAGGTTTTCGATATGCTCAAGCACCGAATTGCTCATAGCGCTGGCAAAATAGCCGTCAGGGAATGGAAGCTGTGCTCCCTGCCCGTGTACTGCCACACAATAGCTTTTCCGCCTGGCAGCCTGCCGCAATGGACCCGTCCAGGGATCCAGGCCGGTGTCAATTTGGGTTTCAAATGCGGTGGTCACAAAATGACCGTCCCCGCATCCCAGGTCCAGGATTGGCTGCTCAAGCGGGATATCCTGGTATTCGCGCGCCTCAACCGCCCGTAAAAGCGCCCGGAAATAAGGCAACTCTTTGATATTCAGCCAGTAAGGATCCTGGCTTTGGGGTTGGGCATACCGGGGTGCCTGGCTGATCATTTTCTGCCGTTGTGAAGGTCTTTCAGGAGGTTTTCAAATAATTGTTCATATTCCCTGGCTACCTGGTCGGGAATGTAATGGGATGCTACTTCGCGCGGGTCCTGCCGGTACTGTGCAGGATCTGCCAGGATCTTGTTAATTGCCTCTCCCAGCGTAGTAGAATCACCGATCGGGACAACTTCACCCATCTGGTGCATCTGCACCGGCCGGCGCACCCCTGGCAGGTTGGATGCCACGCATGGTACTCCATTCATCATGGCTTCAATTTGGACCAGGCCGAAGGCCTCGGTTGAATTTAGACTTGGCAAAACATGCACATCGAGGTTGGGGTAATAGGCTGCCATAGCAGCCGGGTCCAAGGTGCCCATGAAATGCCATGTGCCGGCTTTTTCATATTTATGGATACGCGGCATCAACCGGGCGGCATATTCTTGTTCTCCAAGAATATTCTGGTAAGGGCCGGCAAACCAGACCTGGGCATCAGGCTGTTTTTCGAGAACTTTAGGAAGAGCATCCAGCAGGATCTCCACACCTTTTTCAGTGGCGAACCTGGCAGCCATGCCAATTACCGGCTTTTTCCCAAGCGGGTTATGTTGAAAGGCAAATTGCCTGATCTCTTCGGGAGATGCAACCGGCAGTTCAACCGGCGGCAGGATGGTTTGCAGCTTATCCATATACCGCCGCAAGTAGCTGGAATTCTCTGCGTAATCCTGGGTATAGGTAACGATCCGGTGGGTGAATGTCGCAGCCAATGTGTTCATCAGCTTGACTGCCTGGTTGGCTGCCCAGCTGATGACCCCGTGCGGGAGAAGCAGGTCGCAATGGTAGGTTATGACCGTTGGTTTTTTGGATAACCTGCCGCGCAAAGCTACACCGGCGGCATCAAATTGCGGCAAGTGCAGCTGGATTACATCATGCTGTTTTACCAGGCGGGTCGCAGTCAGGCCGAATTTCGGCATGATCACACCCTTGCTGATCCGGAAGCTGACCGGCACACGCATAACTTTAACGCCCTCACATTCTTCTTCAAGGGCAAGGGTTTTATCATACTGCGAAGTGAGTACAGTTACCTGGTGGCCTCTTCGTACCAGGGCTTTTGCCAGCCTCTCAGCGTAGATGGTCAACCCGCTTGTATGCGGGCGGTAATAGGTTAAAACTACCAGGATTCGCATCAGTGGTTTTCTCTATGAAGGCTTGACTCCCTGTTGGACCCAGCGGAAGAGTTTCTCGATCCCTTCCTCAACACTCACCTTGGGAGCCCATTTGAGGTCACGGCTTGCTTTACGGATATCTGAAACATACACTTTCTGGTCGCCAGGGCGCCAATCCCCCCAGGATACATCCAGGGGTTTTCCAATCAGCCTCTCCAGGATGGGTTGGAATTCCGTCCATACAGACAGGACATTTTTGGCACCGCCGCCAATGTTATAAACCTGTCCCGAACTAACGGATGGATTTTCGATGGCGGCATCATAAGCATTTAGCAGGTCCTCCACAAACAGGATATCACGTACCTGCTTGCCATCCCCGTAAATGCTGATCCTTTTACCGGTCAGGGCAGCAATCACAAACCATGCCACCCAACCCTGGTCCTCAATGCCATACTGGCGCGGACCATAGATGCAGCTCTGGCGAAAAACAACCGTAGGCATCCCATAAATGCGGGCATAATCCCGGACGTACTGGTCGCCGGCGCCTTTCGAACAGCCGTAGGGAGAGTGAAAATCCAGCGGCTGGGATTCGGAGATCCCATCGGGAAAATCAGCATAGCGGTAACGGGTTGGCTCCTCAACGATGGCTACATCATCCATCCCTCCATACACTTTATTGGTGGAGGCATAGAGAAAGAGGGGGTTCCTGCCTGACAGCCTGGCTGCTTCCAGGGTATTAAAGGTTCCCAGCGCGTTGACCTCAAAATCCTCACGCGGGTGAGTTACAGATGTGGTCACTGCCACCTGGGCAGCCAGGTGCACGATAACATCAGCTTGTTTGGCTGCCCTGGCAACCTGCTCTGTTTCACGCACATCCCCCAGCACCAGGTCAACACCTTTTTCGCCGTACACTTCTTTTAGCCAGCGGATATTGCGGACTGCTCCAGCTCGGCTGAGATTATCAAATATGGTGACTGTTTCACCACGCTGCAGTAAGCGGTTTACATAGTTTGAACCAATGAAACCTGCCCCCCCGGTAATCAAGTAATGCTTGCCCATCGTTTACTCCATTTCTTCTTTTGCCGGTTCGGATTTTTGGCTGCTTTGAACCCGGTTGAAAAGGCTGCCTAACGATAACCCGTCACGGGTGATTCCCCATACGCCAAAAATTCCGGTAAAAGCAAATTGCAGGAAGTGCATCGCAATCGCATATCCGAGCGCAACCGATTCGGCCACCCTGAGGATTGCCAGGCCGCCGACCATGGCGGCTTCATACACACCCAGCGCGGCAGGAGCTGATGGAACCGCAACCCCTAATGCCAGGATGCTTTCCACAAATGCTGCCTGCCAGAGCAAAGTACCCGGAACCATTGGCACCAGCATGACATAATACAACAGCAGCCACATCAGCCAGGATAGGGCGATCAAACCCAACACTGCCAGGAACTTTAACGGCGAATTAAGGATTTGAAAACCTTCCAGCAGGCTGTTCAACCGGGGAGCGACCCAGCGGCTGATCCAGGCATTCTTTTGGGTAACCTTCTCCATCCAATTCTTGACTTTTTGTGTATTGGCAGAGATAAAGAACAGGATACCAAAACCTGCCGTCACAAATATCAGGGCAATCACTGCAACTGATTTTGCCCATTCTGCGCCAATTGCAAAAGGCAGGGTAGCCAGCAGCATCCCGGCAGCTATGCCTATATCCAGCGCTCTTTCAATTATGATTGTAGAGAGGACATGAAAAGTGCCCAACCTGGTGTTTTGCCCCATGATTATTGCCCTGCCAAACTCGCCAGCCTTGAGCGGGAACAAGTTATTGAGCAAATATCCTTCATTAATAATCAGAAATGTATAGAATAAGGAAGGACGGGTACTGCCGAGCATGATCCGCCATGCCTGCGCCCGCAGGATGAGAGAGAGAAATGTCAGAAGAATGGCCATCAACAGGCTGACAAGACTCACCGAGAGGAATGCCGCTTTCAGATCCTGCCAGGAAACCAGGTTAATGAGGACGATAACCGCAACCAGGCTGATCAACAATCCTGGTAGCCAGCGGCCGTACCTTCGCCAAAATGAGCCGGGAGAAGCGCTCATCACTCCTCCTCCAGCTTGAGCATTGCCATGAAAGCGTCCTGGGGGATCTCTACATTACCCACCATTTTCATACGGCGCTTGCCCTTTTTCTGCTTTTCGAGCAGTTTTTTCTTGCGGGTAATGTCGCCGCCGTAGCATTTTGCCAGCACATCCTTACGGGTGGCTTTAACATTTGCGCGTGAGATAATGCGTCCATTGGCTGAAGCCTGGATGGCAACGTCAAACAATTGGCGCGGAATGAGTTCCTTCAGCTTGGTCACCAGGCGCTGTCCCTGGTGATAAGCATTCTCCTTATGGACGATCATGGCCAGCGCATCTACCTGTTCACCGCCAACCAGCACTTCCAGGCGGGTGAGATTGCCTGGGCGGTATTCGAGGAACTGGTAGTCCATTGAAGCATACCCGCGTGAGCGGCTTTTTACCTCATCGAAAAAGTTGACCAGGATCTCAGAAAGGGGGATTTCAAAATTCAACTGCACCCGGTTCGGTGCAGGATACTCCTGTGATTGGAAGATGCCGCGCCGCTTTTTTACCAGCTCCATGAGTGTGCCAAAGTACTCGGTGGGTGTAAAAAGCTCCAGCAGCATCCAGGGTTCGCGAATCTCAAGAATCTTGTCCTCTGCAGGCATTTGGGCTGGGCTGTCAATCACAATCGTTTCCCCGGTGATCATTTCCACTTCATACTCAACCGATGGCGCAGTGACTACGATATCCAGGTCGTACTCGCGTTCCAGCCGCTCCTGGATGATCTCCATGTGAAACAAACCCAGGAAACCGCAGCGAAACCCGAAGTTTAATGCCTGGGAAGTCTCAGGCTCATAGACCAGCGAAGCATCATTTAATTGCAGTTTTTCGAGGGCTTCTTTCAGGTCAGGATAATCTTCACCCTCAACCGGGTAAATGCCGGCATACACCATTGGTTTGGGTTTCCGGTAGCCTGGCAGCGGTTCACCGGCAGGTCTGGATGTCAGTGTGACAGTGTCGCCAACGCGGCATTCCTTCACGGTTTTCAGGCCGGTGGCTATATACCCTACATCGCCCGTATCCAGGGTTTGGACCGGGTTAAAGATCGGAGAAAAGATCCCGATTTCGACCGGTTTTACATCCACCGCGGTCGCCATCATCCGTAACGATTCGCCGTGTTTCATCTGCCCATCCACGATGCGGATGTAAGCGACAACCCCTTTATATGGATCATAATGGGAGTCGAAGATCAACGCCCGCAGCGGGTTTTCGGGTTCTCCACGTGGAGGGGGCACCTTACTCACCACTGCTTCGAGCACAGCATCTATGTTCAGGCCTTCCTTTGCTGAAACCCTCAAGACCGAATCCGCCGGCACGCCCAAGAGGCTGCTGATATCTTCGGCAACTTCATCCGGCCGGGCTGAGATCAGATCGATTTTGTTGATGACCGGGATAATGGTGAGGTCAGATTCGATTGCCAGGTACAGGTTTGCCAGTGTCTGGGCTTCGATACCCTGGGTGGCGTCCACCACCAGCACAGCGCCTTCGCAGGCTGCCAGCGCCCTGTCCACCTCATAGTGAAAGTCAACATGTCCAGGGGTATCAATCAGGTTCAGTTCATAGTCATTACCATCCGCAGCCGTGTAATTCATGCGTACAGCAGATGCCTTGATCGTCACCCCTTTTTCGCGTTCCAGGTCCATGCTGTCCAGGATCTGGTCCATCATCTCCCGGTCGGATACGGTATGGGTCAACTGCAGCATCCGGTCAGCCAGGGTTGACTTGCCATGGTCCACATGAGCGATAATGCAGAAATTACGAATATGCGAAGTGATCATAGACGCAGCAAAGTATACCTTATTCTGCATCCAATCCGAAGGTGCGCCTGTCAATTCCGGGAGCTAGAACCGAGCCAGCAGATCTTTTTTCTTTGCCTGAAATTCCTCTTCGGTGATGATGCCTTTTTGGCGTAATGCATCCAGCTCTTGCAGCATATCCGGTACTGCTACTGCGGCAGGAACAGATTTTACGCGCGGGATCACCCTCCCGCTGTCATCACCATCCCCCAGCCGGTTTTTCGCATTCAACATGGTCGTCTTCACCTTCACCGGGTTGCCGATCCTGCGGAAGACATTCACCCCCAGTTCGCTCGCAGTAAGGATCTCGAGGTCACCGTAATTAAATAGCCTGCCCCAAAATGATTGCACCATTTTCACATCATTCACTTTTTCCAGTGAAGAATCGGTGACTTGCTTGTTAATGATCCCGGAAACCTGGATCACCCGCCGGCTGGTAATAATGAATTGCTTGTTCGCCCACACCAGCACATCATGCACCAGGCCGATGAGCGGAAAGAGCAGCAGCAGACCGCCTGCAATCCAGACCGTGATCGACCAGATGCCGGTTGGTACAGCCAGGATAAACACCAGCGAAATGGCAATGCTGAATAATGCGATCAGGAAAATTTCAAGGAGAATATTTCCGAACAACACCAGCCCATGCTGCCTGGTGATTAACATGATTTCTTCATTTTCACTCAGCATTTGCTTGATATATCCGTTTGCCATCGTACCTCCAGCTGTCTCCAATGGATAAAACAATTATCCATTAATCATTCGTGAAATGCAATGAGGATATCAAATGCTCAATATCACCGGTTCCATTACCGGGGTATGAGAGGTGCAGTAAAAACTCACGGTTGCCTTTCGGTCCCAGGATTGGCGAAGTGATCAATCCATGCAGGTCGAATTCTTCTGTCCTGGCCTGTTCCAGGACATCAGCCAGCACCTGAATGTGAATGGCAGGATCCCGGATTACACCCTCACCCTTCGCAGTCTGCTTTCTGCCGGCTTCAAACTGCGGCTTTATCAGCGCTACAACCTGCCCGCCTGCACCACCAAACCAGGTTTTAATGACTGGCCAAAAGACCTTAAGAGAAATAAATGATGCATCAATTACCACAAGTTGGATTTTTTCAGGCAAGGACCGGACATAGCGGGCATTGGTACGTTCCATCACCACCACCCGCGGGTGATTGCGTAGCGACCAGTGCAGCTGCCCGTAACCGACATCAATTGCGTACACCCTGACAGCCCCATGCTGCAACAGGCAGTCGGTAAAACCGCCAGTGGATGCACCGATATCGGCGCAGATCCACCCGTCCAGTGCGTCCAAACCGAAGGCAGCCAGCGCTGCCTCAAGTTTTTCACCGCCGCGCGAAACAAACCTGGCAGCTTCCTTGAGCTGGATCTCCGCATCTGTATCAAACTTATCCGAAGGTCTGACCGCCATTTCCCCATTCACCAAGACCTGGCCGGCCATGATCAGGCGCTGTGCCAGGCTGCGGCTTTCAGCCAATCCACGGTCGGCAACCAGGATATCCAGGCGTTCTTTGGTCATCCTTTCATTTTACAACATAGGTTGGCATTTGTTGTAATCACCCGAGTGCAGATATGATATATTTAACCGGGAAGCAGCAATCTGAGTGGAGCAATAATGACAATCCTGAGAGCATTGATCAAATCCATGAGGCTGCGGCAGTGGCCGAAAAACCTTTTTATCCTCGCTGCAGTTATCTTTGACGGCCAGCTTTTCAACCGCGCTTCGCTCCTGGTTTCGATCGCGGGCGTGCTGGTATTCTGCCTGATCTCTAGCAGTGTTTACCTGATCAATGATGTCAAAGACATTGAATCCGACCGCCAGCACCCGGTCAAAAAGAACCGCCCGATCGCATCCGGCAAGCTGCCAGTTCAGGTAGCAATCACTGCAGCAGTGGTTCTCCTGGTAATCAGTTTTCCCGCCGCTTACCTGCTTTCACCCGGTTTCGCAATCATTTCCGGGATTTACTTCCTGATGAACCTGGCTTACTCGTTCCACCTCAAACATGTCCCTTTGATCGACGTCCTGATCATCGCAGCCGGGTTTGTCCTGCGGGTAGCAGCAGGCGTAACCCTGATTGCAGTGCAGCGCTTTTCTCCCTGGATGTATGTGGTCACCACCCTGCTTGCCCTTTTTATTGGTTTTGGCAAACGGCGGGCAGAATTAAAGCAGCTGTCTATAAATGCCAATAACCACCGCCGGGTGCTGGATGGGTATTCCATCCCCTTCCTGGACCAACTGATCACGATCGTTTCCAGTTCCACTATCTTGACCTACAGCCTGTACACTTTTTCTGCCCCCAACCTGCCGGAAAACCACAGCATGATGCTCACCATCCCTTTCGTGCTGTATGGAATTTTCCGTTACCTGTACCTGATCCAGATCAAAGGTGAAGGCGGCGCCCCGGAAGAATTGGTTTTGACAGACCGTCCTTTACAGGCCACAATTCTTCTCTTCGGGCTGGCGGTCTTTCTGGTCTTTTACGTGTTTTAGAAAATGCCCTCAATCAGTGCAACAGCTCCTGCAAAGGTCATCCTGCTCGGCGAACATGCCGTTGTGTACAACCAGCCTGCCATCGCTTTTCCGGTACCGAATGTGCGCGCCCGGGTAGCCATCCTTGCCAATCCACCAGGGAAACCCGGTCATGTGGAAATCACTTCCAGGCAGGTGCAGCTCCAAACCAGCCTTGATGTGCTTCCCCCAGAACATGCCTTCCAGCGCCTGTTTACAGCCTTCCAGCGCGAGACAGGGTTGAAACAACTGCCTGCCATGCAGGTTACCATTTCATCTGAGATACCGGTAGCTGCTGGTATGGGCTCAGGTGCAGCCGTGTCAGTTGCAATGCTGAAAGCCCTTGGGCTTTTTGTCGGCATCAAGTTTTCTAATGCACAATTGGCCGCCATGGCATATGAAGCTGAAAAAGCATACCATGGCAACCCATCCGGGATTGATAACACGGTCATAGCCTGCGAAAAGCCGGTATATTATAAGAAAAATGAACCCATTACCTTTCTTACCCTTCCTTCGGATTTCAACCTGCTGATTGCATACAGCGGTATCCCTGCACAAACCATTGCTACAGTCAATGCTGTGCGAGCAAAGATGGAACAATCGCCCGTGCAAACAGGAGCGATTATTGAACAAATTGGTACACTGGTGCGGCAGGCCAGAGTGTATGTGGAAGCCGGAGATGTAGCCAGCCTGGGACGGGCATGTACGCAAAACCAATCTCTTCTCATGCAGCTCGGAGTATCCACCCCCAAGCTGGAATACCTGGTAAATGCAGCCATCAATGCGGGGGCGCTGGGTGCCAAGCTGACCGGGGGTGGAGGCGGCGGCAATATCCTGGCATTAGTCAATCCGGAAATCCAGGTTAAGGTAATGGACGCATTGTACCAAGCCGGGGCGGAGAGAGTCTTTCCAGCCACGGTAAGGAAGACTGCAGATTATGAATAAACAACTGGTTTTCCTAAAACTGGGTGGGTCGCTCATTACAGATAAAAATAGACCCTCAACTGCCCTTCCGGATTACATTAAAAGGATCGCCACTGAGATTGCGTCAGCCAGGGAACAGGTCCCAGGTATGCAATTGCTGCTAGGCCACGGCTCAGGATCATTCGGCCACACCCCAGCTAAAAAATATAACACCCGTGCCGGGGTTTCAACCAGGGAAGAATGGGCTGGATTTGCAGAAGTCTGGCAGCAAGCCAGGGCATTGAACCAGGTTGTGATCGAGTGCTTATCCTCTGCCGGGTTGCCGGTAATTTCCATATCCCCTTCCTCAACGGTCACAGCAAATAATGGCAAAGTGCTTTCCTGGGATATCCACCCAATATCCAGCGCCTTACATGCGGGGCTCATACCGGTTGTTTTCGGTGATGTTGTCTTTGATACCGAACTGGGCGGAACGATCCTTTCGACTGAAGAACTATTTTTTTACCTGGCAGACCTGTTGGAACCCGCCAGGATTCTGATTGCCGGAATAGAAAAAGCCATCTTTGCTGACTTTCCCCAAAACTCTATCGTTATCCCCGAAATCACTCCGCAGTCTTACCCAGGGTTATTCGGGCAGATCCACCCTTCTGCTTATACGGATGTAACCGGAGGAATGGCAGCCAAAGCCAGCAGCCTGGTAACCCTGGCCCAGCATCTGCCCGGGCTGCAATCCTGGATCTTTTCCGGGGTGGAACCCGGATCAATTTTCCAGGTGCTGATCAGCCAACCCGTGACAGGCACCCTGATCCATAACTAGGAGAAGCTTATGTACACCAGAAAGCAACTCGAAGAATTTGAAGAATCAAACCTGGCCCCTTATGCTACTTTATGCAAGAACACCCGCGGCCGGATTCACCCGGACAATGAGCCCGACTATCGCACCTGCTTTCAGCGCGACCGCGACCGCATCTTGCATACGACCGCTTTCCGCCGTTTGGAACATAAAACCCAGGTCTTTATCACCCACGAAGGCGATTACTACCGTACACGCCTGACCCACACCCTGGAAGTCACCCAGATCGGGCGCACGGTAGCGCGGGCATTGGGGGCAAACGAAGACCTGACAGAAACCATCTGCCTGGCACATGACCTCGGGCACCCCGCCTTCGGGCATTCCGGTGAGGTCACCCTGGCGCGCTTGATGAAAGATTACGGTGGATTTGACCATAACAAGCAGTCCCTGCGCATCGTTACCGAATTAGAAAAACGCTATGTTGAATTTCCTGGATTAAACTTGAGCTGGGAGGTCCTGGAGGGAATTGTTAAACACGAAACCGAGTACGATATTTCGGATGCACGCGCCTTCAACCCGGAATTACGCGGCCATCTCGAAGCCCAAATTTCCAACGCCGCCGACGAACTGGCTTACACCTCCCACGACCTGGATGATGGGCTGAGGTCCAGTATGATCACTCCCCAGATGCTGGAAGGAATTGAACTGTGGGAAATCCTGGTAAGCGAATTAGGGATAAAAAATTGCACCCTGGATGACCTCACCCGACATTGCCTGATCCGGGAGCTTATCGGCATGGAAGTTTCTGACCTGGTAAAGCAAACCTCCGAAAACCTGCGCAAGAGCAGGGTAAAGAGTGCCCTGGAACTGCAGCAGCTGGACCATAATGTGATCGGTTTCAGTGAAGAAATGCATACCCGCAACCGGCAGCTTAAGGATTTCCTCTTCAAGAAGCTTTACCGTCATTACCGTGTCATGCGCATGCAAACCAAGGCAGATAGAATCATCACCTCGCTTTTCAATGCCTACCAGGACGAGCCTCAAATACTTCCGAACCATGTACAGGAATTGATCGCTGACCGCGGGCTGGAACGCACCATCTGCGATTACATCGCGGGGATGACCGACCGTTTTGCAATCGACGAGCACCAGAAGCTATACGACCCGACCCTCCTGCCATAATACATGATACAATTTTCAGCGCATCATACTGATATTACCGCTACAAATAACAAGGAAGCAGGAAATGGGTAACGAAGGACATTATTTAACCCGCGAGGGAAAAGAAAAACTACAGGCAGAACTGGATCAGTTGAAAGGCCCTGCGCGTGAAGAATTGAGCAAAAGGCTGCGGTCTGCTATCCAGCAGGGTGACCTTTCGGAAAATGCTGACTATTCCAAAGCCAAGGAAGACCAGGGATTCCTGGAGGGCAGGATCCAGGAACTTGAGATGATCCTTGGCAACACACTCATCATTGATGAACTGGAAGTCACTTACGATACAGTGGGCATTGGGAACACTGTCACCATCCAGGAAGAAGATTTTCCTGAAGAAACCTACTTTGTGGTGGGCACCAAGGAAGCGGATCCAGGAAAAGGCCGCATTTCCCATGAATCACCGATTGGAAAAGCCCTGATGGGGCACAAGGTCGGGGAAATGGTCGCTGTTTCAACCCCCGGGGGGGAGCTATACTTCCGCATACTCAAAATCGACTAGCTGGGTAAAAAGCAACCGCCCCGGAATCCGGGGCGGTAATATTTTCCTTATAGGTTCTATTTCGGCCAGACAGCCAGTTCAAGTGTCAGCCGGTCAAAGAAGCTGTTGGCTGGCAGCGAGCCCTGCCCGTAAGCCACATCTACCACCCGGGCTTCCAGGATCAGGCTGGCGGTTTCCAATAGGACCTGTTTTCCGGGCGCCATCAAAACCGGCTCGCCCTTGGCAGCCAGCCGCTGGCTGATCGCTACATCATTCCAAGCGTGGTCGCTCATAATCACCTTAGTAACCGTCTGAATGTCATTCTTATCGAACAACCAGACCTCAAAAGCGGTTACCTTCTTGGGATCGCCAACACCGATCGTTTCGGAAATGCCCACACCACACTCACCCAGGAATTCACCAGTCGGCGAGTCGATACTGAACGAGTCATCATACAGGTCATCACCCATCATGTATGTGGTCATAAATTGGGCAACAGGGATCTCCTGTTCTACCGGTTCTTCAACTAACGGTTGGGGTTTGCTAACCGCTTTCTGGGGTTCAGGCTGCTGGCGGACAGGCCGTGCAACAGCCCGTTCTTCAGGTTTTGGAGGGACATACTCCTGGGCGGCAGTGCCTTTTTTCCTCAGGAACAGGATATAGACCAGCGCCCCGCCAATTCCAAGCAATACAACACACAGGATTGCTAGAAGCGCTCCCGAAGAAATCGGTTTCTTTGCCTCTTCAGTTGGGATAATAATGGGTGCAGCTGCAGTGGTTGGTTCAACAACTGGCGGTTGTACTACAGAACCGCTCATCGCAACAGCCTCAAGGAAATTGGTTTTCATTTTGCTGTCAATTGTCGGGTCCTGCATCAACTCATTCAGGATACCTTCTGCATCTTCCCCCAGGTTGTTGTACCGCTGGAGGGCCAGCTGTGGGTTTGAATCTGCTGAATAGGCGTAGATAGCGCTTTTCAGGTAGTCTTTCTGAAAATCCGGGTGCAGGTCTACTGGTTGGCCATCCGTCCAGCGCACCGGGAACAGGCCCCAACCTAAAACCAGCAGCCCGAACAAAGTGCCTATGACCAATCCGGCAATGCCTGTATACAGGGGGTTTTGTAAGTACTCACGAACCTTATTCATCATAATCCTCCACCTGCCTGGTTAATCGCTGTCAAGAGATAATCTCGATATTCCTAATTGTAGATGAGAAAACCTGCATGTGCAACAATAACCTGTATTAACAAGAGAATAGTTGCAAGGTTTATGCCGCTTCTTCCAAAACATCGCTGAATTCTGCTTGCAAGAAGGTTGATTCGCAATCCAGGCATTGGTACTCGCGCTTGTTCGAAACCACCAGCAATCCCTTGCAGGATGGACAGGCATGTTTAACCGGTTGTTTCCAGGAGGTAAAATCGCAGTTCGGGTAATTTTCACAGCCGTAAAAGACCCGGCCGCGGCGTGATTTCCGCAAGACAATCTCCCCACCATCTTTCGGGCAGGCAACCCCAATCTTCTCCAGGAACGCTTCTGTATGCCGGCAAGCCGGGAAACCGCTGCAGGAAACAAACTTGCCATACCGCCCCCAGCGGATCACCAGTTCCTGCCCGCATTCCGGGCATATCTTGCCAATCTTTTCTAGTTCCGCTTTCTGCTCCGGCATTTCCTTTTGGGCATGCTTTAATTGCGGCTCAAAGGTGTCATAGAAGGTACGGATGGTATCAACCCACTCCATTTTTCCGTTGGCGATCTGGTCCAGGTCGCTTTCCATTTCAGCAGTGAAATTGACATTCACCACATCCGAGAAGTATTCAACCACCAGGTCAGATACCTGGATGCCAATTTCTGTCGGGCTAAGCCGTTTACCTTCTCGCTCCACATACCCCCGGTTCTGGATGATTGAGAGGATTGGGGCATAGGTGGATGGACGTCCAATGCCATACTCCTCCAGTGCCTGCACCAGGGATGCTTCAGTGTAGCGTGGCGGGGGTTGGGTAAAATGCTGTTCCGGAAGCAGCCGCAGCAGGTTTTGCTTGCGTTTCTCTTCAAGGTCTGCCGGAATGCGGGTGTCTTCAGCATCCTCTCCCTTGAGGTCCTCATCCTTCGCTTCTTCATACACAATCAGGTAGCCCGGGAATTTCAGGGTGGAGCCGGAAGCGCGCAGCAGATAGGTATGCTCCCTGGTTGTGCCCAGCACTTCCACAGAAATAGTATCAAAGACGGCAGCTTCCATCTGGCTGGCGAGAAACCGCTGCCAGATGATCTGGTAAACCTTAAACTGGTCTGGTGCCAAGTATTGCTTGACCTTTTCAGGTATACGCAGGACGGATGTCGGGCGGATAGCTTCATGCGCCTCCTGGGCTACTGCTGCACGGGTGTGGTATTGCGGCGGCGTTTCAGGTAAAAAGCTTTTGCCATGGACATCCAGGATGTATTTGCGGGCTTCCGCCAGGGCAACTTCAGCAATGTTGGTCGAATCGGTACGCATGTAAGTAATCAGGCCGGTTGTACCACCTTCACCCACATCAATACCCTCATACAACTGCTGGGCAAGCGCCATGGTCCGTTTTGCTGTGTAGCCAAGCTTACGGGAGGCTTCCTGCTGAAGTGTGCTGGTGATGAAGGGAGCAGATGGTTTACGGCGGCGTTCACTGCGTTTGATCCGGTCAATCACATAATTTGCCGTGTTCATGTCCGCCAGAAGTCCATCCACCACTCCCTGAGACGGCATTTCCGGTTCTACATCATCCACCCTGGCAAGTTTTGCAATGTACTTGGACTTGGAGCCTTGCTGCTGGAATTCGCCTTCAATGGACCAGTACTCAACCGGTATAAAAGCATCAATTTCCCTTTCGCGCTCAACGATCAACCGCAAGGCAACCGATTGCACCCTGCCGGCTGAAAGGCGGCTGCGGACTTTTTCCCACAGGATGGGGCTGATGCTGTAGCCAACCAGCCGGTCGAGCAGGCGGCGGGCCTGCTGGGCATTGACCAGGTCCATGTCGATCTTGCGCGGATGGGAGAACGCATCCCCAATGGCATGTTCAGTGATTTCATGAAAAACCACGCGTTTTGTCAACGAAGGGCTGAGTTCTGCTGCTTCCAGCAGGTGCCAGGCAATGGCTTCACCTTCACGGTCAGGGTCGGTTGCCAGGTAGATTTCCTCGGCGCCTTTGGCGAGTTTCTTTAATTCTTTAACCACCGGTCGTTTTTCATTAGGAACACGGTAGCGCGGTGTAAAATTATTCTCAACATCAATCGAAAGCTCAGACCGCAGCAAATCGCGCACATGCCCAACAGATGCCCGTACGGTATAGCCTTTTCCTAAAAACCTGCCCACCGTCTTCGCTTTAGCTGGGCTTTCAACAATAACCAGCTTGCCATGGCGTCCGCGTTTGATATCGTCCGGTGGTGTTAACCCTTTATGGGCTTCGGTACCTCCAATCCGGACAACTTTTGACCCGCAAACCGGGCAAGTTCCCCGGGTAATGGGGGTGCCGCGTGCATTGAAATCTGCCACGGTATTAGCAATCTCACGCTTTTCTCGGCATTTCATGCA
The DNA here is from genome assembly GCA_002403095.1 of Leptolinea sp. UBA4782. Taxonomy (GTDB): domain Bacteria; phylum Chloroflexota; class Anaerolineae; order Anaerolineales; family Anaerolineaceae; genus UBA4782. Next base: position 104,739 of record DHHC01000001.1, read on the forward strand.
TTGAATTTCCACATTCCGCTCCTATAAATACCGTTTTTCGCCACGGTCTTTGAGAATTTGGACTACATTGCGCACCTGTTGTGCATCTCTCCGGCTGCACACTAACAGTGCATCCCCGGTATCAATAACAATCATATTTTCCAACCCGATCGTTACAACCAGCCGTTCGCTGGAAGATGAATATACCATCGATTTTGTTGTTCCTATATTAATGTAGTTCCCTTGCAATACTATATTCCCATTTTCGTCACCTGGCAAGACCTCAAAGAGAGATTCCCAGCTGCCTACGTCATTCCACTCTAAATCAGGTACTGGTATCACTCCCACACGGCCGGCTTTTTCCATGATGCCGTAATCGATTGTCTGCGGTTTGATCAAAGGCCATTCATGGCCTAATACAGCATCCTTCCGGCTGGTATTCCAGGCATCCCCGATAATATCCAGCTGGCGTGCAAGTTCCGGCATGTGCTGATGGAATTCTTCCAGGATACGGTCAATCCGCCAGATGAACATGCCCGAATTCCAATCATGGTCCCCGGTTCGAATAAATTCTTCTGCCAGCTGGCGGGCGGGTTTCTCTTTGAATTGAGTTACTAGGTAACCAGGCATTCCTTCAGATTCCTGCAAGAAGTTACCGCGCTGGATGTACCCGTACCCTGTGGCAGGGAATGTAGGGGTTATTCCGAGAGTCATCAGGTACCCATCCTGTGCAAGGCTGCAGGCTGCTTTCAGGCTCTGCTGGAACTTAGGCACATTGGCAATGAAATGGTCAGCTGTTAAAACCACCATGGTGCCTTCAGGGTCGCGTTTTTGAATTGCAATTGCAGCCAGGCCAACCACTGAAGCCGTTCCGCGCGGCATGGGCTCTATCAGGTAATTCTCCAGCGGGATCTGCGGTGCTTGTTTCTGCAGCACTGCTGACTGTTCAGCAATGGTGACAACCAGGATATTCATAGGATCAAACAGTCCTTCCAGGCGTTTTACTGCAAGCTGAAAAAGGGTGCCTTCATCAGTTAGCTGCAGTGTTTGCTTGGGGCTGTTTGAACGGGAAAGCGGCCACAGGCGAGTGCCGCCGCCGCCAGCCATAATTACCGCGTAAAAGTGCTTATTCATCTGGTTCTGTGACATACAATTCACCCGGCTCCCTCAAAGAATAAACCATGCCCCCTTCATGATTGACCAAACCGCGTAATTCCATCATGGTTAATGCCGCAGAGATCTTTTCAATTCCCAATCCGCTGGCGGCAACCAGTTCATCGATATGCATCGACTGGCTGGTACCCATTACCTGGACTAACCCGGCCTCTATTTCATTCTCCGGTTTGACCTTTTGTTGGGCGCTTTGCCGTTTCTTTGGGCTTAAGTTTAGCAGGTTTTCCAGGCTGGCCGGACCGGTGTAAGGAAATGCACCCTGGCTGATCAATCGGTTTGTGCCTTTGCATTGGGGAGCATAAATACTACCCGGCACTGCCATGACATCCCTTCCCTGTTCAACAGCAAAAGTGGCAGTAATCAATGCCCCGCTTGTTTCCCCTGCTTCTATGACGATCGTTACCTGGGACAAACCCGAAATAATCCGGTTGCGGGGAGGAAAATTCGCTGCATCGGGTTTTGTTCCCGGGGCATAATCACTGATCAACGCACCAGAACCGATGATCTGTTCAGCCAGTTTCATATGCTCTGCCGGATAAACCTGCTCAACGCCGCATCCCAAAACTGCCAGCGTGCGCCCTCCATCCTGCAAGGCAGCCTGGTGGGCAATCCCATCCACACCGCGCGCCAGCCCGCTGACCACAGTGAACCCGTTTTGCACCAGGTGATGGATAATCTCTTCGGTGACCTGCCTGCCATATGCGGTAACTTTGCGTGTACCAACGACCGCCGCTGCCCGGTTATCTTCCGGCAGGATTTTCCCCCTCACATATAATACTGGTGGAGGCTGGTCAATTTCCTTCAATATGGCAGGGTAGTTTTCATCATTCCAGGTAAACACCTGGATATCATGCTTTTCGATCCATTCTGCCATTTTTTGCAGGTCTTTTGTAGACCGTACTTCCACCAGGCGGGCGGCAACTTTTTCACTCAATCCTGCCTGCATAAGTGCATCAGCGGGCGCATTCCAGGCAGTTTTCAGGTCGCCAAAGTAATCCAAAAGGGCACGCAGCCTTACAGCTCCAATGCCCTTGACCAGGTTTACCGCCACCCAGTAGATCTTATCTTCCATGCCTGCAGTTAATCCCACTCTTGCGGTTTCAGGGTTATTGTATGCCCTTCCAGGTCAACCTTCTTAACCACCTCAGGTATTGCCGGCATTAACAATTCACTTCCATCCTCGCCGACCACTACATATACCGGGACTGCCCCCGTTTGGATGATCTCAGCCAGGATTCCCAGCCGGGTTCCATCCGGGTCAAAGGCTGTCAGCCCTATCAGCTGGAAAAAGTAATACTGCCCTTCCGGTAAGGGAGGTACTTCGGCGGTGGGAATGTAAGCCAGTTGATTGGAATACTGGGAAGCTGCATCGGGGGTGTCGAGGCCGAAAAACTTTATCAGCAGCATTTTATCGTGATCCCGGACTGTGGCTATCTCCATCGGAGTCTTCGGTCTTCCGATCAACAATGTCTTTCCCTCTTCGAAGTATTCCATACCATCTGAAAGCACTTCGAATACAATTTCGCCCCTGATACCATGCGGCCTTCTCAGCCGCCCCACCTCTAAATACACAGGCTCGCCCGGTTTGAGCGAGCCTGTTTTGTTTACACTTTGTTCATCACCAGGCTGATTACTTTTCCTGGGGCTCATCGTCCCTCAACAACATCCAGATTGACCTGTTTATTGTCTCGGGCAGCAGCTACCCGGAGCAGAACACGGATCGAATTGGCTACCCTTCCGGATTTACCAATGATCCTGCCCATATCTTCTTTGGCCACCTGTAATTCAAGGTTAACCTTGTTGCCAAAATCCCGGCTTTGTTTCACGCTTACCTCAGCTGGATTATCAACCAGGGCTGTGGCGATGTATTCAACTAACTCTTTCATAACGCACCGTCCTTTCCTGTATGTGAACCTAAAGGATGCAGTCCCGGCTCACACCAGATAACAGATTAATAACGGCGTGTTCGGTCGTCCACCTTGCGGTCTGCAAATGCCTGTCGCGATTCTTCCAGCAAAGTTTCCAGCTTTTCGCCAGCCTTGAAACGGGCATAGCGGTCGGTCAAACCGACGCTTTTGAACAGCTTGGCAACTGATTCACTCGGCTGAGCGCCTTTGCCTAACCATTCATAAACCTTGCCTTCATCAACCTCAAGGGTGAAGGGTTCTGTACGGGGATTGTAGGAACCTAAAATCTCCAGGAAGCGGCCATCTCGGGGGGCTTCTTTATCAGCTACCATAATGCGGTATGTTGGTTGATTTCTCAAACCAGTCCTGCGTAAACGAATACGAACCATCGAACTATCTCCTCATAATTTACATGTATATTAATTTTCCAATTGGTGAAGGCTTCCAATTTTGCCGGTTGAGAGAGTGCGCCGAAGGAGCGCAGCCGGTGACCTGGAGCCTTTACCCAAACAAGCGGGATAAACCTTTCCCGCCTGACGATTGAATTGTCTTCATCATCCGCTGTGTATCTCGGTACTGTTTGATCAAGCGGTTGACATCCTGCACTTCAAGTCCGCTGCCGCGCGCAATGCGCCGGCGGCGGCTGGCGTTAAGTATATCCGGATTTCGTTTTTCTTGCACGGTCATCGAGTTAATGATTGCTTCAGTTTTCTTAAGCTGGCGTTCAGCATCCTTTGGATCCACGGCTTTGGCAACCTGCCCCATACTTCCGGGAAGCATTTCCAGTATCTGCGAGATAGGGCCCATCTTCCGCACCTGGCGCAGCTGGTTGGCGAAATCTTCCAGCGTAAATCTTCCGCTCGCCATTTTCCTGGCCTGCTGCTGTGCTTCATCTGCATCAAATGCTGCTTCGGCTTTTTCAATCAGCCCAATTACATCGCCCATGCCGAGAATGCGTGAAGCCAGCCTGGCGGGATCGTAGACTTCCAGGGCATCAATGCCTTCACCGGTTCCAAGGTACTTAATCGGTACACCGGTAACCTGGCGGACCGAAATTGCAGCGCCGCCGCGGGCATCGCCATCCATCTTGGTAAAAATTAAGCCGCTAATCGATACGGATTTCTTAAACCCTTCGGCTACTTGCAGCGCTGTTTGACCAATCATAGCGTCGACCACCAGCAATGTTTCAGCAATGGGAGATTTCTTTGCCACTGCAGCCAGTTCATCCATTAATTCCTGGTCCAACTGGGAACGGCCGGCAGTATCTGCAATCACAATGGTATAGCCGCCTTTTTGTGCCTGGTCAAATGCTTTCTTGATCAAATCGGGAGGTTTGACACCCTGTTCAAAAGCCACCGGGATGCCGGTTTTCTCGCCCAGGGTTTGCAGCTGTTTGACAGCAGCCGGACGGTAGGGATCGGCTGCCACCAGCATTACCCTCTCCCCTTGCGAGCGCAATAATTTCCCCAGCTTGGCTGAAGCAGTCGTTTTTCCCGAACCCTGCAGGCCTACCAGCACGATCAGCCTGGGTTTGACACCAGCCAGGTTAAGCTTTCCCGGCTCTCCCAGGGTGGTGATCAATTCCTCATGGACAATCTTGATAACCTGCTGGGCAGGGTTAAGTGCCTTGGAAATCTCAGCCCCGATAGCCCTTTCCCTTATGCGGTTGATAAAATCCTTTACCACACTGTAATGGACATCAGCTTCCAGAAGCGCAAGGCGCACCTCGCGCAGAGACGCGTCCACATCCGCTTCGGAGAGTTTCCCTCTGCGGCGCAGGTTCTGGAAGATCGTGGTCAGTCGGTCAGAAAGGTTTTCAAACATTCCTTTATCCACCATAGAAAACAACCCTGCCGGGGCAGGCACAGCATCTCATTTTAGCCGACATGCTGGTTATGGTCAAGATAATAGTTTTACGGCCGGCGGTGCCTGGAATTATTGGAAACTTTTTCTGGTTTTTCGGGTTATAGGCTCTAAAGGAGTATTCCCTATGAGCAAAGTCGCGATCATAACAGACAGTACTTCATATATTCCAGCCAACATGCTTGAAAGCCTGCCTGTATCAGTAGTCCCCTTGCAGGTGATTTTCGGTCATGATGTCTTCTTAGATAACGTAACTATCCATCCCGAAGAATTCTATACCCGCCTGCAGACAAGCAAGGTAAACCCTTCCACTTCTCAACCATCACCAGAAACATTCAAACACCTGTACCTGAAGCTGCTGGATGACGGCTTTGATGTGCTCACCATTGTGATCTCGTCCAAATTATCCGGGACAATGGATTCTGCCCTGCAAGCCCAGGCTGAGTTGCCTGGTGCCCCGGTCGAGGTTCTGGATACCTGGTCCACCAGTATGGCAATGGGCTACCTCGTCCTGACAGTTGCCAGGGCTGCCGCGCAAGGCGCCACCCTGCATGAATGCAAGACCCTCGCGGAGATGGGAAGGGAGAAAATCGGGGCGCTTTTCACCGTCAGTACACTCGAATACTTGCACCGTGGAGGGCGTATCGGCGGGGCTGCCGCCTTCCTTGGAACAACCCTCGACCTGAAACCCATCCTAACCTTGAAGGAAGGCAAAATTGAGGCTATGGAGCGGGTCCGTACCCTTTCAAAAGCTACAGACAGGCTGGTGGATATCTTCCTCGCACGTGCAAACGGACATAAAACTATCAGGCTGGGGTTCTTGCATGCAAAGGCAAAAGAAGAAGCTACGGCTTTGATGGAAAAAGTACATGCACGCATCCCCTCAAGCATGATTAGCGAATCAATCCTGGCTGAATTCAGCCCTGTCATCGGCACCCACACTGGCCCCGGTACGATCGGGATAGCTTATATGCTGGGAATGTAACTTACACGGGTGCTGGATGATCCAGCACCCTTTTATTTATATCACCAGGAACAATGTTTTAAGATAAAATATATAATATTGGTAGTCAAAAATGGAGGGCTCAATGGGAAAAGTAGCAGTTGTGACTGACAGTACCGCATATATGCCGATCGAATTGACAAAAGACCTGCCGGTTTACACGGTGCCATTGCACCTGGTTATCGATAATGAAATGTTCCAGGATGGGGTAACAATGCAACCGGATGCATTCTACACATTGCAGCAAGAAAGCAATGTGGTACCTACCACCTCACAGCCCTCTCCCGAGGAGTTCAAGGATCAATTCTCAAAACTTTGTGCAATGGGATACGATGTGATCTGCATTGTGATTTCCTCAGGTATGTCTGGTACCTTCAATTCAGCCGAACAAGCCCGGTTGGCCTTGCCGGAAGCTAACATAAATGTGGTGGATTCAAAGCTGACAAGCATGGGGCTGGGTTTCCCAGTAATCATAGTAGCGCAGGCGGCCAAAGATGGCGCCAGCCTGCAGGAGTGCACTGCCCTGGCAGAGCAAGCATGCAGACAATCTGGAGCAATTTTTACCGTTAGCACTTTAAAGTACCTGCATCTTGGCGGGCGCATCAATTCGGCATCAGCCTTTCTTGGCACTGCCTTGAACCTTAAACCCATCCTGGAGCTGCGGGGTGGCAAGATCGAAGCCATGGAACGCGTCCGAACTTATTCAAAAGCACTTGACCGCCTGGCAGATATCCTCTTGGAACGGTCTGCAGGGCACAGCACCATACGACTTGGTTACCTCCTGGCAAAAACCATGGAAGAAGCAAAAATCCTTGACGAGAAGATTCACAGCAAAGTGGATTCGAACAAGATCATTCAGACGGTGTTTGTAGATATCAGCCCGGTTATTGGCGCACACACTGGTCCAGGTACACTGGGGGTGGCTTACTCGTTTGACCTGTAAAAACCCTGATTATAAAATTGAGGGTGCAGTCATTTGAACTGCACCCTTTTGTTTTTGGTAAAATTGATTAACATTCTACTGCAAAGAAGGCCATTCCATGAAGTCTTACAATTCAATCGGTGTCCAAAGCCCCAAGATCCTGCTCCCGAATCAGCAAATCAACCCGAACACCTGGGCAGTTATTGCCTGCGACCAGTTCACTTCACAGCCTGATTACTGGCAGAAAGTAGATGAGAAAGTTGGGAATGCCCCTTCCACTCTGCGCATGATCCTACCGGAGGTATATCTGGGAAAACCGGATGAACCTGCCAGGATTGTGCGCACCCAGCAAAGCATGCAGAGTTACCTGGACAACAAAATTTTTACCACCCATGACGGTTTTATCCTGGTGGAAAGAACAGTGAATGGCCGTACCCGGACGGGTTTGATGCTGGCACTCGACCTGGAACGGTACGATTTCAGCGCCGGATCCCAATCCCTCATCAGGGCTACCGAGGGCACAATCCTTGACCGACTGCCACCCCGCATGCGCATCCGTGAGGGCGCCCCACTTGAACTCCCCCACATACTGGTTTTGATAGATGACCCTTCCTGTACGGTGATCGAACCACTGCGGGAATACCGTTCCCGGATGAAGAAGCTCTATGATTTTGACCTGATGTTCGACAGCGGCCACCTGGCTGGATACGCAGTCAGCGACCCTGCCCTGGAGCAGCAGGTTGTGCGTGCGCTTGAAAAATTAACCGATCCCAATACGTTTTATGCCCGGTATGGGGTCGGTTCAGAAAAGGGTATTCTTTTATTCGCGGTTGGTGACGGCAACCATTCCCTTGCAACAGCAAAATCAATCTGGGAGAAGATCAAAGGGGATGTTGGCATGAACCATCCAGCCCGGTTTGCCCTGGTGGAAATCGAAAACCTCCACGATGATGCCCTGGAGTTCGAACCCATCCACCGCATCTTGTTTGGGATCAAACAGCCGGCTCTGCCAGCCTTGCAGTCTACTTTTGGAGACAATCTCACGGTTGACCAACTGCCTTCATTTGATGCGCTCACAAGCCTGGTTCAGTCGCCTGTTGAAGGTGTCCAGCGTATCGGCATGGTGCAGGGAAATTCTAGTTATTTGCTGACATTCCGAAACCAACAGCATAACCTGGCAGTAGGTACTTTACAGACTTTCCTGGATGGCTGGTTGAAACAAGGAAATGCAGAAAGCATCGATTATGTTCACGGATCAGAAGTGCTTAAAGACCTCGGGTGCCGGGAAGGATGCGCTGGATTCTTCGTGCCAACCATGCAAAAATCCGAACTTTTTAGAACCGTCATTGTAAATGGCGCACTTCCACGTAAAACCTTCTCGATGGGAGAAGCACGCGAAAAACGGTTCTATATGGAGTGCAAGCGTATTCAATAATCAGTCCGCGGTTACCTTTATGAGACAAATCGCAGCCATTCACCCAAAAGCAGGATATTCGCCAATCCTTCTGGTTCTGGTCATGGGATTGGCAGTTCTGTTCACCAGCGGCTGCCAGCAGGTTGCCGCCGAACCAGTCGAAGCACCCGCAATCAAACCTGCCATAACAGCTGCGCCGGTTGAATTACCCACTGAAGAACCAGCACTGGTTGTCCCTACCTTGCCGGAGCCGACCGCTATTCCCGTCCTTTCCAGTGCAGTCTGTTCTCCCCTTGAAGGGTTGACCCTGTCCGATGTAACCAGCATAAAAACCAACTCGTTGAAGTTGCCTTCACCCGGGAAGGATGACGGGCATCATGGGATCGATTATTCTTTCTGGACCTTCCGAGGTATGGACACAATTGAAGGTATGGGTATCAACAGCGTCCTGGATGGTATCGTTGCCGGAAAAGTTGGCAACCGCTTCCCATATGGGTATATGGTGATTATTGAAACTCCTCTGGAAATGCTCCCGCCTGGATTACGCAGCCAGCTGGAATCTATCCAGCCACAGCCTGTGCAAGACATGAGCAATTCACCGTTATCCTGCCCGGCAATTTCCAGCACAGATTTTTCCTCTAGCGGGCGTTCTCTTTACCTGCTGTATGCCCACATGCTTGAAGAAGTAAAACTAAATCCAGGAGACCAGGTTGCCTGCGGCGAAGCAATTGGTCAAGTCGGCAATTCCGGTGATTCGAGCAATGCCCATCTTCATTTTGAAGCCAGGGTTGGTCCATCCGGCTTTCGGTTTACAGAAATGGCCCACTACTTGAATGATTCCTCCGATACTGAACGGTTAAATTATTGTGCCTGGCGGATCAGTGGAGTTTTCCAGCTTGTAGATCCGCAGATTATCATTGATGCAGGGGCATCAAATAGCCAATGAACTTAAGCCGGATCTTCTCCCTGCGCAACCTGTTGGTCTTGATGCTAATCTTGTTAGCCGCCAATCTTGCAGTTACATTGCTGAAAGACACCGGAAAACCTGCACAGGATCCAGGAGACCAGACTGCTGTTGGAGAAACATTAACTGCGGGCAACTCATCTACTTTGCAGCCCGGTGCAACCACATCACCTGGTGACAACCTGCAGAAAAACCTCGCCGATGAAGGGGTTTTCGTCTTTTCCATGCTGGACGGGAATCATTTTCACCTGTTTGCATTCCACCCTTTGCTACTTGAGTTGACCAGGCTTACAAGTGGAGATTGGGATGATTGTTATCCTTCCCTTAGCCCTGATGGTACACGGTTAGCTTTTGCATCCCACAGAGATGGTTACTGGGATATCCATATCCTCGACCTGAAGACCGGAACGACCCAATCGCTTACAAACACCCCTGAATATGACAGCCGTCCATCATGGTCGCCGGATGGGAAATGGCTCGCTTACGAAAGCCTTGTAAACAACAACCTGGAAATAATGCTGATATCTGCCGATGACCCTGGGCAGCCGGTTTTGCAGTTGACCACTGATGCTGCGCTGGATTATTCCCCGGCCTGGTCGCCATCAGGCAGGGAAATTGCTTTCGTCTCTAACCGCTCTGGCAGCGATGATATCTGGCTGGCATCATTGGATGAAGCAGAAAATCGGTTTTCAAACCTGACAGCGACTCCTGATCAGCAGGAAAAGAACCCGGTCTGGTCGCCATCTGGCTTGCAGCTGGCCTGGACAAATTTTGACGGGCAGGTTAATTCTGTTTGGACCGATGATTTTATCAACCTGCCCAAACGGATCAGTGAGGGTCTGCTGACAGCCTTCAACGCTGACGGCAGCCAGGTTGGCGTTGTGCTGGCTGCACCTAACCAGTCTTACCTGGCTGTGTACTCAACAAGTGATTTCCGCCAAACCATTGCTAACACACTGCTTTGGGGAGAGGTCCGCGGATTGCTTTGGGCAAAAGGCGGATTACCCGGGTATATTACAGATCCAAAAAATGGGCTCGGCCCAGCTGAAAAACCTGCCTTATGGCAGGTAGTAGATGACGTACCTTCGGAGCAACCAGGAGGCAGGTACTCGCTGGTGAAACTGGAAAACGCCACAGCCCCTTACCCTATGCTGCTTGACCAGGTCGATGAAGCTTTTGAAGCATTCAACAAGGCAACCAGC
>DHHC01000015.1 GCA_002403095.1 Leptolinea sp. UBA4782
TTCGAGGGTGTAGCTGCCGGCTTTCAGCTGCAGCATACCCTCCTGTGAGCCAGTCACTTCGGCCGGGCATGCTGATGACCTGAACCCGGTTTGTTACCTGACCGGTAGCCCCCAGCCAGCCCGTTCCACTGTGCCAGCCCTGAGTGTGCCAGTGGAACTGGAACCAGGACAGACACGCCGGTTGACCTGGGTCGTTGCGGGGCTGCAGACCATGGAAGGATCATTTGAGCTGGCCAGGTCGCTCACCGCCCGGCAGTGGGATGCAGAGACAGCAGCCATTGAAATGCAAAACACCCGCCAGGGAATTGAAATTACAACCGGAGATCCCGTTTGGGACCTGGCTTTTTCACTTAGCCAAAAAGAAGCTTTTCGCCTGCAAGTAAACTCCCTGGGAGATGATCCAAAGCCCGCGATCGTTCACAACCGCAACCCCGACCAGGGCTTTTCTGCACGCGGGGATGGCAAAGACCTGCCTCCCAGCTGGAGCAGTATCACCCCGCTTGACCTGGTGTTCTGGCTGCAGATCATTTTGCCAGGTGCGCCGGAAACAGCCTTCCAGGTAATGGATACACTGCTGAAGTCGATTGGTCCTGATGGCTTTGTAGATCTTTATTCCGGTGCTGGTCGCCAACCTTCACGCTGGATGACCCAACCGCTCCTGGTGCACCTTGCCTGGATGGTAGAGCAGACGGATGCCAGCAAACCCCTCCGGCAGATACACTTTGCGGGTTTGATGAAATACCTGGAAAGATGGTTTTCCCCGGTCCTTGACCGCGATCAAGACGGTTTCCCGGAATGGGACCACCCCGAACAAACCGGGGTGTCCACCTCGCCCGCTTTTATGCAAAACTTTTCTCACCAAAGGGGATACTCTATCCACAATTTTGAATCTCCTGCCCTGGCAGCGATGCTGTACAGGGAGTGCATGCTGCTTCTTGAGGCAGCCCAGCAAACCGGGGATGAGGCATCCTGCGAGTGGCTGAGAGAAAAAGCTGCAGGAATCAAAAATGAATTTGGAAGGTTCTTTTCGGGCAAAACCAGCAGCCCGCATTATATCGATTTCCAAACGCATCTTTCCCCTGCCGGGTTACGCATCGGGACTTTACACGGCAAGGGAACCATTAACGCCGCCAGGGATCTCCCTTCTCCAGGCAGGCCGGCTATAACGGTGCGGCTGGATGGGCGGCAAAACGCACTGCTCCAGGTAGTGATTAAGGGGAAATCACCCAACAACCGCCCTGCGAGCGAAACCCTTCCGCCTGAAGCCTTTACCTGGCGCAATGGAAAAGGTTTTGCCATTTCTTCGAAAACATTTAAGTACATTAACACCATCCAGGTGAAGGGATTAATAGAGAATGACCGGGTTGAGGTGACCACCACTGACCACAGTGCAGAGGACATTTCCCTCTTTCTGCCATTATGGGCGGACCTCCTGCCGCAGGAACAGGCAGACAGGTTGATTGAAGACCAGATGTACCCCCGCTTTTTCCGTGAATTTGGGCTCCCGGCATCCTCCCCCAATCATCTCCTGCCAGACAGCAATCCAGATACAACCAGCCGGATTGCCTGGGCAGTCATGCTGGGCTATGGAATGGTGGCTTACAGCCATCCCTTGAAAGCAGCTGAATTACTGACTAGAATTATGAATGCAATTGTGTTACAAATTAATAAGAACCTTCAATTCAGCGAGTTCTACGATACTGAGACCGGTCTGGGAACAGGAAAGGAGAATTCACTGACCGGGCTCGCGCCGGTGGGCTTTTTCCTGCAAGTGGTTGGGATTGAAACCCTGGGCGATTCACAGATCGTCTTATCCGGTTTGAATCCTTTTCCCTGGCCAGTTACGGTAAAATATAAGGGAATGACCATTACCCGCAAGCAGGAGGACACCGAGATAGGTTTCCTTTCAGGGGAAAGGCTTACCGTCAAGGGTCCCGGACCACACCGCATCTCATTGCGCTAGACATGAAAAGGAGGAAAGAAAATATGCAAGAAAATACACAAACAATTCTTTTACTCGCCATTGTCCAGGCTCAAGACCTTGATACTGCTGATGAAGCGCTTCGCTCATTGGGCATAATCTCCAGTCACTTGCCAAGCTATGGCGGCTTCCTGGGAAGGAAGAATGCCACCCTGTTGATCCCTGTAGCACATGATCAGGTAGATGCCGCCCTGGAAGCCATAAAGAAGAACTGCCGGCAGCGGGTGGAGTATATTGCTGTACCCCTGGAAAGTGCGCCATTGCCCTTGCCTACTCCCACACCGGTGACCGTTGGCGGAGCAACAATATTCAACCTGGAAATTGAACACTACGAGGAGATATAAAATGAAACTGATAATTGCCATTGTTCGCGATACTGATAATGACAATGTTTCCCACGCCCTGATGGCGTCAGAATTCCGGGTGACAGGCATTGCGTCCACTGGCGGGTTTCTTCGCCGCGGTCAGACCACTCTTTTGATTGGCCTGGAAGACAGCCAGGTACCCCAAGCACTGGAGATCATCCGTACCCATTGCACTCCTGCAACTGAACCTGACCAGAAGAGTGCAGTAATCTTTGTGTTGAAGGTAGACCAATACATCCATTATTGAGATGGTTTGAGGTTTTTTTGCCAGTCCATACACAATTCGGGCATGGATAAAAATAGGAATCACTAGAATAGAATTAACTAAAAATAGAAAAACCGGTTTCCTGTACAGGAAACCGGTTTTTATTCGTGAAACTCTTCAACCTGGTATGTTTCCACTTGCAGCTTCTTTCTACGCCAAAGGTCACCAGGTGAACCCATTTTGGCACACAAGTGGCTAAGGAAGTCCTCCGGGTCGGGCAACTGCTCCCAAACCTGGGGCAGGAAAGTAGCCCTCCTGGCGCCGTCGTGCAGCACCACCCCGTCGATACCTGGACGCAGGTAATTGACAAGGTCGTCTGCTGTTTCATACAAGAATGACACAGAAGGGGTTAGGACGGAAATTTCGATTTCGAGCAGGTTGACTTCGTTCGGCATTACAGGCGAAAAACGGTAATCTTCCAGGGCGGCTGCTTCTGCATGTTCACAAACATCCTGCACCAGGGGCTGATAGGCCTCCAGCGCGCCGATACACCCACGCAGCATGCCAGACCGGGTCAGGGTAACAAAGGATGCTCCATCCTGCTGCAAGCGGTTGCTGTAATTCTTTAATACGATTGCAGGCCTGGCTTGTCCTGCGACCACGCGCTCTATCGTCTGGCGTGCCAGTTGGAGCAGGATTATCTTGTCACTTTCTGTAAGAGAGTCCATTTACATCGTCAAGGCGCGGTAGGCTTTATTAAAATATAGCAGCGGATTCTGCCCGTCGTTCACCTTTACATCCAGCACATCACCCAGGATGAGGATTTTTTGGTTAAGCTGATGCGTATGCCTGACCAGACAGCAGAAATACGCCATGCTTCCATCCAGTATGGGAACCCCGTACATACATTCAGTATAGCCTACATTAGTAAAGCGGTTTACACCTTCAATGTCTTTCCCTGAAAACAGGCCAGCGAGGTCTTTCTGGTTTTCGTTCAAGATGTTGACCCCAAAGACATTGCCATCCAGGATATATTGGCAGGCTGGTGTGCTAATCTTTAAGGTTATGCCAACAACAGGCGGATCCAGGGAAAGCGCATCAAACGAACTCACCGTGATCCCGTGCGGAATACCCAGGTGCTCGGTTGTGACAACAGCAACCCCGCTTGCCCATTGCCGCATTGCTTCCCGAAGTAATTCTCCATCCATGATATTATTTATAATATATCAGACCTGAATTGTCAATATATAAAATAACCAAAGCGCAAATCTCAAATTTCCTTTATACTTAAGCCATGACTAAAGAGACTCCAGAACAGAACCCTGTTTCTCCTAGAATTAACCCCGATGTTCCGGTAAAACCTGCCAGCAGTAAAGGCTTCAGTGTTTTGCATGCCGTGCAAAACCTGGTATTGACAGCTGTTGTGGTCGCCACCCTGCTGACCCTATGGACCCCAGGTAATCTCTTTTCGAATAACCTGTTGCGGCAAATGCTTGCCGAGATCGAATCGAGGAACACCCCTATCTCCAGTGTTCCCACCATTACCCCGTCTTCACGGCCGCGGATAGGAATTGTTGCCGGTCATTGGGGGAATGACAGTGGAGCTGTATGCGAGAATGGGACAACCGAAGGGGATGTCAACCTTCGGATCGCCACCCTCGTCCGGCAGTACCTGATCGATGAAGGCTATGAAGTTGACCTGTTGAAAGAATACGATGAACGCCTGAACCTGTATTCAGCGGTTGCACTGGTATCCATCCACAATGATACCTGCCAGTTTGTTGACGAAAATGCTACCGGATTTAAAGTCGCAGCTGCTGTATCCAATGCATATCCGGAGAAAGCCAATAAGTTGACCGAATGCCTGATCGAACGCTACGCAGCTGTTACCAACCTGTCATTCCATTACAACACCATTACCGATGATATGACCTATTACCATGCTTTCAGCGAGATCAATTCCAACACGATCGCTGCGATCATTGAAACCGGGTTCTTAAACCTCGACTATAAGCTGCTAACAGAAAACCCCGAACTGGTCGCCCGTGGAGTTGCAGACGGGATCTTGTGTTATGTCAGGAACGAACCGACAGAAAAGTGACCATAACCCATGCCCCTGACAGATCCCGCCTCCAGTGCCTTTGAATTGCAGCAAGCCAGTTCAGCCCTCCAGCGGGGAGACCGCTCTTCAGCCCGGCTGTGGGCGGAGCAAGCTCTCAGAAATAACCCAAACGAAGTCAAGGCACTCATTATCCTGGCGGGTATCAGCAAGCCCGAAGAATGCATCATCCATTTAAAGCGCGTCCTCGAAATTGATCCCCAAAACGAATATGCACGGCGAGGCATGCATTGGGCGGTCGAAAAAGTCAGGCAGGAAGAGACTTACCGCGCGATCATACAGCCTGAGAGCAGACCGCAAGAAATTCCTTCAGCTAAATGGCAGCCTGAAGATGCACCAGAAGAAGCTGATGAGGAAGATACACAGCCGGTAGCAGTAAGCGCTGTTCAGGCAGCCCAGCCTGTACCGCTGCAAACACAGAAAGTAAAGTTAAAAAGCAGGCGGAAACGAGGGATATTCCTTGCCCTTCTGCCCTGGATCATCGCCATTTGTGTTTTCTGCCTGGGAATAACCATTTGGGCAGGGTTGGCAAATAACTGGCTGGTACTGGCTGAAAGTCAAATTCCCGTACCTCTGCCAGCGTTCCTGATACCTACAGCCACTCCAACCATAACATCCACACCCACCCTGACCCCCACCACCACCAGCACCAGTACACCCACATCTACGGCAACGTTTACACCCACATCCACCAGCACCAGCACACCTACCCCCACATTTACCAGTACCCCCACCATTACTGAAACGCCAGTTCCCCCAACTGAGACCACCATCCCTGTGATTGAGATCACACCCATTTCAGAAGCCGAACAACTGGAATACAGCGGAGGGGATATTAATTACAGTTTTAATGATTTCTGGATCGAAGTGAACCTCAGCCAGCAGATGGCATACGCTTATAATGGCGAAACCCTCTTGGCTTCTTTTATTGTTTCAACAGGCACATGGGAGCACCCTACTGTTACAGGAACATATTCCATTTATGTCATGTACCGGTATGCCGATATGAGCGGTCCCGGCTACTATCTCACGAATGTGCCGTATGTCATGTATTTCTATAAAGGCTATGGATTGCATGGAACATACTGGCACAGCAATTTTGGGGTTCCTATGAGCCACGGGTGTATAAATTTTTCTATACCAGATGCTGCCTGGATTTATGAACGTGCATCTATCGGCACGGTGGTGAATGTCCATTACTGATGAATAACCTTTATTTTGATCAACTTTCTCAAGTCTCACGGCGCGAATTCCTGCGCCTGGCAGGTACGGGAATGCTGGCAGGTTTATTTACCGCCTTTATCCCTTCCGGGAACAAAGCTCTGGCTGGTGACACAACCCCGAGGATTGGCCGGGTGTTGAACGATGCTGTTGCAGTGTACGAAAAGCCAACGTACACAAGCAAGTTCATCAAGATGTTCTATAAAGACCTGATAGTGTCCATTGGAAACATAACCGTGGGGGATAATGAGCCAGTTCATAACCGGGTTTGGTACTTTGTTAATGACCTTGGCTACGCCCATTCGGGTGGCATCCAGCCGGTGCAGATCAATATCAATTCCGTAGTGGAAACCATCCCCAAAAATGGGCAGCTGGCAGAGCTTACCGTACCTTTTACAGATACATACAAAGACCCGGAAAATAGAGATAAAGTGGTCTTCCGCATCTATTACAGCGCGGTATTTTGGGTTTTCGGATTTCTTAAATCCAGCGATGGCAAGGCCTGGTACAAAATCTGGGACGACAAATTTAAGTTCTTTGTGTATGCTAATGCTGCCCATTTACGCCTGTTGACAGACGTGGAGCTCGAGCCCATCGCCCCAGAGGTACCCGCAAAATCAAAAAAGATCCAGGTGAACCGAACTGAGCAGACACTGATCGCTTACCAGGACGACCAGCCGGTATATATGACCCGCACAGCGACAGGAGCCCGGTTTATTGACGGTAATTTCACCACCCCCGCCGGAAGGTATATCCTGCACCGTAAACGTCCATCACGCCACATGGCGGACGGGGATTTTGCAGCGCCTAAAACATTCGACCTGCCAGGTGTTCCCTGGGTGACCTATTTGACCCAAAAAGGGGTAGCCCTGCATGGCACTTACTGGCACAACGATTTTGGAAAACCGCGCAGCCATGGATGTATTAACGTTTCATCAGAAGCTGCAAAATGGCTTTACCTTTGGACTAACCCCGTGGTACCATTTGACCAGGACTACTGGGAAGAAGACACCGGTACAATCCTGGATGTTGTTTAATTTACGAGAATCTTAAAGGTAAGAAATGGAAAAACCGCTATTTAAAGGTATTGTAATTGATGAATATGATCAACCGGTCGAAACAGGATACATCGGCGAAGAACCCTGTTACATTGTTAATGATGCCGGGTTCAAACGCCACATTCTTGCAGAGTATATTGACCGCCAGGTATGGGATTTTTTAACCAGGCAAATCAAAGGCAACGAGGATCTGATCGCCAACCAAACAGCACAGATGCTCGGGCAGGATGACCTCTTTTCTTATGCAATGATTATGCAGCAGCTCACCAATGTGGATAAGCAGTTTGAATCTTTACAGAAGAATGGAATACCAGCTGATGCATTAGCCTATATGGGGATGATGGGTTTTAAAGTTATTGTAGATATCCACGGTGATGTCATCCGCATTGAGCAGCCGACAGCCCCCTCTCAGGGAGACGACGAATAGCCGCAACTGCCAGACCTGGCTCTGATCTGCCTTTCAGTTGGATTTCCGATATAATTCTTACACCTGTGCTGTATACTGGATATAGTGGTGAATTATGGAATCTGATTACATTATTGACATAAATGATGAAAATTTCGAGTACGAGGTTATCCAGTATTCGCTGAACACCCCGGTTGTGCTGGATTTCTGGGCCGAGTGGTGTAAGCCATGTAAAACCCTCAGCCCGCTGCTGGAAAGCCTGGCCCATGAAGCCGGAGGCAGTTTCAGGCTGGCGAAAGTCAATGTGGATAATAGCCCGAACATCGCCCTGCGCTTTGGCGTTCGCAGCATTCCAACCATAAAAGCCTTCACCCAGGGTGAAGTCGTTGGAGAAGTGGTTGGTTTGCAGCCTGAACCTCGCCTGCGGGAATTCATTAACCGCATCATCCCTCCCAGCCCGCTCACGCTTTCGATTGAAAAAGCAAACGGTTTGATTGCCATGCGCCAGTGGGACGAGGCAAAAGAACTTCTGCATAAGATCCTGGACCAATCGCCCGAAAACCCGGCTTGCCTGTTGGGGCTGGCAAAAGTCTTTCTGGTGCAAAATGAGGTTGAGGCTGCCCATTTGATCTTAAGAAAATTTCCGCCCAGCCGGTTATATGCTAAAGCCGAACTTCTCATGCCGCTGGCAGAAACACAGCTGAGGCTCGCCCGGGGCAGCTTGAAGATCGAGACCGACCTGGACCAGACGTTTATCAATAGCCTGAAACTGGTTTCGCGCGGGAACCTGGCAGCCGCGCTGGATGGGCTGCTGGATGTATTAAGGGATGATAAAACCTATAAGAACGGTCTTGCCAGGCAGATCTTCCTGAGCATCCTGGAGGTTATGGGTGAGGACGATATCGAAACCCGCGAGTACCGTAACGAACTGGCAAGTGTGTTATTCTAAATAAAACCGGGATCGTAATTGAGCGATCCCGGTAATGGTTTATTTACTTTCAGTTATTTCTTTCCTAGCAAGCTCTTCAAATTGTCCATTGCCACAATCGGCGTTGGGTCAATTCCATACAGAAGCGCCAGGTAATATGTCATATAGTCGCCAAAGTAGATGGCTGTCCACATTTGTTCCAGCGACGACCCGCCCTTTGCCCAGTAGACATCCGTGGCAATACCCTGCTGCATGAATTCCTGTTTACTGAAATCGCTGCGCAGACCATTGCGCGCCAGTTCAGCTTCCCCCCGGATGAACAACACAACCAGCTTTTCGAGCATTTCAGCCGGGCAGAGAGTGCCTGCCAGGGTGTTGTGATCCAGCTCGGGTAATAATTCGAACTGCGACCAGGCTTTTGGCAGCTCATTCATTTGCCCTTTCCAGCGTCTGGCAACCGGGGCAAAGATACCCGACCCAACCGTGCACACCCAGCGGTCGATTAATTGCCCGGCTTGCCTCTTGGCAGGATTCTTAATCAGGGGCACATGGGGTGCGATCAATTCTTGCTGGGCAAGCATGGCTTCACTGGCAGCCTGGATCCCTTTTCCGGCATCCAAAGCCAACCCAAGCTGGTGGAACAATGCCAGCAGTAAACCGAATGTCCAGCCGACAGCTGATCGGGGCTGCCCGTTGTGGACGAACTGCCACCAAAGGCTGCCTGATTGGCTGGCCAATTCAGCAAGTTTCCCGCCGCGTGAAATTGCCACGATCTGGCAGCCACGCCGCTTCGCTTCTTCAAAGGCAGAAACAGTTTCTTCGGTATTTCCCGAATGCGATGAAGCAACCAGCAAGGTTTCATCGTCCTTTGCCCAGGCAGGTAAACCATAGTCGCGCTGGACAAAGACAGGAACTGGGCAGGAATCCTGGATGTAACTGGCAAGCAGATCAGCCCCGATGGCAGAGCCGCCTACTCCCGCGATTACTATATTTTGGGGCGGTCTCAATCCCTTAACTGGCAGGGTCAACCCCGTTTGCCAGGCCTTAACAAGCTGACCGGGCAGGTCCTGGATATGGCCCAGCATGTTTTGCGGATCGACAGCCAGGTATTGTTCAACATTATCTAGTGAGATCAATGTGCCTCCATGTATGCTTGCTGTCTTATTTTACCTTACCTCTTTGATTTACCAGAATCGCACATATACCAGCATCAAGGTTAAATGCCGGCAAACTGGGGGCGGTTTTTAATATTTCGTGTGGCTATTTACGGGCAAGAAGCTGTTTTACCAGGACCACAAATTCATCCCACTCTTCCTGGAACATGTGCACGGTGACATTATTCATTTCCAGGTGGTAGGTTACTTCGCCGTCAGGTTCTTCAGCTTTCCAGACAGAGTAATTCTCGGTTTCAACCAGTACTTCAACTTTAGGTTCACTTTGGGCGTTCATCAGTTTTTAGCCCTTTCTTTTGAATTTTTGACCATAAATTTCTGAAAACCTGGCCTATCTTCTTAATCCAGGGGAAAATCTTGGCCAGGCTGGGCTCAGGGTGTTTGGTAGATATTCCTTCCCAGGGATCCAGGTCAAACAGCTTCCTGATGGCGTACATGACAATAAGTTGGATGGTCGCCATTACCGGGGTTGCCAGCAAGACACCAATAAACCCAAAAATACTAGCGCCCAAGATTACAGCCACCATGATCACAGCTGGATGCACCCTGAGGGTATCTGCCATAATCCGAGTATTAATCAGGTTATCAATCAGGGTATCCACCACGATGCTTATACCCAGGATCATTAACATGAAAAAGACCTGTTCCATCCCAAAAATGTTGGTGCCCTGGAAAAATGAGACCAGCCCGTATGTAATCCAGGTAACCCAGGCGCCAATGTACGGGACAAACCGGGCGATGCCAGCAATGAGTGCCAGGACATAAAAATAGCGCACCCCCAGGGATGCCAGCAGAATTGTATAAATAATTATTGCAATCAGCACTACGATCAGCTGCCCGCGCAGAAATGAATTCCAAATCCGGCTTAATTCCTGGGCGATGCGGCGCTGGTCATAAGAATATCCCGGGATCCGGATGCGCTGAACCCTGCCCCACATCCCCTTGGACTCGAGCAGGATAAAGTAGGAAACCAGAATGATGAAGAAAATCCAGCCAATAGCAGAAACCGCTCCACCGGCTACCGACCCGACAAGTGAGCCAACGCTGCTTAAAGCAGGCTGCGCCAAACCCAAGAGTTGATCGCCCAGGTTTTCAATCCCCAGGGTGCTCAGGTTGAGCACGATTGGACCGATCTGGACAGGCTTGGTTGTCAGGTCTTCAAAAAAACCGGGTGCATCCGATAGGATCCCCTGAAGAAACTTTATCAGGCTGCTGATCTGGTCTACCAGGGCTATTCCGCCCCAGGTCAATAAACCGCCCAGCACAATCAAGAACAACAGGTACAGCAACCCGACTGTCAGCCCCCAGCTGACTTTAATCTTTTTGCTTAACCAGACTGCCACAGGATTGAGCAGGTAAGGGATGACCACTGCCATGAGCAGCGGGCCGATCAGGTTCTGGAACCGGTTGAATACCCATGCAGTGACTGCCATGAAGGCAATGGCAACCACCAGCTTGGTATTGCTTGTCCAGCTCGGAGAATTTTTCTCTGCAGGCTGTTTGGGCTCTATTTGTTCCATCATTTCCTGAACTTACAACTGTGCTTTGCACAGGGGTAAGGTAAATTGCTCATATTTGCACCGTCAGAAGGTAACGCATTCCATCCCGAACAACTCATAAACGGTGCAACCCAGCGGTGTCATGGTTAGAACCAGCGCTGCGCAGCCAATACAAAGCACCAGTACACCCAGGATGATCAATAAGATAGCCCAGGTGGGAAGTCCCTTCTTTTGTGCCGGCTCTAGATAAGGTGGTTCAGCATAATCCTGCACTGGGGCGGGAGGTACAACCTGTTGCGGCCGCGGTGCCTGGTATTGCGGTGGTGGCTGCGGAAAAGGTGGCTGTACAGGTGGCTGCTGGTAGGCAGGCTGCACAGGTGGCACCTGCGGATAAACTGGAGGCTGCTGGTAAGGCATTTGAGCTGGTGCCGGCGGGAAAGCAGGTTCACCCTGGGAGGGGATGGTAGCAGGAGACTGGGCATTCGGGTTGAGGATAGTATCTGCTTCTGTTATTGGTTCAAAAACCAGGCTGGTCTTTTCTCCCAGCTTGATCACGTCGCCAACTCGCAGAGGACTGGCTATTTGAATACGCGCACCATTCAAAGAGGTGCCATTAGTGGAACCCAGATCCTCAATAAAGTAACTGGCGCCCTGCAAAAAGATCCTGGCATGTTTACGGCTGATCTCGGGATCCTTAATGATGATGTCATCGCCAGCTTCTCTCCCGATGATGGTATCAGCTTTGACAATTGGGAAGAACCTGCCGGCGTTAGGTCCAACTGATAGAACCAAACGATGGGTTGGAATCATACCATCCTCCTGAAATCATGATTGCTTAAGTAAGTGTAGCAAGATTGATTTCACCTGTCAACAAGAAGCTAGACCGATTCCATATACCGTTCG
>DHHC01000043.1 GCA_002403095.1 Leptolinea sp. UBA4782
AGAGATAACCGCTGAAAGCATCTAAGTGGGAAACTTGCCTCAAGATGAGATCCCTCATTCCATAAGGAAGTAAGATCGCAGGTAGACTACCTGCTTGATAGGCGATGTGTGTAAATGCAGCAATGCATTAAGCTAAATCGTACTAATGATCGAGGGCTTCTGTGCGTGGTGCGGGGAACTTGGTACTTTTTCTGTAACCTACATACTATTCATAACTAAGTTAATTAGTCTCTTGGTGATTTGTGCGACGGAGGTACACCCGGCAACATACCGAACCCGGTAGTTAAGACCGTCAGCGCCGATGGTACTTGGGGGGCGACCCCCTGGGAGAGTAGGTCATCGCCAAGAGACTTTTTATATTAACTGTCAAACCTGGGGTATTCCCAGGCTTTTATTTTCCCCTTACTCGGATTGTGTTATAAATGACTAACTCATTCATTAAATAGTGGTTGTGCTCATGGATAAACCATCATCACCAAAGAAGCTCCCCCTCTTCTGGAAAATCGTCCTGGTACTCCTGGGTTTAGCTGCCGCGGCCAGCCTGGCTGCCTTCACCTGGTACCAGGTGCAGAAGGATAAGCCGATCTCCGAAAGATTGGATCTGCCAACTGAAATCATTAATGAAGAAGCTGGGCTTGAAGAAGGCACAGAAGTAGCCGGTGAAATCCTGCCGACCGTTCCGGTCATTGCAGAAGGCATCAAGGTCACGCCCTCATCGCCTCCCGTGTGCGGTAAGGATAACGAGTGGATGGTGCTGGCGGTTGGGATTGACTACCGCGGGCAGGATTACCTTTACGGGCTGGCGGATGTGATCAGGGTGGTACGCATTGATTTCACCAAACCGCAGGTCAATATCGTTCCCATTCCCCGCAACGTGCTGGTATCCCCTCCTCCTCGCCTGGATGTGGAAGGCGACATGCTGCTCAACCAGGCCTACCTTTTTGGGACTGAAGGCATGGGTCATTACAGCGGGTCGGGTTATGGAGCGGGTTCACTGGCTGAGACCATATACTACAGCTTCGGGGTGCGCTCCGACCAGTATGTGGTGGTGGATTTTCGCGCCTTCGTCAAGTTCATCGACATGATAGGCGGGATCGAAGTTGACCTGCCTGAATATGTAGATAACAGCCCAGACAGTTATTTTCCTGCCGGAAAACAGACGCTAAACGGCACCCAGGCGCTGGAATTAGCCAGGATCCGGCGCAAATATTCGGATGTTTACCGCATCAACAACCAGACCATCGTCCTGAAGGGCGTGTTTGACCGGTTGAAGAACCCGGCGGTCATTACCAGGCTGCCGCAGATTTACGACACAATGGTTGTTTCGGCGCTGACAGACCTGACACCTGAGAAGATCAGTACACTGTTCTGCCTGCTGGAAAAGATCGATTCCAGCGACTTGAATTTCTATGAACCCCCTGTGGAGTTGTTGGCGCAGGATGCAGTCTTTATCCCCAACATGAACCAGGAAATGATCATTTACCACTGGGACCAGGAATTTATCGACTGGCTGCACCGGTCCATCTGGGAAAGCAAGTAAGCTGTGCAATACCCCCCGGCAGAGGGTGGAACGGTTTAATTGACATTTCACCCTGATAGACGTATAATGGGTGAGGTTTACGGTATAGTGACAATTACCGGAACATTACTTCTTTAACTACAGGAGGATGTGACTGGACGCAGCTTGAGATCGGACAATGAATCTCGCAAATGTACCTCGGCTGCAACCTTGCAAGCCGATTTTTTTGTGCCAGTTACGCCGCTGCAGGAAATGAACTTGGTAACAGGAGGAGGTGAGAAAAATTTATGGCATTGGTCAACCTTCGGCCAAATGAAAGCCAGGACCAGCTGCTAAAACGCTTCCGCAAAAAGGTTGTGAAGAGCGGTGTGTTGAGCACAGTCCGGCGCAAGAGATGGTTCATTTCCAAGAGCGAAGTACGCCGTGTGGAAAAGAAAAAGTCAATGCGGCGAGTAAAACGCCGCCAGTATACCCACATGGCTGAGTAAGTGAATGTGGCAGGAAGTTCCCGCCGGTTCGCCCCGGAGGGATCGGGAGGATAAATGGCGAAAGAAGACGATAAGATCACCGTTGAGGGCACCATTGTGGAAGCATTGCCGGCCACGCAGTTTAAAGTGCGCCTGGATAATGGCCACGACGTGTTAGCCTACCTTTCTGGCAGGATGCGCAAGTACTACATCCGGATTTTGCTCGGCGACCGGGTACGGGTGGAGATGTCACCCTATGACCTGACCCGCGGCAGGATCATTTACCGCCAGAAGAAAACCAGCGAAGGTTCTCCCGAAGAATCATAATCGTAAAATCCTTACACCCCGGTATTTTGCCGGGGTGTAAATTTTTGCTTTAACTGTGGTTCATCCAAATACAATGATGAAATTGACCAAAAATTCCTTATAATTAATTAACAATCATTCAACAGGTTTCTTTGTATATCTCATTCCGGGGGGCGGTGATGGAATAGTTTATGTTTAACTCTGAAGTGTAGGGAAACCAACAGGAGGTTTTCATGAAGAGCAATCGCAGGTACTGGGGGATGATTTCCGCAATCGGATTAATCATTTTGCTTCAACTGGCTTGCGCCCTACCGGGATCGGGCGAAAAAGCTGCCCAGACAGCTACCTCTGAAGCCAGGAAGACGGCGACAAAAGCTGCCAAAAGGACAGAAAGAGCGCTGGAAGATATTTACGAGGAAACCGAAAAAGCTTCGGAAAGCACCCAGGAACTTCAGGCAACCGAAGTTGAGGTAACCCGTGTTCCCGAAGAACCCAGGATAACCGCAGGGCCAATTCAAATAACCGCTGTGAATACTTCTGGCGAGCCTATCCCAGGCCTTGAGGGAAAATGGGAATACTATGATGCCGGGGGTTCACTTTCTTTTGATGTAACCATTGATTGGAATGGGAAGGAATATCTTGCGCTCGGATGTACCGGGTATGGTCCGGTGGAATGTGAATTAGACAGCAGCACCTGGGACGGGACAACGTTGGCGATCACCTTCTACTTCCCGGCCAGCGGATATACAACGACGAACTTTATTACCAGGGAATCGTTAGAGGGGGATGTGATTATTGCTGGACGGACGGGCACCGGCGGCGAAGGAACCATCAGGCTCTTGCGGGCACCTTGACCTGGTGCATTTTGTACCGGGTAGTGATAATAAAAAGAGAGGTAATCATATTGCCTGCCTCTCTTTTTACTATGTTTTCCTGGTTGTATTCTACAGTTTATTATCGAAAGAGGTCAGTGTTTTCATGTAGTACGCCCGTTCAAAGGCAGCCGGGTCAGCCACAGATTTCTGGCTCATGCTTCCGTGCATCTGGGTGATGGATTCGTACTCCAGTTTTACCATTAGCGCTTTCACTTCATCCAGTACTTCCTGGGTCCGGCCTGGGCCGCTACGCAGAAGCTCGGAGGTGAGCATAACCGCGTTGGCACCAGCCATGACAGCCTTGAGGATATCTTCCCCGGAATGGACCCCGGAGGAAAGTGCCAGGTCTGCATCCAGCCGGCCATTCAGGATTGCCACCCAGCGCAAGGGCAGGCGCATGTCGCCCGGGTCGCTCAGGACAAGGTCGGGCACCACCTCGAGCTGGTCAATATCGATATCTGGCTGGTAGAACCGGTTGAATAAAGTGAGCCCATTTGCGCCGGCTTTCACCATCCTGCTGGCAAAGTGCGCCAGCGACGAAAAGTAAGGGCTGAGCTTGATGGATAACGGAATGCTGATCTCTTTGCGGATGCTGGCAACCAGGCTGATATACTCGTCTTCGACCTGGTTACCGGGCACTTCCGGATCGGTAGGGAGCGAATAAATGTTCAATTCGAGCGCATCAGCACCGGCTTGTTCGATCTTGCGGGCATAGTTGATCCACCCGCCGGCTGAAACGCCGTTCAGGCTGCCGATCACAGGGATTTCCAGAACCTTTTTCAGGCTCTGGATCAGTTCGAGATACCGTTCTGGACCCACATAATAGTGTTCCATCTCCGGGAAGTAGGTCAGGGCTTCTGCATAAGATTCTGTGCCCCGGTTCAGGAAATGGTCCAGCGCAGTGCTTTCATGTGTAATCTGCTCCTCGAAGAGCGAGTACATGACAACCGCTGCCGCGCCGGCATCTTCCAGGCGTTTGGCATTCTCCACCTTTTTGGATAAAGGCGAAGATGATGCAACTATGGGGTTTTTCAGGTTCAACCCAAGGTACTTTGTGCTCAGGTCTACCATTCTGCCCTCCTGTTACTCTTCTGTTTTCTGGGTCTCTCCGGCTTTGTATTCGATCTCAGCCATCTGGCGGTAGAGGTTCCAGCGTTTATCCACATCACTGCGGGCTTGCTTCATTAGCATTTCCGCCCGTGCTTCGTCGCTCTGCAGGAGCATGCGGTACCGGGTCTCATTGTATGCGTAATCTTCCACAGAAATACTGGGGTCACGCGAGTCGATCTTCAGCGGATTTTTGCCCTCATCGATCAAGGTCGGGTTGTAGCGGAACAACGGCCAGATGCCGCTGGCAACCGCGTTCTTCTGCTGTTCGAGGCCTTTGCGCATATCGATACCGTGGGCGATACAGTGGCTGTAAGCGATGATCAGGGACGGTCCTTCGTAGGCATCTGCTTCGAGGAAGGCGCGCAGAGTCTGGGCATCGTTGGAGCCCATGGCAACTTTGGCGACATACACATACCCGTAAGCCATGGCGATCATGCCCAGGTCTTTCTTGGGCAGGCCTTTACCGTTGGCCGCGAATTTAGCCACTGCCGCGCGCGGGGTGGATTTGGATGCCTGGCCGCCGGTGTTGGAGTACACCTCGGTGTCGAGCACCAGGATGTTCACGTCCTCGCCCGAGGCCATCACGTGGTCCAGCCCGCCAAAGCCGATGTCGTAGGCCCAGCCGTNNAGCTGGGCAGCCTGGGGTTCTTTCAATCCTGCCAGGGTTTCTTTGAGGGCTGCAATGCGTTTGCGCTGTTCGGCAATGCCGGCATCGCTACCCTGGTCGGCGCTGAGGATATCTGTGATCAGCTGGTCATTGATCTTTCCTGAAAATCCCTTTAGCAGTTCGGTGGCATACTCGGTCTGCTTGTCGATCGTCAGGCGCATG
>DHHC01000026.1:0-53480 GCA_002403095.1 Leptolinea sp. UBA4782
CTTATCGCGTTAGCTTCGGCACCGACGGATTTAAACCCGCCGACGCCAAGTTCACATCGTTTACAGCTAGGACTACCGGGGTCTCTAATCCCGTTTGCTACCCTAGCTTTCGCGTCTGAGCGTCAGAAATGGGCCAGGAGGCCGCTTTCGCCACTGGTGTTCCTCCGGATATCTACGCATTTCACCACTACACCCGGAATTCCACCTCCCTCTCCCATCCTCTAGTCTGGTAGTATTGAACGACCTCTCCCAGTTAGGCCGGGAGCTTTCACATCCAACTTACCAAACCGCCTGCACGCGCTTTACGCCCAGTAAATCCGAATAACGCTTGCCTCCTACGTGTTACCGCGGCTGCTGGCACGTAGTTAGCCGAGGCTTATTCTAAGGGTACTGTCCTTCCTCATCCCCTTAAAAAGTGCTTTACAACCCGAAGGCCTTCTTCGCACACGCGGCGTTGCTGGTTCAGGCTTTCGCCCATTACCAATATTCCCTACTGCTGCCACCCGTAGGTGTATGGACCGTGTTTCAGTTCCATTGTGGGGGGTCACCCTCTCAGGTCCCCTACCCGTCATAGCCTTGGTAAGCCATTACCTCACCAACAAGCTGATGGGACGCAGGCCCCTCCCAAAGCGAATAAATCCTTTAGTCTAAGAGCATCTGATCTCAAAGACCACATGAGGTATTAGCAACCCTTTCGGGCTGTTATCCCTCACTTTGGGGCAGGTCACCAACGCGTTACTCACCCGTTCGCCACTAAGAATGTATTGCTACAATCTCCGTTCGACTTGCATGTATTAGGCACGCCGCCAGCGTTCATCCTGAGCCAGGATCAAACTCTCCGCTAAATTGTTCACCTTTTCAGGTGTAAATTTCGGAAAGAAATTGAACGACAGGGCTTTCTGTACTTCCTATCACTCTTCAATTGTTAAGGTGCTTTCCTTTTTCCGCTTCTTTTCGGCCCGTTTTTCAGACAAAAATCCGATGTCTTTCTCGTTTTATTTCGATGACATCGGCCTCTGTAAAACGATTTCCCTGCGGGAACGGCCTCAAGGAATTATTCGGTTGTCAAGATCTGCATTTGCGAGATCATTTATAAGGAACTAGATTCTAACCGAGTATCCTATGCTTGTCAAGTGTTTCCACTTTTTGGTTTTTCACAAAACCCGGGAGCGGTAAAGCTGGAAGATTGTTCTGTTGTTAATGTTTGCCTCTCGGCGAAACCTGCCTGTTTTTGGCAGCGGGTTGGATTATATCGCGTATGAGTTCCCTGTCAAGGGATTCAACCAATCAATTTCCAGAATCAATATTTTTTAAGGTTGGTGCTTTTCGCCCCCTATCCGGCTGGGCGTTTCATTATAGTATCCTTCCTTTTCATCTGGTACAATCCACCTGCTGGAACTTTTCCTGCACTTTGTCCGTTAATACTTCATAATGCGCTGAAAGCTGTGCAATTACTGGTTGACCTTTGTAACGAAACAGGATCATTATGAGCTCACATTCCATGGCGAAACCCCGCCAGCCCGCTGTTCTTTCCTTCAAACTGGAGTATGCTCTCTTCGGCATCCTCATGGCCGTTGTCATTTTTGGCCTCGCGCTCGCCGCTTTCACCCTGGGATACCAGGTAGTGTACGCCGGGCGGATCTTCCCGGGTGTAACCGTTGGGGGCGTCTCGCTGGGCGGCCTGTCCATAGCGGATGCAGAAAGCAAGCTGAATTCCACCCTCACCTACCCGTACACCGGACGCCTGGTATTGCAGAATGGAGACCAGAGCTGGCTGGTGTCCCCTGCCCAGTTGGGTGTCATCCTGGATTCGGGCAGTTCAGCCCGGGCTGCTTACCAGATCGGCAGAAACGGCAGGTTCTTCAACCGCCTGGACATCCAGATGGCTGCCCGTCAGGACCAGATTAACCTCTCGCCCGTCCTAGTATTTGACCAGCGCACCGCATTCCTCTATCTCAACCAGCTCGCGGCTGAGATTGATACCCCCATGCAGGAACCTCAGATCTCAATTATCAACACGGTGGTGAGCATCACCCCAGGCAGCGTCGGGCACACCCTGGACTATGAAGCCAGCCTGCAAAACATTTCTACCCAGGCAGCCACCCTGCAGGACGGCATTATCCCATTGGTGGTGCGCGAAACCAGCCCGGTGATCATCAACGTGGAAGAGCAGGCCGAACTGGCGCGCAAGCTGCTGAGCGAACCTCTCAGCCTTAAAATGCCCGCCAACCAGCCCGATTCGCAGGGTCCCTGGACCTTTACCCCCGATAACCTGGGCAAGATGCTGGCGTTTGAAGTGGTGCAAATCGACGGCACATCACAGTACCAGGTAACCATCAAGACCGAACTGCTGCGTGATTTCCTGCGCCGCCTGCATCCCGACCTGTACCTCAACCCCGAAAACACCCGCTTCATGTTCAATGACGACACAGGGCAACTCGAAGTGATCAAGAACGCCACCATCGGCCGCGAACTGGATGTTGAAGAAAGCATCAAAGCTGTTCACGCTCAGCTGGTTGCCGGCGGGCACGAAGCAGAACTGGTCTTTGATTTCACCGAGCCCGAAGTGACGGATTCGATGAACGGCGAACAACTCGGGATCACGGAACTGGTGCATGCAGAGACCTCCTATTTCTACGGGTCAGATGCAGCCCGCATCCAGAACATCCAGGCATCTGCCAGCCAGTTCCACGGCTTGCTTATCGCTCCCGGTCAGACCTTTTCCATGGCATCTGCCCTGGGAGATATCAGCCTGGATAACGGCTATGCAGAAGCGCTGATCATATTCGGCAACCAGACTATCAAAGGCGTTGGCGGCGGCGTCTGCCAGGTCAGCACCACCCTTTTCAGGGCAGCCTTCTTTGCCGGTTTCCCGATCAACGAACGCTACGCCCATGCATACCGGGTTTCCTACTATGAGCGGGTTGCCGGCGGATCCATCAATCCAGACCTGGCAGGGCTGGATGCCACCGTTTATGCGCCGGTGGTGGACCTTAAGTTTACCAATGACACCCCTTACTGGCTTTTGATGGAAACTTATGTGTATCCCGGGAGCAGCTCCATCACCTGGAAGTTCTACTCGACCAGTGACGGCCGCAGCGTGGAGTGGAATACAACCGGTCCCATCAACATTGTTGAAGCCCCCAAACCGCTCTACCGCGAGAACAGCGAGCTTTCACAGGGTGATGTCCGCCAGGTTGATTGGGCGGCGCAAGGTGCAGATGTAAGCGTAAACCGCACGGTGTATAAAGACGGGGCTGTCTATTTCCAGGACAGTTTCTTCACCCATTACCAGCCCTGGCAGGCCGTGTATGAATATGGTCCAGGCACACCGGATATGCCCCCTCCAGAGGATTAATCAATTGCACCTATGGTACAATTTGCACCAGATTTTGGAGGAAGACTCATGGTACATCCCGATTTATTAGAGATTTTACGCTGCCCGATTTGCGTTAGAGAGCACGAAAACGGCGGAGCGCTGGAGCTCTACAAAGAAACCTGGCTGCTTTGCACAGAATGCGACCGGAAATACCCGATCGTGGAAGATATCCCGGTAATGCTGGTTGATGAAGGGGAGAAGTGGATAAATACACCAGCCGCCGGGTTGCCAGTTCCGCCGCCCCCATTCGATTAAAAAAGGAGCCTTTCCTCCGGCCTTTAGGAGGAATTTCTGAGATTTGCTGGTTTGGCTGGCACTGATGTTGCAACGAATAGCCCCAGCACACGAAATTTCTACCAGAGAAATGGATTACAATAAGGCCTATGGATCGCAAACCTGTACAAATGGCACAAAATCCTAAACAAAATGGCATGACCAGATCAGCCCATAACGGTTCACCCCGTAGGAAATTTCAATTCGACCGGTTAACCATCGGTTTACTGGCTGCATTTGGCGTTGTCGGTATCATCACCGCAGTGGTAGCCTTTAATATTGTCCGCAACCTGGTAGGCTCATGGACCATAACCTCGGGTCTTCCGGGCATTGGCAGTTCCGAGAATATCGCCACTCCCAGCGGAACCGAAGCAGTGGTAGCCCTGCAGCCGGTCGGTGCTCCAACCCCTAAACCCTGGGACGGCAAAAGCCGGGTCACGATCCTCGTGATGGGTCTTGATTATGAAGACACCGAAGAGCGGCGCGTACCCCGCACCGATTCGATGATGCTGGTCACCCTGGACCCAATTTCCAATACTGCCGGTATGCTATCCATCCCGCGTGATGCCTGGGTCAACATTCCCGGCTTTGATTACGGCAAGATCAATACCGCCTATTTCCTGGGCGAGTCATACCAGATGCCCGGCGGCGGCGCTGGACTGGCTGTCCAAACCGTTGAGGCATTCCTGGGCGTGCCGATTAATTTTTACGCCCAGATCGACTTTGAGGCTTTCACCCGGTTCATCGATTTGATTGGCGGCCTGGATATTTACATCCGGGAAGAGATCACCGTTGATCCGATTGGACCTGCCAATACAGTTACCCTCTACCCTGGTGTGCAAAACCTGAATGGAGCTACCATCCTGGCGTTCGCCCGTGCCCGTTACACCGGCATGGGAGATTACGACCGGGCAGCCCGCCAGCAGCAGGTGGTAATGGCTGTCCGCGACCAGATTTTGACCTTTGATATGCTGCCCACTTTGATCAGTAAATCGCCCCAGATGTATTCGGAATTATCAGCCGGCGTGCACACCAACCTGAACTTGCAGCAGATCGTTGAACTGGCCACCCTGGCGCTCAAGGTTCCCGAATCCAGCATCAAGAAAGCCGTCCTGGATCAGAATTGCTTCACCTCTTCCATGTGGGAAGGCCAATCCATTGAAATTCCCATCCAGGACCAGATTCGCCTCAAGCGTGATGAGATCTTCACCACCGGCGGGGCCGTAGGTCCGGCATCCATCTCGACCGACCTGGTGCAGCTGGCAACCGCAGAGTCTGCCCGTATCTCCATTCAGAACGGCACCTCGGATCCTGCCCTGGCGCAGCGCACTGCCGAGTACCTGCGCGGCCAGGGGATGAATATTGTCGAAGAAACCAATGCTGACCAGGTCTATTACAACTCTTCTATCTTAATTTTGAATGGAAAACCATATACGGCAAGTTACATGGCACAATTGATGTCGGTTCAATCCAGCAATATTTATAACCAATACCAGCCTGACTCTTATGCCGATATCGTGGTCATATTGGGGCAAGATTGGGCTGGAAACAACCCATTACCGTAACACAAAAACCTCCGCTGCAGCGGAGGTTTTTTATCGTCTACAAGGAATTTTTCACCATCTTGAGGGAGCCTTCATACACAGGCTCCGGTTCTGAGTCATTCAAGGGGATTGTCGCTGAAATTGTGGTCTCTCCAGACCATTCAGATTTCTATTTGAAAATCAGTTTGATCCCCCCGGGGTAGGAGGACCCGTCATTTAGATTACAGGATATCACAGACAACCCGGCAACCGGTTTGCTGGTATTTCCCACCCTCAGGCTGTAAGTCACCCCGTCAACCATACTGAAATCGGCGTACCCTGGACCCATCTCCGGGTGCATGCCGGTAAAGAAAGTATCTTCACCGCCTTCCCAGCTTACCGTAATCTTCACCCCAAACAGCGGCTCCTCATTCTCATCCAGTACTTCCACCTGCAGCAGCCTGGGCGGCAGGCTCGGGTTGCAAACGTTGGATTTTTCTGCCAGTATAAAGGGCAGGTTTTCTGTTGGGGCAATGGTAGTAACGCTGCGCGGAGTAAAGGTCGCGCCAGGTGTCTTTGTGACAGGCTGCAGGGTTGGTGTTTCTGTCGCTGGCACTTCCATAGGTTCTTGTGTGCTGCTTGCAGCCGGTGCCAGGGTAACAGCCTGCGTTACACCCGCGCCTTCAACCGGGCTGCTGACACCCTCGCTGACCAGGCTTTGTGATAAGACAGCCAGCACATCGGCAGAATAACGGCTTCCTCCCTGGGCCAGCACCTGCTGCGCCTGCACAACCAGCGCCTGCACCGGGTCTTCATCTCCCAGCAGCCTAAGGCGGGCAGAGGCACGCCCCCTGTCCTGGTTAAAGGCGAATGCCCTGGCGATCAACAGCCGGTACTGGTCGCGGTAATCCTGGCGCAGGGTTGAAGGGGAAGTGTCAATGTACGAAACGGGGTTTAGCAGCCAGGCATACAGCAGCCCAAGGGCAAGCCCAACCACCAGTCCGGTCAGCAGGAACCAGTAACCGCGCTTCTCCTTCATGGCGTATCTCCGCTGTTGGGAGTAAGCGACTGCAATTCCTGTAACAATTCTCCCAGCACTTTAATATCCTGGTTGCTGTAACCCAGGTCCTGCCCAACGACCACCGCCTGCTGCACCAGCCGAACCGGGTCATCTTGTAGCAATCCCAGGTCGTGTACAACGGCTTCAATATCGCGCTCTGTCTGGTATGCTTCCGCCACCATAAGGACATAATCGGCTTTATAGTCTTTCCGCAGGGTATACAGCGGGGTATCAACGTACTTGACAGGGTTTGCCATCCAGCCATAAGCAATCCCGCCTGCGATGCCGGCAGCAATTGCCAGGATAAACAAGATCACCCGTTTTGCCCGCATAAATGCTTACCCTTTTTTCATCATCGGGATCTTGATCCCGGCTTTTTGAGCAAAGGCAATGGCTTCGGGGTACCCGGCATCTGCATGCCGAACCACGCCCATACCCGGGTCAGAAGTAAGCACCCGTTCCAACCGCTTGGCAGCCTGCGGGGTACCGTCTGCCACAATCACCTGTCCGGCATGCTGGCTGAAACCGATCCCCACACCTCCGCCGTGATGGAAGGAAACCCAGGTTGCCCCGTTGACGGCATTGATCAAAGCATTCAATATCGGCCAATCGCTGACGGCGTCCGTACCGTCCAGCATCCCTTCCGTCTCGCGGTTGGGGGATGCCACCGAACCGGAATCCAGGTGGTCGCGACCGATCACGATCGGGGCTTTGAGGGTGCCATTTGCCACCATCTCATTGAACTTCAGGCCAGCCCTGGAACGTTCGCCATACCCCAGCCAGCAGATGCGCGATGGTAAACCCTGAAAATGGATACGGTCTTTCGCCATCTTGAGCCAGCGCCGCAGATGCTCGTCATGCGGGAAGAGCTCCAGGATGGCCTCATCGGTGCGGTAGATATCCTCCGGGTCTCCCGAAAGGGCAACCCAGCGGAAAGGACCTTTGCCTTCGCAGAATAACGGCCGTATGTAAGCCGGCACAAAACCGGGAAACGCAAAAGCATCCTGAACGCCATGATCATAAGCCCGCTGGCGCAGGTTGTTTCCATAGTCAAAAACCTCTGCACCCTGCTTCTGAAATTCCAGCATGGCTTTCACATGCACAGCCATTGAGTCGAGGGATCGGCGGGCATAATCGGCAGGGTCGTTTTTCCTAAGCTCGTCAGCTTCTTCCAGGCTCATGCCGGCCGGGATATACATCATGACATCATGGGCCGGTGTCTGGTCGGTAACCACATCCGGGATCACCCCCAGGGAAGCCAGGCGGGGATAGATCTCAGCCGCGTTGCCGATCAAGCCAATTGAACGCGGGATGCCCTGTTCCCGCGCCTCATCTACCAGGGTCATGGCTTCTTCCAGCTCATTGACCACTATATCTACATAGCGGTGCTCCAGGCGCCTTTGCGCCCGGGCCGGGTCGATTTCCACCACCAGGCCCACACCCTCATTCATGGTGATCGCCAGCGGCTGGGCACCGCCCATTCCCCCCAGACCGGCGGTAAGGGTAAATTTGCCGCGCAGGGATTTCCAGCCGTGCTGCCTGGCCAGCGAACCGAGCGTTTCATAAGTACCCTGCAGGATGCCCTGGGTACCGATATAGATCCACGACCCCGCCGTCATCTGCCCGTACATGATCAACCCGCGCTTTGCCAGGTCATCAAAGTGTTCCTGGGTTGCCCAATGCGGAACCAGGTTGGAGTTGGCAATTAACACCCGTGGAGCATCCGGATGGCTGCGAAAAACGGCTACCGGCTTGCCGGACTGCACCAGCAAAGTCTCATCAACTTCCAGGTTCTTGAGGCTCTCCAGGATGGCATCAAACGCTTCCCAGCTGCGGGCTGCCTGCCCCCTGCCGCCATACACCACCAGGTCTTGCGGGCGTTCGGCTACTTCTGGGTCCAGGTTGTTCTGGATCATGCGGTAGGCAGCTTCGATCTGCCAGTTCTTACAGGTAAGGTCAGTACCTCTCGGCGCCTTAATCACTCTCGCATCTGGCATTTCTCCTCCTTGCAACCAGCTTTAAGCTCTAAATGATTATAAACTGAAATCAGCCTTGCCTGCCTCGACGCGGCCATCTGCATCCTGGACAGGGGTGAGGGATCACCATCCGGATCGCCTCTGCATACTTTTCCAGGCAGCTTGATCCAGCTTTCCTTTCAGTCCGGCTGTGCGTAAGGTTTTCCGGATCAGCAACGGCTGCTTCCTTAAGCGGTAATCCAGGTACCTGGCAGTTTCGGCAAGGTCGGTTACCACCTCAGCCTTCGCTCTACAGCGGGTTTTACCAGCCTGCATGCTCATATACGGGTTAGCCTGGATATTTTCCAGCCAATCCGCCCTGAAGCCGTCTGCTGCTCCGCCATAGTAGCACCCGTTGATCAACTCATACTGTACACCAACGGTATGTTCCCTGCCCGACTTTCTGCCGGTGGTAGTCAGCAGCAGAATAACACCGCCAGCCACCCGGTAAAGGAAGCGCCGGTACAAATTGGTGAACTTCTGGTTGTCAGGCTGGATTTTCATCTCCTTTATTCTATCGCATTCGCTTTCTCCAGGTGTAATGCTGCCCGGGGTTGGCGGCACTATTAGAGAATTATAGATTCTTGCCAAATTAGGCAGGAAAAATGATATAGTATGGACAGGGAGAGGAAAAATGAACGATATACCTCCTTTACCACTTTACCAGCGAATCTACGCCATCGTGCGGCAGATCCCTGCCGGCAAGGTGGCGACCTACGGTCAGATTGCCAGGATCGTGGGCGGATGCACCCCCAGGATGGTCGGTTACGCCATGTCGGCTACCCCAACCGGCAGCGATATTCCGTGGCAGCGGGTGATCAACGCCCAGGGCAAAGTCAGCCCGCATGGAGACGGTTTTGGTACAGAGATGCAGCGCGCCCTGCTGATGGAAGAGGGCATAGCATTTGACAGCCAGGAGCGGGTAGATTTTGACCGGTTTGGCTGGCTGCCAGATTAGAGAACACTTAACCTGGCGTATGTACAAAGGCTGCATGAGGGGATGAAATCAAAGTTGGATTCTGGTAGAATTGCATCGCAAGTCCTTTGAGACAGGTTTTAAGGTTTATTGGTACTGCAGGTACGGAACAGGTTTCTTTTGAAGATATGCATCATCCCCCGCAAAAATCGATGAGTCAGTCACTGTTTTCAAAGAAACCGGGCTTCAAGTAGTACCTTGCATGATAAGGAATGGAGAAAAATGGCTGGAATGGAGCGATTTACACAGCGTGCCCGCCGGGTTCTCAGCCTGGCGCACCAGGAAGCTGAAAGGCTTCACTTCGACACAATAGAAACCGAACACCTCCTTTTGGGTTTGATCCTGGAAGAGAACGGGATCGCGCGCCGTGTTTTGACCGAACTGGGGCTGGAAACAGCCCGCGTGAAAGAAGTTGTGGAACTAATCAGCGGATTTGGTCAATACCAGGGAGGGAAGATCGAATTATCCCAGGGCGTCCAGCAGGTGCTGGAGTATGCCCTGGATGAAGCCCGTAAAATGGGGCATCACTACGTTGGAACTGAACATTTGCTGCTCGGGCTGGTGCAATCCAGTGACGGACAGGCGCTGGAAGTGTTGCGCAAGGTGGGTGTCACCCCAGAACAGATTCGCCGCCAAACCCGCCGTGTGCTGCAGGAAAACACCCCCAGCCAGCCGGCTGCACCTGCCGGCGGACCGGCGCAGCAATCTACTCCCAGGCAGGAGAAAGAAAAAGGTGCCAAAACCCCGCTGGTCGACCAGCTGGCGACCGACCTGACCACCAAAGCTGAAGAGGATAAACTCGACCCGGTTGTTGGGCGCCAGATGGAAATCGAACGCGTCATCCAGATCCTCGCCAGGCGCAATAAGAATAACCCCGCCCTCATCGGTGAACCCGGTGTCGGGAAGACAGCTATCGTGGAAGGGCTTGCCCAGCGCATCATCGACGGCGATGTGCCCGCCTTGCTGCTTGGCAAACGGGTGCTGCAACTGGATGTAGGTTCCCTGGTGGCAGGCACCATGTACCGCGGTCAGTTCGAAGAACGCCTGAAACGCGTGATCGAAGAGCTCAAGCAGTCGGGTGCTATCCTGTTCATCGATGAACTGCACATGCTGGTTGGAGCCGGATCAGCCGGCTCATCCGTGGATGCTGCCAACATCCTCAAGCCCGCCCTCTCACGCGGCGAGCTGCAGGTGATTGGCGCTACCACCATGGACGAGTACCGCAAGCACATTGAAAGCGATGCTGCGCTCGAGAGGCGTTTCCAGCCGATTGTTGTCAACGAACCGACTGTCGAAGAAACCATTCACATCCTGCAGGGCATCCGCAGCAAATATGAAGAACACCACCACCTGCAGATCACAGAAGAAGCCCTGAACGCAGCCGCAACGCTGTCTGCCCGCTATATCTCTGACCGCTTCTTGCCGGATAAAGCCATCGACCTTATTGATGAAGCATCCTCCCGCGTGCGCATGTACAAGAGCCCGGCAGCCCAAACGAGCAAGGAGCTGCTCAAGAAACTCCGCAGCCTGCAGCCGGACATCAAACTGGCCATGCAGGAGAACCGTAAAGCCGATGTAGAGAAACTGATGGAAGAACAGCGCGGTATCGAAGAACAGCTGGAGCGCATGCGCACCGGTTGGGACCGTGAAACCAGCCCATCCGTTACTCCGGATGACATCGCTGAGCTCGTCTCCATGTGGACGGGTGTACCTGTTATGCAGCTGGCACAGGAAGAATCCGTGCGCCTGCTCAACATGGAAGATGAACTGCGCCGCTACATCATCGGGCAGAACGAAGCCATCGAGACCATCTCCAAGGCGGTCCGCCGGGCGCGTTCCGGGTTGAAAGACCCGCGCAGGCCGATCGGCTCCTTTGTCTTCCTCGGACCTACCGGGGTAGGCAAGACCGAGCTCACCAAGGCGCTGGCCCGCTTCCTGTTCGGGAGCGAGGAAGCCCTTGTGCAGTTGGACATGTCCGAGTTCATGGAACGCCATTCCATCAGCCGCCTGGTTGGGGCGCCTCCCGGCTACGTCGGCTATGAAGAAGCCGGCCAGCTAACCGAGACCATCCGCCGCCGACCGTATTCAATCGTGGTATTCGATGAGATCGAGAAAGCCCACCCCGAAGCCATGAATATGCTCCTGCAGATCATGGAAGAAGGCCATCTGGCCGATGCAAAAGGCCGCAAGGTTGATTTCCGCAACACGATCGTGGTGATGACCTCCAACATCGGCGCCGATGTCATCAAGCGCCAGAGTTCGATCGGCTTCCAGCTGGAAAAAGACGAATCACTGGAAGAGAAGCTGGCTTATGACGAGATGCGTAAGAAACTGATGGAGTCGCTCAAGCGGGTCTTCCGCCCCGAGTTTATCAACCGCCTGGACGGTGTGGTCGTCTTTCGTGCGCTCAACCGCCAGGATATCCACCAAATTGTGCATCTTGAAATTGCCAAGGTGGCCGAACGCTTAAAAGAACACAACATCACCGTCGAAGCCAGCGGCGCTGTTACCGACCTGTTGGGAGACCAGGGCTACGACCCGGATATGGGTGCCCGTCCCTTGCGGCGTGTTATCCAGCAAACGATCGAAGATAAACTCTCCGATGCCATGCTGTCGCACGAATTCGAAGACGGCGAGACCATCCTGCTGGAGCTGGATGAAAACAACCAGGTGGTACTGAAGCATAAAACCGCCGAGCCGGAACAGGAACCTGAACCGGCAGGGTAAAGATAGAATATAGAGGCTGTTCCATGAGGAGCAGCCTCTTTTTGTAATATCCTGATTTTGGAACCTTAGATGCTCTTGCGGTTGTCATTCTGAGCGCAGCGAAGAATCTCGTCTTGGAAATCCAAAGCAAGATCTTTCGGTCGCAAGCTCCCTCAGGATGACATCTATATGTTTGTCACCCTGAACGAAGCGAAGGGTATCGCCGTAAAAAACAAAACCTTACCTTCCTTAAGCTGTACCTTAAAAGGTCAAAGCGATCCACAATTCTACCCCGGCCTGAATGCATGCATTTCTCACGCCATTGACATACTGCCGTTATAATTCCTTTGAAGGAAAACCTCGCCATTATTGTGAAATAATGATTCCAGGTATGGCGGTACCAGGCCTGAGGAGCAGCCCATGTCGAAAATGATCACCCAGTATGTTTGCCAGCAATGCGGCCGCAGCTTCGCCCGCTCATTTGGGCGCTGCCCGCAGTGCGGCACCTATGACAGCATGGTAGAAGAGGTCATTGAAAAAACCCCTGCCGCCCAAAAGGCTTCTCCTCTCGGCACGTTAACCCGTTCGACTCCCGTCAGGCTGAACGATATCGAAGGCGATACCGCAGAACGCATTCCCATTTCCATCGGGGAGTTTGCGCGTGTGCTGGGCGGCGGCGTGGTACCGGGTTCAATCGTCCTGATCGGCGGCGACCCGGGCATTGGCAAATCCACCTTGCTGCTGCAGGTTGCCCTGGAAATGGCAGCAAAAAACACCGTCCTGTATGTCTCAGGCGAAGAATCCGAGCGCCAGATCAAGATGCGCGCCACGCGCTTACAAAACTCCCCACCCGCAAAAACCTTCCCCGAACAGCTCTTCCTGGTGACCGAAACCAACCTGGATGCCATCCTCGAACACGTCCGCACGGTCAAGCCGAAAATGCTGGTGGTAGATTCCATCCAGACCGTCTATATTCCCGAGCTGGAATCTTCCGCAGGGTCGATCAGCCAGGTGCGCGAGAGCGCCTCACGCCTGCGTAAGCTTGCCAAAACCAGCGGCATGGCTGTCTTTGTCATCGGGCATGTCACCAAAGAAGGTGTGATTGCCGGGCCGCGCGTGCTGGAACATATCGTTGATACCGTCCTGTACCTGGAAGGCGATTCCTTCCAGTCGTTCCGCTTGCTGCGGTCAGTTAAAAACCGTTTTGGAGCAACCTCCGAGGTGGGGGTGTTCGAAATGCGCGAAGGCGGCATGGCAGAAGTACCCAACCCGTCTGAGGCTTTCCTGGCGGAGCGCCTGGTGAACACTCCGGGCAGCGCCATTGCCGTCACCATGGAAGGCACCCGCCCGCTCCTGGTAGAAATCCAGGGGCTCACCAGCCACACCAGCCTGAACAACCCGCGCCGTACCCCCAACGGGGTGGACATGTACCGCCTGCTGCTGATCGCGGCTGTCCTCACCCGCCGGATGGGGCTGCGCCTGGCAGAGCAGGATGTTTTTGTGAACGTGATCGGCGGGCTGCGCATCGGCGAACCGGCAGCCGACCTGGCGGTTGCGGCTGCCATCGCATCCTCCCAGCGCGATCTGCCCGTTCGGGCAGATACCGTCCTGATTGGTGAGGTGGGGCTTTCCGGCGAGCTGCGCTGGGTCAGCCAGATGGAAACCCGCCTGCGCGAAGCTGGAAAGCTCGGTTTCAAGCAAGCCATCATCCCCCGCCGGGTGAGGCGTGGTGAAGATCTGCCGCAAGGGATCACAATCCATGAAGCCCGCTCGCTGCGCGAAGCGCTTGACTATGCCTTGCTGCAGGAAAAAAGAGATTAAATTTAAACCAGCAATTTTTTGGAGCCTGAATGTCAAATTCCATTTCGTCAATCCTGTATTCCATCCGGCGCAACCACGCCCTTGAGCATGCCACCATCCAAATCCTCAGTGCCAGGAAAAAGTACAACTTCCTGGCAGGCTACTCCGACTGGCGCGGGTTCTGGGTGCTGGGTGAAGTTGATACCCTCGACCTGCAAAACGCTGCCCGGGAAGCACTGAACCGCCTGAAAGGCGGCGAATCCCGCCTGGCGGTTCACCCGCACTGCGGTACCAATTTCGCGGTCAGTGGTTTGCTGGCTGGCACCGCAGCCATGCTGGCGCTGGCCGGCGCTGACAGCAGCCGTAAAAAGTTTGAGCGCTTTCCGCTGGTAATTTCTCTGGTTACCCTGGCACTCATCGCCGCCCAGCCGCTTGGTCCCAAAGCCCAGCAGCACCTGACCACCTGCCCCCAGCCGGGAGACCTGGAGATCGCGTCCGTTCGGATTGCTCCGTTCCAGTTTGCCAGGGTGCACCGCATCCTGACCAATGGATCACAGGAATAACACATGAGTGCATCTCAGCCTGTTGTGACCGTTTTGCATGGGGATGATGAATTCGCCATCACCCGCGAGTGCACCCGCCGGGCAGCCATGATAGCCCAGGATGACCCTAGCGGGATGAACATCATCCGGTTGGACGGACAACAGGCCAGCCAGGAAGACCTGCGCACCGCCCTGAACACTCTTCCCTTCCTGACAGAACAGCGCATGGTGGTTCTCAACGCCATGCCGCCCCGCCAGGACAGCAAGAAATTTACCGCCATGCTCGACCAGATGCCCGCCAGCACAATCCTGGTAATCCTGCTGATGGACACCTATGAACGCAAACATTGGAAAGCGGTGGACCCTGAAAAACACTGGCTGGCAGAATGGTGCAAAACCCGCAGCGGACAGGCAGAATGGCTCGAATTCTCCCTGCCGGCGCCGTTTACCATGCCGGGCTGGCTGCAAAAACAGGCAAAGTCGATGGGCGGGAAGATCACCCCGGCTGCCGCCAACCGACTGGCTGAATGGATCGGCAATGATACCCGCCTGGCCTCTCTCGAATTGGAAAAACTGCTGACCTACACTAACTACGAGCGCACGGTGGAGGTGGAGGACGTGGAAGCGCTTTCCATCAACAACACCCAGGGCAACATCTTCCAGTTTGTAGATGCGCTGGCAGAACACAACCCAACCCAGGCGCTGAATCAACTCCACCGGTTAATGGACGAGCAGGAGTCCGTCCAGATTTTCAGCATGATCGTGCGCCAGTTCCGCCTGTTGCTACAGGTACGCGAACTGCTGGATGACGGCAAAGGGCTGCAGGATATCCCCGGGGAGATCCCCGAGATCCGCGCTTCACTGGTCGCCGAGAAAATGGCGCGCCAGGCGCGCCGGTATGACCTGGAGCAGCTCAAAGAAGTTTACCGCCGCCTGCTGCTGGTAGACCGCGACCTCAAAACCAGCCAGGTAACCCCTGAGCTGGCATTTGACCTGCTGGTTGTAGAACTGGCGGGAAAAGGATAGCAGCAAACAAAAAGGGTGAAAGAAGTCATCCCTTCCTTCACCCTGCGCCCTAGAGGATCACAAGGTCACTCGACCGGTACAAAGATCTCGATCACCAGCTTTTCAGGTGGAGTGGGAGCCTTATCGTTGCGGTACACTTCCAACGGTTCCAGTTCGCGCAGTCGCATCCCGCTGGATGGCAGCCAGTCACGGTAAGTTGCATTTCAGGTTTGCCATAACGTGCTGGACGGTCCCTTGTGGGTGAAAACAGCATACCTTCCGGCAGGATAAACGATAACCTGCATCTCGCCCTCCGGCAGCAGGTTCACCACTTCTTTAAGCACATAGCCGGCACCGTATCGGAACTTCTTCGGATCGGTAGACGAAGGCTCATCCGGGGAGATCCCCAGGCAGTAATCCACCTTTTTCAACAAGCCGTGCTTCATCAGAATGACGTTCAGTTTACGGAAGGCCGTGTCAGCAGTCCTGTCCACGCTGTTGCCGATCATTCCCGTCTACATCACATTATAGATCGTCAGGTCGGGTAAGTTGTGGATTTCAGGGTCCATTTTGCATCTCCTTTTGGGCTGAGCTGCAGGCACAAGGTCCGCCAATCCCGGGCTTGGCTTTTCCTTTAGCCTGCGCATTTTGCTTGGGCTGAGCCCGAACCAGATCCTGAAGGCACGCGTGAAGGCAGACGGTGCTTCATAACCGGAGATAATGGCAATTTATGTAATGGTGCGGCTGCTCGATTGAAGCAGATCTACCGCTTTCTTCATCCGCAGGCGCTGGCAGTAGTCAGCCGGCGTTTCGCCTAAAAACGCCTGGATGATGCGGTGAAAGTGGAAGGGCGAGAAACCGCCTGCCCGGTCTAGGTCATCCAGCACGAGCGGCTGGTCCAGGTTTTCCTGCATGAAGGCCAGTGCCCTGTTGATCCCTGCCAGGTAATCTGCTTCAGCAGAGGTTGCCTGCCTGGGGATGTCTGGTTTTCAGCTTTTAGCAAGCTCCCTTTATACCTCGCCCTACCAGTTGAAGCTGTTCATTTCTTGCGGAACCTGGAACTCGCTGACATAACGCATCAGGCAAAGCAGTATCATATGTCTCGAAATCCAAGGTTTTCTTAATGATCAGGAAGATTGTTTGATCCTCTCCTAAGGCAGCTGCGATAATATCTCGTCGTAGGCGCTGTGTAATGCTTCCCAGGGATCCATGGAATATTCCACTACATTATTTATTGCAGTATTCAAAGTTGACCAGTAAAAAACCAGGCTCGAATGCGCAGGAAATGGAACACCGCCGCTGTAAGCCTTCATAGCCATTTCCACAAGCGGGTCCGCCACATATAGATCTTTCAGGACCGGCACACCACTACCAAGGTTATGATTACTGCAAGCCACTTCTGCCCAAATCATTTGTGCCTGTTCTGATGCCAGGAACTCCATAAACTCGATCGCAGCAGCTTCCTGATATTTACCCATGTCTGGATCATTCACCAGCGAGATCAATTCTGACTGGACAAACCCCGACATTCCTTCAGGCCATTCATCGATCACAAGGTTCTGTACACCGACCGCCTCTGCCATGCTTTGTGCATTCCAGTTGCCGTCGATAACCATACCGGTTTTATAATTCCTGAAACTATCTGCATCATCTTCCGAGTAATTCACTACCGGCAGCCCCGCATCCTTTACAATCTGCATGAGTAACATCCATTCAACACCGTAGTCATCCAGGAATAAAGGCTCACCGGAATATTCATCCAGAAGCTGTCCGCCCAGGGCATACAGGTGCCCTGCCGAAAAATACAAACCCGTTTCAAAAACCATCCCCGTAACATCCCCTGCGGTGGCTGTAGAAGCCTTCCCAATCAGGTCATCCCAATTGACTGGTGCTTCAGGAATAATGGAAACATTCCGGTACAACAATACGCCATTCATGATGAATGGCACCCCTAACATTCTCCCCTGATATTCAGATATTTTGACAGCAGGCTCAACCAAATCGGAATACAGGTCGGGTGAGATTAATCCGGATACATCTTTAAGAAATCCCTCCTCTAATAATGAAGCACTTCTATCGTCACCATAAAGCATGATCAAGTCCGGGCCGTCTCCGGCAGCCATAGCGGTATCGAACATTGAAAACATATCTGTTGATGCAAAATACGTTTGTTCGATGGATACATACGGGTGTCCTTTTGTAAAAGCTGCTATGATCTCCGAGAATGCATCAGCCCCAGTATCCGAATAAGAATGCCAGATTTCCAATTGGACTTCAGTCGCAGGCTCTTCAGTGACAATGACAACCGGTTC
Source organism: Leptolinea sp. UBA4782 (assembly GCA_002403095.1). Classification (GTDB taxonomy): domain Bacteria; phylum Chloroflexota; class Anaerolineae; order Anaerolineales; family Anaerolineaceae; genus UBA4782. The sequence goes on from DHHC01000026.1 coordinate 17,592, forward strand.
TTCAGTCGCCGGCATCTCCTCAGTTTCCTCTGCAGCCTCCTCAGTTTCCTTCTCTTTTTCAGGTTTCTTCGTTTTTTCAGTTTTTTTCTGTGCTGTTTCGGTTGGATGAAGACCAAGCACTCCGGGATAATCCTTCCCGATTCCAACAACGAACAGGACAAGCCCGGCAATAACTGCCAGGCTTAACACACCCCCTGCAATTACCCAACCCAGCCATTTTCGCTTTTTCTTAACCGTCATACCAGCCGCAGCCGGAGCCGGACGGTTCCGGTTATCCTCTGAAGGTTCAGATTGCGAAGCTGCAGGCAGCTCCTCGGCTCTTAGCCCTGCGCCTGCCAGCAAGGCATTTCTAAATGCAATGGCATTGAAAAACCTCGTTCCTGGATTGAGCGACATGGCATGTTCCAGCGCCCTGGCAACTCCGGGTGAAACCGATGCGTTCACCGTATCGGCAGCTACGCAGGCATCCATTTTGATCCGCTCTGCAGCCGGCTGCGGAGGAAGGCCGGTTAGCATTCCATACAGAACCAATCCGAGCGAATAAATATCACTTCGCCCATCAATAGCCTGACCCGCTTCCCATTCCGGCGCAGAATATTCCTGTGAAAACGAAGGCGTAACCGTTTCAGACCGTCTTGAACCTGTGAGAACCATTGCCTCCGGAACATTCGCCAGGAAAGCATTCCCCTGCTTGTCGATGAAAATATTGCACGGTTGAACTGCGCCATGAATGATGGGCGGAACCATCTTGTGGAGGTTGTCCAACGCCCCGCACACCTGTGCCGTCCATTTTACAGCTTGTTTTTCTTCAAAGGCCCCCGCCTGCTTTGCCTGGATCGTTTCCAGACTTTCGCCTTCAAGGAACTCCATAACCACGTACATGCCCTCGCCCGGAACAACTGCAAAATCAATGACTTTTTGTAAATGCGGGTGGCGGACAAGTTTGAGGACCTGCACCAGTTGTTGCAGCCGTGCAATTCCACCCGGATACATTTCATTAATTTCTTCAACCAGGCAAGCCCGGTTATCTTGCAGGTCCCATCCGCGGAAAATTGCCCCAAAAGCCCGTTTTTCGATTTGAGCAGCAACCCTGAAGCGGTTGTTAACTAATTGTCCAGAAACAAGAGCCATCGAACACCTCCAAGCAATCTTGATAACCGTGCAGAGTTACCTGACGGTTTAACCTGATACTGCTATAGCTATCCCTACTGCAACCAGCGCAAGTCCCCCCAGCATAAATATGAACGAACTGACCACAGTGCCTGTCTCAAGCACAGCCCGTTGTGGATCATCCGGATCATAATGCACCTGCACGACCGCCCCAACCGGGTATTTTTCCAGCACTTTTTGCCCGGCTTTTTGGGTAAATTGCTTCTCCACCAGGCTGATTTGTGTGCCAGAAAATGTCTCATCACCTGCTCGATACTGGTACTCCACCTGCGGCTGGTATCCGACCTCACTGCGTCTGAGACCGTCGCCATAACTGGTGTCAACCCGTTTTTCTTCCAGGGTTGACCTGGTGATCCTTCCCGCCACTACCTTCCAGTGCCTGGCTTCCTTGCCTTGCTGCAAGTTAAGCAAGCCCATCACCATCAAAAAAATTCCCAGCCCCCCTACCAGTAATGCCAGGCAGATCAGAAACACTCCATTGATTGGCATGGTACCCTCCAGTTTTTGTATAGATAGGCTGCTGATGATATTATAGTGAAAATTACCAGTATTCGTATGAAGGGTGAAGATTTGGAACAGGAAAATGAACCTGTAACCCAACCTGAATGCCCTTCCAAAATTCCATTACCTCTGCGCGGGCAATCCGCTTTCTCGTGCTGGATATTCTTAATGCTGGCAGAGTTATTCCTTACTGCCGGTACTTTTCGCTGGCTGGAAGCCTGGATCCTGCTCGGCCTGGTTATCGTAAATATGGTTCTGCTGCAGCCTTGCTACCGCCAGGTCAGGCACCGGATTTTTCCGGGAGTGTGGTAAGGAATCTCTACCCTGGCCTTTCCTGCGTTTTAAGATAGAATAGATGGAATTATTCCCTGGAGCTTGTCATGGAAGACACAACCTATCAAATAATCGACGGAAAAGTGATTCTCCGGGTGCGCGACCACATCTGTGACACAGGAGAAGACCTGCTTGCCAGCCCCCTGTTCATGGAGATCCTGCGGCGCTGCACAGATGAACTTGCCCGGCATAATTCTTCCCTCCTTAACATTTTCCCAGACCGCACCATCACACACCAGAGCTTGCGCCGCCTGGTAGATACCATGCACTATCTTTTACGCGTTCCAGCGGATAAGATTCCTTGCCTGGTGGACGGATCTGAACACTTCCTGCGCGACAGGACACTGCTCAACGACTTTGTCGAATATCTTTATAATTACTGGCGCAACCTGCAGCGCCTGATCATCTGCGATTCTGAAGGCACCCGCTTTGACAAGCGCCCCTACCGCACTTTCACCAACACGGTGGAACAGCTTACCCATGTGGTGCGCAGCACTTACCGCGACCTGCAGGAAAACATCACCGGAAACCATCCCCGCATTTACCGCCAGGTACGCGCTGGGGCAGAGATCGCCACCATTGCCCTGCCGCGCGACCTTGTTTATCCAGAGGACACCTACAATAATTACCAGAAGCTGAGTTCGATCCCGATCATCCGCCAGGTATTAACTTACCCCCCTTTGATCTTTAATCCGCCCATGAACAAACGCTCCGGTGTCTTCGAACGGGTGGATGTCAATCCACTCGACCAGGTAGAACTGCAGAAACACAAGTGGCTGTGTTATCCTGCCCGGGTCGGTGACCTGGTGATCATGGTGTATTTCAACCTGCGCTATTTTGACCTGGGCTTTGCCCTCAGCAACCTGTTCGACCTGGCTGATGATGAAGACCTGAAGCGTAAGCCGGACGCCATTTACCTCTACGGGGTTACCGAGCACATCCAGGCCAGCCCTACCAGCAACCAGACCATTTTCTATGATGATGAGGAACATGACATCCTGGTTGGGACTGTGCCGGTAGCGCCTGAATATGGTTACTTTGGCTACCTCAAGAAGATGATCCTGACCCTGCACAACATCAAGATGATGAAACGCCAGCGCATGCCGTTCCACGGCGCCATGGTGCATCTTGCCATCAAGGGACAGGACGAAGCTACCATCTTGATTATGGGCGACACCGGGGCTGGTAAATCAGAGACTCTTGAAGCATTACGCTCCATTGCCGGGGAAGACGTTGAAGACCTGACCACCATTGCTGATGATATGGGTTCCCTGGAGTTGGACGGGAACGGCCGCATCCTGGGTTACGGCAGCGAGATTGGCGCCTTTGTCCGCCTGGATGACCTCAAACCCGGCTATGCCTTCGGGCAGATCGACCGCACCATCATCATGAGCCCAGCCCAAACCAACGCCCGGGTCGTCCTGCCTGTAACCACTTTCGATACGATCGTGCGCGGGTACCCGGTGGACTTCATTCTCTACGCAAACAACTACGACACGGTCAGCGCAGATACCCCCTTCATTGACCGCTTCGAAAGCGCAGCCGATGCCATGCAGGTATTCCGTGCCGGGGTTGTCATGAGCAAAGGCACCACCACGACCACCGGCAAAGTGCACACATACTTTGCTAATGTCTTCGGCCCCGAGCAGTACCAACCAATGCATGAAGCCATTGCGGAAAAGTACTTCAAGGCATTTTTCGAGCGGGGTGTTTTTGTGGGTCAGATGCGCACCCAGCTGGGTGTGCCTGGTATGGAACAACAGGGGCCCGAACTGGCTGCCCGGGCGCTTTTACAGCTGGTCGGCAGCAACCGGCAGGCATGAGCAGCAACAGCTAATGGATGATAAAATCACGTGTAACAAAGTGATCATGCTAATGGATAATCAGGGAGCAGCCCATGCAAATTGAAATCGCCACCCAGCTAACCGAAGAAATCGTTGAAGCATTCAACCGCCTGATACCACAGTTGTCTTCTTCCAGCGCCATCCCAACCCGGGTAGAGCTGGAAGAACTGGTAACTTCACCCTGCAATTCGGTCATCCTCGTCCGGCACGAAAACTTTGACAACCGTATTATGGGAACACTCACCCTGGTCACATTCCGTATCCCCACCGGTGTCCGCTCCTGGATCGAGGACGTGGTGGTGGATGAAGCTGCCCGCGGCAAAGGCCTGGGCAAAGCCCTCACCCTGGCTGCTCTCGACCAGGCACGCAGCCTGGGCGCCCGGACGGTTGACCTGACGTCGCGGCCCAGCCGCGAGGCCGCCAACAAGCTGTATCAGTCGGTCGGGTTTGAGTTGCGCCACAGCAACCTGTACCGCTTCACGCTGTAAACCTTTTAGGTTGATCAAAAAAATCACACAAGGAAAATGCCTTGTGTGATTTTCTATATGTGAAATTACTCCCGCCGTAAGCCTGCAGTTACCTGTTTGTCAGATATTGAACCGGATGGTGATCACATCGCCGTCTTTGACGATGTACTCTTTGCCCTCCAGGCGGAACTTACCCTTTCCTTTAACCTCGTGCATCCCGCCGGCTTCCACCAGGTCATCGTACGCCACTACCTCAGCCCGGATAAAGCCTTTCTGCAGGTCGGTATGGATCTCGCCTGCAGCTTCAGGCGCGGTAGCGCCTTTTCGCACAGTCCAGGCGCGCACCTCGTCCGGGCCAACAGTAAAGAAGGATTCCAACCCAAGCAGGTCATATGAAAGGCGGATCATGCGGTTAAGGCTGGGTTCAGCGATACCGTACTCATCCAGGAAGCTTTGCATCTCATCGAGCGGTAATTGAGCAATGTCCATTTCAAGCTTGCCTTGTAAAGCCACCACCTTGCTCGCTTTGTGATCATATGCGATTTCCGGTGATTCCTGGCTTTCGGAAAGGTTGAGCAACAAAAGGACCGGCTTGCGGCTGAGCAACCCGAAGCCGGAGATCATCTTCTCTTCCTCGGCAGTGATATCCATATCCCGGAGCGGCTTCTCTTCGCTTAAAAAGGCGTGGAATTTTGTGAACAATTCCTGCTCATGCTCAATGACAGCCTTGTCCCTGCCGGCGCCCTTTTTGCGTTCCTCGTTCAGGCGTTCCAGCTTGCGCTCTGTGGCAATCAAGTCATTCAGGATAAACTCACTGTCCATGGTGTGGATGTCCCGGCGGGGATCAACCGATCCTGCCAGGTGCGGTACGGCATCATCTTCGAAACAACGCACCACATGGATGAACCCGTCCATCTGGGTCAACTGGTTGAGAAGGTTGCCCGAAATGCCGCTTGAACCGGCCGAACCATCCAGCCCGGCGATGTCAGAGTATGTCACCTTGGCATAGATGGTCTTCTTGGGCTGGAACATGGCGCTCAGCGTGTCCACCCTGGGGTCTGGCACATCCACCACAGCGGTGTGTACTTCAATTTTCCCGCTAACCATGCCGGTGGGCTGGCTGCCGCGCGTGAGCGCGTTAAAAATGGTTGTTTTTCCAGATTGCGGAAGTCCGATTATTCCCAATCTCATTGATTCTTTTCGATACCTTGACCCTTCACAAAAATGTGGATATACTCTTTTCACCACGCCGAAGTGGCGGAACAGGCAGACGCGCACGACTCAAAATCGTGTACCGAAAGGTATGTGGGTTCGATTCCCACCTTCGGCACTCAAATTATAGCATACGCCCCGGTGCAATCCGGGGTGTACTGTTTCAACCTTATAGCGCATGCCCCCGATAAAGTAATCCGGGGGCATGCACAATTAGAAGGAGAAAATGAGAACAACTAGTTGCTTGCCGGAGGAATTCCCTGTTCCTGCAGCCAGGTGATTACTTTATGCTCAATCTCATCGCGTACCCGCCGAAAGACTAGCATTCGTTCCTGTTCGTTTCCTTCAGCCGCCGGGTCATCAAACGGCCAGTGCAGCCGCAAGCCCATCCCAGGAATAATCGGGCATTTTTCTTCGGCACTGCTGCAAACGGTTATGAGATATCCGAAATGAATCTTGCCGGCGTAATCTATCAACTGCTTGGAGTGATGTCCGCTCATATCGATCCCCGCCTCTTCCATCACCTTGAAGGTCAGGGGATGGATGCCTTTAGGCTCAAGTCCAGCACTGAAAACCTCAAAATACTCCCCCGCATGATGGCGTAAGAATGCTTCTGCCATCTGCGAGCGAGCCGAATTGCCAGTACAAAGGAAAAGCACTCGTGGTTTGGTCATTCTTTGGATAATACCAACAATCCTGTAAGGATGGATTAAGGAATTGTTATCAGTTTGTTAAAGGAAGCAGGCGGTTCAAACAGGTTGCATCAATCGGCAGGATAAGTAAAATCATAGGTGAGGTTAATCTGCCAAGAAATGGCCGCCTGAACAGGAGGAGAAGATGGAGAAAAAATTACGCTGGTACGACCTGTTGACCATCAACAGTTACTGGCTCGGTATCAATATCGCTACCGGCATTATCACTCCCGTGCTGCTGCCTGCCCTGGTGGTTCTGTTCATGCCGCCCGAACAGAAGAATACCAACCTGGCGCTGGTACGCATGATCGGGTTGGCGGTTGCCATGCTGGTGCAGCCCCTGGCCGGCCTTTTCAGCGACCGTAGCACCCACAAATTCGGCAGAAGGCGCCCTTTCATCTTCGCTGGGGCTGTGCTTAATGTTGTTTTCCTGATCGTTATTGGTGCATCTACCCTGTTTTACGATCCTGCTGCTTCCAGCAGTACAGTCACCTCTTCCGGTTTTACCACCGCTTTCCTGGTGTTGATCCTTGGTAATTTCCTCTGGCAAATTTCCACCAACATCGGGCATGGCGCCTTGCAGGGACTGATCCCAGACCTGGTACCTGATGACCAGCGCGGCAAAGCATCCGGCATTAAGGCTGTGTTTGAGCTGCTGCCATCCATTCTCATCGCTCTGCTGGGAATCGGGGCACTGGTGGACAACCACAAATTCTGGCAGGTGATCATTATCATCATGGCAGGCTACGTTATCACCATGCTGATCACTATGATCTGGGTTAAAGAGAAACCGCTCGAACAAAAACCTGCCGATAAGATGCAGGAGCAGGTCCTGCGTATCATATTCCTGACCATCATCTTTGTGGTTTTCGTGATCGGCGCACAATACCTCGTGCGCGCCAGCACTACCATCCTTCCGGAAGGCGCATCCAGGGTTGGGAACATTCTGATTGTCGGTCTGACCGGTCTGCTTGCCATGGCTGGCGCAGTGCTGCTGGGGGTGTATGTTGGCGCCAGGGTGGGTATTGGGAAGGAAGCCAACTCGCAGAAACGTTTCATCTGGTGGGTAGTGAACCGGCTGCTCTTCCTGGCTGCCATCGGCTCAGTGCAGGGATTTGTACAGTACTTCCTGGCGGATGTGCTGCTCGTACCGGAACCAGCCACCACCACAACCTATTTGATGATGATCATCGCCATATTCCTCCTGATATCAGCCCTTGCCGGCGGCTACCTGTCGGATAAAGTCGGGCGGGCAAAACTGGTCGGCGCAGCCGGTCTGATTGCGGCAGCGGGCACCGTTTTGCTGTTGTTCTCAAAATCTATTCCCATGGTGATCGTCAGCGGCAGCATCATTGGGCTGGGCACTGGATTATTCTTCACTACCAACTGGGCGCTCGGTACCGACCTGGTGCCGGCAGATAAAGCAGGCAAATACCTGGGCATCTCGAACCTGGCTGGCGCAGGGGCAGGCATTGTGGGTGCCGGTATTGGCGGCCCGATGGCAGATTTCTTCAACGGTATGCAGCAAGGCCTGGGCTACCAGGTAATCTTTGCCATCTATGCGGCTTTGTTCGTGTTATCCACCGTCATCCTGGCGACCAGGATCGCCAGGAAACAGGGGCTGTAACCTGCAGGTCCTGTCCGCTTGTAATTGTTTTCGTAATTTCAACGCTTTCAGCCTTCTGGCCCTGGATTTCTCCAGGGCCAGTTTATGTTGATACCATTTTAAGCAGCCTGCCTGCCGGTGCTCTATTATGTCCAATTGCAAATCTGCGGTCAAATTGTCAGACAAAGCACCATTTTCCTTTCGTTTTTTCTCATTTGGAGTACAATAGCAAAGGATGCAAGCCCCCAGATAAACCTTTACACAACTCTTTATACCGGAGAGGAACCTCCACATGGCAGCATTATCCTTTTTAAACAAAGACCGCACCATTGCAGGACCTGGATTTAACCGCTGGCTGGTGCCGCCAGCCGCCCTGGCAATCCATCTTTGTATTGGTATGGCATACGGTTTTTCCGTTTTTTGGCTTCCCTTATCAAGGCTGATCGGGATCAAGGAATCAGTTGTCTGCCCGGCTGACATGAGCTTCTTTCAGCAGATATTCACCACCAAATGCGACTGGCCGGTCTCCATGGTTGGCTGGATGTACACCCTGTTCTTTGTCTTCCTGGGCCTTTCTGCCGCCACCTTTGGCAAGTGGCTGGAACACGCCGGACCGCGTAAAGCCGGTGTTGTTTCTGCCCTGTGCTGGTGCGGCGGGCTGGTTATCTCAGCCATCGGCGTCATCCTGCACCAGGTCTGGATGCTGTGGCTGGGTTCCGGTGTGATCGGCGGCATCGGCCTCGGGCTGGGGTACATTTCCCCGGTTTCCACCCTGATCAAATGGTTCCCCGACAAGCGTGGCATGGCAACCGGCATGGCAATCATGGGTTTCGGCGGCGGCGCCATGATCGGCGCTCCCCTTGCCAACAGCCTGATGAACTTCTACGCATCCGAAACGAGTGTGGGTGTCTGGCAGACCTTCCTCACCCTGGCAGTGGTCTACTTTGCATTCATGTTGTTTGGAGCACTCTCCTACCGAGTACCCCCATCCGGCTGGCTGCCCAAAGGCTGGACGCCACCGGTTGAGAAGAACAAGAACACTATGATCACCCACCGGCACATGCACGTTAAAAACGCCATGAAAACCCCCCAGTTCTGGTTGTTGTGGGGCGTTCTTTGCTTGAATGTGTCTGCCAGTATCGGTATCATCGGCATGGCATCACCCATGCTGCAGGAGGTCTTTGCCGGCAGGTTAATCGGGGTAAATTTAGCGTTTGAGAACTTAAGTACCGAACAGTTGGTCAAGATCGCTACCATCGGGGCAGGTTTCGCCGGTCTGCTTTCCGTGTTCAATATTGCCGGACGGTTCGTTTGGGCATCCCTTTCAGATTACATAGGCCGTAAGACAACTTTCTTCATTTTCTTTGTGCTAGGCGCGTTGCTCTACCTGGCAGTGCCTTTCCTGGCAAAATCCAACAGCCTGGGGTTGTTTGTGGCAGCTTTCTGCATCATCGTCTCGATGTATGGCGGCGGGTTTGCCACCATTCCGGCTTACCTGGCAGACATGTTCGGCACCCAGATGGTGGGGGCTATCCATGGCAGGCTGCTCACTGCCTGGTCAACCGCGGGCGTGATTGGCCCAGTCCTGGTGAACTACCTGCGCGAGTACCAGCTCAACCGGGGTGTACCCCATCACATGGCATACGACATGACCTTCTATATCCTGGCTGCACTGCTGGTGGGCGGTTTCATCTGCAACCTGCTGGTACGCCCGGTCAAAGAAAAATTCTTTATGACGGATGAAGAACTGGCACATGAAAAGAAGCTGGCGCATGATAAAGCGCTTGAAGAAGTGGTCGATTCAGGAAAAACCGTTAATGGTGTTGGTTCTGCCAGCAAGCCAGTCCTGGTGTTCATTGCCTGGGCTGCAGTCGGCATCCCGCTGGTTTACGGGTTCTGGAACACGGTCGAAAAAGCCATCCAGCTCTTCCAGTAAAAAAGAATGTAGTAAATCAAAGAATTTCAACCTCCACCACCCGGTGGAGGTTTTGTTCTCCAGATTGTACACAAAATGCAGAACGGGCAGGGTAGTGGTATGATACCAATGTCCACTTCAAGAAATCAACAGGAGAAATCTTATGACCACCCACACTCCCATTGAAATCAGCCCCCACATCGCACAACGCCTGCAGGAAGAGCAGGTAGTCTGGCTGACCACGGTCAGCGCTGATGGTACACCGCAGCCAAACCCGGTCTGGTTCATCTGGAAGGATGGCACGTTTGTGACCTATACCCGTCCATACTCCGCAAAAGTAAAGAACATGCTCAGGAATAACCGCGTGTCCATCAACCTGCAAGGCGCTGAACTGCTCGGAGGGGATGTGGTGATCTTTACCGGCGCAGCCGAGGTCACCTTTAATCCTGCCCTGCCCATGCCGGAGTACCAGTATAAATATGCCGAAGCGATCCAGGCTTTCGGATTCGAAGTCCCCGGCTATTTTGATGCCTACAGCGCCGAGATCCGTATGACCCCCGATAAGGTGCGGGTTGTAAAGTAACAATCAAGATAAGGATTTATTACAGAAAGAAGGGAGGATGGCAGACACCACCCTCCTTTCTTAATTACGGGTCAAAATAGACCGGGTTGGAGATCAAAGCAGGCAGCATCGGCAGCCCGGGAAGAAAAGCCCGGTAAACTTCGACCCGTGCGAAACCCGGCTGCAGCATGGTGTAAGCCGCCTCAAAACTGCCGTCTGCGGGAGCCTGCAGAAGCACATCGCCGCCGGAAGCTGTGACAACCTTGACTACATCGCCGGCCAACAATCCATTTACAGCCACCTGCATTTCTTTTACTTCAGTCCATCGCACACTGTCCCCCAGCATGGCATCGCCGGCTGTCAGGCCCAGGGATGGACCGCTCGGGGCAAAAGTGATATAGGCATGCCCCTGGCGTAAAGCATCCAGGATTCCTTTCACACTCTGCGAACGGGCATACACGCAGGTAGTCGGTCCGCCCAGGAAAATGAAAGGGGTATCCCGGTGATAATCGCTCCCGCCGGTGATCGGCACCTTTTTCCCGGCAGACAGCATGCTATGCCACAACTTGAGCGCTTTGAGGTTCGACTCGCGCATCGGACCATTCCAGACCTCCAGGCAGTCGAATGGCAGGCTGTTGATATCATAAGAAAGTTTAGCCACTTCCTCAAACGGGTGGTTGATCACAACCAGTGCTCCGCGTTCGCGCGCTGACTGGAAACGCTCGAGCGTTCCCTCCAGTGAATTGGTGGCAAATGGGGCATCATAAGGCTTGGCGCACCCCAGGAAATTAGCATGGCACATGTAATGGGTCCACTCAATGCCCGGGATAAATGTCACCCCATGTATGCGGGGTAAAGCATCCGATGTAACCATCTGGTTATGGTCAGTAATTGCCACAAAATCCAATCCATGCCGCTGCGCTTTCCAGCCCAGCTCCTCAACCGTGTGCACCCCGTCAGACGCCAGGGTATGGGTGTGCAGGTCGCCTTTCAGCAGCCTGACCTTCTCGGGCACGAAGGTGATCTCATACTCCACATTCACCCCATCGGGTGCAACTTTGTAGGCACCCACCAGTATCTGCCATTCGCCGGGGACAGGTTCGTGCGGCTGGTAGCCGGGTGTTGCCCAGGCGGCGCTTATGGTGATCTCGTTCTTGTCCGAACCGGATGCGCCAACCTGCGTTCCATCCGGGGCGATCAGCCCCAGGTCAATGGTGTTCACGTTTTGCCGGTTGGTGAATAAACCACCTGGCAGCCCGGTTTTCTCTCCCGTACTGCGCGGGTAACGGTAGGTAAGGGTGAAGCTTTCCATCCCTTCCGGCAGGTGAAATGGCTGTGTAAAGTAAGTGCCCTCCTGTTCCTTGCGGATGAACAGGGAAATCGTGATAGGCTGGCTCATACGGGTATCTTCCTCATTTTTCAAGCGGACCCAGGACTAACGACAGGATGCGTTTGATCTCTGAATCCCAGAAGTACCAGTCGTGTTTGCCTTCTTCTTCATGGTAGTACGATGTAAATCCCAGCTTCTGGCAGGAGGCATAGAATAGTTTACTCAGCGGGTAGAGGTCATCCTGCCGGCCGCAGGAAATATACAGGTCTGGTGGATGCACCTTGCTTTCAGCCGCTCTGCGCAGCCAGACTTCCGGGTCGTGTTCGCTGCCAGGTAATTTGCCCAGGTCACCAAAGAGGAACTCGAATTCGGGTTTTCGCGGATCATCGGGGTACTGTTGTAAATGGTTAAGCGAAAGCAGTCCGGAAAAAGTGGCTGCAACCGAGTAGCGTTCAGGGTGCAGCAAGGCAGCCTTCATGGCGCCATACCCGCCCATTGACAGGCCGGCAATGAAGGTGTCTTCGCGCCTGGGCGCCAGGTGAAATACATCATCAAGGTACCGCGGAAGCTCATCCACCAGGTAAGAGAAATAGTCGATCCCATTCGGCTGGTCGATGTAAAAACTGCGCCCAACAGACGGCATCACTACCACCAGTCCGTAATCTTTTGCAAGCGTCTCGATCGAAGAGTAGCGCTGCCAGGCGCTGCCGTCATCGCTCAGCCCGTGCAGCAGGTAAAGCACCTTGCGCTCCCGCACCGGGACCCCATTCATACGCTTGGGATCGGGCAGGATGATATTGAGCGGGATGCACATTTTAACTGTATCAGGTACATGATCCATTCTGATGAGTGCCATAACTCCTCCTTATCCTTCACTCCCGGCTGTGGTGTCAACCGGCAGGTTTTGTTCAGGTTCAACCTGTCTGCCTGGCAGGGGTTCGCCACCATCTCCAGGTTTGGCGGGTTCATCCTTAAAATCAATGAACCACGAGAACCCAAAACTGATTAGCATCAGCACCAATGGAAAATAAGTCAGCATAAACCTGGCTGCCGCACCTGGCTGGGGGCCGGGATTGTCGCCGCTTTCAAACCCGTAAATGGTTGCCACCAGCACAAACGCAAAACTGGTAAACAGGCCATTCAGGCGGTTCATGAACCCGAGGGCGTTGTTGATGATCCCCTCGCGGCGTACATTATGTTTGCGGGTGTCCTCATCCATGATCTTGGCGCCAATCAGGTCCATGGTAGTGATCACACCGGCAAAGCCGAAGCCCACCAGGGCTGCCCCGATCATGGCAGTTGACAGTGAGAATGCAAATGATAACGCCAGGAATGCCACCGCAAGGGAGAGCAAAGCCAACCGCCAGATCTTCATCAAGCCATGTTTGCGCACCAGAGCCGCCCACACCGCCACACAGGCAATGGCGATGACCAGCACGGAGGCGAATAGCAGCGTGGATTGACCGGAACTGATCTCCAGGGTGTACTTGGCATAAAAAGGCAGCGACCCCAACACCAGTGCCATGGCTGCGCTGTAGAACGCATTGGCCAGGCCGCCGATCCAGAATTTGCGGTTGGTAATCACACTCTTGATGCTGTCCCACAGCTTCGGCTTTTCTTTGACCTCTTCCATGCTGACTTCCCGGCTGGTGAAGGTCATGTACAGGATCACCGCCCCGCCCAGGATGCCGTACACAATGGATGTAAGGCTGTACCCCAGTGCATCGGTCACAATGGGGGTGAGCGCGATGCTGATGATCATAGCCACCAGCTGGAACGCCTGGCGCAGGGCATTTGTGGAGGCACGGCTGGCATCTGTGGTGAACAACTCGGGGAAGAGCGCCCCGTAGTTGGCATTGATCACCGAATCCAGTGTGCCGGTGAAGATGTACAGAAGCAGGCAGTAGATGAAAAGCGGGCTGTCCTTTAGCGCAGGCGGCGAGTAGAACAGGATGAAGCCGAGGATGAGGAGCGGCGTACCGATCACCAACCACGGGCGCCGGCGTCCCCAGCGCGTACGGGTGCGATCAGAAAGATACCCGTAAACCAGGTTATCGGCCGCATCGATGAAGGTGTAAATGAACAGGATCGTCGCGAATTGGGTGGTCTTCAGCCCAAGCCGGTCCACATAAAAGATGGCTGCAAAAGTTTTGAACATATTAATCGGGATGGATGTCCCGAACATGCCGATGGCGTAATTGAACGACTTCATGTTGAGTTTTTTAGCCATGCTTCTTGCTCTCCCTGATTCAAATGTGTTGTTAATGGACATTTCCAACCACAATCTGGTTGTATTATGCCCCAGTTTCGCATACAGCGAAAGCACAAGCGGATATAGAAACATACCTCCAATTCCCTCATTATTTTTGTATATATGGTATACTTCGCCCCTGGCTCACAGAGAGCCAATCGTTATTGGGAAATGTATTGATGCTTCGGAAGATTGCCCGGCGATGAAAGACAGCCGGGTTTTTTGTTGGCAGTTGCGCCGTTCCGCAAGGAAAGCGCAAAGATTGTTCTTCAGCCCGTGGGTTTCTGCAATCATCAATATGCTTCACTGAAAAATTTAAGGAGTATTGATGATTACAGATTTTACCCAACTGTCTTTGCACCCGCAGCTGGTGCAGGCAGTCACTGAGCAGGGCTACACCAACCCAACCCCTATCCAGGCAGGCGTTATCCCGCTCATGCTGGCCGGGCATGATGTTATCGGCCAGGCACAGACCGGCACAGGCAAAACTGCCGCCTTTGCCCTCCCCATGATCCACAACCTGGAACCCCACCAGAAATTACCCCAGGGTCTTGTCCTAACGCCAACCCGCGAACTGGCTTTACAGGTAGCCGGGGCAATGACCGAATACGGCCGCCACAGCGGCGCCCGGGTCCTGGCAGTATATGGCGGGCAGGCATATGGACCGCAAATTGACCGGCTGCAACGCGGTGTTGACATCATCGTCGGCACACCCGGCCGCTTGATCGACCTGATCGAGCGCAAAGTACTCAACCTGAGCCAGGTCCACACACTGGTGCTGGACGAAGCAGATGAGATGCTCAGTATGGGTTTCGTGGAAGATATAGAAACCATCCTTTCCAGCACACCCTTCACCCGCCAAACCGCCCTTTTTTCTGCCACCATGCCGGCCGAGATCCGGCGCCTGGCAGAGCAATACATGAACAACCCGCAATCGGTCAGCATCCAGCGCGACCAGGTTACGGTGGATACGATCGAACAACGGTTTTACCTGGTGCGTGAAAACAACAAAGTGGCTGCCCTCACCCGCCTGTTCGAGGTGGAAGAGATCAGCAGCGCTTTGATCTTTGTGCGCACCCGGATTGAGACCGGCGACCTGGCAGGCGAATTGACCGCCAGGGGTTATCCAGCCGAAGCCTTAAGCGGCGAATTAAGTCAGGATGCGCGCGAACGCACGCTCAACCGTTTCCGCCAGAACCAGATCAAGGTGGTTGTGGCAACTGACGTAGCTGCCCGCGGGCTCGATATTGACGACATCTCGCATGTGTTCAACTACTCCCTGCCGGATGACCCTGAGATCTACGTCCACCGCATCGGCCGCACCGGACGTGCCGGTAAGACTGGTATTGCCATCACCCTTGTCTCTCCCTTGGAACGCCGTAGGCTGGGTCAGGTGGAGCATTTCTTGCGTAAGAAGATCCAGCAGGCAAGCATCCCGACTGAAGAAGACATCCGTGCCCACCGTGAGCAGCTTTTAGCGAACAAAGTGATGGTATGGCTGAAGCGCGGCCGCTGCTTGAACGAGCGGGCTATGGCTGAGAGGATGATTGCTGAGGGCTTTGATGCGCTCGATATCGCTGCTGCAGCCCTGAAGGTTGCCCGCGCCGAGGAAAAACAACGCCCGATCTATCCCATCCAGGCGGTGCAGGAAACCCGGCCTGAGCCAAAACCAGCCAGGAAAAGCAGCGAACCCTTACGCCGCAGTGTAAACCAGAATTCCTTTGAGCCCGGCATGCTGCGCCTGCAGCTGAATATCGGCCGCCAACAGGGCATCAAACCAGGTGAGATCGTGGGCGTGATTGCCAAACGGGCAGACATCCCCGGCAGTGCAATCGGCAAGATTCGCATCCAGGACAATCACACCTTCGTGGATGTACCGGAAGAGATGGTGCAGCACGTGATTGCCCGCACCCGCGATGTATCCATCCGCAAGATGCGCATGGATTTGCAACTGGCTTAACCAATACCTGAACAGTGATCGATCAACAACCCAACCAGACAACATGGTTGGGTTGTTCTCTACTTTCTTCCGGGCAGCTGATCCATGGTATTCCAGTTGTGATGGATCGCTTTTTCCCCATGTTGAAATTCCGATTAACCGTGCTATGATAGTCAAGGATAAAATTTACCGGTGCCGGACCAGGTTACTGTTAGTTTTCCCTTTCTTCAGGAGGCTAACCATGAAGGCAAACCTCATTTCACCCCGTGAACTGGGGGAGCGGATAGTCCTGGCTCTCTTTTTCATAGCAGCGGGTTTCCTCATTTTTACAAAATTCAGCCCTTACGGGCCCAAACCTACAGGCATTGGAAGTTACCTGGGCAGGATCATCCTGATTGCAGGCCTGCTCTTGATCGCATTCATCTTGAAACGCAGCAGCTACAAGAAATACTGGCTGGTTCCCTATGGGCTTTTCATCATGGCGCTTGCAGTAACCCTGGATTGGATTTTCGGCCGTTTCCTGGTGGATACCTTGAATATTACGACCGACTCCCCCAGGGTAAACGCGTTAATGAAATTGAACGAAGCGGTACTGATCATCGTGGTGATCCTCTTTTTCACCCGGGTGTCCGGGTCAAGTTTCGGCTCCATTTACGTGCAGTGGGGCAACAGGAAATGGGGCATCATTATAGGGCTGACCACATTCATTCTGTCAGTTGCCGTCTCCGGCCTCGGGGCAAAATACTTGTTCATGGCGCAGAACCTTACCCTCGAACGCGTGGTCCCATGGATCCCTTGGCTTCTGATCTATGTCCTGTCAAACGGTGCCATGGAAGAACTGCTTTTCCGCGGATTGTTTTTACAGAAACTGGAACCCTTTTTTGGAAAACTGCTTTCAAATATCCTGATTGCATTTGTCTTTACCAGCCTGCATTCATTTGCGAATTACACTTCAGAAATGACAATTTTCATCGCTGTCGTGACCTTGCTTGCCATCCTGTGGGGATACATCATGCAAAAAACCAGCAGCGCACTGGCATCCATCCTCTTCCATGCCGGTATGGATGTTTCCATCATGCTGGGCATGTTTTCAAACCTGTAATGCCGCCGGGCAAGTTTCTGCGCTATGATATAGTCGCGAATATTAAGTGAGAGGACGAGAATTGGCAACAGCGATCGTTACGGTGAAGGATTTCCGTAAACAATACGGCTCATTCACTGCCGTAGATGGGATATCTTTCGAGATCCACGAGGGAGAAATTTTTGGGCTGCTGGGTCCCAACGGGGCTGGGAAAACCAGCACCCTGGAATGTCTGGAAGGGCTGCGTAAACCGGACGGCGGCTCCTTGCAGATCGCCGGGCTTAACCCGGCTGCGGAATCACAGAAATTGCGCAACCTGATCGGTGTCCAGCTCCAGGCTGCCGGCCTGCCGGAGAGTATCACCCCGCGCGAAGCCATGCGCTTGTTTTGCTCTTACCATAATGTTGCCCCCCGGTATGACCTGCTGGAACGGCTGGGCATCAGCGAGAAAAGCCAAACCCAGTTCTATGAGCTCTCAGCAGGACAACAAAGGCGGCTGGTGCTGGCCCTGGCTGTTGCCCATGATCCCAAAGTGCTCTTCCTGGATGAGCCAACCGCTGGGCTGGATGTGGCATCACGGGTTGAGCTGCATTCCCTCATGGAAGAGCTACAGGCCAAAGGAACCACTATCCTCCTGGCAACCCACGACATGGCTGAGGCTGAGGATATGTCCGACCGGGTAGCAATCTTGCTCAAGGGCAAGCTGGCAGCTATCGGCACCCCCATGCAGATCACCGCGACCGGTGCTGGATTGACCAGGATCTCCGTCCGCACCGAGTGTGATTCCCTGCTCCACCCTGTGATCACTTTCCCGTCTGTTCAACACTTCAAGGTCGAAGAACAATACATCATTTACTTCAGCCAGAATGTCGGCGCAACCCTGGCCGATATCATGGCATCAATTAATTTACACAAAGACACCATTATTGACCTGAGGGTGGAGCGCCCCTCCCTGGAAGACCGCTTCCTGGAAATTACCAGCAGGGGAGGTGTCCGATGAAAGCATTCATGAACCACCTTGCGTTTGAATTTGGGACCGGGGTACGTAATAAGAACCTGCTGCTGATGAATTACCTTTTCCCTTTAGGTTTCTACCTCTTGATGGGTTTCATCATGCCGGCGATCAACCAGCCTTTCCGCGAAACGCTCATTCCAGCCATGGTGGTCTTTGCGATACTTTCTGCAGCCATGCTGGGCATCCCTGATCCGCTGGTAAATGCCAGGGAGAATGGGATATTCCGCAGTTATAAGATCAACGGCGTCCCAGCTTTGTCCATCCTGGTTATCCCGGTAATTACAACCACGCTGCACCTGCTGATCATTTCATTTATCATCACAATGTCAGCCCCTTTGCTTTTCGCAGTAACTTACCCTGTTAACCTGTCCGGGTTTATCCTGACCTTCATTGCAATGGCTATGGCCAGCTGCGGTACAGCAGTCTTGATCGGCGTAGTAGCTTCCAGTTCGAGGATGACTGTTCTGTGGTCGCAGCTGATCTTTGTGCCATCCATGCTGCTGGGCGGGGTGATGATCCCGTACAGCATGCTACCGGGGGCTGCCGGTAAGATATCGCAGATCCTGCCAGCCACCCATGCCATGAATGCATTTCGGGGATTAGCAATGGGCCTGCAGGCTGATTTTTCAGCCTGGGGATCCATCATCATCCTGGTGCTTACAGGAATTTTCGGGTTTGGGCTGGCATTATTCCTTTTCAGCTGGGACAGCCGTAATACCAGGCGCCGCGGACCCGCCTGGCTGGCTTTCCTGGTACTGCTGCCAAGCATCGCAGGGATGTTTTTCCTCGGGTAAGCTGTCTCCTGTTTTCCATCTGACCCGTCTATGATTCTGCCAGTATGACCCTGGCGATTCCGCATTTTTCCCTATTCGAACTGGAAGCTGTCGAGGAAGTGGTTGTAATACTCCCATTCCTCTTTGTCACCGGTATGCAGGATGACAATGGTGTACAGTTGCCCGTTATGGACAAAGTAGTAACGGTCATCGGCATAGGACTGCTCGCTGCGCGGCTTGCGGGTATGTACCGCAATAACCCCGGCGATATCCCGGTTTTCAGCGAGTTCCTAGCCTAACAGGTAGTGGTCTTGCAGCCATTCACCAGGTCAGCGCCATCAGCCGGGTGATAATCAGGGTTGTCAACCGGGTGGCTCACATAGAATTCCTGCCAGGCGCGAAAGCCGGTTTATAGTGAACATGGAATGAGTATAAACTATGCCGTTACGTTAATGTCAAGGGCATTTGCATAAAAATACAGGTTAAAGCCCATGCTTGCCTTCCGGCTGTGCTTCATGTCATAATAGATTTTTACTGCAATGCATAATAACTTCATTCTGCCAGTGATGGACACATTATGAACCCAGCCAGGCAAGCTCCCCGTAAGAAATCTCCGAAACCGCTCATCATCATCCTGCTGCTCATTCTGGTTGTGGCGCCAGCCATAGCCGGATTGTGGTTCCTGATTTCCAACCGGACCAATGGAAAAATCATCTCCTCAGGCGAGACACGCCTCTACCTGCTGTATGTTCCGGAATCATATGACCCGGGCTCACCCGCGCCGCTGGTATTCAACATCCATGGGTATGCCCAGTGGCCGGCTAACCAGAAGGATATCAGCAACTGGAATGACCTGGCAGATGAGGAAGGTTTTATCGTGGTGTATCCGATGGGAACCGGCCTGCCTCTGCACTGGGCAACCAGCGCTGCGGTGGATAAGTCGCCAGAAGCGATGAAAGAAGTAACCTTCTTCTCGGACCTGATCGATAAACTTTCTACAGAATACAACATCGACCCGCAGCGTATTTATGCCAGCGGCCTCTCTAACGGCGGAGGAATGTCATTCATGCTTTCCTGCACCCTGGCTGACCGCATCGCTGCCATTGGAACTGTCTCAGGCACTTACCTTTACCCTTGGGAGAGCTGCAGCCCGGCACGCCCCGTTCCGCTGATTGCTTTTCACGGGGTAGTGGATGAAATTGTCCCCTATTATGGGGGACCGTCGCAGATGTTCTATATCCCCTTCCCGAATATCCCTGAATGGATGGCAGAATATGCCCGCCGGAACGGCTGTACCGCTGAGAACCAGCTGCCAGCACAGGGTCAGGTAACCGGGTGGCACTATACAGGCTGCAATCAAAACGCTGATGTGATCTTTTACACTATCGCAGACGGTGGGCACAGCTGGCCGGGGGGAGACCCGCTGCCAGAGTTTATCGTCGGCAAGACATCACAGGAAATTGATGCCACCAGGGCGATGTGGCAGTTCTTCCAGGGACACCCATTAATCAACCAGTAAACTGCTGGCAGGCAGCCACTGCCCCAGCCAGTTTCACCGCCAGGTAATCCAGCTGCTTGCGGTTAATGCGCTGGTCAACCGGCAGGGTGAGCATGCTGCCAGCCATTTCTACCGCAAGGCTGTTCGTGCGGGTAACGGGATGGGAAATGATCTCATCCCAGTGCACCAGCAGGCTGATTTCAGCATCCCCCAGCATATCCAGCACCATGTCCCGGATGGAGGGATCCAGGTAAACTGGCAGCCCGTACGGGGCAACACCTTCAGGTAAACTGGTGAAGAGCGGGTTAACCCCGGGAATGGAACCGGCCTGCTCCAGCAGGTACAGGAAATTCTCTCGGCGGATTCGCCTCATCCCCTGCCAGTCGAGGCGCTCAATGCGCCCTTTTTCAACTTCATCCCCGTTTACCACGCCGTCTATCCCATAAAAACGTTCGGCTTGCTCATAAAGCTCCTGCAGTTCTTCCCGGTCATCCCCGCCCGTGAGCAGATACCCCGCCAGGCGCTGGCGGTAAGCACGGATCAACGGCAGGCGCCGGTTGGGTTTCCCGGTGTAACGGCTGATGATGGGCTGCAGGTCAAACCGGGTTTTAAGGTATCCGCCATCGTAAGGCGCCAGCTTGCGCAGGCTGTTGAAGACATAGTCCCCAATGCTGTCCTGCGGAAATCCAGCCTGGGCATTATCTTCGACCACCAGGATGCCATGCTGCTGCAGGCTGCGGATGAAAAGCTGCACTGAGGGCGCAGGCGGGAAACCGAAGTAATTGATGAAGTAAAAAACATCCCCTTCTGCAGCCAATCGGGCAACCTGGTCGATGTTGATCGTCAGGTCACGGCTGACTTCATAGAAAGCAGACTGCAAGCCAGCCAGCTGCAGGGCACGGATAATGCTCGGGCACAGGTAAGCCGGCAGCAGCATACGCCTGCACCCTTTTCCGCGCAGAGATTCCCCGATGACCCGCAGGCAAGCCTGACCGCCGTTCAGGAAGTACATCCCGCCGGTATCCAGGCTGGGCTGGTCAGTCATCCAGCGGCCGTCATAGGAAAATTCACCGCCAACAAACAAGCTCCTCATCCTTTCAAGCCATATTGTAGTGTAAATTCAGATACAATACCTGCAATAAAATGCATACCTGGAGGTTGGATGGAAGACAAACAATTGATGGATTACATGGGGCAGTACACCCCGGAGGTCCAGGAGTTGATCTTCAAGGTGCGCACCATGCTGGAAAGAGATCTGCCGGATGCGTTGGAATTTGTGGATATCCCTTCCAGGATCATTGCTTACGGTTACAGCCCGAAATAAAAGGACCTTGTTTGCGCCATCGCCCCTTATGCAAATTACATCAACCTGATTTTTCCATCGAAACCCGGTTATCTGACCCCCTTAAAATATTGGCGGGCACCGGAAGGCGCGCCCGCCATGTCAAAATTCAAAGTCTGAACGATACAGAGAAGCCCGGCATTGCAGAGCAGGTTCGCGAAGCAGATCTGCTCACCCGCGGCCGTTAATCTATTCTTCCATCAACTCTTTGGCTTTTTTCACCTGCTTGCCACGCTCTTCCGAGTCAAGGATGCGCTTGCGGATGCGCAGGTTTAGCGGGGTAACCTCCAGCAGCTCATCCTCGCCCAGGAACTCGATCATCTCATCCAGGCTCATACTGCGGGGGGTATTCAAACGTACCTCGATATCCTTGTTGGATGAGCGCATATTGGTCAGGTGTTTCTTCTTGCACACATTGATCACCAGGTCGCCCAGGCGGGGCTGTTCGCCAATGACCATACCTTCATACACTTCAACACCCGCCCCATAGAACAGGGTGCCGCGCTCTTCAGCGTTCTTCAACCCGTAACTGGTGGTTATGCCTGGTTCCCATGCCACCAGGCTGCCCGTCAGGCGCGAGGTGATCGACTTGACCAGCGGTAAATAACCATGGAATAGAGTGTTGATCACCCCCATACCGCGCGTAGCCGTCATGAACTGGTAACGGAAACCAAGCAAACCGCGTGTCGGAGCCAGGTAGGTCAGGTGTACACTGCCCGAGTTGCTGTCCTGCATATCCAGCATTTGGCCGCGCCGGTTGCCGAGCATCTCGACCACCACACCGACACTGTCTTTGCTGGTCTCAATATGCACTTCCTCAAACGGCTCCAGCATTTCCCCGCCCTCGCCCTGCTTAAAAATCACCTCGGGACGCGATACCTGGAATTCATAACCTTCGCGCCGCATGGTTTCGATCAGGATAACCAGGTGCAGCTCGCCGCGCCCGGAAACCAGGAAGGTATCCGTTGATTCGGTTTCCTCCACCCGCAGGGCAACGTTGCGCTGCAATTCATTAAACAACCGCTCACGCAAGTTGCGCGAGGTGCCCCAGCGGCCGTCCTTGCCTGCCATGGGTGAGGTATTCACACCAAAGGTCATGCGGATGGTAGGTTCTTCCACCCGGATGGGCTCCAGGGCGGTTGGGTTCTCAGGGTCTGCTAGCGTTTCGCCGATAGCAATACCTTCTAGCCCGGCCAGGGCGATGATCTCGCCGGCTTCAGCCTGTTCCACCTCTACCCGCTCGAGCCCCTGGTGTACATACAGGTAGCGGGCGCGCTCAGGAAGGGTTTCGCCATCCAGGGTCATGCGTGCCAGCGGGTCGCCAGCATGGATGGTCCCGGCGAAGATGCGGCCGACTGCTGTAACACCGCGGTAATCGTCATACCCGAGCGTGGTAACCAGCATTTGCAGGGGAGCATCCTTATCCACTTTCGGGCAGGGAATGGAGCGTAGAATCGTCTCAAACAAAGGCTGCAGGTCGGGACCCAGTTCGGGGGTCAGGCTGGCACGCCCGGCAACTGCATTGGCATACACTACCGGGAAATTTGCCTGCTCGTCAGATGCACCCAGCTCAATGAACAGGTCAAAGGTTTTGTTGAGGGTTGCAGTCGGGTCAGCATCCTTGCGGTCAACTTTATTGATCACCACCACGGCATGATGGCCGCGTTCGAGCGCCTTTTTCAACACAAAGCGGGTTTGCGGCATGGGGCCTTCGGCAGCATCCACCAGCAGCAGAACGCCATCAACCATGTTCATCACGCGCTCTACTTCGCCGCCGAAATCGGCATGGCCGGGGGTATCCACTATATTGATTTTGACATTTTGCCTGGTGAGGGGATCAACGATCTGGATGGCAGTGTTCTTCGCCAGGATAGTAATCCCGCGTTCGCGTTCCAGGTCATTTGAGTCCATCACCCGTTCGGCAACCTGCTGGTTGGCGCGGAAGGTGTGCGCCTGTCTCAACAGCCCATCCACCAGGGTGGTCTTTCCGTGGTCAACATGGGCGATAATGGCAATATTACGGAGGTCAGTTCGTTCTTTCAGCATACTTTCTCTTTCTTTCTGTCAACTCTTTCAGACAAGCGAGAAAGTATACACCAAAAAAGGAATGGCGTGTGCAGGAGTTACTCCCGGCTACCAATTGGAATGAATCCATTTCTGCACATTCAATTTGAGGTTTGCTCAGGAAAGGAAGTAATACAACGCCACTGTCAGCCCAATGCCCACCACCAGCCAGCGCAAGGTAGCCGGCTTAACCTTGCTGGCAATCCTGCCCCCCAGCATGCCACCCAGCAGGGCAAAGACGGCCATGACCGCAGCTACCGGCCATAAAACATTGCCCGAAAAGACAAAAAAGACCGCCGCGGCAACATTGACGCTGAGCGAAATGACCTGTTTGAGGGCATTGAGCTTGGTCAGCGAGTCATTGAGGGTCAGGCCAAGCACAGCGATAACGATAACACTCAAACCTGCGCCAAAGTAACCACCGTAAACGGCGGCAAATGCTACCGGTACCACCGACCACAGGATGTGGTCGCTGCTGGCTCCGGCACGGGTAAGACGGTTGTTAACGAATTTTCGCACCGGGTCGGATACCGCCAGCAGCAGCGCAGCCACCAGGATCAGGTAAGGCACGATCTCGCGGAACAGCTTTTCGCCTGTCTGCAGCAACAGGATGCCGCCCAGGATGCCGCCAACCACCCCGATCGGAACATAATACACCAGGCGCTTTTTCTGCGCCTTTAAATCTTCGCGCTGGGCTAACGCACCGCCCAGGTAACCGGGGCAGAGCGCTACCGTGTTGGTGATGTTGGCAACCACAGCCGGTATGCCCAGGGCGGTCAGGACGGGGAATGTGATCAGGGTGCCTCCGCCTGCCAGCGCGTTTATTGCCCCGGCAGCCAGCGCTGCAACACCAATAATGACATAATCAAGGATTTCCATGCAGACTTCTTTGTACCAAGGATAAGTTGTTGAAGTATACCCGAACCAGCGCAGAAAGGCAGCCTCGACGTTTCATTTCCTGTTATTTAGGCTTCTATTTTTCCCAGGTCTTTCGCCAGGGCAACTGCCCCCAGCATGCCTGAACGCGTCCCCAGGCCTGGTGCAACTATGTAACTTTCAATATTGGCCAAAATGTTGGGCGTGTGGATATAGCCATTCAGGACCATCCGCACTTTTTGCTGCACCTTCTGCAGCAATCCTGCCCGCTGCATGACACCCCCACCCAAAACAATCCGCTTGGGAGAAAGGGTCAATACCAGGTTGGCAACCCCAAGTGCCAGGTAATCAGCTTCCAACTGCCAGGCCGGGTGGTCATCGCCCAGGGTTTCAGCAGGCTGCCCCCAGCGCTGGTTCATGGCAGTACCTGAAGCCATGCCTTCCAGGCAAGCACCATGAAACGGGCAGACCCCATCAAACGGGTCAAGGTCGGTGTCGCGCGGGAGCAGCAGGTGCCCGGCTTCGCTGTGCAATAAGCCGTGCAGCGGCCTGCCATTTACCAGTGTTCCCACCCCAATACCCGTGCCGACCGTAACGTAAACAAACGGATCCAAGGACCGGTTGGCTTCAACCCAGGTGTGTTCGCCGTAAGCGGCAGCATTGACATCCGTCTCGAATGCTACCGGCACACCCAGGGCTCGCTGTAAAGGGCTGTAAAAATCGGTCATGCTCCAACCCGGTTTTGGCGTATACGTGATGTACCCGAAGGTAGGCGACCCGGGCTGCAGATCTACCGGGCCAAAGGTGCCGATCCCGAGGGCTACCAGCTCGCCCCGGCTGGCATACGGCTGAAAGAACGCAATTGCGGCAGCAAGCGTCTCATGCGGGGTTGTGGTTGGTATGCGGGTTTCAGCAATGATGTCTTCAGGCGAGCGGGCAATCATGCAGTTGAACTTTGTCCCGCCAGCTTCAATGGCTCCGTACAGAGGCATCATGGTCATCTCTCCACTTCAGGGTAATCCAGCCTATTCTAACCTTGATTGGTGAGCTTGAATACCCGCAGAGCCCGTATTGTCACCCAGGGATTAGGCTCCCCTTTTTTACCGTAACTCAGCCAGGTTTTACCGGCATAATCGTATTCCAGTTTCCAGCGCCCGGCTTCATCTCGTTTATTCCAGATGTATTCCAGGCAATTCTTCAGCCGGCTGTCCTTCACATACCCCAGCACCGCCAGCACTTCAGCGATCTGGAGAATGTCGGTGACATAGAACACCGGGAAACCAAATTTCCACCAGCTCCGATTGGGCGGATTTTCCGAACCGGTCGGGTATGCTGCTGTCAGCGGGTCCACTCCCAGCAGGAATTCCACACCGGACTCGATGGCAGACTGGATCAGCGGGGTGCGTTTCTCCTGCGGCAGCAAGCTGAAGGCAAGCATAATTTTCACTGCGCCCCAGGCGCAGGATTGTCCGTAATTGGCCCCGCAGGCAAACAGCGGTCCGCACTTGTGGGCATAATAGCGCAATGGATTGTTTTTCTCTTTTTTATCAGCTATCCCCTCGCCGGTAACGGTGCGCGCCATCCATTCAAAAGCCCCTTCCATGCGAGGATCATCACACCCCAGGGCTGTCAATGCCCAGGACAGGTTGCCCTGCAGGCAGTCAAAGGTTCCTCCAGGGGCGCGGTTATAGGCAAATTGCCCGTATTCGGTCAGGGCATGAGCAAGCATGTACTGGCAGGCGGTGTCCAGGCGGCTGTCATGCTCCAGGCGTGCCCCCAGTTGTGCCAGCAGGATCAACGCCCAGACAGAGGAACGGTACTTAGGACCGTAACCAGCGCCGGCTTTTTCCCAATATCCTTCCGGCTCCATTTTGGCAAGGATGTGAGCGATCGCGCCTTCCCGGTGAGCATTTTCAGCTGCACGCTGGAGTTCCGGGTCTGAGGCCGGCCTGTCGAGCAGATCGCGCAAGGTCAGGTATCTGACACCCGGATTATCCTGGGATAACAGCCAATCAATAGATGCAGGATTGATCTGCATGTTCCACCTCCGGCTCAATTCAAATCTTATACCGGCAGAGTATTGGAGGAGCAACCCTTACAACAATGAAATAAAGCCAGCCAGGCACCTGGCGATCCTGGCCAGTTCCTGCGGGTCCACATTCACCAGCGTATCCTCGGGAGTGTGGACTATCTGGGAGATAAACTGGCCGAAATCCTGCGTGGTGAGGGCAATCGCAGGGCGGTTTTGCTGCAGGAAAATGCTGTGGTCACCCTGGAACCACTCCTCGCCCTGCACCAAACCGCAGGCCAGGAAGCTGGTTCGGGCTTTATCTTCTACCGCTGGAGGGCAGCCATAGAACGAGAAGGCAGTAGGGCAGCCCTTCAACCCCACACCGTCCATGTTGATAGCCAGGTAAATATTATTCGTGGTATTGGCGTTCATATCGAGGTACTGGATCTCTCCCGGGCTGGCATAGTAATCCTCGCCATTGATGACCACGATCTCCACACCCAGCCGTCCGCGGTAATCGCGCAGCAACTCGCCCAGCAGCAGCAGGACCGTAGAGCCGGTGGCATTGTCCAGCGCGCCCGGTGTACCGCGTTTGGCATCGATATGGGCACAAACCACAACCTTCCCTTCCTCCCTGCCAGGTTTAAATGCAAGTACATTGCAGCCTGTGGACGGGATGCGTCTGGCATGGATTTCAAGCGATACCGGTGTACCGCTGAGTTTTGCCAGCTCCTCGCCATCCACATCCTTCATGTAAATAGACGGGATCTCAAAATCGCCATCCTCAAACATGGGGAAAGGATAGGCCGCGCCTGCCAGTTCAGGGTTCTTCCCGGTTGCGGTAATTACGGCGATTGGCTTTCCGTTTTCAACCAGGGAGTAGATGTGCTGGTGATCTTCAGGATTATAGAACCGGAAATTTTTGGGCATCAACTGCGATGCGGTTATCTCTCCCCGCAGCAGTAGGATCTTATCCTGCATTGCCAGGGTTTCCAGCTCCGCTACTGTGCTAGCTGAAACCAGTTCTCCGCTGCCTGTAAACTCCTTGGAGAACGGGCCGGGTAATACCGGGTATTCCTTCCCGCCCGCATATAAACTTGCGCCTTCCTCTTCCCAATCCAGGCAGACAAACGGCGGAGTTTCCACCCTGAAACCCGCATCCTGCAATGATTCAGCAAAGTAGGCGGTGGCACGCTGGTTGCCGCTGCTGCCAACCCTGCGTGAAGGCAATTCTTCGCATAAAAAGTGCAGAATTTTCTCGCTTCTTTTTACCAGGGGATCTGACATGACAGGTTCTCCTTGTTATTCACTTTTATTATAGCGATTTTGCATGCAGGGTGATGGTTCATTAAATTGGATATCCAACGTTGATTACAACTAGTACCTAAAATAAAATACCCCTCCTTATGCAGGAGGGGATATGTTTATAAATTGATTTCTTTATCTAGTCTACTTCAAATTCAAGCGTCCGGTCGAGCTTGTCATTCATGTAGATATCGACCTTGTATTTCCCTTGCGGCCAGCCGCTGGAGTTCGAAAGGTCAAAAGTAAAGATGTCCATCCCTTTGGTGGTAATGGAAGCCTCATCAATCACGTAATCGGGTTCTACATCTTCAACATCCGCAGCGATCCAGACCGCCCGGAGTTCTGTGTCATCGGGGGCATTCTTTACTTCCACGATGGCATAAAAGGTCTCATCCGGGGCGAAAGAGGTGGTCTCATTGTTACCGTCACTATCATTTGACAGGTAAGCATTACTGATCTTGGCAGTGCTGACACTACCGCCGCATGCCAGCGCTGTTACCATGATCACCACCACAGCAATAAAAATTTGCAACCTGGTTTTGTTCATAGGTTTCTCCTCTAATAGGATATATCATATCCGATTTACAAAATATTTCAAGAGGATATTCTCCTGGTATTCCTTACATTCTTGACAGCTTTCAACGAAGGGTAAACCGAGACCTGGTGAAACAGCAGGTTGCAATCCAGTAGATTACGCCTTTATAATAACGAAAAGGAGACATTTATGAGTACCTGGAAACGGACCACCCGTAAGCTGGACCTGCTGGACATTCAGATCGACCGCCAGCGGCCCTTTTACAAGCATATCAGCGTCAACAATCTTGGATCCATTTTGAACAACATCATCATGTGTGTGGAGACTGAATCAGAAAGAAAAAGTGGAGCAGGTCTTGGCGATTCAACCGTTACAAGTAATGTGGTGCTTACTCCCTCCTGGATTTTGTGGGTTACCAGGGGAGATAAAACCCCTCCTACTGCCAATTCTGTGCGCCTGGAAAATGCGCAGGTGAAAGATTATGCTGATACTCCCGAATTCGCCTCTGACCCCGATAACGGGCTGGAGATCAGCGGCATTCTTACCGGTAAATCAGTACCCTCCAGGGTATTAATCGGCCTGGGTGATGAAGCCGATGCAAAAGCCTTCAAGGCTGCTGTGTTCAAGGCGATCGAGAACTTGAAGAAATGAACCTCGTCTGAACCGCAATCGGTGCCTGCCGGGGCAGGAATCCGTGCGATACGGATTGCCACCCCGGGTGTTATTTCTAATAGTCCTGAAGGATGTTCCTTCCCCGGCAAAACCCGGGCAGCCGGACTCGCGAAAGGCAGATTATGGCAAATCCGGTAGCAGTAGTTACAGACAGCACAGCCCATATCCCAGGGTATTGTCCGGTACCTTGCCAGTATTTACCATCCCGCTCCACCTAAATTGGGGAGGTATCTCCTACCAGGATAACGTGGATAACACCCCCTCGGAGTTTACCGGCGGTGCAATCGGACAGCGAGACACCCACAACATCCCAGGTGACACCCGAGGAATTCCATATCCTGTATTCCGATTTTCCAGCCCAGGCGCAGGAATTGATGGATAAGACACTGGCAGCCTTCAAAGATGGTGAAGTGAAAGAAACCCTCATAACGGATATATCTCCGGCCCTCGGCACCCATATTGGTCCGGAGGCTGTGAGACTGGCATATATCCTGGAAAACTAACGGGGTTACCTTATTCCTGGGCCAGGCTTTCCGCCTGGGACTGCAGGGGGATAAACAGAAACACCGTACAGAGCAGGAAAAGAATCGCGCTGATGCTGTACACCCTGCTGATCCCGATCAGCGGGATGAGGACCATGGCCAGGGCAGGGCCAATACTGCTGCCCAGGTCACCCATCATGGCAAATTTCCCCATGGCTGCGCCAGTGCTGTCATGGGTATGATCCCCGATCAATGCCATTAAAAGCACCAGAATTGCACCACCGCTGAATGCAGTCAACACTGCGCTGACAGCCAATGCAGCCTGTGTACGGCTGAACCCAATCATCAGGTAACTGACGATTGCCAGCAAAAAGAAACCTGCCAGCATCGGCTTTTTGCCAAACCTGTCTGCCAGCCTGCCCGCCAGCGGGCTGATGAGCGCTGCTGCAACCGAACGCATGGCGAATAGTGAGCCGCTGAAGGTGGCTATCCCCACCAGGCTCCCCAGGAAAGGTACCACCCCGCCCAAACGTTCTCTGAGAAGCAGAGTGAGGGTGGATAGGACCACTCCGTCACCGGCGAACATAAATACCGCCAGCAGGATCTGCGCTTTCATGATTTCGCGGTTGCCGCTGAAAGGGTTAAGCCGGTTCAGGTAAGTTCTCCAAGTGATCCTACCAGTTGCAGCCAGGTTGGAGTGAGGCCGGGTCTCTGATACCAGGAATACCGTTATAAGAAGGGCAACAGCAGCAATTGCAGCACAGATCAGCATGGCAGAGCGGAATCCGATTGTATCCGTCAACCTTCCGCCCAGAGCAGGCCCAACAGCAAAGCCCAGCCAGACAAAGGTATTGTAGATACCCGTCAGCCGCCCGCGGTTGGAAGGCGTGCTCAAGTCCAGGGTCATGGTCCTGCCGCCGACATTGATTAATGCCCAGGCTGTACCCCACAGGATGCGGCTGAAAAGGAAGGGAACAAAACCTGCCGACACGCTGTACAGAAATGTGGAAACCACTGCCAGTACCAGGCCGATAATGAATAGAATTCGCCTTCCCAGGTGATCCTGCAGCAAGCCTACCAGGGGATTAAGGGGAATACGGATGAACCGGTGAATACTGAGCAGGATGCCGACCTGTACCAGTGTCAGCCTGGTCACCTCCAGCTGGGTCACCAGCACCGTGAATAGCGAGAGGTCGCCAAATAAGGCCAGTGCAACCGACAACCCGATGGGAAGCACCCGTTTTTGGGCAGAGTTGAAATGCTGCATCGTGTTTTTATTGTACCTGCAACTGTCAATCAGGAAGACCTGGAAGTCTGCCGAACCCTTTCCTGAGAGCCAGCTTAGAAAACACACAAACCTTCTTTATAGCATTGACAGCAGGATTGATCAGGTATATACTTCGCGCCCATATAGTTCTACGTAGTACTAATTTGAGGACACATGAGCAATCCCGCCTGTAATCCAGAGCACCAGAAAAAGCATGAAGCCGTCCGGCAGAAACTGATGGAGTTATTTGATATGGATGACACACTGCTGCTGGACCTGTTGATCAAATTGCAGCGTGCCGCCCAGTTGTGCGACATGCTGGATACCACTGTTACAGACGGAATCGAATTATCCGGCCCGCGCTGGCGGCTGATGTCGCGCCTGTATATTGAAGAGAAACTCGGCAATCTTGAAGGAATCACACCAACTGTGTTAAGCCTATCGCAGCGGGTAAGCAAGAACACCATCAGCTCGCTGCTGCGCAGGCTGGAGGAGCAGGACCTCATTCACCGCAACCTTGACCCGATTGACCGGCGTGTCTTTCGCATCCAGTTGACCGAGAAAGGGCGCAGCCTCATCTTGAAATCAGCCCCGGGACGGGTTGCCAGATTGAACACGCTCTTCTCCGGGTTGAACCAGGCAGAAAAAGGGCACCTGCTTGCCTTGCTTGATAAACTGCTTACCTCCCTGCTCAACCAGGTCCATTCCCGCCAGTTTCCCGGGCAATGCCCCGAAACACCTGCCATCAGGAGTTAATACTGCATGTCACACCTGTTAAAACACTTAAAACCATTTATCTGGATGATCCTGATTGCGATTGTGCTCCTGTTTGTCCAGGCAAACAGCGAACTATCTCTACCGGATTACCTTTCTCGTATTGTTAATGTGGGCATCCAGCAGGGCGGTGTAGAGAATGCTGTTCCCGTTGCCATCCGCCAGAACAGGATGGAAGAAGTCACCTTGCTGCTATCAGACACCGACCGGGAACGTGTTTTACAAAGCTACACCCTGGTGACACCAGGATCCACAGAATCGCAGGCATGGATTAAACAATACCCGGCCCTTTCTACTGAAGCCGTGTACATCCGCAAAGACGTGGATGATTCCGAAATGGAATGGCTGAACACTACCATGACCCGCGCGTTGCTCGTAACCAGTGGAATCGAAAGGGCTTTTGCGAATCCTGACCAGGCAGCGATCCCGGGTTTCGATATTTCAGCCTTCCCTGCTGGAACCAATCCTTTTGACCTGCTTAAAAAGGCGCCGCCAGAAATGCTTGCCCGCCTGCGGGAACAAATCAATACAGCCATGGACTCACAGCTTAAAGCGCTGGGGGAGAACATGGCAGAACAAACTGCCATCCAGGTTGTAAAGGCAGAGTATACAGCCCTGGGCATGGATATGACTGCCCTGCAAACCAGCTACATTCTGCGCATTGGCGGGAAAATGCTGCTCATCACCCTGTTAGCTGTGGTTAGCGCAATCGGGGTTGGTTTCTTTGCATCCCGTACTGCAGCCGGTTTCGGGCGGGATGTGCGGCGTGCAGTTTTCGAGAAAGTAGAAAGCTTTGCGAACGCTGAATTTGACCGGTTTTCCACTGCGTCACTCATCACCCGTTCAACCAACGATGTCACCCAGATCCAACAGCTGACGTTCATGCTCATCCGCATGGTCTTCTTTGCCCCCATTATGGGGATAGGCGGGATAATCCGCGCCCTAGAAAAAGATTCATCAATGTGGTGGTTGATCGCAGTGGCTGTGGCTGTACTGCTGGTAGTGGTTTTAGTGTTGTTCACTTTTACCATGCCGAAATTCAAGTTAATGCAGAAACTGACCGACCGCATCAACCTGGTCACCCGTGAGCAGCTGTCCGGTATGATGGTCATCCGGGCTTTCAACCGCCAGGATTTCGAGCACAAGCGGTTTGACCAGACCAACGCTGAGCTGGCAGACACCGGGCTGTTCATCAGCCGCGCAATGTCTGCCATGTTCCCAACCATGACCCTGATTATGAATGGGCTTTCAGTCATGATCATCTGGATCGGAGCACACCAGGTGGCACAATCTAATCTGCAGGTAGGCGATATGATGGCCTTCATGCAATATGCCATGCAGATCGTGTTCTCCTTCCTGATGATGTCATTCATGTTCATCATTCTCCCCAGGGCACTTGTTTCAGTCAACCGCGTTGCCGAAGTCCTGAACACCGAACCTTCCATAACAGATAAAGAAAAGGCAGTCCACTTTCCTGAACCATTCCGGGGAGAGGTTTCCTTCAACAATGTTTCCTTCCGCTATCCAGACGCAGATGAAAACGTAATCTGCAGCATCAATTTCACCGCGAAGCCTGGGCAGATGACCGCATTCATCGGCTCTACCGGTTCAGGTAAATCAACCCTGATCAACCTCATCCCGCGCTTTTATGATGTAACTGAAGGCAGCATTACCATAGACGGGGTGGATATCCGGGATGTTCCGCAGCAAGAGTTGCGTAAGCAGATCGGATACATTCCTCAGAAAGGCATCCTTTTCTCTGGGACTGTCGAAAGCAATTTGAAATTTGGAGATGAAAAGGCGTCCCCTGAAGATTTACAGCATGCTGTCACCATCGCCCAAGCTAGAAGTTTTATTCAGGAAGACGGGCAGGGTTTTGAGCGCGAGATCGCCCAGGGAGGCGCCAATGTATCCGGCGGGCAAAAACAGCGCCTGACCATCGCCCGCGCCCTGGTTAAGAAAGCTCCAATCTACATCTTTGACGACAGCTTTTCTGCGCTTGATTTCAAAACCGATGCAGAGCTGCGCAAGGCACTCAAAGAGCACACTTCCAGCAGCACCATCCTTATCGTCACCCAGCGTGTTTCCACCATCCTGCAGGCAGACCAGATCATCGTCCTGGAAGATGGAGATATCGTCGGCAAGGGCACCCACAAGGAATTGATGAAAACCTGCCATACATACCGCGAAATTGCCTTATCCCAGTTGAGCCTGGAGGAGCTGTCATGACAAACCAATCTACCCGCCCTTCCAGTCTGACAACCCAGCGGCATTCTATGCCCAGGCATGGCGGTCCGGGCGGAGGTCCGCCCGGCATGAGGAACGTGGAAAAAGCACGCGACTTCAAAGGCACCATGAAGCGCCTGATCCAGTATTTGAAATCTTACCAGGTTTCGATCATTGTGATCTTGGCGCTGGCTGCCATCTCAACCGTCTTCAATATTTTCGGCCCCAAGATCCTTGGCAAGGCTATCACGCGCCTGTTTGAAGGTGTAATGGGTATGATTGCCGGAACCGGCACCGGGATCGATTTTGAGTATATCGGCCGGATCATCATCCTGATGGCAACGCTTTACCTGATCTCCGCCTTGATCAACTATATCCAGGGCTGGGTCATGTCCGGTATTACAGCCAAAATCACCTACCAGTTCCGCCAGGATATTTCCGAGAAGATCAACCGCATGCCGTTGAAATACTTTGACGGCACCAACCATGGCGAAGTGCTTTCCCGTATCACCAACGATGTGGATACCGTCAGCCAGACCATGAACCAGAGCCTGACCCAGATCATCACCTCGGCAGTAACCCTGATAGGTGTACTGATCATGATGCTTTCGATCAATGCCTGGATGACGCTTGTTTCGCTGGTGATCATCCCGCTTTCAGCCATCACCACCATGCAGATCGTCAAGCGCTCGCAGAAATTCTTTAAAGAGCAGCAGGATTACCTGGGCCATGTCAACGGGCATGTGGAAGAAATGTTCGGCGGGCACCTGGTGATGAAAGCGTTCAATGGTGAGGCAAAGAGCCTGGAGGTTTTCGACCGCTCCAATTCGGTTCTGTACAGCTCAGCCTGGAAATCACAATTCCTTTCGAGCATCATGATGCCGATAATGAACTTCCTTGGCAATGTCAGTTATGTTATTGTTACCATCTTGGGGGGCTGGTTTGCCATCCGGGGCACCATCACAGTAGGCGATATCCAGGCCTTCATCCAGTATGTGCGTTCCTTCAACCAGCCTATCAGCCAGCTGGCAAACGTCTCCAACCTGCTGCAGCAAACCGCTGCTGCAGCCGAAAGGGTGTTTGAGTTCCTGAACCAGGCAGAAGAAGTGCCGGAGGTCTCCAACCCGGTGCAGCTTGGAGAGGTGAAAGGCGAAGTCGAATTCCGCAATGTACACTTCGGATATGATCCGGAAAAGATCATCATCAAGGATTTTTCGGCGCAAATCAAACCCGGGCAGCAGATCGCTATTGTCGGCCCGACCGGGGCAGGCAAGACCACCATGGTTAAATTACTGATGCGTTTTTATGATGTCAACAGCGGCGCTATCCTTGTGGACGGGCACAACATACAGGATTTCAGTCGGCACGATTTGCGCAGGTCCTTCGGCATGGTTTTACAGGACACCTGGCTATACAACGGCACGATCATGGAAAACATCCGCTACGGCCGCCCGGATGCATCCGATGCCGAAGTGATCGCAGCAGCCAAATCTGCCCATGTCGACCATTTTATTCATACCTTGCCGGACGGGTATCACATGGAGCTCAACGAAGAAGCTTCTAACGTTTCGCAGGGACAGAAACAGCTGCTCACCATTGCACGTGCCATCCTGGCCAACCCGCGCATCCTGATCCTGGACGAAGCCACCAGTTCGGTGGATACCCGCACCGAGGTGCTGATCCAGCGTGCCATAGAGACCCTGATGAAAGGGCGCACCAGTTTTGTCATTGCCCACCGCCTCTCCACCATCCGGGATGCTGACCTGATCCTGGTGATGAACGATGGAGATATCGTCGAGCAGGGCAGCCATAAAGAGCTGCTGGCAAAAAATGGATTCTACGCCGAGCTGTATAACAGCCAGTTTGAGATGGCTGCTGCAGCGGTGATGGCTTAAAACCGGTAATCTTGTCCGGTACTGCCTTGTATGATAGAATTCGGGGGCACCAGGTTAGGTACCCTGGAGGGATGGCCGAGTGGTTTAAGGCGCCTGTCTTGAAAACAGGTATGGTGAAAGCCATCGTGGGTTCGAATCCCTCTCCCTCCGCTGCACCTCACGGGGAGGTGCCAGAGTGGCCGATTGGGCTCGCCTGCTAAGTGAGTGCTGGGATTAAACTCAGCCGCGGGTTCGAATCCCGCCCTCCCCGC
>DHHC01000026.1:53595-53912 GCA_002403095.1 Leptolinea sp. UBA4782
TGCCGCACAGGCAGGCTTTTTTCAGCCCCGGGTACCATCGAGGTATTCCATTCGAATCCCGCCCTCCCCGCCATTTGATAAAGAGCTTGCCGCAACGGCAGGCTTTTTTCAGCCCCGGGTACCATCGAGGTATTCCATTCGAATCCCGCCCTCCCCGCCATTTGATAAAGAGTCTGCCGCACAGGCAGGCTTTTTTCAGCCGCGGGCACCATCGAGGTATTCCATTCGCACCCCGCCCTCCCCGCCATTTGATAAAGAGCTTGCCGCAACGGCAGGCTTTTTTCATCCGCGGGTACCATCGAGGTATTCCATTCGCA
>DHHC01000026.1:53966-80989 GCA_002403095.1 Leptolinea sp. UBA4782
AAGAGTCTGCCGCACAGGCAGGCTTTTTTCATCCCCGGGTACCATCGAGGTATTCCATTCACAACAAAAGTATTGACAAAGGAATTCAAATGTAATATTATCAATACAATAAAGTCTATAGGTTTAGTAGGAGTTATTTTAAAGTGAGGTTATCAAAACGCGGGGAATATGGATTAAGGGCAATGATTGCCCTGGCAGAACCTGAGGAAAACGGAAATGCGCCGCAGATGATGCAGATCAAAGATATTTCCGCGCGTGAAAAGATCCCCTCGAAATATCTCGAACAGATCCTGCTTACCCTGAAGAACTCAGGCTTTCTGCATAGCAAAATGGGTATTGGCGGCGGGTATTACCTGGCAAAACCGGCTCAAGACATCACACTGGGGCAAATTTTCCGCTTACTTGATGGCCCGGTTGCACCAATCAAATGCGTCAGCCAGATCGCATACGAACCCTGCAACTGCCCGGATGAACGAACCTGCGGCCTTAGGCTGGTGATGGGCGATGTCCGTAATGCCATTGCAAATATTTTAGATAACACCACCCTGGCAGATGTGGTCAACCGCCAGAATATCATCCGAAAGCAATTGTACGGATAACTTCCAGAAAAACCGTTGTTTTTTTGCTTCTAAAGCATACTAAAATAATAGACTTTATATACTATCGAAAAAGGAGTTTAACATGAAAAAACGCATTTGGAGAATACTAGCCGTGTTAGTAATCCTCACTTCCCTTCTGGCAGCCTGCGGCAGCCCGACCGGAGGAACTGCTGAAGAGGCAAACAGCACTGATCTTCAGGGCACACTCACCATCTCAGGAGCCTTCGCCCTTTATCCCATGATGACTGTTTGGGCAGAGGAATTTTCCCGGCTGCATCCCGATGTCTACTTTGATGTACAGGGCGGCGGCGCCGGTAAAGGCATGACCGATACAATCACGGGTGCAGTTGACATTGGCATGGTCTCCCGGGCTATCAAAGATGAAGAGATTGCCAAAGGGATCTTCTGGATCCCGGTAACCAAAGATGCAGTCTTTCCAATTATCAGCGCTGAAAATCCATTTGCCGAGCGCATTATGGCGCAAGGGTTGTCGCAGGAAGTAATCCATAAGATTTACATCTCGGGCGAGATCACTACCTGGGGAGAAGTATTAGGCGATCCTGCCATCTCAGATGAAATCCACATCTTTACCCGGTCAGATGCTGCCGGCGCAGCAGAACAGTGGGCCAAGTATGCCGGCGGTGAAGCTCAGGAAGACCTGTTAGGGATCGGTGTAAACAGCGAGCCCTCTATTGTGGATACAGTCAGCAAAGATCCGCTGGGTATCGGATACGGCAACCTGAACAGCATCTTTGATATGGGCAGTGGTAATGCTGTGGTAGGAATCATGGTTCCCCCGCTCGATGTCAATGCAGATGGGGTTGCCAACCCCGAAGAAGTATTCACACAGAAAAAAGTGGCCATGCAGGCAATCGCTGATGGAACCTACCCTTCTCCCCCCGCCCGTTTTGAGAACCTGGTAACAATGGGAAAACCCGAGGGACTGACTCTTGCCTTCCTGCAATGGATATTAACGGATGGGCAGCAGTACCTGGAAGAAGCTGGTTTTGTTCCCCTCACCCCTGAACAGCAAACCGCAGCCCTCGAAAAACTGGAATGATGCAGCAAAAACCTTCAGACCCTTTAAGCCAGGGTAGCGGGCAAACCCAGGCCTTCCTTCAAACCCGCAACCGCCGTGACAGGACCGCCCGCAAAGCCTTCTTTGGGATCACGCTGATACCGGTACTCCTTATCATTGTCATCACCTGCCTGCTGGTGATACGCGCCTGGCCGATCCTCAGTTCACAGCCGCTGGCAAACTTGATGCTTGGAGAAGTTTGGAAACCCACGAATGAACAATTCGGATTTCTTCCATTCATTCTGGGCACAGTCTGGGTAACGTTAGTTGGAGTAATCCTCGCTGTGCCAGCTTGCCTGCTGGTTGCAATCTACCTTGCAGAATATGCCAGGCGCTCAACCCGTACCATCGCCAAGCCTGTTCTCGATCTGCTGGCAGCCATACCATCAGTTGTTTACGGGGTTTGGGGCTTGCTTGTCATCGTCCCCTTTGTTGATGACATCCTGGGGCCATTCTTTCACCGCTGGCTTGGTTTTGTCCCGGTTTTTTCTGTGACTCAGCCAACTGGTTTTGGGATCTTTGCCGGCGGTATTGTCCTTGCAGTGATGATAGCGCCACTCATCATCGCTGTAACATTTGAGGTTCTTTCCACCGTTCCAGATGAGCTTCGACAGGCTTCATTAAGCCTTGGTGCAACCCGATGGCAAACTATAAGCAGGGTGGTTCTGCCCCGCGTCCTGCCCGGGATCATTGCTGCCGTAGTGCTGGGCGCCTCACGCGCGCTTGGAGAAACCATGGCCGTATTGATGGTGGTAGGAAACGTACCCTCCATTCCTACTTCTATTTTCGACACCGCATACCCTCTAGCCGCTCTGATTGCTAACAACTTTGGCGAAATGATGTCCATCCCCTTGTATGATGCTGCGTTGCTAAGCGCCGCACTCTTACTGCTGGTGATTATCATGATTTTCAACATTCTGTCGACCTTTGTCCTGCAAAGGATCCTTGGAAAGGCAAGGATATGAAAAAGAACCCTTTTGCTAAGCGCCATATAATTGAAACCTGCATGAAGGTGATCATGCTGGCATCGCTGATCCTGGTAACGGGTACGCTGGGGCTTATCTTATGGACAATCATCAAGAATGGCATTCCGGCAATGAGCTGGGAAATGCTCACCCAAGTACCCAAAGGCGGCTTCTACATGGGTAAAGAAGGTGGAATACTCAACGCCATCATCGGCTCGCTTTATCTCGCCGGCGGCGGAACTGTCCTAGCGTTGGTTTGCAGTTTGCCCATTGCGTTGTACCTCGAAGCATACCTGGGCGAATCAAAGTGGGGCTCGTATGTACGCCTAGCCCTGGATGTTCTTTGGGGCATCCCTACTATCGTTTATGGCGCATTTGGATTTGCGGTAATGGTTTCCTTAGGTTTGCGGGCTTCACTTCTGGCAGGCATTATCGTTTTAGCTCTGATTGAGCTTCCCATTATGACCCGCGCCATGGATGAGGTGATCTGCCGTATGCCGTTGGAGGTTGAACAGGCGGCTTTGGCAGTAGGCTCTACCAGGCTGGAAGTTGCCCTGCGAGTGGTCACAAGACAGATGCTGCCAGGCATCATTACGGCCGTTTTACTTGCTTTTGGCCGTGGAATTGGTGATGCTGCTTCAGTGCTGTTCACCGCAGGATACACCGACCGCATCGTTACATCTTTGTTCCGCCCGACCGCATCTTTACCTCTGGCTGTATTCTTTCAGCTGGGTTCGCCCTTCCCCGAAGTTCGCGCCAGGGGATATGCAGCTGCTTTCATCCTTACCGTGATAGTGCTGATTGTCAGTTTCGGGGCGCGGTTGCTCTCTTCACGGTTGGGTAAATACACAATTAAGTGAAAGGGTGAAATGGAACCTCATATCCAGGTAAAAGACCTGAATGCTTTTTACGGCAAACAACACGTACTCAAGAATATCAACATTGAAATACCCAGGAATAAAATCACCGTCATCATGGGCCCGTCAGGATGTGGTAAATCCACTCTCTTGAAAACATTCAACCGTTTTTTTGAACTGACTGAATACACCAGGTTGACGGGCAATGTACTGATTGACGGGCAGGATATTTACAACAGGGATGTAGATGTGACAGAAGTGAGAAAAGTGGTGGGATTGCTTGCTCAGCGTCCGGCAGTGCTGCCTATGTCCATATTTGATAACGTCGCCTATGGCATGAATATTCACAACATGAAAAAGGACCGCAATAAAACCCGGGAAGCCGTACAGCATTACCTTGAAATTGCGGGGTTGTGGGAAGAAGTCCATACACGCCTGCACGACCCTGCAACCGGATTATCGATAGGACAGCAGCAGCGGCTATGCCTTGCGCGCGGGCTGGCGGTTGAACCGGAAATCATCCTGGGGGATGAACCAACTTCTGCGCTTGATCCCATTTCATCCCAGAACATTGAGAAACGTTTGATTGAGCTAAAGAAGGATTACACCATCGTCATTGTCACCCACACATTGCGGCAAGCAAAACGGCTGGCAGATCATGTAATCTACATGTACTTGGGTGAAGTAGCCGAAACAAATTCTGCGCCGGAGATTTTTACCAACCCAAAACACGAGCGTACAAAGCAGTATTTAGACGGTATTTTCTAGGATATTCAATTTTCGGGTGAATCACTTGTTTTCTTATTTTGCGGAGACGTGAAGTCTATGTACAGCTTACAACTCCGATTGCCGGGGACTAGTAGAGTGGGTAAATGCTGGCTTTATTTATTATTGGAGTTTTGCAGGTAGGCGGCAATTGGAAATCCTAAAATACTGGGTATCCAAAACGATATTAAACGATAACCAAGGATAACCACCACTGCAGTAGCATTGGGTATTCCTAACCCGGTATAAAGGGCTGCCATACTGCTTTCTATTACACCAACACCGCCCGGAAGAAAAAACGCAAGTCTACCCAATATCAAAGGAAGTGCATAACCTGAGAGTAACACCCCAATGCTAATGTGATCGCCCGTTGCGAAAAAAACACAATAAAGTGTAAGCATATCGAATGAAACATTAATGAAGGCTCCCAGGAACAGGTGCAGCCATTTCCCTTTCCATAATTCGTCCCAGGCGAAGAAGATGATGTCAACTTCATTTTGAATCAAGTCTGGATTAAATGGCTGGTGGCGCAGGTTTGCAAATGTTTTTCCGAGCCAATGAATCACGCTAGAGGCCCGTTTTCGAAAATGACTGGCAAGGAATGAGAGAATGATTACCGCGCTTAAGAACACAAGGGTGAGGCTGAATCCAATTATTTGTGTTTTTGTTAGATCGTGAACAAGGAAAAGGTGGATAACCCCAAAAAATGAGAACACAACAAGCATTAAACTGGTAAACAAGGAGGGAAATAAACTTGCTAATGTCGCCCCAACAATACTTCCTTTCTCATTGCTGGTCCATTTGAATATTGCAGCTGAACTTCCCACAGTACCACCAGCAACCAAAGCAACGCTGGCAGCGCCAAGAACGACCAGAGTGCTGCGATATAACGGAACAGGTTGGTTCACCAGTTCCAGGGTATTTTGAAGTAAAAATCCGCTGCCAATGTAGCTAATTGTTTGGGCAATAAATGCCAATCCTACTGCCCAAAAAAGCATTTTTGAAAGAATTTTCCAGGAATTTTCCAGGGTGGTGATTTGCGGAAGTAAAAGATGCACAGCCAACCCTAAAATAATTAAAGTGACCAGGTGCTGCCAAAATGCCTTAGTCTTTGTCCGCTCAATTTTGTTCTTCAAATCTTAATCTCCGTATTTGCGGTAAAACCAGCGTTTCAATGTCTCTGCCGAAACAAAATAAGCCGCAACAATTCCAAGAATCACCAAATAATACAAAGGCTGTAAGGGCTTGAACCCCAATAAACCTCCAAGCGGTATATAAGGAAGCAGCAATGTGAACAGGATTACAGCACCTGTGACAGCCAGGATAGTTTTACTGGGACGGCTGTGAATAAATGGCAGCCTTGATCGAATTGCAAAAACGACCACACCTGCTGAAAGAATGGATTCAATAAACCAACCGGTCTGAAATGTTTGTTCATTTGCCTTCATCAACCAGATCAAAACACCAAATGTGGCAAAATCAAAAATAGAACTGAGCGGCCCAAAAAGCAGCATGAAATGGCGAATGAATTTGATATCCATGCGATGAGGACGTTCTATATAAACATCGTCAACGCGATCACTGGCGATAGTCATCTCGGGGAGGTCCGTCAAGAAATTGATCATTAATATTTGCTTTGGCAACATTGGGAGAAATTTTAAAAACAGTGATGCGCCTGCCATACTGAACATGTTCCCAAAATTTGCGCTTGTTGCCATAAAAATATACTTAAGGGTATTTGCAAAAGTTTTTCTACCTAAAATAATGCCTTCTCTCAGTACATCCAGATCCTGCTTGAGCAAGACTAAATCGGCAGACTCTTTTGCCACATCCACAGCGTTCGCAACGGATATTCCAACATCAGCAGAATGCAAAGATGGCGCATCATTGATACCGTCACCCATGTAGCCCACAACATGTCCTCTCTTTTTGAGGGCCAGTATGATCCGTTCTTTTTGATTGGGATCGACTTCGGCAAAAATAGCCGTTTCCTCTACAACATGCAGAAGCGCATCTTCGTGTAGATTATCTAAATAAGTTCCCGTTAATATCTTAATATCACCCAATCCAATGATTTGTCCAAGGTGTTTGGCTACCAGCTGGTTATCGCCAGTGATTACCTTGAGATTTACCCCCATTTTCGCCAAAACTTGAATGGTTTCCAACACGCCTTCTTTTGGAGGATCAAAGAATAACAAGAAACCGATAAACACCATGTCACTTTCACATTCTTTGGAGTAACACCGCTGCTGGTTTATTAATGATTTAGTGGCTATT
Source organism: Leptolinea sp. UBA4782 (assembly GCA_002403095.1). Classification (GTDB taxonomy): domain Bacteria; phylum Chloroflexota; class Anaerolineae; order Anaerolineales; family Anaerolineaceae; genus UBA4782. The sequence continues at coordinate 60,508 of DHHC01000026.1, forward strand.
CCCAAAACGCGATAACCCTGCGCACTCCACATTTCAAAATTCGATTGAATTCTTTTCTGTTCTTCTTCACCAAGCTTAATTTCCTCATCTCCTATTTGCACTTTCGTGCAAACAGATAAAATATTTTGGAGGGCACCTTTCGAAATCAATTTGTGTACTGTCCCATTTTCTTCAACCACTATGGATAATCGTTTGCGGATGAAGTCATAGGGTATTTCATCCACTTTCGCATAATCCTGTATGCCTTCAATGGGCTGACTGATGATCGCGTCATCAAGAGAATTTTGCATTCCGGTCTGCATTTTTGCGTTCAAGTAGGCATATAAATTCACAAGTTTCGAAGGTGCACCTGTTACATCTAAAGCGCCATCTAAACGGACAACCCCCTGGGTGAGGGTGCCGGTTTTGTCAGTGCAAAGGATATCCATACTTCCGAAATTCTCGATCGATTCAAGCCGCCTGACGATCACACCATGCTTTGCCATCTCTTGCGAGCCTTTGGAGAGATTGATATTGATTATGGCAGGAAGAAGCTGAGGGGTTAATCCAACCGCCAGGGCAATCGAAAAAAGCAATGCATCCATAACGGGTTTGTGGAAGAAAACGTTAAAGAAGAAAATCCCAAATACAAGGAAAAACATTACTTCAGTAAGAAGATAACCCAGTTTTCGAATACCACTCTCAAATTCGGTTTCGGGCGGACGCAGAGATAGATGATCGGCAATTTGACCTATAGCTGTTCGCAAGCCCGTTTGAACAACCAATACCCGTGCAGAACCACTGCGAACATTAGTGCCCATGAAAACGGCATTCGTCTGTTGAGAAATGCCGGTATTTTCCGGCAGAGTGCCTGGCATTTTTTCCACTGGAAATGTTTCTCCAGTTAATGCAGCCTGGCTTACAAAGAAATCAGTAGCTTCAAGAACACGCCCGTCTGCGGGAATTAAGTTGCCAGCAGACAGCAGAACGAGATCACCCGGAACAATTTCTTCCGAGGGTACAGATACCGCAAGTCCATCTCGAATGACAGTTGATTTAAATGAAACTTGTTGTTTTAATTTTTGAGCAGCATTGTTGGCAGAAAATTCCTGGAAGAAACTGAGTAATGCACTGCCCATAACTATCATTAAAACAATAATCGCATCTGTCCAGTCTTTTAGAAACGCCGAAATAATTGTGGCGGCTAAGAGAATCAACACAATAGGACTTTTGAATTGATTAAGGAATAGCCTGACCGGTGTAACTTGCTTTTTAGATGAAACTTGATTAGGCCCCAATTGTTTAAGGATATTCTGGGCTTCTTTTTGGCTTAACCCACTGGAGCTGGATTTAAGGCTCTTTTGTAATTCTGTTTCAGGAATGGACCAAAAATGATTAGGTTCCATGCAATTATCTCTTTTCCAATACCTGCAATGTGCTAATTATAGATTGTTTTCCCGCCTGCGCCAGAAGGTGGAAGGTTTATTGAAAATAAGCCATAACTTCTTTACAAAAATCCGCATAAAGAATAATTAAGTAGATCAATCCTTTTGAACAATGGCATCCCATGTGGTGATTCTAGCAAAATAATCATGGACATGGAATATCAGGAAATCTAAAATAAATGAGTGCCACTTTTATTGTTATCATAGTTTTGGCTGGTGTCATGGTGGTCTGCCTGGCTGCAGGCTGGCTGATCGCCGAGAGGGGACATTTCTTGCTGCCTTCATCTCGGAAGTTCATCCCCGGCCTCAATTTTCATCTCACCATCGCCTTTAAAAGTCTTCTTACCTACATCTATCACCGCTTCCCAAACCTGGTCCTGGGGTTCCTGATCAACGTGGTCCATCCCTATTTAAATGGCCCGTTCTAAAAGTATGTCCGGGAGCACTACCACGGCAAAGTACTCACCCAGGAGCTGGCAGAAGCGGTTATCAACCTGGATCACGAGATCCCCCTGCAAGACCTGGGTCAGCATGTCATCCCTTACCCTACAGCACGCGATATCCTGTTACAGTTGCCGCTCCGCACGCCCAAAACATTGCGAGCCGACCCAGGTGTGCCTGATCATCGGTAAGCCATTCACCGATTTTGTGCTGGAGCACCACCCCAGGCAAAGTAAACGCCTGACAAAAGAAGAAGCCATCCAGCTTTTGCGGGAAGAACACCAGCGCGGGCATGTGCATAATGCTTTCTTCAAGGAAGACCGCCTGAACTGCTTTTATGTTATTTGTAACTGCTGCCCCTGTTGCTGCGGTGGACTGGAAGCCATGTTGAAATACCACAATCCCATGATCGCATCCTCCGGGTATGTGGCACAGGTCGATTCCGGTCTTTGCATAGCCTGCAGGGTGCGCGTTGAAAGCTGCCCGCCGGCGCATTGGCAGCGCATTCAGAAGCGGTTGTAGAGTGGGACAAATGCATCGGCTGCGGTGTTTGTGTCAACAGCTGCAGCCAGGATGCAATCAGCCTGCAGGTGGACGAACGCAAAGGAAAACTCCTGAATGTGAGCAGCATTTTTTGATTTCTGCTTCCTGTAGAAGACTGCTTGGTGTATGATTGGGTTTAAATCTAATAATGGGAGGCTAGTATGTTCAAAGAATTTAAAGAGTTCATCATGCGTGGAAGTGTATTAGACCTGGCAATAGGTGTGATTATTGGCGGTGCCTTTGGCAAAATCGTGTCTTCGTTGGTAGACGATATCATCATGCCGCCGATTGGGCTGCTGCTGGGAAAAGTTAATTTCGCTGATCTGTATATAAACCTATCGGGTACAGACTATCCTTCCCTGGCCGCTGCACAGGAGGCAGGAGCGCCGACATTAAACTATGGATTATTCCTGAACTCTATTATCCAATTCCTGATCATAGCCCTGGTGATTTTTTTGATCATCAAACAGGTCAACCGTTTAATGAAACCCAAAGAGGCACCTGCTGCTCCTGCCACCAAGACCTGCCCATTCTGCCAGAGCGAGATTGCCATCAAAGCAACTCGCTGCCCGCATTGCACATCCGAGTTGTAGGAAATCTTTGGATTCGCAAACCATTGTTTTCATTTTTCTTTTTCTGGCGGTAACCGCAGGGTTTATCCTGCTCCTGGCGCTGAATTCCAGGGTTGACCATTCAGAGAAGGAGATCCTCAACGCAGCCAGGCAATCCGGCTGGAAGGTTGGGAAACAGCAGTTCAGCGTAACCAGCAGCAAAGGGGTCGAGTGGACGCTGGAAACAAACAACCCAGGCGCAACTAACAGCCTGTACTGGCACAGCGAGAATGTGCGTCTCAATGGCGGCGTTCTTGTTGTTGTTCCCAGGCTGATGCTGCAGGTCTTCAGTGGTAAAAGCAGCAAAATGGCATTCCGCCTGACCGGCAGCGGCAGGAACTGGTTGAGACCCGGGTTAAAAACCCTGCAGCTGGCAATTGAAAAAAGCCAGGCAGTCGATGCCGGTTCAGACCGGTTTCAGCAGCGTTATTGCTGTTTTTCGAACCTGCCTGAGGTTGTAAAGGGTATCCTTTCACCAGAGGTAGAAACCCTGCTGATGGATTTCCCCGCCCAGCCTGGACAACCATTTACCCCGGTATACATCATCCTCAGTGCCAGCAGCCTGCAAGTTTATGCTGAGACTTCCCTTCAAAGTATGATAGCTTACACCTGCCTGGTAGACCTGGGCACCGCCTTGAGTACCCAAGTTGCCGCCTATCAAGAAACAGACTAAACCTGGCAAAACGAATAAAACATGTAGGGCTGTAATAGATATATAGATTTTCTACAGCCCTTTTTCTTTACACATATGTAGAATTTAAGATAGGATTGATCATTCCTGCTGATCCTTTTGATGATGTTCAGCGCTAAAATTAGTTATCCCATCAATTGACGGGATTGCCAGGTTGATATATGCTATAGGAAATCAATTATCGGCAGCGGTTTGTTATTACTTCTACTTCCTGGAGGGTGAGATGCCAAATAATAGTGAAGTGCTAGCGGTAATATTAGGGGGCGGTCGCGGCGCGAGGCTATACCCGCTCACGCAGCAGCGCTCAAAACCTGCAGTGCCAATCGCAGGAAAATACCGGTTGATCGATATCCCCATCAGCAATTGCATCAACTCGAAGATCTATCACATTGCTGTGCTGACCCAGTTTAATTCTGTTTCGCTGCACCGGCATATCTCCCGCACCTACCAGTTTGATAATTTCCATACCGGATGGGTGCAGATTTGGGCTGCAGAGCAAACCACTGAAACCACCGACTGGTACCAGGGGACGGCAGATGCAGTTCGAAAACAGTTCTTCGAAATCATCTCCACCCGGGCAAAATATGTGCTCATTCTGGCTGGCGACCATCTTTACCGTATGGATTACGACGCCATGGCCCATTTCCACTGGGACACAAAAGCTGACATCACCGTGGCAATTCAACCCGTGCGGGCAGATGAAGCAGGCCGCTTCGGGATCCTCAAACGCGATAGCGATTTTAAGATCACCCAGTTTGCAGAGAAACCAACCGATCCCAAGCTGCTCAAGAAAATGGTAAGCCGGGAGGAACCGGAACGGCCTTACCTCGGCTCAATGGGTATATATATGTTCAACATTGATGCGCTTGAAGCCCTCCTGGCACAAAAAGGATTTGAAGACTTTGGCAGCCATGTCATTCCGCATGCCATCAATCACTACAATGTGAACGGGTTTGATTTTGACGGCTTCTGGGCAGATATTGGAACCATCCGCTCATTTTACGAGGCAAATCTTCTGCTTACCATGCCAAACCCGCCTTTTAATATGTTTGACCCAGACCATCCCATATATACCCACCCCCGCTACCTGCCGGGCAGCGCTGTCTCTGACAGCCATCTCGAAAATGTACTCATTGCTGAAGGCTGCTGTATCGAGAAGGCAGACATCCGCCATTCGATCATCGGTTTGCGCAGCCAGATCGGCAGCGGTTCAAGGATCGAGGACAGCATCATCATGGGGGCTGATTACCTGCAGCGGGAAAACAACCTTTCGAAAGAGGATTTTGTCGAAATTGGGATCGGTGAAGGCACCCTGATAAAAGGGGCAATCGTGGACAAGAATGCCCGCATTGGACGCGGCGTAACCATCGTCCCCTTCCCGCGCGGTACAGATATTGATGGTGACAACTGGTACTCACGCGACGGGATCGTGGTTATCCCTAAGAATGCGGTGATTAAAAACGGAACCTATATTGGTCCGGAACGCAAACTTCCAGGATCTTAACCCTGACCTGATTCATAACCAGTATCGGAGGCAAAATTGACACTAAGCAAGCCTGCGGATATGTCCGAAGCGAAAGATGTATCCATCACCTGGCACAGCCTGAACTCTGATGAAGTTCTGCAGCGCCTTGAAACCACATTACAGGACGGACTGAGCAGTGAAACAGCGGCAAAGCGGTTGGAGGAATATGGCCCCAACCAGCTGGTGGAGAAACCCCGCCCAACATTTTTGCAGCTGGTCATCAGCCAGCTGAACAACTTTATCGTTATTCTGCTGATCGTCGCAGCGGTCATTTCTGCCGTCATGGGAGAATGGGTCGAATCCGGCGCTATCCTGGCGATTGTCGTGCTGAATGCCATCCTGGGGGTGGTGCAGGAAAACAGGGCTGAACAAGCCCTGGCAGCCCTCAAAAAGTTATCTGCGCCTGACGCGCAGGTTCTGCGGGATGGTCGCCGGACTTCGGTGCCGGCCAGCCTGCTGGTACCAGGTGATGTCGTCTTTCTGGAAGCCGGCAACTTTATTCCTGCTGACCTGAGGCTGCTGGAAGCCGTGAACTTGCGTATCGAAGAGGCCGCCCTGACCGGCGAATCTGTGCCCGTGCAGAAAAATGCAGCCCTTCAGCTGGATAAGGATATCCCGCTTGGCGACCGTAAGAATACCGCCTTTATGGGCACTGTGGTCAATTACGGTCGCGGCAAGGGCGTGGTTGTTTCCACCGGCATGCACACTCAGCTTGGGTTAATCGCAGGCATGCTGCAATTGGTGGAAGAAGAGGAGACCCCCCTTCAAAAGCGGCTGGACAGCCTTGGCAAGGTGTTAGGCTGGGCTGCCCTGGCTATCTGCGGACTGGTATTCCTGGTTGGGCTTTTGCGTTCCAATTTCGGGCTGGAAGCCATCGTTGAGATGTTCATGATCGCCGTCAGCCTGGCCATCGCAGCTGTACCCGAAGGCTTGCCTGCGGTGGTAACCATCAGCCTGGCGCTGGGCATGCGTGAAATGGTGCGCAGGCATGCCCTCATCCGCCGCCTTTCCTCGGTTGAAACTCTCGGTTCTGCAACGGTCATCTGCTCCGATAAAACCGGAACCCTGACCCAAAATGAGATGACTGTCACCCGCATATGGGTGGATAAGCATTTCTTCAATATTACCGGCACAGGCTACAGTACAAAAGGCGACTTTTTACTGAACGATCAGAAAATACAGCTGAAAGATTATCCCGGTTTGTCCACCGCATTATGGGTAGGTGTATTGAACAATGATGCCGAACTGGAAGAGGTTGAATCCGGCAATTCACCAACCCGCATCATTGGCGACCCGACCGAAGGTTCCATCCTGGTGGCCGCAGCAAAAGCCGGGGTGTATGCCCTCCAGGTCAACCAGACATACCCGCGAGTAGATGAGGTACCGTTCGATTCCACCCGCAAACGCATGCTGACCATGCACGCCATTCAAGCTCCACTTACAGACGATATTTCTCCTATTCATGATAAGGGCAAGAATGAGTGGAGCGCAATCGTTGTAAAAGGCGCCCCGGACGTTGTTCTCAACCTGTGCACCAGTTACCAGGGCGTGGATGACCAGCCCCAACCGCTGGATAATGCCATGCGCCTGGTGATCCTGGATGCCAATGACAGCCTGACCAGGGATGCCCTGCGGGTGCTTGGACTGGCATACAGGCTGGTACCCGGCCTGCCGCAAGAAAAGAACGACGAAACCCTCGAAAAAGACCTGGTTTTTGTGGGCATGGTAGGTATGATCGACCCAGCCCGCCCTGAAGTTAAACCTGCCCTGATGACTGCCCGCCATGCAGGCGTGCGCACCATCATGATCACCGGCGACTATCCCAACACTGCCCGGGCAATCGCCGAAAGTATCGGCCTGCTTCGGCCTGGGCGGAAGGTTTTAACCGGCAATGAGATCGCGGATTTGGATGATCCTGCCCTGCAAAAAGAAGTGATGCAGGCAGATGTTTTCGCCCGGGTATCCCCGGAGCACAAGATGCGCATCGTGGATGCCCTGCGTGCCAATGACCAGGTGGTGGCAATGACCGGTGACGGGGTGAACGATGCCCCTGCAATCAAGCGCGCCGACATCGGTGTGGCCATGGGTATCACTGGAACAGATGTGGCCAAAGAAACCGCTGATATGGTGCTCACCGATGACAATTACGCCAGCATAGTATCAGCTATCGAGCAAGGGCGCGTAATTTACAATAACATCCGCAAGTTTGTGTTCTTCTTGCTCTCATCGAATGTGGCTGAGATCATGATCATCTTCCTGGCCACCCTGGCGGGATTGCCCACCCCGCTCACTGCCATACAGCTCTTGTGGCTGAACCTGTTAACCGATGGAGCCCCCGCCCTGGCTTTGGCCATGGAAAAGGGAGACCCGGATGTCATGCAGCGTCCGCCCAGGCCAAAACGCGAACCGGTTATCAACAGTTCGATGCAAGCCGGTATCATCATCCAAACCATCGCCCAGACCAGCTGTGTGCTGCTGGCATTTGCCCTCGGGTTGATCTGGCACCTGGAAGGTCAGGGCATCCCGGCTGGGACCAACCCGCTGGCATACCTGATCCAGCATGATTGGCGCGGTGTGGATGTGCAGACAGCTGAGACCATGGCATTTGTCACCCTTTCCCTGTGCGAGCTTTTCCGCGCTTATACCGTCCGCTCAGAGCGTGTTTCCTTATTCAAACTGGGTGTATTTTCAAACAAGTACATGCAATATGCAGTCGGGCTGTCCATCCTCTTGTTGATCCTGGTGGTCAGCGTACCCTTCCTGCAGCCGATCTTCAATACCCACTTCATGGCGCCAATCGAATGGCTGATCGTGCTGGGGCTGTCACTCATCCCAGCTGTGGCAGAGGAGATTACCAAATACTTCCTGCGCAGGCATGACCGCAAAACCATAAATGCTCTGGCAGACTAACACCAGAGTAATCAGTAAACGAAAATCGCCGGAAAACCGGCGATTTTTTATTTACACAACCAATCTGTCACGTTACCTTAAGTGTAATTATCTTGTGGGCAGGTGCCGTAAAACTGGCTTTACCTTCGGTATCCAGATCAACCGGCTCCAGGATCTCTTCTGCCAGGTTAGCAAAAAAGACCTTGTCGACTGGAACACGGAATTGCAGGGTACATTGCAGCGGCACATCTAGCAAATTAAACCCGCGCACAATCCAACCAGTCCTGTCTTCAGCTGGCTTTATTGCGGTTACCTGGAACGAATCGGGATGGATATCCAGGAAGCTTCCACTTGAGGGCAGCCCGCCTTCATGCAGGCTGGTAACCTGGCCGGCTAGAGGGGCGGAGAAACCGTAACCAGCAGCCATTGCCTGTTCAGGCGAGCTGCCATGTGGGATGAGCGCATAGCTGAAGGTGTATGTCCCATGCATCTGGGCGCCGGGTGTTGCCAGCATCGGCCCGGCATGTCCTTTGCGGGTGGAGAAATCATCGCGCGAAAGCCATCCAACACAGCGCAGCAAGGTTAGGGCGGCTTCCAGGTTCCCATTTTCCCGGTGCTGAATTCCGATCTCCGGTAAACCACAGGCAGCCAGGAGTAAGCCCTTTTCCCCGTCTGAAAGATCGCTGAATGCGCGCTGGGGCACTTCGGGGCGGCGTTGTTCGATCCAGTCCACCTGCATCAAAGGCGGCAAGACCAGCCGCTTTACCAGCTCGAAATGGCCGTCATGAAAGGCGCAATCGGCAGTAAACGGAACCGGGAAATGCACCCTGACACGGTGATCATCGCTTGTCTGGGTGATGCACGTCTCGAAATCGACCCGTTTGATGCCAGGGTAAACTGATACCCGGCTGGTGATCTCCATCGGCAGGGTTACAGGACTGCGCGCCTGCCGGTCGGGGGAGGTGCGGACTGGAATTTCCATCAACCATTGCAGCCGCAATTCTTCATGGTCCGGGTAACCTACCTTTTCAGCACCCTGGAAACTGGAATGGCTGGACAGAAGGGAATCGTTTTGCGGCGGGGAGAAGTTGTACTCATCGCCCACATCGCCGCCGTCGCTGAAGAAGTGCAAACCTGGGTAGGTGCAGCCACTTTCATGGTCGACCAGGGTCAGACAGCCATCAACTGTGTCCATCCCCAGAGTAAGCCAGTCGTTCCCAATGGAGAGGGTTTGTTCCTTATCCGCGGGTACTTCGGGCGCAGGCCGCAGCCCGGCTGCAATATACCCGAAACCAGGGATGTTTTTCGCCACAAACTGGATCTGGGCTTGAACTGGTGTGTGCGCATGGACTGAAAAATGGGTGATCGTTTCATCCTCAACCAGTTCTTGCAGCAAACCCAACCCCCGTTCAACTGCCTGCGGATCAGAAGGCTTTTCCTGCTCCATGATCACATCGATAAAGCCTGTTATTCCTTCTTTATAGGTGCCGATGGCTTTAATGCCATACCCGCCATTGCCGCCTTGCAGTAAAGGAGCCAGCTCAAACAGCCCATCCCGGTCAACCTCGTAACGGGCTACTGTATGGCTCTCACTGTTAAGCACCGTGCAGGGTGATGTGCTTCCATCCGCAAAAACCACCTCAAGCCCCCGCACCGCTGCCGGGAAACTGACACCTGCCCGTACAACATCAGTCCTGGTATATTGCAGCGGATTAAAGATTAACAGGCTGGCAAAACAATCCCTTTGATCCTGGCGGGTATCCACCTGGCGGGCGATTAAATCCAGCGAATACCCGGTCACCAGCCTGCCCACCTGGTCGACTTTATCGAAGCGGGTACGCATTTCTTCATGCACCGGATCGATGGAACATCCGCAGATAGAATCATGCGGGTGGTTCTGAATAAGCAGCCGCCAGGCATAATCCAGGAATCCGCAAGACTCCGGGGAACCCGGTTTACTGCCAGGGCTGGCAAGCCAGGCCCAGACACTCAACGGTTCTGCATACCTTTCCAGCAGGGTTTCGCTGAGATGGTTGCGCTGCTTGATCCACATGCGCGCGCTCAGCACCCCCGGCAGCAGGTTAATGGTTGGTGAAGTCCGCAATTCTCCCTGCACAACCGGGATTTCCACTTTGTTTTCCTGCAGCCATTTCAGGGCTGCCTCGGCGTAAGCAGGCAGGGTGGAATGGACCAGGTCAATCTGCCGTTCCGGCTGTGCCATGAACCGGCGTACTGCCTGCGGGGTGCGGGCGTCCGGCATCTGATGGTCTGTGCCAAACAGCAGCAACCGGTGGGGAGCTTTGGTATGGGGTGCCAGAGCAGCTTCCTTTTCCTCAATCTTGTCAATGAATCCTTCCAGCCCGCCGGCCAGCACATCCCAGGCGTTTGAATAACTCTCACGCAGGTTGCACAGGAAAACCCGTGTTCCATCTGGAGCCTGCCACCACATTTCGCTGGGGGCGGGCTCCATGCCGCGCCACAAGCAGGCGCTTTCGATGCCAAAACCCTGTAGTATTTGTGGCATTTGCCCAATATGCCCAAACGGGTCGGGGATGTAGCCGACCGGCATGATGCTGCCATAGTTATGGCAGATCTCCCGGCCGATGAGCAGGTTGCGGATGGTAGCTTCCGGGCTGACCAGGAATTCGTCCGGCAGAATGTACCAGGGTCCGATCTGGATGCGGCCTTCATGGATGCGGCGGGTTAATTCTTCAGCTTTCTCCGGGCGGATTTGCAGGTAATCCTCCAGCACAATGGTTTGCCCGTCCAGCATGAAATTGCGGTAGTCCGGGTCGCTGGCGAGGATATCCAGCAGGCTGTCAACCAGCTGTACCAGTTTGAAGCGGAAAGCCTCAAAGGTACGGTACCATTCACGGTCCCAGTGGGTATGCGGAACAAGGTGCAATGTGGGCATAAGTCGCTCCAGGTTATGAATGTTACAGGCAAGCTACCCCTATTGTATGCTATTTACAGCCGAGAAGACCGGAACACTGCTCTTCATTGCTCCCCTGTCTTTGATGTTATAATTTTGCGCAGATGAGAACCCGCTTGCGTTTTATGATTGTGATAATCCCTGTACTGTTTATCGGGCTGATGATTGCATTCAGCATTCCTGCCCAGGCAGATTCACAGCAGCAGGTATTCTATACTACCAACACCCCCGATGAAACCGGACGAATCATCTATGTAGTGCAGGCCAATGATACCTGCCTGCTGATCGAGCTATTGACCGGGGTTAAAGTCAACCAGATCATCCAGATAAACAACCTGGATGACGCCTGCACGCTGCAGGAAGGACAGCAGCTGGTCCTGGCATATTATGAAACCCCCACGCCCACCATCGGGCCTTCGCCTACCCTGACGCCGATCCTGCCGACCGCCACGCCGTTTAATGGCAATGGCAAGGTATGTGTTTACCTGTATGAAGATGTGAATGGGAATGCCAACCCCGAAGAAACTGAAATGCAAATCCCCGGTGGCGCTGTCAGCTTGACCAACCGGTCTGGTACGGTCAACCTGACTGGCACCACCCAGACCGATGAACAGCCTGGCACCACCAATCCGATATGCTTCGAAGAGGTGCCCGAAGGCGACTACAACGTTTCGGTCGCCCCTCCAGAAGGGTACAATCCAACCACCGCAATGAACTATCCGCTCGTGGTTAAAGCCGGCGATCTTTCGATTTTGAACTTTGGAGCCCAGCTGAGTTCCGCAGCAGAGCCGCACACCATAGAAGAAGGCAGCCGGTCGCCGCTGATGCTGATCATCGGTGCGGTATTGATCCTGGTTGGTGCAGGCATGGCGTTTTATTTCTTCCGGATGAAGCGCTAAGTTCACAATAACCCCAGATTAGAATAAGCAATGAACAAGTCCCTGAATTCAGGGATTTGTTGATTATTAAAGGCTAATAGTTTCATTAACAACTTGAATTACAAGACCGCATCTTCATTAATTTGGACAGCGTGGTAGAATAAAAATGTAGAAAAATCTAACAGGAGGTTGTATGGAAAAGGAAGTGGCAACCTTTGCCGTTAAAAAAGGTTTAGCCCAAATGTTGAAGGGCGGCGTGATCATGGATGTGGTAACTCCTGATCATGCCAAAATCGCTGAAGATGCCGGCGCTGTAGCCGTTATGGCGCTCGAGCGCGTACCAGCCGATATCCGTGCCACCGGGGGCGTGGCCCGTATGACTGATCCCGAGATCATCCTCAAGATCATGGATGCCGTATCCATCCCGGTTATGGCAAAAGCCCGCATCGGACACTTCGTGGAAGCCCAGATACTGGAAGCGATCGGGGTAGACTACATTGATGAATCAGAAGTTTTAACCCCTGCAGATGAAGCACATCATATCTATAAGCACGCGTTCAAAGTACCCTTTGTGTGCGGATGCCGCAACCTCGGGGAGGCCCTGCGCCGCATCGGAGAAGGCGCTGCCATGATCCGTACCAAGGGCGAAGCGGGGACCGGGGATGTGGTCGAAGCCGTGCGCCACGCCCGGACCGTTCTGGGTGAAATCCGCACCCTGCAATACTTGCCCGAAGAAGAGGTGATGGCATTTTCCAAAGAGATCGGGGCGCCCTATGAACTGGTACTTGAAACCCGAACCCTGGGGCGGATGCCGGTGGTCAATTTTGCTGCTGGCGGAATAGCCACCCCGGCAGACGCAGCCCTGATGATGCAAATTGGTGTTGATGGTGTTTTCGTCGGCTCCGGCATTTTCAAATCCGGCGATCCTGCCAGAAGAGCCGCTGCCATTGTAAAAGCCACCACCCACTACAATGATCCGCAGGTTCTGGCTGAAGTCAGCCGCAACCTGGGTGAGCCCATGGTCGGGCGGTCAGTCGCGGTGATGCCAGAAACAGAAAAAATTGCCGGAAGGGGCTGGTAACCTCGCAATATGGAAATAGGTGTTCTTGCGCTGCAAGGCGATTTTGCTGAACACCAGGCAATGCTTGAAAAGCTGGGCGCTGCCGTCAGGCAGGTCAGGCAGCCAGGCCAGCTTGCCGGACTGGCGGGGCTGGTCATTCCGGGAGGAGAATCAACCACCATGGGAAAACTGGCCGCCGCGTATGATCTGATCGAACCTCTACGGGAGTTCGGCAGAATGCATGCCGTCTGGGGCACCTGTGCCGGGGCGATATTCCTGTCCAGGGATGCCGGAAATGAGCAGCCCCTGCTGGACCTGATGGATATTTCAGTGATCCGGAATGCATTTGGCAGGCAGGTAGACAGCTTTGAAATTGACCTGGATGTGCCGGAATTAAAGTCTGTTGACCCTTCCGGAAAACCATATCATGCGGTTTTCATCCGCGCCCCGCTGATCGATTCGGTCAGCGGTTCAGCAAAGGTGCTGGCATCCTTGCCCGACGGCAGGATTGTGGCAGCCCGGCAGGGACATTTGCTGGCAACGGTATTTCACCCTGAACTGACACCGGATGACCGCTTCCACCGCTACTTTTTGGAGCTGGTAAAATCGAGATCCGACCACTAAGCTGGTATGACCTGTTGGCGATCATGCGCCACCACAATGCAGTTGTTCCATTGGACAGTGCACTGGTATTGACGCATGGCAACCCGCTGGGTCCAGCTGGAATGCTTGGGCAGCTGCACCCCAGCCGGGGAAGCTTCACAGGGGTGGTGGACAGGGATGAGGGGCCGAAACTGATTGGCCAGTTCAGCATCAACCAGGGTGAGGAATTTGCCCGCATGGCATTCTTCCTGCCGGAATCAGCCGGTGAAAGCAAAGGGCTGCTGCTGCTCCTACAGGGAATGGCATCCATGGCAGGTGAATGGGATGCCCACAGCCTGGTAGCAGAAGTGCCCGAAAGCAGCAGCCTCTTTGAGCAATTCCGCCACGCTGGTTTCTCTGTTTACGGCTGGCAGCATGTCTGGAAAGTTCCAGCAGGCGGCCGGCAGGAGACAGGCAAATCCAGCTGGCACCAGCCAGCTTCGAGCGATTACCTGACAGTAAAGAACCTTTACCAGTACTTGCTTCCCCCCATTGTCCAGTCTGCGGAGCCCTTCCCTGCCAGCCTGCCTGGCGGAAGGGTTCTGCGTTTCTCAGGGGAGACGGTTGGTTGGGCGGCAGTGAAAACCGGCCTGCACGGGGTGTTTGTTTTGCCCTTGCTGCACCCGGAAGTCAAGAATGCCCCGCAAGTGCTGGCATGCCTGGAAGCCCAGCTGCACCGTGAAACCCGCCTTCCGGTGTATTTCGGGGTGCGTTCCTACCAGGCCTGGCTGGAGCCTGCGCTTGAATCGATGGACTGGCAGGTAATGCCTCGCCAGGCCCTCATGGTCAAACGGCTGGCAATCCTCCAGAAAGCAGCGCTGCCTGTAGTTCATGCCGTCCGGAATGAACAAAGGACTGAGCCTACCACACCCATCCTGGGATTCGACCGGCAGGGAAACGAATCTGGTGCCAAAGGATGATGAATTTGTTAATTACAGGTAGAATCAAAACAAACGGGATATTGGTATAAATGACACAACGCAGAATAACCGACGACCTTCAAGCTTTGCTGGATGTCCTGCCTTCCCACATTTCACGGGCGGTACAGGCAGCCAATAACTCCGATAACCTGATCGAAATCGTGCTGGACCTGGGGCGTACCCCCCTGGCGCGCTTTGTTGACCGCGAGATCCAGCTGGTCAATCAAGAAACCACCCATGATGATATCAATAACGTTGTGGACAAGATCGGTGATTTCGATGCAGACAACCGCGCCGGGCTGGAGCGCACCCTGCACCGCATTTCAGCTATCCGAAACCGCCATGCCGCTATTGTCGGGCTGACTTGCCGTGTCGGCCGGGCAGTGTACGGTACCCTCGATATCATCCAGGACCTGGTCGAATCGGGCAAGAGCCTGCTGCTGCTGGGTAAGCCCGGTATCGGCAAGACTACCATGCTGAGAGAAGCCGCACGCATTCTGGCGGAAAACAAGCGCGTTATCATCGTCGACACCTCCAACGAGATCGGTGGCGACGGCGATGTTCCCCATCCAGCCATCGGGAAAGCCCGCCGCATGCAGGTGGCAACCCCCTCCCTGCAGCATGAGGTCATGATTGAAGCAGTGGAGAACCACAACCCCGAAGTGATTGTCATTGACGAGATCGGGCGTGAGCTGGAAGCTGTGGCTGCCCGCACAATTGCCGAGCGCGGGGTGCAGCTTATCGGTACCGCCCACGGGCGTACCCTTGAAAACCTGCTCCTAAACCCAACCCTGTCGGACCTGGTAGGCGGGATTGAATCGGTTACCCTATCGGATGAAGAAGCCCGCCGGCGCAGCACCCAGAAAACCGTTCTCGAAAGGCGTTCAGCCCCAACCTTTGACATGCTGGTCGAGATCATCGAACGCGACCGCCTGGCTGTCCACCCCGATGTGGCAGCCTCGGTTGATTCAATGGTGCGCGGTATTGCGCTCCAACCGGAGATCCGCTACCGCGACGACCAGGATGAAATCCATATCGAGAAAGCGCCGCCGCCCCCTGCCTTTCCATCCCGCCAGAGTGCCAACCAGGGCCAGCGCAGGTTGACCGTATCCGGTTTAGAACCTTACCAGCCATCCAGAACTGCCAGCGCTCCACCCTATTTCCCCAACATGAATGGCACACAAGGCGAGCCGGCTGCAGAAAACAAAACCCCCAATACACCCAGAACCCAGGTGCGCATCTATCCGTACGGGGTAGCCCGCAACCGGCTGCTCCAGGCAGCCAAGCGGCTGGGTGTATCCCTGGTCCTGGTGAAAGACCTGGAATCGGCTGATGTGATCATCACCCTGCGCACCTATTACCGCAGCCGCCAGCAGACCATCCTGGATGCTGAAGCGCGCGGCATGCCCATTTATGTCCTGCGCGCCAATACTGTCAGCCAGATCGAACAGTCACTGGCAGACCTGTACAACATTGCACTCCAGCCGGACATGCCGGCTGTGGAAGAAATCACTGACCAGACCCAGTATGCCATCCAGTCCGTCCTGAACGGGCAGCACTGGGTCGACCTTCCCCCGGCCAATGCCCAGGTTCGCCGCATGCAGCATGAGCTGGCACGCCAGGCACAACTGGTATCGCACTCTTATGGCAAAGAGCCCCACCGCAGGGTCAGGATCTTTAAGGAGTAACATGTTCATCTCTCTCGAAGGACCGGACGGAAGCGGCAAGTCCACCCAGGTTCAACCCCTGGCGGAGTATTTGAGCCGCGAGGGGTACACCGTTTTTACTACCCGCGAACCGGGCGGCACAACCATCAGCGACCAGGTGCGCGAGGTGTTGATGCGGCTGGATAACCGCTCCATGTACCCGCGTACCGAAACCCTGCTCTTCTGTGCAGCACGCGCCCAGCTGGTGGAAGAGGTGATCCGACCGCGCCTGCAAAGGGGAGAGATCATCCTGTGTGACCGCTATGCCGATTCAACCCTGGCATACCAGGGATACGGGCACGGCAATGATCTGCAGATCTTGCAGCAGTTGCTCGATTTTGCCACCGGCGGTCTGTGGCCGGACCTGACCATCCTGTTCGATATCGATGCTATCGCCGGGTTAAACCGCCGCAAAGTTGGCGGCGGGGAGTGGAACCGGCTGGATGATTACCAGATCGCCTTTCACCAGAGGGTGCGAGATGGTTACCTCACCATGGCGCACAAGGATCCAAAGCGCTGGGCGATTGTGAATGCAGACCAGGAAATCGAAAAGGTCCAGGTAGACCTGCGCAGACTGGTGCTGGAGCGGATTAAAACAGCCAGAAGTTGAAGTACAGCGAAAAACACATTTCAGTTTATTAAAGAGCATATATGGAAGAAAACCTCCCTCCCGAATTACCGCAGGAACAGCTTCCCGCCGATCCCGCACCCAAACCCAAACGCAACTGGCTGTTATACAGTTTGATTGCATTAACTTCCTTGATTGTGGTGGCAGCTCTGGTCTCCCTGGTCCTCGATTCATCAGGCAAGAAAACAGCCCGAATCTATACTACCTTGCCAGCCGAAACTGAGCAAGCTGCCGAGACTTCTGCTGCAGTTGTTTCGCCATCAGCTACCCCTGGGTCTACTGAGGAGGGTCCGAATTGCGCCCCCTTCAGCATACTATCAACCCCCGATCCATCAGAAGAAAGCCTCTTTCCGGAGGTCAGTGAAGCTGACTGGGTAGAAGGCCCGGAAGATGCAGCCGTTACCCTGGTTGTGTACAGCGATTTCCAGTGCCCGATCTGTATAGCCTTTGAGCCTGTATTGGAACAACTACAGGCAGCGTATCCGGATGATCTGCGGGTGGTGTTCCGCCATTACCCGCTCACCTCCTTGCATGATAAGGCATTTCTGGCAGCTTCAGCCGCTGAGGCCGCCGGTTTACAGGGAAAATTCTGGGAGATGAAAGCCCTCCTGTTTGAGACCGCCTCTGAAACCTGGAGCATGATGAGCCCGGCTGAGTTTGAGACCTGGCTGGCCGGGGCAGCTTCTGACATTGGTTTGGATGCAACCCGATTTGCCAGTGACCTGAAAAGCCAGGTAATTACAGAGAAGGTCCAGCAGGCATACGACAGCGCAGCCAGTATCCCTATCCCGGGAACCCCATTCCTGCTGATCAATGGACAGCCATACCAGTCTGCCCGCGATTATGCGAACCTTGCGCTGATTATTGAACTGTTCGCGCTGGAAGATAAACAGTTCATAGATTGCCCGCCCATGACGGTGGATGTCACCTCCCGGTACCAGGCAACTATACACACCACCAAAGGGGATATCGTTGTTGACCTCTACCCGGACAAAGCTCCCATGGCGGTGAACAATTTTATCTTCCTGGCAGAAAACCACTGGTTTGATGGCAACCCGTTCCACCGTGTCCTGGATGGACTGCTTGCCCAGAGCGGCGACCCGACCGGCACCGGTTACGGCATTCCCGGGTACCTGTTTACCACTGAGATCAACGAATTGAAGTACGATAAAGCCGGGGTCGTGGGGATGGCGTCATCTGGGCCGGATTCAAATGGCAGCCAGTTTTTCATCACCATGACCGAACTGCCCCAGCTTGATGGCCAGTACACCATCTTCGGGCAGGTGGTCAATGGATTAGATGTGGTGAAAGCTCTTAACGTGCGCGACCCTTCTGCAGGCGGAGATCTCTCGGAACCAGATTACATCCTGGGTGTTGATATAGAAAAAGAATAATGCAAACCCGTCCCACCACGCATATCCCTTCCCTGCTCTACCTGATCTTGAGCGCCAGCGGAGTGGTAATTTCTTTGACCTCTGCCGGCGTTTTATTTCTGAGCGGGATGCTGACCAGGATCAGCGGGGGAAACAATGATGTGGTGTATACAAACTTTGCCCTGGGCTGGATCCTGGTGCTGGTAGTTTTGCTCCTCGTTCCCGGGGTGTATTATTCTGTCAACCGTTTGCGCCATAAACCTGCGGCAGGAATCAATTCTGTTGGAATTGCATGGCCCTGGATCGCAGTTGGAGCCTGGCTGGTTTTGTATTTACTCGGTGTTTTAGCCGCCGGGAAGAATACGCTCAACTGGCTGGTCATTCCGCCTCTCACCACAGCCCTCATCTCAATACCGCTGGTGTTGTGGCTGCGCCTGGGCAGTAAAGGCTCCAAGGAGGTCAGCCGGCAGGCAGCCTGGAGTGTACTGGGCGCAAGCCTGATGGTCACCCCGGCCTTGATCATGCTGCTGGAGATTATTATCCTGCTCTTTCTGGGCGGTGTGGTCATGTTTTTCCTGGTCATTTCACCCGACCGGCTTCAACAGCTGGAAGCACTAATAAAGCAGATAGCCGGTTCCAAAATGGATCCTGTTCTGCTGCTCAGAATTGTCCAGCCATTGCTCCAGAATCCCTGGGTAATGTTTGCCCTGGTATCAGTGACTTCAGTGATCATCCCCCTGCTGGAGGAATTGTTCAAGCCATTGTGGGTATGGATGTTCGTAAAGAATATCACTCCCGCCCGCGGTTTCTTTTACGGCATGATCTGTGGAGCCGCTTTCGCCCTGCTGGAGAGCCTTGGCTACCTGGCCAGTCCGCTGGGGGAGAACTGGCCTGTACTGCTTGTAAGTCGGGTAGCAACCGGAATCCTGCACACCGTCACTTCCGGCCTGGTTGGCTGGGGGCTGGCTAGTGCCTTCAGTGATCGAAAGTACACCCGGCTGGCGCTGGCTTACCTTCTGGCAGTGTTCATCCACGGGTTGTGGAACACCTTCGGTTTGCTGATGGGCCTTGCGGAGTACCTGCAGCCGGTCAATCAACTGAACGTAATCCTTTTGCGGCTTGGCGGCATAGCCCCGTTGACGCTGGGCGTGCTTTCTATTTGCCTGGCAGGCATCCTCATTGCTGCCCGAAAGGCGTTACGCCCGAAGACAGCCAGCGGGGTTGAAACAGAAGATTCTAACGAGACTGTAAGAAAACAGCCGGTAGAAAATGAGTAAAATGAAGTATCAGCATACGTTCACAATTTTGCAGGAACTGGGAATAACCTGAGCCACTTTTTGAGTCAATACTTTTAAGGAATTCCGGAGAACCATTGGAAAGAGCACAACTGCGCAAGTTAATCAGCTTCCTGGCACCAAAACTGATGACCATTCAGTATGAGGGATTGGAGTACCTGCCAAAAGAAGGGCCTGTCTTGGTGACCACAAACCACCTCAGCCGGATGGACATACCTGTGTTATTTCTCAATCCGGTACGCCTGGACATAACCGCACTGGTTACAGATAAATACAAAAGCAACCTGTTTATAACCTGGTTTGTGAAATCTACCGAAGCCATCTGGATCGACCGTACCCGGGCGGATTTTGCCGCCTTTCAAGCTGCATTTGAAGTATTCAAGCAAGGGCGTGCTCTGGGCATCTCACCTGAAGGAACCCGGAGTAAAACAGGACAATTACTGGAGGGGAAAAGCGGTTCTATCTTGCTTGCCACAAAAATGGATGTTCCCATCGTACCGGTAGGATTGGCAGGCACTGAGACTGTTGTTTCATCCTGGAAAAAGCTGCGCAAACTTAACATTATTGCCCGGTTTGGGCCTGCATACAAATTACCTCAGATTGACCGCAACAACCGTGAGGAGCACACCAAGGAGTTGACGGACGAGATCATGTGCCGCATTGCTGCCTGCCTGCCGGAAAAGTATCATGGCTATTACCGCGGACACCCGCGTATCCAGGAGATCCTGGAGAAACAAAACATATAGCTACCTTGAAGTGCAAACCTCCCCGGGAAATTGCCGGGGAGGTTTTTTATGGCTTGCAATCGAGGGAAGTTGTTGCCTCTGCCGCCGCCTTGCCAGCTTCTGCACTTGCACCGGTTTGCTCGATGATCCGGCTCCAGGTCTGGCACAGGACGTTATCCACCCCCTCCGACATCGATGC
>DHHC01000026.1:80994-100716 GCA_002403095.1 Leptolinea sp. UBA4782
TCGGTTCCGTTGTAGGGCAAATACCCGCCTTCCTGCGATTGCCAGTACAACCCGGGGATGCTTTCCCAATCCTTCAGCTGGCGGGCCAGGTCAGCTTTCTGGTAATAGTAGCACCAGTCATCGGTTGGCGATGCACCGAAAATGGAGTGCATCAACTTACCGTTTTCAACGGGTTGGGCCAATAACTGTTCGGGGTGCGAGATGGCATAAAGCTCCAGTTCCCCTTCATTGATCGGGTAACTGGAAAGGTACGGTGCACTCTGGTAAATGGGATCCATTACCCGTACACAGCCCCTGGCTGCATTGTAATTAACCGCCAAAGCCTGGTCGGTATTGCCTTCAAAAGTTAGGTTGCGTAACTCCTTGTACCGGATGGCTGTACCAGGTTTGAAGTCCAACAGTACATTGCTATTGCGGTAGCGCAAAGCTTCAATGAACCAGGTTGGTACCTGCATCGAATCCGGCTGCAGGTCATAAAGTATATTGTAGGCAAAGCCCAGCGAAATACCGGAAACATAGGAGAATGGGATTTCCGGTCCCAGGATGGCTGTTCCCTCTTGTAATGAAGGCACCCTCCAGGAAACCTGCCAGTAGTACTGCCGCTGGATCTGCCAGGCATCGGCATAGGCATCCGAGTTGCGTACGTGGGCAGCCACAGCCATTCCCAGGAAGGCTGCCAGGACAACTACCTTCCGGGCGTTACTCCTTGCCAGCCAATCCACCACTGCCACAAGCAGCACGGCTGCCCCCAGCATCGGCGCCAGGGTAAACCGGTCAGACCAGGCACCTTCGAGTATCTGGCGGTTGGTCAACCAGACAGGCAGACCTCCCAGCAGCAGGGCAGCGATGCCAAGCATGACCGCCTGCAAGTGGAAAGATCCGGCAGCTTTGCGGGCCAATTCATTCTCATTCTTGGTGCTCCGTATGCTGAGCCAGGCGGCCAGCACAGCCGTCGCCGCACCAACCGCCCAGGAGAAAATGGTGAATTTTGCTTTAAGTGTAATCGTGGCCGGTGCGATGGTGTTAAACCAGGCAAACAGGCTGGTATGCAGCGAGTCGCGCAGCGCCAGCTGGATCAACTGCAGCAGTGCTGCACCTGGCTGGTCTTTAAGCTGCTGCAGCAGCACCAGGGCGTTCTCGTCGACTGCAGTAAGCATGCCCGGCAGCCATACAAAGCGGTACATCCCAAACACCAGCAGGCTGAGCAGGTACGGCAGCCAGTGCAGCACGGTTTTCTTCAGTGCAGTACGCCTGTCGGCCTCCCTGCCAAAAAAGATAAAACCGAGCAGCAACGGGCGCAGCAACTCCAACCCCACGAAATATTCCATCGTGAGCATGTGCAGCAGGCTGGCGAACCATGCCAGCCCGGTGAAAAGCCAGTAACGCTTCTGGTTGAGTACAGCCGCCAGCATACCTGCCAGGGAAAGGGTGAACAAGGCGTAGGTAATAAAATGTTGGGAATAGGCTACCGAGATAGCTTGCTGGGTGAAACCAGGGTAAACAGCCAGCAGCAAGCCCATCCAGCGCACCTGCCAGCGCTGCTGCGGCCAGGCCAGGCTGAAAGCCCAAACCACGCCCATCACACTCAGCCAGCGCATGATCAGGGTAAATACCTGCCAGGCCCACGGGTGCAGCCCCAGCACCGGCATGGTAAGGATATATGTCCAGGCTGAAAGCGGCCGGTCTGCCAGGAAGAAATCCCAGTACACCCGGGCGCTCCCAAAACGGGAGAGGTACAGCGCCTGCCAGTCATCCCAGTAAAACCCAAGGCGGAAGAGCTGCAGCCCGTAAGCGATGAGCATTACCGCCAGGACGGCGAGGGGATAGAACCAGGATTTCTGCAGCCACTTCTGAAATTGCATCAAAGGCATCTCCGGGCTAAAATCATACCATACTACAAAACCCAATACTGGTATCAGCTTTATTGTACCGGCAGTTGCTTTTCGGGGTGCAAATCATCCATCGTCATCAGACTGCCAGGACCGCAATCATGAACCTGTTATTCAGAATGGCCTGAAACCATGCAACACCTTCCCCTGATCTGGCTGACTGTCTTCTTCTTGGGCGGGATACTCCTTGGCAAGCAGGTTCCGCTGCCCTGGTATGCCTGGCTGATCATCACTGCAGCCCTGGGTGCTGGCGCCTGGCTGGAAAGCCGGTATGCCCGGCGGTGGAAAAGCATCCGCAGTTTCCGCACGGTCAGCCCGTTTCCTTTATTCCTGCTCCTGGCTGTTACAAGCCTAGGCGCAGGCCGCTACGTGCTTTCACAACCCCGCTTTGTACCCGGCAGCCTGGTTTGGTATACACAATATGAACAAGTCACCCTGACCGGCAGCGTGAACGCCTTTCCGGATATCCGCACCAATGCCGTTCTGCTGCGGGTGAAAGCCGATACAGTTCTTGCGCCTGGCAGCCAGCCGCAGCCAGTCAGGGGAAATGTACTGGTACGGCTGCCCTGGAACCCTGATTGGGATGCCGGCGACCGGGTGGTATTGAGCGGAAAGGTAGAACAGGCCCCTGAAGGGCAGAATTTTGATTACCGCAACTATCTGGCGCGCCAGAATGTGTATACCTACATGGCATACCCGGTAGTCCAGCAGGTTCAGCCAGCTGAAAAGCCATCTATCACCAGCCTGCTCTGGAAAGTCCGGCTGGCTGCGGAGGAAAAGCTTTACCGGTTATTGCCCTGGCCTGAAGCCAGCCTTCTGGATGGGATCCTGCTGGGCAATGAGCGCAACATTCCAGCAGATGTGGCGAATGCCTTCCGCAACACCGGCACCTCGCATATTATCGCCATATCCGGTTTCAACATATCGATCATCAGCGCCTTGTTTGTCAGTCTGTTTTCGAGATTGATTGCCAACCGCAAGCGGGTCTTCTGGGTGACGGTGTCAGCAGTTGCCCTCTACACCATCCTGGTTGGCGCACAGCCGCCGGTGGTGCGGGCTGCCATCATGGGCGCTGCTGGCTTGCTGGGCAGCCTGATCGGCAGGCGCCAAACCGGAATGAACAGCCTCGTTTTTACAGCTGCTGTGATGGCGGGTATCACCCCTGCCATGTTATGGGATGCCAGTTTTCAACTTTCCTTTTGCGCCACCATGGGACTGGTCTTGCTGGCGGATCCTCTCTCCAACTGGTTTGAGCGCCTGGCCGAAAAATACTTTCCCAGGCTGCAGCACTCAATTTTCACCAAATCGGTCAGCGAGTACATCCTCTTTACCCTGGCTGCCCAGCTGGCTGCCCTGCCAGTCCTGGCATTCCACTTCCACCAGTTCCCCCTGTCGGGTTTGGCTGCCAACCCGCTTATACTGCCTGTACAACCGCTGGTGATGATCATGGGTGGTTTAATGCTCATTTTCAGCCTGGTCTGGTTTCCACTCGGGCAGGTTTTTGCCTGGCTGACCTGGCCGCCGGTTATCTATACCATCAAAGTGGTTACCTGGATCTCCGGTCTGGGCAGCCAGCCGGTCGCCCTGCAAGCCTTCAGCCCCCTTGGGCTCATCACTTTTTATGCTTTGATCCTGCTGCTGGTCTTCCGCACCAGGCTGCCTGCATTCTGGCGCTTGACCATCCTGCCATCGACTGCATTGCTGCTGGCAGCCCTGCTGGCAGTTTCGGTATGGAAACCAGCTCTCACCAGGCTGGATGATCGTCTGCATGTGATCATCCCGGAACAGGATGACGGGCAGGCTGTCCTGCTGTTGGATGGAAAGGGAACCAGCTGGCTGCTTGCTGGTGGAAAAGAATCATCAGCAGCCATGCAGGAATTGACGCAATGGCAGCAGTCGGTTTCCAGTCCATTGACCGGACTGATCTGGACTTCTGAAAGCATTGACCGCAAGAGTGTATCTGGGATCGCCAACCGCCTGCCGGGTAACATCCTTTCTCCATACAGCCTGTTGACAGAGAACAATGGGGCTGACCTTTTCAGTCGTTCACTGGATTGGGGTGCAGAGTGGCAGGGTTTCGACCTGCCTGCCCGCATAACCCTCCAGGACAGCGCCAATATCTTCATATCCACAGCCTGCAAGCAGACCTGTGCCTCCCTGGTGCGCTACGGCGATTTAGAAATCCTACTCCCTGCTGATAATGACCCTTTAGCAACAGCCAGCTGGTTGGATGGACTTGGGGCTTCACCGGAAATTATTCTGCTCCCGGGCGAGGAAACCATTGATGCTTTATGGTTGAATAACACTGCGCCAGCAGCTGTATTGTACATTTCACCATCATTTATCGAACATGATGATTCCACAAATGTGTTGAGCCTGGCAAATTATGGCTGGGTGGATCTTGCCACCGACGGCAGCCAGCTGTGGGTGTCCACCCGCCGCACTGCAGGTGATTGATTCCCGCTCCCCTTTCCGTTATACTCAAACCAGGAGGTGTGCCATGCATACGGTGAAAACCTTGCTGGAGAAAAAAGGCAATGCTGTGTGGAGTATTGCTCCCGGTGCAAAAGTGTATGATGCCCTGGAGTTGATGGCTGAGAAAAATATTGGCGCTTTACTGGTTATGGATGGTGAAAAACTGATTGGGGTGGTCTCCGAACGCGATTATGCCCGCAAGATCATCCTCAGAGGGAAGGCTTCGAAAGATGTGCCTGTCAGCGAGATCATGTCCTCACCCGCGATCACAGTTGCACCCTCTGCCAGCCTTGAGGATGCGCTGGCAGTGATGAGCGCCAACCACATCCGCCACCTGCCGGTTGCGGCTGAAGGGTTAATTTACGGTGTGCTTTCCATGCGGGATGTGATGACCGCTATCATCGAAAAACAGGATGACACCATCCGCTTTTTCAAGGACCTGGCAACAGATATCTAAAAGGATTGCAACCATTTTGGACATCTTGCGTATATGGTATTGAGGAGTTCAAAATGGAAAAGAGACGTTTATATCGCAGTCAACAAAACAGGATCATCGGCGGTGTTTGCGGCGGTCTGTCAGATTATTTCGGGTGGGATCCCACCCTCGTCCGTGTCGTATTTGCCATGCTGGTGCTCGCCGGAGGGAACGGTCTCCTGCTCTACCTGCTGCTATGGATTTTGACACCGCTGGAACCAGCCGGGATGTAATGACCTTGAGTTTTTAGCTTCGTGCAAGCTTTCTAATTCAAGAACCCCGCACCGATTCTGGTGCGGGGTATTTGTTCCGTAGCCTTTCCCATGTCATAAACCAATTTGATTCCACAAGTCCAAAACCCGTAGCCCTGGCGGGTATGCTGCATGGCAGGATGGAGTACAAAAACTGGAAAACCTTAAGAGGTTTTCCAGTTGATTATCACAAAATCCGGTATGCCTATACCCTGAAGCGGTTGTAAATACGGGAATTAAGCGAACTCAGGGCAGGGTAAATATCCTTGTAAATCTCAAACAGCTCAGCATACAGGGGCACCAGCTTCGTGTTTGGGTCATAAGTTCTGCCTGGGCGCTGAACCCGCCCGGCTGCTTCGGACAGATCCTTGTAAACCCCGGCGCCGACACCTGCCAGCATTGCAACCCCAAGGGCAGTGGCTTCCTCAATATCCAGAGTAACCACTGGGCGGCCTGATACATCCGCTTTATTCTGCATCCAGAAGGTATTGCGGGTACCTCCTCCAATGGCTGTAATCTTTTCAGCGGTTTGACCTGCACCTGCCTCAAGAGCTTTTAACATATCCAGCGAACCGTAGTTCAACCCCTCTACCACAGCCCGGATCATGTCTTCTCTCCTGGAAGTGTCATTAAGACCCAGGAATGCACCAAGCGATCTCGGGTCCAGGTTCGGGCTGGTTGTACCATTGAAATGGGGCAGGAAAAAGATGCCATTTGCACCGGGAGGTGAAGCCGCCGCTTCATCCATCAGGTTCGACCATACATTTCCGTCGCCGGACCTTGCTTTCAACTGGGCTTCGGTACCCAGCTGATCTTTATACCATTCAAGCATGCTTGCTGCTGTCCCGCCGCCCCAGATGCAATACATGTCTGGGGCTGAATGGGCTTCAATGGTCAGGCCGAGTTCCCGGATTTCAGGCGTCCATTGCGGAGCGGCTGCAGGAGTGATTACCAGTTCCCAGGTGCCGGTTACATCCAGGAACATACCGGGAGAGATTGTCCCCGCTGCCAGCGCTCCCACGAGGTAGTCATGACCGCCCTGGTAGATGGGCGTTCCAGCGGGCAGTCCTGTTTTTTCTGCCGCCTCAGCAGTCACCTCGCCGATGAATTGGCCGCTGCGCTGGGGAACAGGGAGAAGGTCTTTGTTGAGCCCGGCCTGTTTTAATAATTCGTCTGACCATGTCAAGGTGTGCTGGTCAAACAACAGTGTGGGTGAGGCATCCGTGTAATCGGTGGAGTATTTTCCCGTCAACTTGTAATTGACAAAATCCTCTACGATCAACCATTTGTGTACCCTGCGGGCCAGCTCAGGTTCGTTCTCTTGCAGCCACATGAACCGTAAGACGGTACTCCAGATAAATGGCTGCCAGCCGGTTACCTGGAAGGTTTTCTCCAACCCGATATGCTTCACCCACCACTCGAACTGGGCTGTCGTCCTTGTGCAAATCCAGTTGATAAACGGATAAACCGGGGTGCCTCTTTCATCCAGCGGTACAGCATCAGCTCCGAGACCGGTGACTGCAGCTGCAAGAATGCGATGCTGTGACCCGATCTTGTCCACTGCATCGCGGATAGCAGAAGAGATACCATCCCAGATATGGTCGGGCATGTACACCTGCCAGTTAGGGTTATCCGGATTATCCCCTACGCTTACCGTCGGCCGGCTTCCCTGCGAGATGACATTACCATCCAGGTCGTAAACCAGGGCCTTCATGCTGGTCGAGCCGACATCAATACCAAGCAGGCAATCCATACACTCTCCCTCCATATGTTTTTACACTATTCACTTCAATCAACGTATCTTTGCTGCTGTACTAATTCCGAACCTGGCAGCAAAGTTGGATAATGCCCGGGATTTCTCTTAGGCGAACCAATTGCTTAATCCTTAATCAATACCAGCAACCTCGTTCAGCAATTTTATTTCATCCGCTGTAAGTCTGAATTGCTGGGCAGGGAAAACTCCATCCACCTGGCTCGGCCGGCGCATGCCCACAATTGCAGCAGTCACAGCCGGAAGCCGAAGCGTCCAGGCAATCGCGACCACGCCGGGTTCAACGCCATGCTTTTTACCAATTTCTGCGAGTGCGTCTACTATTTTCAGGTTCTTCTCAAGCTTGGGCATCTGGAATTCTGGGTCATGCTGGCGCCAGTCATCAGGGGGCATGTTCTTGATCCGCTCTGGGGTCATTTTCCCCGTCAGCAAACCGGAATACATGGGAGAATATACAATTACGCCGATGTTGTTTTCCAGGCAGAATGGCAGGATTTCTTTTTGAACTTCGGGACGGACTAAGGAATACGGGGGCTGCAGTGAATTGATCGGGGCAATTGCCTGTACCCGTTTCATCTGCTCAACGCTGAAATTGGAAACGCCGATCCAGCGCACCTTGCCTTCTTTCTTCAATTCGGCCAGTGTTGCCCAGCCTTCTTCGATATCAGGATCCGGGTTGGGCCAGTGGATCTGGTACAGGTCAACATAATCCATCTTGAGCCGGCGCAGGCTGTTTTCGCACTCGCGCCGCACCGAAGCCCGTGAGAGGTTGGAGGTGAATTCGCCCTTCTCATTCCAAACCATTGAACACTTGGTAAACACAAAAGGCCGTTCAGACATGCCTGCCAGGGTTTGGCCAACCACCTCTTCAGAGTGACCAAGCCCGTAACCGGCAGCGGTATCGATCCAGTTGATTCCCAGGTCAAGTGCGTGATGGATTGCAGCCTCAGACTCTTTATCATCCTGCGGCCCCCAGGCATACACCCAGTCTCCACCGCCCAGGGCCCATGCACCAAACCCTATTGGAGTGATTTGCATGTCTGTGCTACCAAACTGCCTTGTGTCTAACAATGTTTTACCGTTTTGCATCGTCATCTCCTTTGATGCCCAATAAGGCATTTTCATAAGTAAGGTTCCTGGAATTCCGTGGGAAAATAAAAACTGGATAGGATGAATTGAAAAAGTGCCATTTTGTTAAGCGTGCAGGAATTTCAAGACCAGGAATAAATCATCAGCAATTAATGCGTGAGGCGGACTGCGGACGCCCGCAGTCCGCCTCTTGAATACATCACTTACAAAACAGAATTACTGGACTTTGCCTTCAATGTAATCCTGGAGAGTCTTTCCAGGATAGTAGTATTCAAACATCTCGACAACATTATCCGGGGTGATTTCCTTGGTGGCATAGAACAGAACGCCAGGAATGGGGGCGCCGTTGAGCAGGTTAACCATCTGGCTCATGCACCATCTGGCCGGGGCGATGGATGAGTAGGCAGCGGTGCCGACGATAATTCCATCGTAGATACCCTTCAGGATGGGCTTGTCCTGGTCAACAGAGGAGAGCAGGACCTCACTGTTGTTGGCGGTTTTGGCATTCATCATACCGATGGTGGCGGATGAATACAGGCCCCATGCACCGATCATGTCAGGATATGCTTTCAGGGCGCCATCAAAGGCTGTGTAGTGCTCTTCTGGTGAAATACCAGTCAACTCAACAATCTTGATGTCAGGGTACTTGGTGAAGGTATCAACAAAACCCTTGGCGCGGGTAGCAGCATTGGGGTGCACAAACGGCAGCGTCTGATAAACAACAGTGCCTTTCATTTCCTTGCCGGAATCCAGCATGGCTTTTTCCAGCAGTGCGCCAGCGATTGCACCCTGTTCGACAGTATCCCCAATAACCAGGGAATCAACTTCTCCAGCCAGCGGGGCATTCAGGGTAACAACAGGAATTCCAGCTGCTTTGAGGGCATCAAGGGCGGTCTTTACACCAGTGAAGTCACATGGGGCAAGGATCACACCATCAACATCCTGCAGGATCCATTGTTCAATGGCCTGGTTCTGGGCATTCTGGTCGTAGTTTGCGTCGTTGATCAGCAATTCCACGCCAGCCTCTTCAGCTGCAGCTTTCATGCTCTCAAGGATCATGGAGCCAACCTCATCCACGGTGTAGTACACAGAGAAACCGATGGTGTACTTTTCGTTTGCCTTGGGCATCGCGGTTGTCATCACATCGGGTACTCGTGCTGCGCCGGCTGACCGGATTGTTACATCAGCCTCAACGCCTACATCACCGTACCACTTGTTCAGGTCAAATACGACATCTGGTTCACCGACAAAAGTGAAATCAGCCGTATTGGGGTTCACAACAGCTTCTGGTTCAGGCGCTTCGGTAGCTTCAACAGCTGTCTCTTCCACAACCGGGGCTTCGGTTTCTTCTACCACTACCGGAGCCTCAGTGGGTGCAACGGTCGGGGCACAGGCCGTAAGGACGAGTGTCAGGACCAGTAAGAGCGATGCAATCAGAGTAATTTTTCTCATTTACTTTTCTCCTTTGAATATTTAAACACGGTTGCGTTGGTCAATCCTTTTGACATATTACAATCAGGTATTATTTGGGTTCCTCCTTTCTCCTGCATTTTTCTTGTCGTTTCTTGTCAATCGTATAGATTTTATCTTTGCCTGGACTTGAATGCGTTGTCCATCAAAACGGCAAAGATAATGACAAGACCTTTAACCAGGATTTGAACATGGTATTGGGCTCCAAGCAAAGACATACCATTGTTTAGAGATGCAATGATCAGGCAGCCTCCTAATGTGCCCCACATCGTTCCAACACCGCCTAACAGCGCAGTCCCGCCAAGAATCACGCCGGAGATGGCATCCAGTGCCAGGTCTCTCCCTGCGTCCGGAAGGCCGGAATTCATTAAAGCGGCGAGAATAAGGCCGGAAATGAAGGCATAGACCCCGCTCATCGTGTAGGCTGCGAGCTTGACCTTGCTGATTTCAATTCCAGCCACTCTCGATGCTTCCTGGTTGCCTCCGATACTGCGCACAAAGAAACCAAATTTGGTTTGTGTGTAAACGAACCATGAAATCGCAAATATTACCAGCGAAATGATGACCGGAGTAGGGATGACACCAAACAACCGTCCATTGCCAAATATATCGGCAAAATGTGGGATGACGATGGGCACCGGCTTCCCTTTTGTAAGGGTAAGGGCAAGACCCCTGTAAATGTTCATGGTTGCGAGTGTCACCAGGAATGGTTCAATCTTTCCTTTGACAGAAACAAATCCATTAAAGAAACCCAGAAGCATCGATAACACCAACACGATGAGTAGCGCCGGTATGGGCGCCATTGTGCCTCCTCTTACCAGCATCGCAAAGGTAACACCCACCACAGCGGCAATGGAACCGACAGAAAGGTCCAGGCCTCCCAATGTGATGATGAATGTCATACCCAATCCCACCACAAGCACGTAACTCATGTTTTTCAGGATGGCGAGCAGATTTTTCGGGTCAATGAACACAGGTCTCAGCAGTGAAAACACGGTCATAAGAACAATAAGAATTACCAGTGTGCGATACCGGATCAACAGCTTCATAAAAGTTGTTCTGGATTTCGGTGCAGTTTCAACATTAGCGTGCATCATTCATTAATCCCTTCATTGGAGAATTTTCGGCTGGATTTTGCGATTTCTGGGTGGCCAGGCTCATCACGTACTCCTGGGTCATTTTTTCTTTTTCTACGATCCCTTTCATGTGCCCTTCCTGCATCACTAAAATCCTGTCTGCCACGCTGATCAACTCAGGCAGCTCAGAAGAAACCATCAGGATGGCGGTTCCACGGGCAGCAAGCTCACCCATGATCTGGTAGATTTCAGTTTTAGCACCAATATCTATACCACGGGTTGGTTCATCAAATATGATCACCTGGGGCGAAAAGTCAAGCCATTTTGCAAGGGCCACTTTTTGCTGATTGCCCCCTGATAGTGAGCCCATGATCTGCTCAATTTTACTCACACGGATATCCAGGGTTTTTCGGTGCTTTTGGGCAATCTCTTTAAGTTGTGCCCAGTTCAGGTAACCGGCAAATGACGGTCGCTGAGCATTGAGCATATTAATATTCTCAAATACCGGAAGGCATGCCACAAGACCAGTTTTTTTTCTGTCTTCTGTAACAAAAGCTATTCTATGCTTGATAGCCTGCCTTGGGTTTTTGGGGTGGATTTCTTCATCGTTGAGGTAGATCTTTCCTTCGGTAACCGGCCGTAAGCCAAAAAGGGCTTCAAGCATCTCGGTCCGCCTTGAACCAACCAGACCGCCAATACCCAGGATTTCACCCTTATGGACTTCGAAAGAGATGTCCTTGACCAATTCTCCACTGGTCAGGTTCTCCACTTTCAATACAGTATCTCCAATTTGTACATCCCGCTTTGGATACACGTTAGTCAGCTCACGCCCAACCATCATCTGGATCAGGTCTTGTTCAGTGACGTCTGCGTTGTTGACGGTGCCAACCAATTCACCATCACGCAAAACCGTAATGCGGTCCGCAATACCATTGATCTCATGCAGCCTGTGGGAAATGTAAATAACAGAGACACCATTTGCCTTGAGGTTGCGGATGATATCCATCAATTTGTTGGTATCGCTTTGTGAAATGGACGAAGTTGGCTCATCCATCAAGACGATTTGTGCCTTGGATGTCACTGCTTTTGCAATCTCAACAACTTGCTGCTGGGCAATCGAAAGAGACCTGACTGACTTGTTCGGGTCAATTTCATGCTGCCCTAAGGCGGATAACACACGGTCTGCAATCACCTGGTAATCGCTTTGACGCAGAAGGAACCCTTTGAATTCGTTCTGTTTGTCCAGGACAATGTTTTCGGCTACTGTCATATCCGGGCAGAGGGTTAATTCTTGATAGATAGTAACAATAGCAGATTTTATTGCATCCCTGGGTTCTTTAAACGTTACCGGTTTTCCATTGATCAGGATCTCACCGCCCTTATCCGGTTGATGGTACCCGCTGAGTATCTTGATCAACGTGGATTTTCCTGCCCCATTTTCACCCAGTAATGCGTGAACTTCTCCCTTCTTTACATTCATACTTACATTCTTCAAGGCGACAACGCCAGGAAAGGTCTTGCTGATATTTCTTAGTTCGAGGACATACTCATCCATACTCACAAAATCCTCCAAAAGGTAAGTACTCAATTCCAGAACATTGACATACACCAGCATAATTCACAAATAGACTGCAATAATTCCAACAACACCAGGCAATAGCTTTATTGAAAAAAACTTGTTGATTACAAGGAATTATATTTTCTCCGCGTTAATCTTTTCAACAATTGTATGTGCAAACTGAGTTGCTTGATGAAGTGCGGAGGGATGAAATTTCATATATTGTCGCATAAAAATCATCCCTCCGCTACAGTCAATCCTCTGTACCGTATTGCACAGGCGGCAGCAGCCGGTATGCTTTCTGGTTCGGCCAGGTGTTCACCATGCGGAAAGCCTCTGCATACTTGCAGCCGCATTGAAAACCGCGCAGCTTGTTGACGACTGATATATACTCATTCCAATCCTTCACCCCAAACTGCTTTTCCAGGAAATCGCCATGCTGGCTTGCATGCTGTTTAAATGCTTCTAACTTCTGTTCAAATTCGTTGGTAATATCCACATAGTAATCTGGCGGGGCATTCCGGTATGTGCCGGTGGTTTCCATCCGGAACACAGTGGGAATGTGGTCAATCGGCGGGTATTCGGTTCCGGGGATATTGGCAGTGCTCGCCCAGATTGCAGCCCGGTACGCCAGCTCGCCGACATTGGTGTGGTCGTGGACGTATTCGTCCCTTTCCATGGTTATGATCACATCAGGATTGGTCATTCGGATCAGGTCGACATATCTCTTCCAGGTTGTGTCATTCAGCCAGACTTCGGCATCTTTGAAATCCCAGTGAATCAACTCGGCGCCAATCACATCTGCGCCTTTCTGGGCTTCAATAGCCCGGATGGCTTCGATCTCTGGACCGGTGTGAATTTTGGAGCCGACATTCCCCGTGCAGGCAATCGCTATGTAAACTTTATGCCCTTCTTTTACATAACGGATAAGCGTTCCCGCGCAGTCCACTTCAACATCATCAGGGTGAGTAGCAGCAGCCAAAACTGTTAGTTTTTTTGACATATTCACCAGGTTTCTTTTTCGATAACTACCTTGAGCCAAACTGTACAGGCGGAAGTAAGCGGTAGGCTCTGTGGTTTGGCCAGGTTTGCACCACCCGGAACGCTTCGGCATATTTGCAGCCGCACTGGAACCCGCGCAATTTATTCACAGTGCTCATGTAGTCGTTCCAATCCTTCACTCCATACTGTTTCTCGAGGAAATCACCATGCTGAGATACATGCTGGGAAAAAGCGTGAAGCTTTTGGTCGAATTCCTCAGAAATGTCAACATAGTGGTCCGGCGGGGCAACTCGGTTGGTTCCGACCGTCTCAAAGTAGAAAACAGTGGGAATGTGGTCGATGGGCGGCAGTTTGCATTCGGGAATGTTGGCAGTGCTTGCCCAGATTGCGGCCCGGTACACCAGCTCACCGACATTGGAGTGGTCGTGGACATAATCATCGCGGTCATGGGTGAGGATTACATCGGGATTTGTTTGGCGCACAAGATCGACATAGCGGGTCCAATGGGCATGGTCAAGCCAGATGTCTGCATCTTTGTAATCCATGTGGATCAGTTCAGCCCCGATCACTTCGGCGCCTCTCTTTGCTTCTTCTGCCCGTATGGCTTCGATCTCCGGACCCGTGTGCTGTTTTGAACCCACATTGCCGGTACAGGCAACTGCCATAAACACCTTGTGCCCTTCGTTTACGTACCGGATAAGGGTGCCGGCGCATTGCAATTCAATATCATCAGGGTGTGCAGAAGCGCATAACACCGTCAATTTCTTGGACATAAGAACCCTCCTTGCCGGGATCAGTTCCTTACGGCAATAGCTTATGTGCGCCAGCTATGGCTGGCCAGTCAGTGCAAAGCGTGTATGCTTCAACATACTCCACGTCGGCCGTGCCGCAAGCAGAGGCATAGAATTTGTTTTCGTTGACCAGCATATCTGAATAAAGGACGCCAAAAGCCGCTTTGGACCATGGACCATCCTGGGAGGCGTGGCATTTAAACATTTTCATCTTGGTGTCAAATGTTTCAGTGATATCAACGAAATACTGTGGATTGGTTTTTGAGCTCAAACCTCCATGTGCTGTGCAGAAGAATAGTGGAGGCAAGTGGTCAATGACAGGATGCTCAGTTTCTATCAGCTTTACGGTTGCCAGGACACGTGCTTCAAATGCCAGGTAGCCGCAAATATCGTGATCCTGGTTGTAATCACTGAACTTCGGAGGGGCTAAGATTACATCAGGCCGGGCAGTCCGAACAGCCTCAATAAAAGCCATCCTTGTCTCCCTGTTGTCAAAGATCATCTCATCTTCATAACCAAGCCAGATTAGATGGGCGCCAATGATATCAGCAGAAGCCTGTGCTTCTTTATGCCGCATGGCTGCGATTTCTGCCCGCGACATTCCGTATGAGCCAATCTCTCCGTTTGTCGCCACACACATAAAAACCTCGTCACCGCGTGCAGCATACTTCGCCAGGGTACCGGCCATCCGGAATTCAATATCATCAGGATGTGCACCAAATGCTAATACTCTCATGATCTATACCTCCATTCAAATAGTTTTTGAAAAACCAATCGATTCTCATGATTCCTTGTTTGTATTGCCCCATGCGTTTGAGATCCATTTGGACAGTGTCTTCCGGGCGTTCGTTATTGAACCAATCGGTTCATTGTTCTTATCCATTCCAGACCACATTTCCATCACCAGCGGTCCGGTATAACCCAGGCTGGCTAATAACTGGAAGGCGGCTTCAAACTGGACAATACCTTCGCCCAGCCCCACACCGCGCAGCTCGCCCTTACGGGTATCTTTGACATGCACCCCTACAAGGTGGCCTTTTGTTTGAGGGAGTTGTTCCAGGGGATCGTAACCATAGGCAGCCATGTTGCCGATATCCGGATATGCCTGGAGCCAGGGGGAATTGATCAATTTTACAATCCGCATAATTTTGGATGCAGAATTGACCAGTTCTGTATCGACATTTTCCAGGGCTAAAAGTACCCCGGCTGCGCTTGCCCATTGTACTCCGGTACTCAAGCCTTCCAGGTACCTGGCTTCTGTATCTGCATTGCTGGGTTCATAAAAGGCATCATACCCCATCACCTGAATGACCCTCACGCCAAGATCGGCTGCCAGTTCGATCGACTGGTAGAGGATATCCAATCCTTGCTGGCGCAGGTCAGCCGAAGCGCTGCCAAGCGGGAATTTCCGATGTGCGCTGATCCCCATACCCCAAATAGGAACCCCACTGTTGTGAATTGCCTGGCGCAGAGCCGCCCTTTCTGCCGGCTTCCATTTCAACCGGTCCAGGCGTCCCTGGCTTTCGTCGATAGACATTTCCACAAAATCATAGCCGGCCTGCCTGGCAGAAACCAGGATCTGTTCCCAGGAATACCCGGCAGGGAAAGCTTTTTCGTATATACCTACAGGATTCTGTTTAAAAGAGTACATTTACTTTCTGCCCCGGTAAGAACGCTCCATCAATTAATCCTATCCATAAGTTTTGTGCCAAATCCCGTGTTTCTCCCGGCAAACCTGGGTGAAGCACCGTTTCCCTAGTGCTTCTTTTGCCCGTAAAGCGTGTGGTAAATATTTTGGAATTCTTCAATCTGCGCCTGGGTCATTTTGATCGGGTCGCCAAGCAGTGATGCAAACAATGCGATCTTTGCCAGGTCTTCCACTTCCACTGCGTCGATCGTAGCCTGCCAGACCGTTGATGAGATGGTGTAAACCCCATGGTTCTGCATGATGATGGCGGAACACTTGCCAATTTTGCGGATGATTTCAGAGCCGATATCTTCACCGCCCACTGCCGCATAGCCGCCTATGGGTATTTCACCGCCAAGCATGGCCGCCGAGGTCATCACTGCCGGGATCGGTTTCCCCAGGACAGCAAAGGTACAGGCATACGGAGAATGGGTGTGGACGATCCCAAAAATATCGGGCCGGTGTTCGTACAGATACAGGTGCGTTTCTGTGTCACTGGATGGGCGCAGGGATCCTTCAAGGATCTTTCCCTTGCCATCCATCACCAGCAGGTCTGCCGGTGTAAGCCGGTCGTAGCGGAAACCGGTCGGTTTGATCACTATGTTGCCGGTCTCAGGGTCACGCCCGCTGACTGTACCGCTGTGCATGGTTACCAGACGGTTTTTGGGTAATTCAATTAATGATTCGAACACTTCCTGGCGTAAATTTTCTAGCATCATGGTTACTGTCCTTCTTATCAGTTCTGGAGTCTGGAAAGATTGAAAACAACCTTAGCGGACATACCCGCCCAGGCCGCCGCCATCAATCACCAGTGCACCGCCGGTCATTTTGGCTGAACGGTCGCTGGCAAGAAATACAACGACTTCCGCAATTTCAGTTGGATCGATGATCACGCCGAGGGCATTGTTCTTCTTGTATTCTTCTTCCAGCAAGGCAGGGTCAAAACCGTGGATCTTGGCGCGGGCTTCCCGCAATTCAGGAGTCCACATTTTGCTGCCGCCGAAAACGGCGCCGGGCAGAACACTGTTGGCGCGGATCTTGTATTTCCCGAATTCGTTAGCAATCGTCCGGGCCATCTGCAGCAGTCCGGCTTTTGAGGAATTGTAAGCCAGGAAGTGCCGGCTGGGCTTGAGGGCGTCATCGCTATTGATGTATACCAGGGCGCCGCCATCTGGCTGTTTCATAAACACTTTAATGGCTTCGCGTGAAACCAGGAAACTACCGGTAAGGTTAATGCTCATCACCCAGTTCCACTGGGCCAGGGTGCATTCTTCTGAAGGCACACTCACGGAAACCCCCGCGTTATTAACAGCAACGTTCAGCCGGCCAAAATGGTCAACAATGACCTTGACCGCCCTGACAACATCCTCTTCGCTGGTAATATCCACTTTCACTGGGAGAATCTGGGCGGAGGGATCCATCTCTTTCAATTCCTTGATGGACTCGTTTAACCTTTCCTCGTTGATGTCCATCATTGCCACCAGGGCTTTTTCCTTAATGAACCTGCGGGTAATTGCCAGCCCGATGCCAGATGCTGCACCGGTGATCAGGCACACCTTGCCGGCCAGTTCACCTTCTTTAGTTGTGGAACTCATATTCATCGATAATCTCCTTGGCTTGATCTGTAAATGTAAAACCGGAACGCGTCGGCTACATAATACTCATCGGATAGGGCGATTGGTTCGCCGTTAAAGTCATAATCCACCTGTTCAATGTGGAGGATATTGCTTGCCACGCGGATCTGAAGCTTGTCTGCGATGTACTCTTCCGCCGAAAGCGGGCGTATCCAGGCAATACCATGATGGATATCGAGATTTAACCGCTGGCGTAAAAAGCCGTAAATGGATTGCTGCTCTTCAATGGCCTTTCTGAATTCATCAAGAGTGACCTCGCAATCAGGGCAATGAAACAGACTCAGGGGGAGAGAGTCCACGGTGAAAACCACCCGGCGGTCGTTAGCCAATCGAACTCGCTCAACAACCAGGATAGGCACTTCAATTTCAATAGCTAGCTGATTGGAGACCCGCTCGCTTGCCGGCCTGACGGTCATCAGGAATTCCGCGCTGCCCGGGTTTGCCCCAGACGACCGGATCAATTGCGTAACACCAGAATTAAGGCTCAAATTGTTATAGGTGGGTGGGTTTTTGGCAACAAATGTGCCTACTCCCCAGCGCCGTTGAATGAAACCGCCCTGCTCCAGGATTGCCAGCGCTGAACGCACAGTGGAACGGCTAATATTGAGATACGAAGCCAGGTCAGGTTCATTAGGGAATTGAGTTTCAGGAGCCAGTTCTCCATCCATAATTTTCATGCGCAGATATTCTGTAACCCGCTGC
The DNA here is from genome assembly GCA_002403095.1 of Leptolinea sp. UBA4782. Classification (GTDB taxonomy): domain Bacteria; phylum Chloroflexota; class Anaerolineae; order Anaerolineales; family Anaerolineaceae; genus UBA4782. The sequence continues at coordinate 98,865 of DHHC01000026.1, forward strand.
GCAAGTTGCATACCCTCGGGCGCACTTTTATTCCATTGCTGAAATGGCAAAAACACTACCGAAAGGTCCATTTTTTACCCTGAAGAGGTATGACAACCATTATGAGTATAATAGCAACAATCTAATACTTTGTCAATATTCAGTCAAAATTACCCGATTTTTCTAATATTTGTGCTTTTTTGAGGGCTTGACAGGCCAAAACCAAATTGATATACTGATGACAACTACACAGATGTATCTTCTTATCATACATCTAAAATTCCTTTTTGACCAACTACAGGAGCGACAATCATGGAAAAACTAGCAATTGATGGCGGGACTCCAGTCCGGACAAAGAATCCCATCGTGGAAACGGATTATTACACCGACGAAGAGCTGGACGCCGTAGTGGAGGTAATGAAGTCAAATAAGATCCGGCGCGGTGCAGTAACCCTTGAATACGAAAAACTCATTGCGGAAAAACTGCATGTCAAGCATGCGATTGCAGTGACCAGCGGGACAACCACCTTGCACATAGCCATGGCAGCGCTGGGAATCGGCCCGGGCGATGAAGTGATTGTTACCCCATACACATTCATTGCCTCAGACACCTGTGTGCTTGAACAAAATGCCATCCCGATTTTCGCTGATGTGGACCCTGTCACGCTCACCCTCGATCCAGTTGACGTGGAACGGAAAGTGACGAAACGGACAAAAGCCATCATTCCCGTATCCATTACCGGCACGCCCATCAACATTGAGCCTATTATGGATATTGCTGAAAAATACAACCTTTACGTGGTGGAGGATGCCGCCCAGTCGTTCGGGGCTTACTACCATGGCCGGTATGAAGGAAAATATGTCGGTACTGTTGGACATATTGGGTCCTTCAGCACAGTAACCGGAAAGATCATCTCTACTGGTGAGGGCGGTTTTGTTACTACCGACGATGATGATCTGTTTAATAAAATGTGGGGCTTCATGGATTTCGGACGGAAGAAATCACAGGGTGGGGCTTCCAAGTACCACTGGAGTCTGCCCTGCACGAATTACCGCATCACGGAATTTCAATCCGCTATAGGTATTCAACAAATCAACCGGGTGGAATACCTGAACAAAAAACGCACAGAGAATGCCCACTATTTGAACGAGAAACTAAAAGATTTACCGGGCGTTACACTGCCTCCGGAAGTACCCTACGGTGAACGGGTATACTTCTACTATGTGATCAGGATCAACCCGGAAATCATCGGGGCAGATATGCTGAATATGGCAATTGCGCTGGCGGCAGAAGGAACCTACAGCCTGAACTACCTCAGCACAACCCGCTGGATGATCCCTCAGCACCTTGAACCACTTTTCGTCAACAAGACAGGGTATGGCGGTACAAAATGCCCGTTTGAATGCCCCTGGTATGAAGGCAAGGTTGAATATTACGAGGGCTTGTGCCCGGTCTCTGAAAAAGCCTGTGAAGAAGTGTTATGGCTCGCCAGCGTTCACCCCTTGCTGGAAAAACAAGACCTGGATGATATTGCCAACGCTGTAAGAAAAGTTGTCTTTAACTTTATAGAAAAGAAGGAAAAAGGAATCCCGATCGATTATGTAACCGATGAAATCCGGGCCAAGTTATAAAGAAGAAGCATGAGGACTGCATGACCGACGAGACACCCCTGATCAGCGGAGCAGAACTGGACCAGATTGGCATCGTGGTGAATGACCTGGATGCGTTCACCAGTGAATTAACAAGGCTGTTTGGGATTGGACCTTTTCGCATGATGGAATGGCCGGTGGAAGGGATCGACCCGCAGGCCACTTACCACGGTGAGCCGGGCAACTTCAGCATGCGGCTGGCATTTGCGACGGTTGGCAAGGT
>DHHC01000026.1:100783-162175 GCA_002403095.1 Leptolinea sp. UBA4782
AGCGGTACAGGTGTGCATGTTGGATCCAGATGGGCGTATTTTGATACCACCCACAACCTGGACGGGGTAATCGTGGAACTGAGGACACGCCTGGATGAGCATGGCGGCGCAGGTCAGTGGATCAATTCCGGCACAGAGAACATAAACCAGTAGCCTGAACAACCGGGCAGTGTCATTAGATTAAAAAGCGCCGTATGATTTTTTACGGCGCTTTTTATTAACCTCCAGGCGGCTGCGGTAAAAAGATCGGGATTGTTGCCTGGTGCAATGACAGCAAACATTCCACCTGTTTTTTGCCAGGAACCGCTAGCATGTGAATCTGGGCAACTGGATAATTGTACCAAGCATGCCATTTAACTATATAATTACCGTATCTAAAGATTAAAGGAGGAAATATGCTTCATTCAATTATCAGCAAGATCGACCAGAAGCACCATTTTGAGACCGCCAGCGCACACTGCGACATCCCCTGCGGGATCTACGATCCGCACCTGGCCCAACTCTCAGCCCTGACGGTCATCCGCATGCTTGACCTGATGGCAGACCTGGAAAAGGGACATACTGTTGTTGATACCGCATTCCGCAACAGCATGATCCGCTATGTAGCCGTTAAAGAGGAACACGCAGAACAATGCAAGAAAGAAATCCGGGTGATTTTTGGTGATTACATCAAGAAGGACCACATCGAAAAATTCCCCGAGCTGCCCGAACTGACCCACAAGATTTTCCAGGCGGCCTCAAAATGCCGCCAGGCAGCAGCTCGTGAGAACGGGTTGGAACTGCTGGCGTTGGTCAATCGCTTTGCCGAGATCTTCTGGGCAACCAAAGGAATCGAGACCAAGAAGGCGGTAGCGCCATACAAACCCTCTGAAGAAGTTGTTTACCCGGTGCTTTAATCGCATCACCAGGCTGGTCTGCCTGTCATAAAAAATTGCGGGCAGACCAGCGGAAACTCTCGTTGTTCAAAATCCTGCGCATTACCGGAATGTCTTTAAGCCCTGCTTACCTGCACGGTGATTATGTCCTTATCCAGAAAATCGGGCAACTCAACCGGCTGAGAAAAGGGGATGTGGTCGTGTTTCAGTTGCCGGGTTATGGGCGGCTGATCAAGCAGATCAGCACCATTGATCTCGAAATGGCTGACTGCCGGGTGAAGGGCACTGCACCAGACAGTATCGGCAGCGATTCCTTCGGTGCGGTGCCGCTCACAGCCATCCTCGGCAAGGTCATCCTGCATATCCCAAAAAAGTAAAAATGGATATTTTTTCCCACAACCGCGAAGCCTGGAACCGCCAGGTATCCATGCATAATCAGTGGACCATCCCGGTCACACCTGCACAGGTACAGGAAGCCCGCATCGGCTTGCTCAAGCTGGTGCTCACCCCAACCATACTTATCCCGCAGGGTTGGCTTGGAGAGGTGAAAGGAAAAGACGTGCTTTGCCTGGCGTCCGGCGGCGGGCAGCAGGGTCCCTTGCTTGCAGCGACTGGAGCACGTGTTACAGTCTTCGACCAATCACCCGCCCAACTGGCACAGGACAGGCTGGTTGCCGAACGGGAAGGACTGGAAATCACCCTGGTACAGGGGAACATGCAAGACCTTTCCTGTTTTGGAGATGAATGCTTTGATTTGATCATTCACCCGGTCTCAAATTGCTTTACGCCGGATATCAAGGCGGTATGGAAAGAAACCTGGCGGGTGCTGCGCAAGGGAGGCAGGCTGCTTTCCGGTTTCAACAACCCGGTAAATTACATTTTCGATTTCAAATTGGTTGAGCAGGGTGAACTGAAAGTACGCCATCCTCTGCCATATTCAGACCTGGAAAGCTTTTCTCCTGAAGAACTGGTAGAATATGCCGGGGAAGGCAATCCCCTCGAATTCAGCCACTCGCTGAATGACCAGATTGGCGGGCAGATCGAGGCAGGTTTTGTAATTGCCGGCTTCTATGAGGATGTAGATCCCAACTGCGTGACATCTAGATATTACCCGGAATACCTGGCAACCCTGGCGATTAAGCAGTAGCCTGTTCAGGTTCGCAGTCGCTTGCAGCTGCCAGGCGCATATAATTCCGGCTGCGGGAGAAAAGCCAGAGAACCTGCGCACCTACCCCAAGCACCATGCCAATAATGGCAAAGTAAAGCCCGGTTGTTTTCCCCCACGCCACACCCCCAAACAGCACCAGGATAATTACTGCCAGGAAGATCATGACCGATTCGGTGATCGATCTGGTCTTTTTGCTTGACAGGATGGCACCCTGGTACCAGCTTTGCAGAACAGACAGCGCCGGCAACGGAACGGCAAACCAGAAAGCGGATTTTGCCAGTGCGATGAGGGGCGGGGTGATAGCTGAGACATACTGGAACCACAGCAAGGATAGCGGCGTGATGATAAACACCAGCTGTACCCCGGTTGAGATCACGCCCAATCGAACGGCAAAACGCTGCAGCTTACGGAAAGCTCCCTGCTTTTCGATCATGGCAACCACAACCTCGTTCAATGCTGTACCGGGGCTGCGGAAGATGGACAATAAGCCCGACATTACCTGCCAGACTGCCAGCGATTCAACCGCGCGCGGCATGCGGCTGAGCGCCGCGCTGCCGATCGGCTGCCAGATCAGGGTGATGAAAGAGGTCATCACCAGGGGAATGTAGAAATTAAAGAACGCTTTCCATGTTAATGGCTCCACTTCCGGTGCATTAACCAGGTACTTGCGGATAACCGGGCGCACCCGTAAACCGTTATAGACTGCCTCAGCAATTACTGCCAGCGCCTGGGCAGCTGTCCCCACTGCGACACCCCCGATTGTGCCAATGGAATACCCGATCATCAAGATTACACTTAAGGTCACCAGCCGGACGACGGTGCCCACCCAGATGGCCTGTGAGTTGTTGTACCGTATCATCACACCTTGCTGGAACCGGCGGTACCCGATTGCCCAGGTCCAGGGTGTCATGATCATCAACCCGATCCTGGCAGGCTCAATGATCGCCTCTGGCGAGCCGATGATATTCCGGACGACCACATAATACAGGGGTGTAAAAGCAATGAGGATATGCAGTACCGTCAGGGCAAAGCCGGTGATCATCATGAACTTAAAGATCTTGCGGTACGAAGGCATATCTTTGCACAAGGCGGTGGAAGCCGAAAGCAGCATGATGATGGGCGCTTCCACTATGAAGGAAAGCGGCATGATAATGCCGCCGTACGCCGCCAGGTTGATTTCTGCGCCTTGCAGGCGGGCGAGAATCGCACTGATCAGGGGGCTTTCAAATCCCATCAACAGCCAGCTGGCAGCCAGCGGCCACCAGGTTTTGAGAATCTGCTTGTTTGTGACAGACATGAGCAAGATTATAATACAGGCATGCCATCATCAGCCCGATTCTGGGAAACAACACCTTTAGAAAAAATGACCCCTGAGCAGTGGGAATCTCTCTGCGACGGCTGTGCCCAGTGCTGCCTGCATAAGCTGGAGGATGAGGATAGCGGCGATATATTCTTCACCCGTGTGGTCTGCCGCTTGCTGGATATCGAACAATGTAAGTGCAGCGCGTATGAGCAGCGGCACATCCTGAACCCTGAATGTGTGGAGCTCAACCCGGAGGTTGTCTTGCGCCTGCACTGGCTGCCGGAAACCTGTGCCTACCGCCGCCTGGCATTTGGTGATCCCCTGCCGGATTGGCATCCGTTGACTACCGGCGACCCCGGCAGCGTGCACAGGGCAGGAGCTTCGGTCAGGAACAAGGTGATCTCAGAACGGGATGTTGATATGGACAACCTGGAAGAATACATCCAGGAAGAGGATGAATAGCAGCAATCCCAATAGTAGCGAAGTAAAAGAAAAAGCATCTGCCGGATAAACCAGCAGATGCTTTTCTTATGCTTGCGAAAATAAAATCAGGGGCAGGTATTGTACATGCAGTAGCCCGGGTCCCAGGGGTGCAGATCCTGCTGCTTGATGCATAACAGGGTGACGGGATCAGGCAGAACACCGTTCCAGCAAAGCCCAGGCTGCCAGTCGCGCCCCATATGGATGGCATCTTCCCACAGGGCGGTACCGTCTTCAGCCAGCAGGCGCAGCTTGTAGTCAACACCCCACAGGGGCGGGCTAACGACATAGGTGTGGGTTACCGTACCAAATGCGATGGCGGTATTCTGCGGGTCAGCTTGGAGAGGGGTCTCCAGCCAGGGAACATCTGCGCCGGTTTTGTTCAGCCAGACAAGGCTCAAACCCTGCGGGGCAGCCTGGTTGAAAGTAAAGCTGAATACACAAAAGCTGTCAGGGTAAAGCAGGGTCATCACATCGCCTTTTATGGTCGCTGCCCGGCCATTTTCCAACATGACAGAACTGGTCACCTCAGGCATCACCCCGTACCCCGCCGGCATACACCAGGCATTAAACGCATCAACTTGCAGTTCAGGAAGGGCAGTTGGTGTGGGTACCGCTGTTGGCGTTGCTGCCGGTTGGGGTTCAGCAGTCGGTTCCTGCGTCAGTTCCTCTACCGGTTCGGTGGTTGCCTCCTCAACAGGAGCAGAAATTTCGGTTGCAGGTGCGGCTTCTTCAGCTGCCGGGGTTTTTGCTGTGCAGGCTGCCAGAATTCCCATAAGCAAGACAGCCAGAATGATCGATGGGACATATTTTGTTGCATGCTTCATACTATATCTCTCAATTGGGTGGATCAGGATATCTGCCTATTCTACAACCATCCTGGTACAAGGACAAGGACAAACGCTGGGCGGTTTGGCCTGTTATGTGAGCAGGTATGCCAGGATCAGGTTCGTGGTTGCCAGCAACCCATCCAGGTGAGTGCGCTCATAATTGTGTGAAGCATCCACCCCCGGGCCTATCAAAGCCACCGCAACATCATTCCCAGCCCGCAGCAAGGCTCCTCCATCTGAACGGTAATACGGATAGATATCCAGGCGGTAATTAATCTGGTGCTCTTTGCCCAGCCGCTTCAGGCGCTCTATAAGGTCGAAATTGTAAGGCCCATCGCCGTCCTTGACACACAGGGTGGCATGGAACTCATCCGAGGCCTGGCCTTCGCCCACTGCAGCCATATCCACCACCAGCAGTTCCTCAAGGTCCTTGGGCAGACCAGCCGCTCCGCCGTGCCCGGCTTCTTCATAATTGGAGAAAAATAAGTACGTCTTCTCTTCAGGTTGCAGGCCGGCGTCTAATAATGCTTTCAGGGCTGCCACAATACAAGCTACCCCGCTTTTATCATCCAGGTGACGCGAGCGGATAAAACCGCTGCTCATCTCCACGCGCGGATCCAGGAAGACAAAATCGCCCACCTCAATCCCCAGGGCGCGGGTCTCCTCCTCGTTCGAGGTGTGTTCGTCCAGACGCACTTCCATGCTGGAGTCTTCACGTTTGGCATCGTACACTTTATCGCCGTACACATGCACCGATGCCTGGTCGATCAGGATTGATCCCCGGATGCATTTCCCGGAGCCTGTCCTCACCCAGCAGCCCTCTCCTTCCACGGTATTCCAGGCGTACCCGCCCAGCCGGTTCAGACGCAGCCTGCCGTTTGTTTTGATCTCCTTCACCATTGCACCGAGGGTGTCCACGTGTCCGGTCAGGGCACGCGGGTGCTCGCCGCTATTTCCGGAAAGGACGGCCAGCAAACCACCCTTACGGATCTCCCTGGCTGGAGTTGCCATAAACGGGTCGATGGTTTGTTTTACCAGGGCAATAGCTTCGCGGCTGTACCCCGTGGGGCTGGGAGTTTCCAGCAGCTTTTTGAGAAAATCCAGCAGGAATGCAGAATCAACTGGCGGAATTTGCATGAACTTTTCCTTTACTTGAGCTGTAATATGTGGTGAACCTTTAGAACTCCGTCCCCTCAAATGCGCTGATCTTTTTGCGCCATTCATCGGGGACCGGTTTGCTTGTGTGGGTATGGTAATCAAATGAAACCATAACAGTCTCAGCAGTGGCAATTGCCTGCCCAGTATCACTATCCTGGATCTCGTATTCAAACCGCATACTCTTGTTGCCAATGTGAGCCACCCGAACAGCCACCTGGATATTCTGCCCCAGTTCAATGGGAGCCAGGTAAGCCATGTGCACATCGGCGACAATCAGGCCGAGATCAAGGAAAGACTTACCGTCAAACAGACCCAGGTTCATGATATAGGCAAACCGGCCTTGCTCAACGTAATTGAGAAACTTGGTATTATTGACATGCCATTGGGCATCCAGGTCGCCATAGCGGACCTGAATTGGAAGGATGAAGTTGAATTTGCTCATAAGATGATTATACCAAAGGGACAAATGGCCACATGGAACAGTGAACTCTGACACTTGTATGATAATTTGGAGTAAAATAGACTAATTGAAACAAGAGTATTTTTACCTGTAATATAGAATGAGGTACAATTATGCAAATAACCCGCCAAGCCGATTATGCCCTGCGAGCAATGATGTACCTGTCCGCCCTGGAACCCAACCAGCGGGCTGCCACCAGTCAGATTGCTAAAGAAAAACAAATCCCGCCGTCTTTCCTGGCCAAGATCATTTCACAGCTATCCATTGCAGGCTTCATCCATACCTCGCGCGGGGCACGCGGCGGGGTCATGTTAGCCCGTCCGGCTGCCGAAATCTCTATCCTGGATGTGGTAGAGGCTATCGATGGGCCGATGGCTGTCAATGAATGCACTATTTCTTCTGCCGGCTGCCCGTTTACCGGCAACTGCCCGCTGCACGAACTTTGGTGCGGGGTACAGCGCGAATTGGTTTCTAAGCTAAAAGGCACCAGTTTTGCAGAAATTGTGCAAAACTGAAACAGGAAAACCTGAAACCTGCCTGGGATGGTGACCCATGCCTGTAGGATCTGCCATAGACCGCCAGTGGGTATTTATGCTCGAGGACGGCAGAGTTGTCATCGAGTGGTCGGATTCGCTGTTCCTGGATGTAACTGAAGGGACTTTCTTCCAGGCTGAAAACGCACCGGTTAGCCACCTGATCCTGGATAAGGAACTGGACATACTCGCCAGGGCAGGGATCATCAGTCACTTCGATAGCAAGAAAGTGTATTTCTACCACCTCCCCGAGCAGCCCAAGAAGGCTATCGAGTAAACTTATTTTTCCTTCCCGAAAGAGAAACTGCCAGCTTCCACTGGCAGTTTTAGGTATACAATCAAACATCCTTTCCCCGGGTTCACTGATATGAACGACGAAAATCCTCCGCTTGCCAGCCAAAAGCAGCCCATTTCGTTTGACCTAAAAATGCAGATCCTGCTATTTACGGTGATACGCACGGTCTTCAGTACTGCAAACCGTGTGATATATCCATACCTTTCCTACTTTGCCAGGGGCATGGGGGTGACCATCGGGGATATCTCGCTGGCGCTTACAGCCCGATCAATGGTAGGGGTCATCAGCCCGTTCATCTCATCCCTGGCAGACCGCTACAGCAAACGCGTTGGGATGCTGGTCGGGGTGGGATTGTTCACAATAGGAAATGGCGCGATCTGGTTATGGCCGGTATTCCCGGTTTTTGTGGCCGGGATGAGCGCTGCATTCCTGGGGGTGTTCGTCTTTGTGGCTTCCACACAGGCGTTCATCGGCGATGAGGTGCAATACGGGCAGCGCGGTACGATGATCGCCATTGTGGAGATGAACTGGTCGCTTGCCTTTGTGGCCGGTGTACCCCTGGTCGGGTTGCTGATCGCCGCCAAAGGTTGGATGGCGCCGTTCCCGCTCTTTACCCTGCTGGGGGCTGCCAGCCTGGCAACCGTATGGAAGCTGATTCCGGGCGGAAAACCATCTGCCTACCAGCCGCTTGGGCTCAAACAGAACCTGGGGACGATCTTCCACAGCCGCTCTGCAATTGCAGCATTGGTGGTGGCCATTGCCATCACCGCCGCCAATGAGGTGGTTAACGTCATGTTCGGTGTCTGGCTGGAAGACTCCTACAAGCTGCAGATAGCCGCCCTGGGGGCTGCCTCGATTGTGATCGGCATATCAGAGTTATGCGGAGAAGGACTGACTGCCTTTTTTGCTGACAGGATTGGTAAAAAACGCATGGTGATGATCAGCCTGATCCTGAATCTTCTGGTGGCGCTGTGCATGCCCTGGATTGCAAATGGTGTGGCTGGCGCCTTGATCGGCCTTTTCCTGTTCTATATCACTTTCGAAACCATGATGGTGAGCAGCCTGCCCATTATGACCGAAATCCTGCCTTCAGCAAGAGCAACCCTGATGGGTTTTATCATCGGAGCATTTTCACTCGGCCGGGCAATTGGGGCTATTTTTGCTCCACTTTTATATACCTATGGTTTCAGGATGAATACATTTGCCACAATTCTGTTAAACCTGGTCGCGCTTTATGGGCTCACCCACATCCAGGTACAGCCGGAAGGGCAGAAAACAACCTCATAAATTCAAAGAATTGCCTATTGACATTTTAGAATATATGTTCTATAATACGAACAATCGTTCTAGTAATGTCGAATATGGCTTTCAACTGAAAGGAGAGGTTATCATGAGTGTTACAACTACCCGCCCCACTGGTTTCAGCCCCCTCAAAAGTCTACATCGTGTCCAGCTCCGTTCCGGTGTATTGTACGGAGCAATCATCCTCGGCGCGCTGGCTGCGTTTGAAATCTTCAACTACAGCACCACCGATTTTGCCCTGGAAGATTTGCTGGGCGACCTGAGATTCGCCGGCCTGCGCTGGTCAACCATCCTGGCGCTGGCTTTCTGCGGGATTGACTTCGCAGGCATCGCCCGCCTGTTCACCCCTGACAGCACCAAAGGCGAAGCGAAAGAAGCCTGGTATCTCTTTGGCGCCTGGCTGCTGGCCGCCACCATGAATGCCATCCTTACCTGGTGGGGTGTTTCCATGGCAATGACCACGCATGCCGTCAAGAGCAGCGCCGTTGTCAGCGCCAGCACCCTCACCAATGTGGTCCCGGTATTCGTGGCCATCATGGTTTGGGTGATCCGCATCCTGATCATCGGGTCTTTGACTGTTGCCAATGACCGCCTGATTGGTATGGGCCAGCGCTCAGCTAACCCAGGTTCCAGCAGAAACATGGCAGCCCCGATGCGCGATGGAGAGTACCGCCCAATGCCAATGCAAACTGCCAGCCTCTCTCCCCGCCCAATGCCGCACAAGGGCATCACCGAAACGGCGTTGCGCTCATCCCACAGAACCGAACCCAGCTACCACAGCGTCAACGCAGAAGCAGCCCAACCCGGAAGCACCAGCCGTTTCCTGTAAAATGGCTTTCCCTCCCCGAATCTCCTGACTATAAAGCAAAAAACCGCCTTGCACTAATCTGCAAGGCGGTTTTTTCATTGATAGCCTATTTGGAAGGCGGTTCAAGTGAGGTAGCAGCCTCTTCTTTCATCAGCGGCAGCTTGACGACAAAAGTAGTGCCTTTATCCTTCTGGGATGTCACCTCGATCAAGCCGTTATGGTTTTTTACAATCCAGTTGGAGATAGATAATCCCAGCCCGAAACCGGTATTCTTTCCGCGCTTGCGCGATTTCTCGCCCCGGTAAAACCTTTCAAAGATATGTTGCAGTTCTTCTTCACTCATGCCGCTACCGGTGTCGTTGACGATGATCTGGGCAAAATGTTCAGATTTTTGCAAAGCCAGCGTCACCTGCCCGCCTTCAGGCGTGTACTGGATGCCGTTTCCAACCAGGTTCATGATCACTTGCTTGATCCGGTCGCGATCACCCATGATTTGGATCTGGTCCATTTCACCCAGTTTCAGCTTGATCTTCTCCCCAGCCACCACCTTCATCTGGCGATATACCTCCAGGACGACAGTGTCAAGGTCAAACACCTGGTTTTCGAAAGGCACATCACCCGATTCGGCTTTTGCCAGCAGCAACAGGTTATTGACCAACCTGGTCATGCGCGACACTTCGGATTCAATGGCATTCAATGATTCCGGATCCGCCTTGTTCATCTTTTCCATCAGGTCAACATTGATCTTGATCACGGTTAATGGGGTGCGTAGCTCATGGCTCACATCCTGCAAAAAGCGGCGTTGAACATCAAACAGGCGCGCCATCCGCTCCAGAGTCTGGTTGAAGGCAACAATTAATTCCCTGATCTCTTTGCTTGCATTTTCCGGCAGCGGGATGCGCCGCTGCAGGTCATCTGCCCGGGTGATCTGCACTGCCGTATCGGTGACCGTTCCCAACGGCGCCAGTGACTGGTCTGTCACAAACCAGGCTGCCATAGCGGAGAAAATGACACCGATGATCGAGACCGTGACCAAAACACTCGTCAGCGCTTCAAGCGCCAGGTCTACAAACATCAGGTCAACCGCGATCTGCAGTAAACCCACCCTGCCCCGCTCTGACTGCAATGGCACACTTAACACCCGGAGATGGGCTTCAGGCGTGGCTACGGTGGCATAGCTCGACTCGGTTCGCAGCAGTTCCTGGCCCGAAATGGGCCCGGTATAGCCGGGCGGCCGTGAAAACAGCAGCCGGCCGTTTGTATCCCATAATTCATAGGAAAGGCCGTCTTCCGACTGGTAGAGGGAAAGCAAGCGCACATCGAACTTGTCCGCTGCGTTGATCTGGATACGGCTGATAAGCTGGTTGGCCTGCTGTTCCAGGCGGTTATCCACCTGGTTCAAGAGAACCAGGCTGACCAGCCCGTATACCAGTGAGCCAAACAGGAGCAGGGTTCCCGCCAGGATCGTGGTGTAAAGCAGCGGAAGCCTGATGCGAAGAGACATATGTTAATTCTTTTCGCGCAGCACATATCCAACGCTGCGCACGGTATAAATAAGCCGCGCCTCGCCTTCAGCCTCCAGCTTCATACGCAGATAGCGGATATACACATCCAGCACATTCGACTCGCCGCCAAAATCATACCCCCACACCCGGTCAAAGATCATTTCGCGCGTCAGCACCTGCCTGGGGTGCCGCAGGAAAAGCTCCAACAGGTCGTATTCTTTGGCAGTCAGGTTGATCACCCGGTTCTTGCGGGTGGCCTGGCGGGTGGAGGTGTCCAGCATCAGGTCGGAGAAAGAGAGGATCGGTGCCCGGTCCTGCTGGGTGCGCCGCAAGAGCGCCCTTACCCTGGCCAGCAGCTCTTCCAACTCATAGGGTTTGACCATGTAGTCATCCGCGCCGGCATCCAGCCCCTGCACCCTGTCCTGGGTCGAGTCTTTCGCCGTCAGTATAAGAATGGGAATATTATCCCCGGCTCTCAGGCGCTGACAGACTTCCAGCCCGTCGATTCCCGGCAGCATCCAATCCAAAATGACCAGGTCGGGGGTATTATCGCGCGCAGCCAGCAAGCCGCTTTCACCATCCACAGCTGAATCAATCACATAACCTTCATAAGCCAGGGCGCGGCGCAGTGTTTTTACGATTGCTTCATCGTCTTCGATTATTAAGATTCGTTCGTTCACAGGTCCCTCCCAAATAGTTCCAATTTTAATAATTATATTGCATCTGGAAGATTTAATCATTCTTAACCTTTAGTGCATACCAGATATATACACTTTTCTCGGCTATAATGACAGGCATGGTTTCACCAACCCTCACTCCTCCCGCCTGGATCGATACCTGCGCGGCCCTGGAGAAAATGACTGCAGACCTGCAAAAGCACGAACGTGTTGCCGTGGATACAGAATCCAACAGCCTGCATGCATACCAGGAACGCGTCTGCCTGCTGCAATTTTCCACACCCGATATCGACTACCTGCTGGATCCTTTTGCTTTCAGCAGCCTTGAAATGCTGGGCCCGGTTTTTGCGGATCCAAACACCGAAAAGATTTTCCATGCCTCTGAGTACGATATCATCTGCCTCAAACGCGATTACGGGTTTACCTTTACCAATATCTTTGACACCATGCTGGCCGCCCGTATCCTGGGGATCGAAGCTGTCGGATTGGGGTCGCTGCTTGAAGCTGAATTTGGTTTAACACTCAATAAGCGCTACCAGCGGGCTAACTGGGGCAAACGGCCGATCGAAGAGCCGCTGCTGGAGTATGCCCGCATGGATACGCATTACCTGATCCCATTGCGTGAAATATTGTTTACCCGTCTGAAAACTGCGGGATTGCTGGAACTTGCCTGGGAAGACTTCCAGCGCATGACCAGGGTTTTACCGCCCCAGAGCAACACCGAAGACAGTTGGCGCATTCCAGGCTGCCAGTACCTCGATTCTACCCAGCGGGCTGTCCTTTACGCCCTATGGCAATACCGTGACCGGGTTGCGAAAAAGACCGACCTGCCTCACTTCAAGGTGCTTTCCAACCAGGTTTTACTGGAGACCGCAAGCACCTTACCTAGAAATCGCCGGGAACTGCTGGCTGTAAAGGGTTTTAACGACAGGATTGCCGACCGCCATGCAGAGGGGGTACTGCGCGCGGTTGAATCCGGGCTGCAGAGCCCTCCGATCAACCAAAAGCAGAACGGCTTTCAGAAACCGCCGGAAGATTACCTGAACCGGATTGAAAGGCTGCGGAACTGGCGCCGCGACATGGGATTAAAAATGAAGGTAGAATCAGATGTTGTGCTGCCAAGGGACATGTTGGAAAAAATTGCTGCCGCTGCCCCAAAAACTATGGAAGAACTGGCAGCTGTCATGGACGAACTACCCTGGCGTTACCAGCGGTTTGGAGAAAAAATATTCAACCTGATCCATTGATCTAGATGAGGGAGACAATGAAAATAAAATTCAATGGCGCTGCCCAAACAGTAACAGGCTCACAATTTTACCTGGAGGTCAACGGCTTTTCGCTGCTGCTGGAATGCGGCCTGTACCAGGGAAAACGGAAAGAGGCTTTTGAACAGAACCGCACCTTCCAGTTCGACCCCGGAAAGCTCAACGCAGTGATCCTTTCGCATGCCCATATAGACCATAGCGGCAACCTGCCCAACCTGGCGGTAACCGGGTATGGCGGGCCGATCTACACCACCACTGCCACTGCCCGCCTGGGGGATATCATGCTGCAGGATTCAGCCCACATCCAGGAAGAGGATGCCCGTTATATGAACAAGAAGCTCGCCAGGCGGGGTGAACCGCTGGTCGAGCCGCTGTACACCGGCAAAGATGCCCTGCAAGCCATCGAGCTGTTCCACCCGGTACGCTATAACGACCCATTTGAACCCATCCCGGGTGTGACCGCCCGCCTGTTCGATGCCGGGCACATCCTTGGATCAGCTGCCATCTGTCTGGATGTACAAGAGAACGGTAATGCCTTCCGCTTGTGGTACTCGGGCGATATCGGCAGGATGAACCTGCCGTTAATCCCCGACCCGGTCCTGCCTGAAGCGGTGGATATCATGATGATGGAATGCACCTACGGCGACAAGACCCACCGCGACCCGGCAGAAGCCTACCAGGAATTCCGCGATACGATCAAGAAGACCATCAAACGCCGCGGCAAGGTGATCATCCCCGCCTTTGCAGTCGGGCGCACGCAGGAGCTGGTGTATGACATCAACCGTATGATCCTGGAAAACGAGATCCCTCGCATCCCGGTATTTGTAGACAGCCCTCTGGCCGTCAAAGCCACCGATGTATTTAAAGCCAGCCCCGAATACTTTGACTCTGAAACCCACCAGTTCATCCGTGAGAACCGCCACCCGGCTTTGAATTTCAACGGGCTGGAGTACATCAGCGATGCAGAAGAATCAAAGAAGCTGAACACCCGTAAAGAACCCATGATCATCATCTCGGCTTCCGGCATGGCCGAAGCCGGGCGCATCCAGCATCATCTCAAGAATAATATCGAGGATGAGCGCAACACCATCTGCATCGTTGGATGGCAGGCGCCCAACACGCTGGGCCGAAGGCTGGCAGAGCGCCAGACCAGGGTTAATATTTTCGGTGAAACCTATATCCGGCGGGCTGAAGTGGTTACTATCGGCGGCCTTTCTGCCCATGCCGGTCAGGATTTCCTGACCGAATATGTCAAAGCCACCCAGGCCAGCCTGAAGAAACTTATCCTGGTGCACGGCGAGCCGGATGCTGAAGAAGCCTTGCGCCAGAAGCTTTTCGACCTGGGATTGAAAGATGTGGACTACCCCCTGCAGTATGATGTGATGGAATTCTAGGGATTCTCTGCTATAATTTCTGCCGCAGACCGGAGAGGTGCCAGAGTGGTTGAATGGGACGGTCTCGAAAACCGTTGTGGGGCTTGTCCCCACCGTGGGTTCGAATCCCACCCTCTCCGCTCACTACGTTCGCTACGGGGTGCAAAATCCGCGACCCTCTCCGCTCAATTTAGTCAGTTTCACCTCAACCCCAATGGGTTTGAACACCCGGAAGGGTGCAATGTCCCACCCTCTCCGCCAAAGAACGGCTAAGGGGTGCATAACCCGCGACCCTCTCCGCCAACGTACGGCTACGGGGTGCATAGTGCGCGACCCTCTCCGCTCAATTTAGTCAGTTTCACCTCAACCCCAATGGGTTCGAACACCCGGAAGGGTGCAACATTTTTGTCTTTCCAGGTCTTCATGTCAGTTCTGGGTATAATCAAGCCCATGCTTGAGATCAGACCCATCTTGCCCGAAGAAGGCCTTGCAGCCCGCCGCGTGATATACACTGTCGCCCATGAGATGTTCCATGACTTTGAAACCCTCGATGAGACCATTTCCGGATACGCTACCGAGTGGCCGCTGCACGACATGGAAGATATCCAGAAGTATTATTTCGATAACGGCGGCACCTTCCTGGTGCTGCTGGATAACGGGGTGATCGTCGGTACAGGCGCTTTGAACCGCCTTGAAGAAGGGGTGGGAGAGATCAAACGGTTATGGCTGCTGGCGGATTACCAGGGCAAAGGCTGGGGCTACCGCATGATGCAGCTGCTGCTGGACGAAGCCAGGAGGCAGGTATACACGAAGGTACGCCTGGAGACAAGCCCTGAATACCAGCAGCGGGCTTACCTGTTTTACAAGAAGCTTGGGTTTTACGATATCCCGCGCTACGGCTCGGAGTTTGACGATATCGGGATGGAATTGATCCTCTAACTTATTTGCTGGTTCCCATCGACCGGTAGATCTCCACCGCCCTTGCCAGGCGTTCATACCCCTCAGGAGATGAGGGAATGAGGTGGAACATCAACTCAGAGGCTCCCCTGGCTTCATATTCCTTTAGTGCAAGAGCAAGCTCTTGCGGGGTGCCGACCAGGTAGCCGCGTTTTTTATCCTTGTCCCAACCCGACAGATCGGGAAATGCCAGGCTGACCATGTAGGAATATCGCAGGGTCTGCGGATCGCGCCCTTCGGCCTTGCAGGCTTTATCCATCTTCTTCTTCATCGAATCGACCGATCGGGGGATTGACATATAACCCACATTCCAGATGTCGGCATAGCGGGCGGTCAACTGGAGCATGCGCTCCCGGCTGCCGCCGATCATCAACGGCGGTCCTCCGGGCCGGGGTGAGCGCGGAGTGATCTCGCAATTGCGGGCGGTGTAATAGGTGCCGGAAAAATCTACCTTGCCCTCTTTGAGCAAGGGATGGATGATCTGCAGCGCTTCTTCAAAGCGGTCCACCCGGTGGTCAAATGGATATCCAAAAGCATCATATTCCGGCTGGTTCCAGCCCGCGCCAACGCCCAGGATCAGCCTACCGCCGCTGATCTCATCAACTGTGTGCGCCATCTTTGCCAACAGGGCCGGGTTGCGGAAGGAGTTACACGAAACCAGGGTGCCAAGGGTTACCCGTTTCGTCACCGCTGCCAGGGCGGAAAGCATTGTCCAGGATTCCCAGATCCCGGTTGTGTGGTCTTTCTTTTCGCGGTAGAGCAGGTGGTCATACACCCACAGCGCATCGAAGCCCATCGCTTCGCAATTTACGGCAGTGTTTTTAATCTCTTCAAATGTGAATGCACGCTGCAACTGGGCAATTTCCACCAGCTGGATCACTGCACCGATTTTCATATTCAGTTCCTTTCAAGCTAGTCTGTTGCTTACCTGCGCACCTCGGAATAAAAGGCTTCCAGGTTCTCGATGGGAGTATGCGGTGGCAGGTCGCAGCCGGAGGAGATGAAGTAATTTCGGTACTCCCGGGTTTGGTCCAGCAAATTGCGGGTCAACTGGCGCACCTCGCCCGGTGTGCCGCTGTAAAAGACGCTGGTCGGGTCAAGGTTGCCCCCCAGGATGATATTGCTGTCTACTTTTGGCAAGGCTGAGACAATGTCCATCGGTTCGCCAAAATGGAATACTTCTGCGCCGGTTTCGAGAATCTTTGGCAGGTGGACAATCTTCGCCCCGCAGTTATGGTACAGGAGGGTGAAATCATCCGTGCGGGTCGCTTCAATGATCCGGCGGATATAGGGTGATGAAAAGCGGCCCATCCCGCGCGGTGAAAGCAGCCCGGCCGTCGGTTCAGCCATGATCACCCCTGCTGCCCCGGCTTCGCGGAATGCCCCCACATAAGCGGTAAGGAAAGCGGCAGCCTTGCTGACCAGGGCCTCCAGCGCTTCAGGGTTGCTGAGCGACATTTCGAGGGCTTCGCTCACTCCGAAAATCCGGCCTGCCAGCGAGAAAGGACCAATCACGCCGCCCAAGATGGGAACACCCCCAGCCTGGGCAGCCAGGTTGCGCACCGTCTGGAGGTGAACGCCGGTCCTTGCAGCGCCGACTTCCGGTACAACCAGTGCATCAATCTCTTCCGGGCTGGTTACATGGCGGCCTAAAACGGTAGGGATTTCTTCATCATCCATACGGACCGTGCAGCCAAACGCCTCAGCCTCTGCGCTCAGGTCCATGGCAGTGAGCAGGGCAATGGTGTCGAATTGCTTATGCAGCGCCAGGATGGCATCCGCCTGGACCTTGGGATCCGAGACGGCAGCCTGAACAGAAGCGCCGGTAATTTCCAATCCGGCATAAATACCGATCGGCATGGCAATACAGCGGGGTGAATCCAGCAGGTAGCGGGCAAATTTTGTTGTCATCTGTTTATTATACCCTGCCCGGTCTGCCAGCCTAACTGGACGGTAGCCGGGTTAAGGGATATTGATTCTTTGGGAACCCAGAGTAATATTCATGAATTCTCATATATTTTCCATTTTCGCAACCCGGTCAATGCAGGAGATCCCAATGACAAACATGGCAATATTCGCAGAAAATCTAGGTTACCAGTATGGAGATTTAAAAGCAGTGGACGATTTCAGCTTCAGTGTAGCTGAAGGCGAGATCCTGGGTTTCCTGGGGCCGAACGGCGCTGGTAAATCCACCACTGTAAAATGCTCAGCGGGCAGCTGCGGCCAAAATCCGGTAAAGCTGCTGTGCTCGGGCTGGATATTGCCCATTTCCCCAAGCAGGTACAGGCGCCGCAGGCATTTGCAAGGAGGGTAGCATGAACCTGCGGCGTGTAATGGCCATATTTGGAAAAGAAGTGCTGCAAGGGCCAAAAGACTTCATGTTCATTTTTGCCCTGATGATCCCTGTAGTCTTATCCCTTGTGCTTTCCCTGGTCTTCGGCACCTATTTCAGCAATGTATCGCGCCTGGGGATAACCGATGAAGGCTCTTCACAGGTTTCCCGGCTGGCTGCCGATAATAAGGCATTGATCGTCAAACAATACGATCCTGCTGATGACCTGCAGGCGGCGGTTGCGCGCGGCACAGTTGAAGTGGATCTGGTACTCCCGGCTGATTTTGACCAGAAGTTAAGCGCCAATACACGGGCGAAAATAAAAGTGTACGTCTGGGGGAGAGCCGTATGGATAACCGGGTGGTGATTTCGGCCGCCATCATCCATATGATGCGCCAGGTCACCGGGGAGGAAGTTCCTGTGGATATCCAGCAAGTCTTGCTTGGCGATGCCGCCAATGTCCCGTGGCAGCAGCGCCTGCTGCCCATGATGATCCTGATGGCGGTTCTTTTATCCGGAACGATGATCCCGGCATCATCGCTGGTAAATGAAAAAGTCAAACGCACCTTATCCGCGGTAAATGCCAGCCCGGCCACCCTGTCCGAAGTGTATACCGCCAAAGGGTTGCTGGGTGTCTTGCTCAGCATGATCACCGCGCTGTTAATCCTCTTCCTCAACCGGGTGTTTGGCGGCCAATCCGGGCTGCTTTTATTGACCCTCTACTGTCAAGCATTTTCAGCGCAACCCTGGGTGTTCTTATTGGATTGCTGGTCAAGGATGTGACTGCCCTGTTTACCGTCATGAAGAGCCTGGGGATACCCCTTTTTGCGCCAGGCATCCTGTACATCTTCCCCAACCTGCCGCAATGGATCAGTAAAATTTTCCCGACGTATTATGCCATCCAGCCAGTGCTGGATATCACCCAGAACAATGCCGGCTTCAGCGATATCTGGTTGAGCCTGCTGCTGGTGCTGGTCTTTTCGATTGCATTCATTGGGTTGATTGGCTTTGTTACCCGCAAGCAAAATGAGTCGCTGGCTGCGGTATAAACACCTGTAAGAAGATATGCATATAAGGCTGGCGAGTGTGCCAGCCTTATCATTTTCCTGTGCCGCCCCGAGGTGCTTTAGTTAGTCATCCTGGGGGAGTAAACGGCCGAATGATCCCACCCTGGGCTTAAAAAGAGAGGCTGCCCAGTCAAGGACAGCCTCGCTTGTGTTTCTTAGGGAGAAATCAATCAAACTTCAGGATACCCTGGCGAATCTCACCCCACTTGAGCGCATCACTAATGCCCTGTTCAATGGGCAGTTCAGCCTTCCAGTGCAACCAGTCCCTGGCGCGGTCAGCGCTGGCAAAGGAGCCGGCTACATCACCGGGGCGGGGCGGGGCAAAACGCTTGTTGATTTCCTGCCCATACACCTTCTCGAAGGCCTGCACCAGTTCCAGGACGGTCACACCAGAGCCGGTACCCAGGTTGATCACCAGGTAGCTGTCTGCCGGGCTGCCGGCACGCTCAAACACCTGGTCAAAATCCACCATGGCTTTGACATGCGCCTGCGCCAAGTCCCAAACGTGGATGTAATCGCGGATACCTGTGCCGTCTCGCGTGGGCCATTCATTGCCGGTGATCTCAAAGACCGCCTGCCTGCCCTGGGCGGTATCGACCAGCTTACCCAGCACATGCGTGGGTACCGGAACATGGATACCGCTGCGCATCTGCGGGTCAGCACCGATCGGGTTGAAATAGCGCAGGGCAATCCCTTTCATGCCGTAAGCACTGCAAAAATCCTTCAACACCATTTCCATCATGAACTTGGTGCGGGCATACGGGCTGATGGGCTTGATAGGCGCTTCTTCCGTGACCATGAAATCCGGCACCACATCATACAGGGCGGCTGATGAACTGAACACCACCCGTTTATATCCCAGGCGCTGCAGGGTGTAAAAGAACTCAACCGATTTTGACACGTTATCCTGGTAGTACTCATACGGGCTGCTGACCGATTCGGGCACCACGATCAAGGCGGCGCAGTGCACGGTAGCATAAATGTCTGGGTGCTCGGCAAACAGCCGCTCCACAAGGGCTGCATCGGCAATATCACCGTGATAAAAAATGCGGTTACGGGTGAACTCCACACGCCCGGTAATGAGGGAATCGAGGATGACGGGTGTATGCCCGGCATCTTCCAGGGCAGAGCAGATGGTGCTGCCGATGTAACCTGCCCCGCCAGTGATCAGGAATTTCATGCTTCCTCCAGTAAGTCCTGTGATGAGGGTATTCTAACCGAAATTACGGGTTGGCTGTGCATTCCAGTTCCTGCCGGATTGCATCGAGCAGACCTGCCGGGATGCTAGTGGCGGTATCCTGCCCGATCCGCTCCCACAGGCGGCACAGGACAGGCTTCAACAGGGGGGTAATTGCCGCTGCTTCCTGCGTTTGCTCCCGCGCTTTGTCCCACTGCCCGGTGCGGGCATAGCCCTCGATAAACACCAGACGCTCGGTTGGATCATTGGGGTAATCTCCCTGTGCAAAAGCAGTGTCTCCCAGGTCAGAAACCAGTTCCCAGTCGCCCATCTGCCGTGCCAGGTCTGCCTTTTCAAAATAGTAACACCAGCCATGCGGCGGTTCACTGCCAAAGATCTCCGGCATGGGAACGGCAGCCTGTGCGCTGTACGGTTTAATCAGATCCACCTTCGATAAACCAGCCGCCTGGCGGATGAGCAAGGGTAGCATCTGGTTGAGCGGGTCCAGGTCCGGGTCGAGCACCCGCAGGCAGCCGGGCGGGCTGTACACCAGCGCCACCAGCTGGTCAGTGCTGCCCTTAAACGCGGCGGCCAGGTAATCCTTCTCGATCGTCATACCCGGTTCCAGGTTCTTTAAGGCAGTCTCCAGGCGGATGCTGGGGTAAAAGAACATGTAATCCAGCGTTTCACTGCGGTTATTCGGGGAGTACATCCAATTGAGCGGTGCAACGAGTGAATTATCGCTGGCATACCGGATGGGCGTATCATTGGCAACGATCACGGTACCCGGTTCAATGGCTGGAGCGCGCCAGGCCATCTGCCACAGGAAATTCTTCTGCGTGTTCCAGTCGCGCCGGTATTCGGTAGCCACCACTACCTGGTACCCGGCTGCCAGGGCAACCAGCACGGCCAGGATGGCATGCTGTACCCTGCTGCCAAGCGGCAACAGGCGTACCAGCCCTGAAAGGAATAAGCTGACACCCAGGACGAAGGGCAGCGTGAACCGGCTGGAAGCAAAACTCAACCCGACGGGCAGGCTGGTCAGCCAGAACGGCCAGCCGGCGATCAGCATGCCGAACAAACCAACCAACATGAGCCCCAATGCCGTGCGGGGCTTTGCTTCAGGTTCTTCCTTCTGTTGCCAGGCAGCGGCCGCCATGCCCACCAGCAGCACCAGCAGAATCACCCCGCCGTACAGCAGGGTGGAGCGCTGGCCGAATGCTGCCGGATCGGGAAATGTGAATGGAAGAGCCCAGGCACCCAGCGTGACTTTAAAGACATCGCCCGCAATCGTCAGGAATAATTTCCAGAGAGCTGCCAGCGGCGCTGCCTGTAATTGGTCGAGCAGCCCGATCTCGTAATTATTGGTTTGGTAATCAAAAATGAAAAAGCGCCAGACCAGGGCGCCTGCCCACACCAGCAGGAAAGGAGCCCAGCCAGCCAGCACCCGGAGGAACCGCTGCCTGCGGGTTAGTTCCTGGTCCTGCAGGCTGAGCCACATCAGCACCGGGCGCAGGAACTCGAGCAGGAAGAAATACTCCAGCGCCAGGTGATTATAGGCTGACAGGGGCAGGGCGATCAGCAGCAGCCACCAGTTCTTTCGGGGTGTACGGACAGCCAGAATACCCAACCCAAAGGAAAGCATCAGGAAGGTGAACAGCAGGAAGAAATCACTGTAATTGATGGCGATCGGCTGCTGGTCAAAACCGGGGTAAACCGCAAACAGCAGCGCCGCCCACAGGGCAATGCTGCGCCTCTTCTGCCATGCCAGCCGGATAACCCACCACACGCTAATTGCGCTGACAGCCCGCACCAGCAGCATGAACACATGCCACTTCCAGGGGGTGGTTCCCAGCAGCGGGATGGTGACCTGGGGGATCCAGGCGATGAACGGGCGATTGGTAGCAAAGTAGCGGGTAAGCCCCTCAGCGCCGAGCTGGGTGCGGATGAACAGGAAAGCCCAATCGTCCCAGTAAAAGCCCAGCCACGGGATTACCAGGCCGTAGGCAAGCGCACACACTAGCAGGATGACCAGCAGTTCTGCCCAGGCAGGAAGGTTGAAATTCTTCAGAGCCAGGAATCTATTCTTCATGCAGGGTCTTGTCAGCTGCATCCCGGTATTTTGCTGCCAGCTGATGCTTGCGCACCAGGAAAACGGGACGCCCCTTGACCTCCTGGAAGATATACCCGATATACAACCCGATGATGCCGAGCGCAACCATCAGGCTGCCGCCAACGATCAACAGCACGAACATGGTCGAACTCCAGCCGGGCACCAGCATATCCTGCCTGCCGCTGATCCAGAACGAAAGCACATAAATACTTTCCAGCAGGGCAAGCACAAGGAAAAGAAACCCGATGGTTGTGCTGATGTAGAGTGGAACCAGCGAAAACGAGAAGACTGCATCCGTTGTGAGGCGCAGCATTTTCCGCAGGGTGTACTTGGATGTGCCAGCCAACCGCTGAGGAGGCTGGAACGGCAGGATGACCTTGCGGTAGCCTGCCCAGGCAACCATGCCGCGCAGGAAACGGTGATGTTCCGGCATGGAATTGATGGCATTCACAACCGACCGTGTCATCAAGCGGAAATCCGCCCCGCCCGGAGTGATGTCGGTATCCCCAATCCAGTTAATGAAGCGGTAGAAGGTGCGCGAGGTCCATTGCTTAAACCCGGCTCTTCTCTCCTCGACCCGCTGTGTCAGCACCAACTCATACCCCTGCTCAGCCAGCGCCAGCATTTCCTTTATCAGGGCGGGCGGGTGTTGCCCGTCCCCGTCCATGGTGATGACGTAATCACCGATGGCATGTGCCATACCGGCGGTCAGGGCTGCCTGGTGGCCGAAGTTGCGGCTGAGCTCCAGCACCTCGACCCTCGGATTGGCGGACTGCAGATCCTCCAGGATGGCGGAAGTCTGGTCGCTTGAACCGTCATTGACATACAGGATATGGAATTCGTAAGGCAGCCCTTCCAGCGCTCCAACCAACCCGGCATGGAAGGCAGGCAGGGCTTCCTGTTCATTAAATACCGGGACCACAATACTCACCAACCTGTTTTGAGCAGCCATCGATTTTCCCATTCTTTCCTGGTAAGGTATAAGAATATTATATCGAATAACCACCGGGCTGTTAGCGGGCTGCTGAATCTCAAGTAAAATCAGAGGATAGCTAGTATACCTACTCCAGGAGAAAAACATGCCCATTCCATTCGTTGAGCCCTTCCGCATTAAGATGGTTGAACCGATCCGCATGACCACCCGGGAAGAACGCCTGGGTATCCTCTCGCGGGCAACCCTCAACCTGTTTAAGGTCAAAGCGGATGATATCTTTATCGATTTGTTGACCGATAGTGGTACCAACGCCATGAGCGACCAGCAGTGGAGCGCCATGATGCAGGGGGACGAGTCGTATGCGGGCGCCCGCAGCTACTACCGCCTTAAGGATGCGATCGAAGACATCATGGGTTTCCCCTTGTTCATCCCCACCCACCAGGGCAGGGCGGCAGAGGGCACCCTCTTCTCAGTTATGGTAAAGCCGGGCGATGTGGTTCCCAGCAACCGCCATTTCGACACCACCATGGGCAATCTGCTTGAACTTAAGGCCCGTCCTGTCGACCTGGTAGTGCCGGAGGCAGCCGACACCAGCCTGGACGCACCATTCAAGGGCAATATGGACCTGAAAAAGCTGGAAGAATTCATCCAGCAGACCGGCCAGGAGAACATCCCGCTGGGGATGCTGACCATCACCAACAATACCGCAGCGGGACAGCCGGTTTCCATGGAAAACATCCGCGGTACCGCGGAAATTTACCGCAAGTACGGCATCCCATTCTTCATCGATGCCTGCCGCTTTGCCGAGAATGCCTTTTTCATCCAGCAGCGCGAACCCGGATACGCCGGCAAGTCCATCAAGGAAATCTGCCGCGAGATCTTCGCCCTGGTCGACGGCTGCACCATGAGCGCTAAAAAAGACGCCATTGTCAACATCGGGGGCTTCATCGGGCTGCGCGACCCCGGGCTGTTTGAACAGCTTTCCGGCAAGCTCATCCTGCACGAAGGGTTTATCACCTACGGCGGACTGGCCGGGCGCGACCTGGAGGCGATCGCCCAGGGGCTTTACGAGGCAACCGATGCGGAGTACCTGAAATACCGCATCCTGCATACACAGTATCTTGGCGATGTGCTGGAACAGGCAGGCATGCCGATCTACCGCCCCACCGGTGGGCATGCTGTGTACATCAACGCCGGTGCTGTCCTTCCCCATATTTCCCCATCCCGCTTCCCGGGAGTGGCCCTGGCAAACTCTTTTTATATTGAAGGCGGGGTGCGAACGGTGGAAATTGGCAGCCTGTCATTCGAGCATGTTGACCCGGTTACCAATGAAAACGTTGTACCGGACCTGGAGCTGGTGCGGCTTGCCATCCCACGCCGGGTGTACACCCGCAGCCACCTGGATTATGTCGGCGAGATCGCCGGGGAAGTCTTTGCACAACGCGACAGGATCCGCGGTCTACAGGTAGTTGAAGCGCCTGCGCTGCTGCGGCACTTCCTGGCAAAACTGGCAGAAGTATAACGGGAAATTTTGATGGATATTCCGTCCCCTACCCGCTTTCAACAACCGGGCGGGGGATTTCTTTTGGTTCCATTTCCTCAAAGCGGAAAGCAAGGCTGCCCAGCTGGACGATATCGCCGTGCCGCAAAGGCACCGGCTGCGTCCCAACCGGGTCATAATTGCGGTAGGTGCCGGCAATCGATTTGCAGTCGGACAGGTGCCAGACTCCCTCCGGGCTGCATTGCAGCCTGGCATGCCTGGGGTTTAACGCTGGGGAGTCGACAAAATGGCTGACATGGCGGGCATCATTGCCAATGGTCACCTCGGCCTCCACCAGGATCAATGGAGCCCGTTCTGCAGATGGACCTTCATCGCTCAACCAGACCAGCCTGGCAGGAGCGCAAGCAACTGCTTTTTCCTGCGCCTCTACCGGTTCAGCTTTACCGGTTGAGTCTTTCTGCCTTCCTGGAGCTGGTTGCGGCTTCTGCCCGCCCGGGGGTAATGGGATGGTCGTGCGTGGGGCGGTACGGTAAATTAATGGGGCTGGCGGAACTGCCTGCTTGCCCAATCCGGATTTGGAGCCATGTTTGAGGGCGGGTTTGCGGTTGAGCGCTGGTTTTCGTCCCTTGCGGGGTGCCTGTTTCGGCTTCCTTTGTGCCAGGCGGATCCTGCCGGATCGCTGCAGCCGGATGAGCAAGATAACCCCGCCGGCCAGCAGGAGCAGCCCCCCAATCCCCAGCCCGAGGTACAGCTGGTTGCGGGGATTTTTCCACAGGTTGCTGAAAGAAGGCTCTGATTCAATGATGATGGGGATAGCCAGGCTGCGCTGGCTCAAGCCCAGGACATCTACCACCTCAACCTGCACCTCGATCATCTGCTGATCCTGGTATCCGTCCAGGGGCAGCACAAAAGAATCAAAAGGTTCTTCGGTATCCTGAATGGATACCTCACCGTCAACATACAAAACCGCTTCTTTCAGGCTGCGCGTGTATCCGTCGGGAAATTCGACCAGGTATTTCAAGGTTAATTCTTCAGGCTGTAGCACTTTCCTGCCGTCACTGCCTTCAGCCCATACACGCAGCACGCTGGCCGGCGGCGCCAGGAAGATGGGCGATGGCGGGTTGAGGGTGACGGAAAAATTTTGCTGGGCGCTGCTGGTAATGGCACCTTGCCGGTCAATTTCCAAAGTGAAGGAATGCGTCCCGCTCTGGGCAGCCTGTGACTGGTAGGCAGCCTGATAGTTGTACCGCATCGGCTGCAGGTAGCTGTCAAATCCGGGCAGTTCTTCGCTGGTTGAGACAACATAGAACTCTCCGCCCGTGGTGCCCGCCAGCTGGATCAACGATTCTGCTGCAGGGGTATCCGCTGCCCCGCCAGGCGCTACCAGCCACACAAATACTGGAACACCGCTTTGGGCTGCCCGGATAACCTGGTTTTGCATGGAAGGCTCAAGGTTGGACGGAAGCAGGGAGGTGATGTAAAAAATTACCGTTTTCATTCCCGGCCGCAGTACAGGTTCGGTGGCCAGGTCAAGGGCAAGCGTCAGACTTACCAGGTTCGCGTCTATGTTGGTTATCTGGGGCTGAAAAGTGCTGATAGCCTGCTGCCACACTGCCGGATCAGTCAATGAGGAAGCATGGATGCCGGTATTGGAAGTGATTGACAGGGTATTGGGTGTATCTGACGGCTGGTTCTGCGCCCATACGCCAACTGTTTTTTGAATATAGGCAAAGTAGCTGCCTTCCGGTGCAACCACAGCAAACGCGCTGGACGGATTGTAAGCCAGGATGACCTGGATGCCCGGTTCCTGCCGCTCCAGGGATTGCAGCGGCAATGGCCTTCCGTCTTCCAGCACCTTCACCTGGTCGGCAGTGAGGTCGGCAATGAAATTCCCATTGCTGTCGAACATCTCCAGGCTGAAACTGACCAGCGGGAACCGGGAAATATCCGGCGTGGAAAGGACGATCTCCCCGGCTGATTGGGCAGCAGAAACATGCAGGGCATTGCCCTGGAAAGCCAGCAGGATTGCAGCCAGGGTAATAAACAGAATGCCTTTCACGCGGGGGGATTTCATGCCCTTATTCTAAATGATAAATGCCTTGCCCGTGGGAAAAACCTTAACCGAATTCTTAAGTATTTTTTTGAATTTTTTAATATACTTCGGCTAAACTAACAGTGTCAATTCAAGTTTCTCCTCCTTTGGCTTGAATTCGGCAGATGTGGTTGAGGGAAGCAACGGTTAATTGTAAGTAAAACAGGCAGTTTGTTGACTGCCTGTTTTACGTTAAAATGGGTTTATCCATTGATAGGAGGGACATCATGCCCAAGATCACGATCATCGGCGCTGGCAGTACAGTATTCACCAGGAACTTCCTGGGCGATATCCTGCTCTTTCCCGAGTTGGCAGGCAGCACCATCCATCTGATGGATATCGACCCGGTCAGGCTTTCTGAATCAGAGATGGCGGCACACCGGTTGGCAGAGACCCTCGCTGTAACCCCAGCCATTCATGCGACTACCGACCGTAAAGAAGCGCTGGACGGGGCAGATTATGTCATCTGCACCATCCAAGTAGGCGGGTATGAACCGGCAACGGTCATCGATTTTGAAATCCCAAAGAAATACGGCCTGCGCCAAACCATCGGCGACACACTTGGCATCGGCGGGATCATGCGCGGACTGCGCACCATCCCCGTCTTGCTGGACATCTGTACAGATATGGAAAGGTTCTGCCCGGATGCCTGGCTGTTGAACTACGTCAACCCGATGGCGATCAACTGCGGTGCAATCAGCCGCGCCAGCAAAATCAAAACCATCGGCCTGTGCCATAGCGTGCGGCAAACGATTGAATCGCTGGCAGAAGATACCGGCATTCCCCAAGACCAGTTTCGGTATGTCTGCGCCGGCATCAACCACATGGCGTTTTACCTCAGGCTGGAACAGCGCCTGCCCGACGGCACCACCCGCGACCTGTACCCCCTGCTGCACCAGGTAATCACCGAAGGCCGGGTGCCGTACTGGAACCAGGTGCGCTACGACCTGCTGAAGCGTTTCGGCTATTTCGTGACCGAATCGAGCGAACACCTTGCTGAATATGTATCCTGGTACATCAAGCGCGACCGGCCCGACCTGGTAGAAAAGCTGAATATCCCCCTTGATGAGTACCCGCGCCGCTGTGAAGCCCAGATCGCCTTTTGGGAATTCCAGCGCGACCAGATGCTTGACCCCGCCAACACCATGGAAGTGAAGCGCAGCGGCGAATACGGCTCCGAGATCATCCACAGTATTGAAACCGGCACGCCCAGGGTTTTTAATGGCAATGTGGTTAACCACCACCTGATCGATAACCTGCCTGCTGATGCCATCGTCGAAGTCCCCTGCCTGGTGGACGGCAGCGGTATCCAGCCAACCCATGTGGGAAGGCTCCCTGTACAGCTGGCCGCCTTGATCCAGACCAATATCAATGTGCAGCTGTTAACGGTAGAAGCAGCCCTGACGCGCAAACGCCAAACCATTTACCAGGCAGCCATGCTCGACCCGCATACAGCTGCTGAACTCGACCCAGACCAGATCTGCAGCCTGGTGGATGAACTGATAGCAACCCACGGCAGCCTGCTGCCGGAATATTCCTAGCCTTTTTCTACCCGCTCCACAGGTTTTCTGGGTATCCCTCCTGCCGGTATCCGGTATGATAATGTCCGACAATATTTTGGTTTCCCTGCATAAACATGTATAATGATTTTGAAGGATTGCTGAAGGGCAGGTAGTGATGAACTTACTCATGGATCCTAATGTTGCGTATTTGCTCCTGGTGATCGGATTTTTCCTGGCGATCATCGCCCTGTTTTCGCCCGGCACCGGGGTGCTGGAAGTTGGTGCTATCTTCATGATCGTTCTGGCGGGTTACAGCATTTACAACCTGCCGATTAACGCCTGGGCGCTGGTGATCCTGCTGGCAGGCGTTTTCCCCTTCCTGTTGGCAGTGCGCAAGTCGCGCCACTGGATCTACCTGATCCTGGCGCTGGTTGCCTTTGTAATTGGCTCCATCTTCCTGTTTCATTCAGATAAAAGCGCCACAGCTATCAACCCGGTGCTCGCTACGGTTGTTTCTGTCATTGTAGGACCCCTGGTGTGGATCATTGCCAAACGCAGTCTTGAAGCCATCAGCCAGAAACCGAAGTTCAACCTTGAAGATCTGGTCGGTGCAGCCGGTGAAGCCCGCAGCGACATCGACCGTGATGGCACCGTCTATATTCTGGGGGAAGAGTGGAGCGCCCGTTCCTCAAGCCGTATTCCAGCCGGTTCGCGGGTGAAGGTTGTATCCCGTGAAGGGTTGGTTTTGATCGTGAAACCAGACCAAGAAATCTAATCACAAAAAAGGAGAGAAACTATGTTCGGAGATTTGTTAGGCAGTATTTCGCCGACGCTTTGCCTGGTCGGTGTAGTCATTATCCTGCTGCTGATATTCATCTCATCAGCGTTGAAGATCGTGCCCGAATACCAGCGCCTGGTGGTGTTCCGCCTCGGCCGCTGTATCGGCGCCAAAGGTCCCGGGCTGATCATCCTTATCCCCTGGATCGACCGGGCAGTACGGGTTGACCTGCGCGAACAGGTGCGCGAGATTCCCGCCCAAACCTCCATTACGGCAGACAATGCCCCTATTTCGATTGATTTCCTGTGGTTCTACAAGGTCTTTGACCCGGTGCAGAGCGTGCTGCAGGTCGGCAACTTTGAACTGGCAGCCCAGGGTATTGCTACCACCACCCTGCGTGCCGTCATCGGTGGTATCATGCTGGATGGTGTGCTTTCGGAACGTGAAAAGATCAACATGGCACTGCGCACCCGCCTGGACGAAGTCACCGAGCGCTGGGGCGTCAAAGTCACCAATGTGGAAATCCGCGAGATCACCCCGCCGCGCGACGTGCAGGATGCCATGAACCGCCAGCTTTCTGCTGAGCGTAACCGCCGTGCCGTGGTCACCGAATCTACCGGTACGCGCGAAGCCGCCATCAACGTGGCAGAAGGTGAAAAACAGGCTGCCATTCTGCGGGCTGAAGGCGACAAGCAATCGAATATCCTTAAGGCGGAAGGCGAACGCGAAGCCCAGTTGCTGCGGGCTGTCGGCTATTCGGCTGCCCTGGATGAGATCTACAAGGTTGCCAAGACGATCGACCACCAGACCATCACCCTGCAATACTTCGAGACCCTGAAAAATATGGCGGGTGGAGCTTCCACCAAGTATATCTTCCCGATGGAATTCACCAGCCTGCTGAAAGATTTTACAGACCGCAAGAAAGAAGAGTAAGCTGAAGTAAACACAACAAACCACCTGGCAGCCAAGTCAGGTGGTTTGTTTTCCTACAAGGGGCAGCCGTGTACACGATCGAACCAGCCGGAATCAAGGACCTGAAAGCGCTTAACCGCCTGGAAAAGGTGTGCTTCGAAGAAGACCGTTGGCCGGTCTGGGACCTTTTCTCGGTCCTGACCGTATCGGATGTGGTCAGGCTGAAAGCCGTGGATGAGGCCGGGAATATGCTGGGGTTCATCGCCGGCGATTTGCGAGAATCGCAGCGTTTCGGATGGATCGTGACGCTGGGGGTATTCCCTGAATACCGCCGGCAAAAGATCGCCAGCGCCCTGCTGGAAGCCTGTGAAAACCGGATGAGCCGTGACCGAGTCCGCTTGTGCGTGCGGCGCAGCAACCTGGGGGCGTTGGCGCTTTATGAAAAACACGGGTATATGCAGGTGGATGTCTGGAAAAAGTATTATGTTGGGGGTGAAGATGCGCTGGTATTGGAAAAGTATTTGTCCTGAGCAAGCATCCATATCCCCGGTTTATTAAGGAAATATGATGAATTGCCTATTGACTCGGTGACAATAAGTCGCTATTATAAAGATAGGGTGGAGAAATACCTCTTTCCAGCCTCAACGCACAATTTAATTTCTACCATCTTGGTTGCTGAGATCCAACAGGCATAACTGGTCGCCGAACCTATCAGGGGAGCCTGTTGCGGAGCAAATGGCGAAACCGACCTTTGTTAAAGGCCGGTTTTTTTGTCTTTTCAGCCTGTTAAATGTCAGGAGTCATTATTATTTTCGTGGCGAAACGGTAAGCAGAAAGGGAGGTGAAAGGTTCAGTCGATTTTACAGTGAATACGATCCTGCAACAGATCTGTAAAGTATTGAGATGAAACATATTATTAAAGGAGGTTTCAAAATGATTACTACAAAACGATTGATGTATTTCATTGCCGGCCTGGTACTCGTGCTGGGCATCTTTGCGTTAGTACCGGCATCGCCTGTGTCTGCAGAAGATCCTGACCCGGGAGCCCCCAGCGGTGATGGTGTTGAGCCGGTGTTTATCGATGGGAACCCTTCCTGTGCCACACTGAACGCCAATAATGCCGGTTTTCCCAATGTGACCTCGGACTTTGGCTTCAAGATCAATGATGGAACTAACGGCACCTTTACATTCACCAATCCACCCGGCACATTAACCGGCGGCGCCCTGCCTGACCCGTACAATTCTGTCACCATCAGCAACAGCGACGGGACTCTATTTAACTGGGCAGCTACCCTGGGCATTGATGCTGTGATTGTCAAGGGCGGTCCAAACGCTGATGCGTTCGTGTACATACCAGAGGACACGGCGGATACCCAGCTGCACCCCCCGGTCAACCCCAATAGCCCAACTGGGGAATATTACAGCATTAGCCACATCGAGTTCTGCTACGATTACGAGTTTAGCGCCAGAAAGACGGCGGATACCGCTTATACCCGCACCTACACCTGGACGATCGACAAGAGCGTGGACCCGGACACCCATACCGGGTTTGCAGGCGACAGCTTTACCTCGGATTATGACATCGTGGTGGACCAATCGTATGAAGATTCAGCCTTCGCGGTTTCTGGCACCATCACGGTTAATAACCCCACTCCCTTCACCGCCAGTTTCAGTGTTGCAGATTCGGTCGGCGGGACGGTGGCTTCTGTTTCCTGCCCAACCTACAGCCTGGCACCCTTTGCGTCTACAACCTGCACCTACAGCGCCAGCCTGGCAGACAAAACTGACGGCACCAACACGGCCACCATCACCAGCCTGACAGCAGGCATAGGAGGCGCTACAGCCACCGCTGGTTATGCCTTTGGCGAACCCACCACGGTTGTGGGCTACCAGACGGTCAATGTTTCAGACACCTTCCCTTACCCGGGCGGCACCCCTGAAGCATTGGGGTCAGCCAGTGGCGATTATACGTTTGACAACGACCAGGACTTTGAATGCCCCACCACAACGGAATCCTATACTAATGGCTACTACACTTACCAGAAGGTGAACCGGGCAGAGATCGATGAGACCGGGCAGTACGACGAAACCACAGTGACGGTACACTGCTATCTGCCGCAGGTGACCAAGACTGCCACTGCCAGCTACGATGAGACCCACACCTGGACCCTTGAGAAAACCGTGAATCCGCTCTACCAGAGCGGCTATCCGGGTAACGTGTTGCCCTGGACCTGGAAGGTGGACGTCAGCGAAACCTTCGCCGAAAGCAACTTCGCGGTCAGCGGTACCATATCAGTCTACAACCCTCACCCCACCCTTCAGCTGGTTGTGGATGTATCTGACCAGTTGAACGACGGGACCGCCGCAGTAGTAGACTGCGACCCAGTGACAGAAGGGAACCAGACTAGCCTGACGGTAGCAGCTCTAGGAACCGGCGTTTGCAGCTACACTGCTGCCCCAACCGGCAGGACAGCAACCCTAAATACCGCCACAGCCACCCGCAACACTGTTTCATTCACCGGTACGGTTGCAGTGACCTTTGTGAAGAATGTGATCCACGGAACAGCAACCCTGACCGATACCCAGATCGGGCTCAACCAGACGCTGACAGCCGGAGCCGGTCCCTGGCAATTCACCGCTGATGACAGCCACACTTGCTCTATGGACAGCAGTATGTATGGCGCAGACGGCTACTATGAAGGGCAGGAGACCAATACCGCCTACCTGACCCCGTCCGGCGGAACGCAACAGTCCGACGGCGCCCAGACAGATTATATGTGCGAAGGCGGCTACGTGGACCTGCTGAAGATGACAGACGGCGTAGTTGACCCCACCATGAGCTGGAGCTTCGCCCTGTACAACGGTCCGGATGGATTTGGTACCACTGCCCTCGGCAGCGGCTCCACCTTTGGTGATGCGGACGGCATCCTCGATTTCGGCATGCCGATCCTCAACCCTGAAGACACATACACCATCTGCGAACTGGGCGTCCCGGCGGGATGGTCCTCCCTGTGGCAGGTCGGCGGCGCAACAGTGATCCCCTACAACCCGGATGCTGACAAAACTCCTCCCGAGGATGTTGGCAACCGCTGCGTGGACTTCGGCGCTGGAACAACCATCCCGGTGACCGTGCGGACCACCCTGCACTTCCAGGTGGATAACCGCGCCCCCGGCGGCGACCCGCGCACCCCCGGTTACTGGAAGAACTGGAACACCTGCACCGGCGGCAGGCAGGCGATGAACGCGGCTGCCAACGGCGGCTGGGAGAATGGTTTCTGGCTGCTGGATGATGTGCTTAACCCCGCTGTTGGAGGCGGCATCATCTGGGATGATATCCTGGTTGACGCAAAAATTGTAAACATCAACTCCTGTGAGTATGCCGTCGAAATTCTTGACCAGCGTAGAGTAACACTCAATGGAATAGTCGGTGACGGCAAAAAGCTGGCCAGCGATCCGGCCCGCACCCTGGCCATGCATTTGCTGGCAGCCCAGCTGAACTTCGGGGCCGGCGCCTGCACCACACCGGAAGTGCTGGATGCTGCCCTGCAGGCCGAGACCCTATTAGATAAGTACAATTTCTGCGGCAAGAGGTCAACCGCCTACCCACTAACCAAGGCTGATAAAGCCCTGGCGCTCAGCCTGGCCAAGTACCTCGACAACTACAACAACGGGATGTACTGCGGCAGCACCTTGCCGTAACGCTTCCTAACAGGTCTCGGTATACCTCCCCAGGACGAGACCCGGATTATACCGGGGGCGGGAATACAACACCCGCCCCCAGATTTTTCCCAACCGCATGCGCCAGTTTATCTTTTCCTTCCTTTTATTGCTCATCCCCTTTCTTGCCGGATGCACCGCTGAACCGACTCCTGTACCTGAAGTGATCCCACTTCCCTCGCTTGAAATACCGCTACTTGATACATCCGCAGGGGAGCCGCGCACTGCCGGCTACTGGCTGCTCTGGAACGCCTGCGCACCAGGCAACATGGCGGAGACCGCCCGCCTGAACGGAGGCAGGGCAAAGGGCTGGATCATCCTGGATGACCTGCTGGCAGACCCGGGCATCGTGCTGGGGGACTACAGGGTGGACAGCTGTGCTGCGGCGCTGGAATTACTGAACGGCCGGATGCTGGACGGGACACCAACGCAGGATGCGGTATATTCCCTGGCTGCTGCCCTGCTGACGGCTGAACTGAACCGCAGCGCTGGCGCTGAAAACTGCCAGGCGGTTGAGGCTGCTGCTACAGCCAGCCATGTGATTCTGGCTGGCGCCGGGTTCAACGGCATGGGCGAGTACAGCCTGGCGCTGGCTGAGGGAGATACAGAAGCCATACCGGTGCTTATTGAGGGCCTGGCGCAATACAACCTTGGCGATCTCTGCAAATAAGCTGCCTTGAATAACATTTAATTTTTCAAATCCCCAAAACATTAACCTGGATTTCATTTGACTTTAAGCTCCAGCGGGTATATCATAATAGTAAGCAGGAGAAAAACCCGTTATGCGATACTTCGATTGCCCCCAGTTTGTTACTGCCTGAAGGCACGCCTAAGCGTGCCTTTTTGTTACCTTATCATAAGTAAAAAGGAGATTTGGCAATGGACTATGGAATGATTGGTAAGATAGAGAAAGCCAAAAGGTATGCCCAGGAAAAAGGGCGCTTTCATTTTTCCGATTTCACCATTACGGTCAGCGGTGAGAATAACCCGCATACCGTACACTACGCCAATCAAACCTTTATATGCGACTGTGATTTTTTTAAGACCCGCGGCCGCTGCAGTCACACCATGGCACTTGAGATCCTGCTCGAAGGCATGCTGAACGGGCACAAAGAAGATTAAACGCTGATCTAAAGCAAAACAGGGTGCGCTGTCTGAACTGCACCCTGTTTTTATTTAACCAGCAACTTCCACCTTGCGGGCATGCTCTTCCAGCATTTTCAGGTGCCCGGGGTCGATCTTACTGTCGGTAATCACACAATCAAATTCGCTTATACCTGCCAGCCGGTGCAAAGCGATGCGCCCGAATTTCGAGTGGTCCAGCAAGAGGTACTTGCGGGTGCACTGCCGCATCATCGAGCACTTCATGTGGATCAATTCTGTTTCGGGATGGTAAACCTCACCCGCCACACAGGCTGCAGCGGAGAGAAAACAGGCATCTGCCCTCAAGCTGGCTATTGCCTGCTGGCACAGGATGCCGGTAAATGTTTCAAAGCGAGGCAGGTATTCCCCGCCCAGGGTGATCAGGCGGATGTTGCGCTGGTTTGCCAGTTGCTGGATGACCGGCAGGAAATGCGTGATGACTGTAAGCGATTCGATCTCATTGAAAAAATCCGCCAGCGGCAGCACAGTGGTTGAATCATCCATCATGATCGATGTGCCCGGCTCAATCAAGGATGCCGCCTTCTCGCAGATCGCCCGCTTTTCAGCGCTTAGCTGGGTTACCCGGTAACGGTAGTCGCTTTCAAACAAGCTGGAAGGCTGCACCGAAGCCCCGTTGCGCACCTTGCGCAGCACACCCGCGTCCTCAAGTTCATCCAGGTCGCGGTGAACGGTCATGCGGCTGACGCCGAGGGTATCCACCAGGTCATCAACCGATACCCAGCCCTGTTCCATTACCCTGCGGGTGATGATCTCCTGCCGTACCTGGGGGCTATTTTGCTTTTTCATGTCTACTCCCCGGTTATTGTATCAATTTCCCGCAAAATCTGCTTGACAAAACAATAATCGTGATATATAGTTATGTTTATACCATATATTTTGTGATATTCTCAATTTTATTGTTATGCAAAGGCAAATTGAACAAAATATCACTGAATTGCATACGTGCATTTTTCCTGGATATGCTACAATTTTACAGACTCATGAAGTTAAATGAATTAGAGGGACCCATCCAAAGCAGGAAAATCGACCCAAACATTTCTATTTTTAAAAAAGGAGTGAAAGATGGCTAAAGCAACACTTGGATTAATTGTAGGGAACCGGGGCTTCTTTGCTGATAACCTGGTTAAAGATGGCCGCAAGGTCATGCTCAAGCTGCTCAAAGAGATGGACATCGACGTGGTTGTCCTCGATGAAAAGGCAACCAAGCTTGGGGCGGTAGAGTCCCTGGCTGATTCCCTGGTGTGCGCCGACCTATTTGATGCCAAACGGAAAGAGATCGAAGGCATCCTGGTTACCCTGCCTAATTTCGGTGACGAAAAGGGCATCGCCGAAGCGATCAAGCGCTCTGGTCTGAATGTCCCCATTTTCTTACATGCTTTCCCGGATGACATCCACGACATGTCTTACCATGCCCGGCGCGATTCCTTCTGCGGCAAACTCTCGGTGGCCAACAACTTCTACCAGTACGGCATTCCATACACCATTACTGCAAACCACACCATCGATCCTGAAACTGCGGAATTCAAACAGGAAATTAATGACTTTGTGGCTGTCTGTAAAGTGGTGAATGGTATGCGCAAAGCCCGCATTGGCGTCATAGGCGCACGCCCCAACGCCTTCCAAACTGTGCGCTTCAGCGAAAAGGTACTGGAAGATCACGGCATCAACGTTTCCACAGCAGACCTTTCGGAAATCCTCGGGGTGGCTGGCAAACTGGCGGATGATGATCCAAAAGTCAAAGCCAGGCTGGATGATATCAAGAAATACTTGGACGCATCCAAAGCTCCCGCAGACAGGTTGATGCGTATGGCAAAATTTGGCACGGCATTATCCGAATGGATCAACGCCAACGATGTCGATATGACCGCAATTCAATGCTGGGACAGCCTGCAGCACAATCTTGGCATCAACCCCTGCACCATCATGAGCATGATGAGCCAGGAACTTATGCCGAGTGCATGCGAAGGTGATGCCCTGGGTGCCCTTTCCATGTACGCTCTCACCCTGGCTGGCGGAAAGCCTTCTGCCCTGGTGGACTGGAACAATAACTACATCAACGAGCCCGACAAGTGTGTGCTCTTCCACTGCGGCAACTGGCCGGTAGAGTTCTACAAGTCAGCTGAAATGGTTCCGGCTGAAGTGCTCGGCTCTACCCTTGGGCAGGAGAACACCTGGGGCGCCATCAGCGGACGCGTCAAAGCCGGCCCGATGGGATTCGCCCGCCTGGTTACCGACGACCGCTTTGGTGCCATCAAAGCAATCTACGGGGATGGGTTCTTTACCGATGACTATATTGCCCCCGTAATCGGTTCGCATGCCATCATCGAGATCAAGGGATTGCCGGAATTCCTGTACCACCTGGCACGCAACGGCTTTGTCCACCACGGCGCCGTCACCACTGTCCATACCGCCCGTATCCTTGACGAAGCCTTCAAAACCTACCTTGGTTTCGATGCGCACTACCACGGTGTAGATTAGCCGGCTGTTAGCAGTTTAACATCTTTACCCATTGCTGTCTTTCGTGCACCCACCGGTACTGGTGGGTGTACGCTGAAATAGTGTTAGCTGCAGAGCGAGGACACCATGGCAACATTTTTCTTAGGAATTGATCTGGGCACTGGCGGCTGCAAAACCGCCCTGATGGACACCCAGGGTGAAGTGCTGGCTTATGCCTTCCGCGAGTACCCGATCCTGAATGAGAAACCCGGCTGGTCTGAACACGACCCGCACCTGTACTGGAAGCTGGTGACCGAAATGATCCGCGAAGTCGTGGAGAAATCCCGGGTGAGCCCGCATGAGGTCAAAGGCATCGGCGTTTCATCCGCCCTGCCTGCCATGGTCATGCTCGATGAACTGGGCACCCCCCTCGAGCGTGCCTACAACCTGATGGACCGGCGTGCCACAGCAGAGGTGGAATGGGTGAAGGAACACATCGGCGAGGAGCGGGTGTATAAAATAACCGGCTACCGCCTGGAAGACCACCCCAACATCGTTAACCTGATGTGGGAAAAGCGCAACCGCCCGGAGACTTACCATAAGATCGCCAAAGCCCTTACCATCGGCGGATATATCATCTACCGCCTGACCGGGAAGACCGGCATTAACCGCTCGGATGCCACCTTTTTCGGGGCGTATGACCTGCGCAAAAATGAGTTCAACCAGGCCATCCTGAATGAGATGGGGCTGGATCCAGCCATGTTTCCGGATGTGCACCTGTGTGAAGAAGTGGTGGGAGAAGTGCACACCGCTGCCGCGGTTGACTGCAGCCTGGTCGCTGGTATCCCGGTCGCCGGGCAGGCAGATGCCATGGCCGGCTGGATCGGCGGCGGCGCGATCGAGATCGGCGATTTCCAAAGCAACCTGGGGTCAGTCGGCAATTTCGGCATCATCCACAACAACTTCGACTTCGTCGAATCGGAGATCGGCCACCTGATGGGCATCACCAGCCCGTACACCATCAAAGACACCCTGGTCACCATACCTACCACCATGACGGGCGGCCAATCCCTGCGCTACCTGAGGGATAACCTTTCACACGCCGAGGTCAACGCCGAACAAGTGGTGGGCATCTCGGCTTATGACCTGATGAACCTCGAGGCCGCCAAAGTACCAGTCGGCAGTGACGGTTTGATCATCCTGCCTTTACTGATGGGTGAGCGCACTCCCCTGTGGGACCCGTATGTGCGCGGAGTTGTGTTTGGTCTCTCCCTCAACCATACCAAGGGACATCTCGTGCAGGCGATGATGGAAGGCGTGGCTTACGCCATGTACCATTCATACAGCCTGCTGATCCAGGGCAACCTGAAGATCAATTACCCGCTGGTGATGAACGAAGGCGGCGCTGTCAGCCATTTGTGGCGCCAGATCATCACAGATGTGCTCAACATCCCCACCGTGCTGGTAAAACGCCGCACCGGTGCGCCTTACGGAGATTGCATCCTGGCGGGCGTTGCCACCGGGTACTTTAAGAACTTCGGAGTAGTGCGCAACTGGGTCGAGTATATCGAACCGCTGGAACCCAACCCAGACAATCATGCCCGCTATATGCAGTTTTATGAGATTTACCAGCAGCTATATCCCAGCCTGCAAAACAGTTTCCACGCATTGGCCAGGCTGCGCGAGCAATAGACACCTATCTCTCCTGTTGCTCCCCAACAAGAAACCCCATCCTTGCCCCGGATGGGGTTGTCTTTTAAGGAGTATGGCTGCCAGGTTGCTGGCAATTTGGTTTGCTAGAGGTCAATGGGCATGAAACCGCAGCCTGCCGCGATCCTTACGCAAGGCTACTTTGGAGTAGAATACAGGCATGCAGTTTACCCTCAATCCACCAAGCCCTATCTCCCTGTACTCTGTCATCCATTCACACGGTTGGTTCCAGCTGGTACCCTTTGAGATTCTTGACGACGGGCAAGGCCTGGCTTACACCATGCAGCTTGCCGCCGGCAGGGTCACCCGATTTGAGGTCAGTGCGGTTGATAACCTGATCCAGATCTCAACCAGCAATGATCTCCCGGCTGATGAGGAAGCAGAAGTCCGGAAATCTGTGCGCTGGATGCTCAGCATGGATTCAAACCTGGAAGACTTTTATGAAGCTGCCAAAGACGAACCGCGGCTGCAAAAAGCGATCCAGAAGGGCGCCGGCAGGATCTTGCGCTCGCCCTCCCTGTTTGAGGATGTGGTCAAGACTATCCTGACCACCAACACGCTCTGGAATGCCACCAAAAGCATGACCCGCAAGCTGGTGTCCGCTTACGGCACAGCACACCCGCATGATCCAAACCTGCATGCGTTTCCCAAACCAGAAGCCGTTGCCTCCGTTTCGGAAGAAGAACTAAAGGAGACGGTGCGGGTCGGTTACCGGGCCCCGTTCATTGCGGAGCTTGCCCGCAGGATAGCAGACGGCAGCCTGGACCTTGAAGGTCTGCGCACCAGCCAGCTGCCATCCAAAGAATTGCGCGCCGAATTCCTCAAGATCAAAGGCCTCGGGCCGTATGCTGCAGCCAACCTGCTGATGCTGTTGGGCAGGTATGATTTCCTCCCCATCGATTCCTGGGCACTCAAAATGGTTTCGCTTGAATGGCACAACGGCGCCCCGGTGAAACCGGCAGATGTGGAAAAGGCTTTCAGCCGCTGGGGCAATTTTAAAGGCCTGGCTTACTGGTTGTGGGATTGGACCAGCAATCCATAATTGCATCAGGGTGATTAATCCAAAAAGGTGTTGATATGATCAATGTCGCAGTAATTGGAACAGGGTATATCGGTAAGGTCCACCTGGATGCCCTGCTGCAAATGCCGGGGGTGCAGGTGGTTGCGCTGGCGGACAGCAACCTGGAAATGGCGCAGGTGTATGCCAAACGCTACCGGATCGAACGGGTTACTGCCGACTACCGGGATTTCTTGAATGACGGCAGCATCCATGCCGTGCACAACTGCACGCCCAATCACCTGCATTACGACATCAACCTGGCTTTGCTGCGGGCAGGCAAAGAGGTGCTTTCGGAGAAACCGCTGGCGTTAAATGCCGCCCAGGCCAGGGAGTTATGGCAGACCGCCCGGCAGCATGACCGCCTGACCGGGATCGATTTCTGCTACCGCTATTACCCGGCCGTGCAGGAAGCCGCCGCCCGGGTGCGGGCAGGAGAGATCGGCAGAGTGCACTCGGTGTTTGGGGCATTCTTCCAGGATTGGCTCCTGTATGAAACCGATTACAACTGGCGCTTTGAGAAGCGTTTCTCGGGCGAATCTAACACTGCCGCTGATATCGGCAGCCATTGGATGGACCTGGCCCAGTTCGTGGCCAACTCGCGCATTGTCGAAGTGATGGCAGATCTGCACACCATTCACCCGGTGCGCAAGCGCAGCAAGGGCGCTGTGCTCACCTTTGCCAAACAAGTTGCCGGCCAGGAATACGAAGAGGTGCCAATCGAGCTGGATGACAGCGGTGTGGTCATGGTGCATTTTGAAAACGGGATTTTCGGTACATTCATGATCAACCAGCTGGCAGCCGGGCGCAAGGTGACCATTGATCTGCAGGTTTTCGGC
This sequence comes from Leptolinea sp. UBA4782, assembly GCA_002403095.1. Classification (GTDB taxonomy): domain Bacteria; phylum Chloroflexota; class Anaerolineae; order Anaerolineales; family Anaerolineaceae; genus UBA4782. The sequence continues at coordinate 141,104 of DHHC01000026.1, forward strand.
ACCCAGGCATCCCTCGCCTGGAACCACGAAAAGCCTTCGATTTTATGGATGGGTCAGAGGGATAAGGCCAACGAGGTCTCCATTGAAAGCCCGCTGCTGCAACATCCTGAGACTGCCCGCTACGCCCGGCTGCCTTCAGGTCACCCGATGGGATACCACGATGCTATCTACAACCTTTTCAGCGAGTTCTATGATGCGCTGGAATTGCGCCAGGCCGGAAAACCGGCTTCCCCCAACCTGCCCGATTTCGGGGACGGGTATTACGAAATGGCCATTGTGGAAGCTATCGTTGCCAGCCACCGCCAGAAGCGCTGGGCGAAAGTGGAAGCCTAATTCAAGTTGTTTTTCCAGAGCTGGTTCAACCGCTGTAACCGGTTCTTGACCAAATCTTTAGCCGGCAGCCGCTGCTGCCGCAATCACTGGAGGAAAAATGGAACAATATGCAACCCCGCTGCAACCGAATGAAAAACCCGGGCAATTGACTGCCATGGGAGTGCTGATCCTGGTCAGCGGTCTGACAAACGCCGGCCTTTTCCTCGCCTGGGGAGGGGCGATCCTGACCGGGGCTGTGGCATCCTTCGGGATTGGATTGTTATGCCTGCCTTGCGCCCTGCCGCCAATTGCCCTGGCAGTGTTCGAGTTTATCGTGGCAGCCAAGTTGTTCGGCACCAACCCGTCTTCGATGAACACGCATAAAATCGTGGCAATCCTCGAGATCGTTTCGATCATCTTCGGAAATGTTGTCGGCCTGGTAAGCGGCATCCTGGCGTTGGTCTGGTTGAATGATCCCCGGGTGCGCGATTGGTTCAATCGCACCGCCCCCATCGTCATCCAGCAATAAATTTCCCAGCCAGGCAGCCGGAATGGCTGCCTGGCTTTTTATAGGTATCTTTTGGCAAAACCCCTCTTCGACCACTTCGGATTCCTGGCATCGCGGTATGAGCACTTTATCCAGCCCAAAGCACCGGAAAAACTGTGCACCTTGATCGATTGCCCACCGGCAGGGCTGATCCTGGATGCCGGCGGCGGTACCGGACGGGTGTCACAGTACCTGTCCGCCAGCACCAACCGGGTATTCATTGCAGACGAATCCCACAAGATGCTGCGCCAGGCAAGCGCCAAGTCCGGCCTGAAGCCGGTCCGTTCGGTCACTGAGGCGCTGCCATTCGGGGAGGGGCTCTTTGACCGCATCATTATGGTGGATGCCCTTCACCACGTTGAAAATCAGCAGCAAACCGCGCGGGAACTGTGGCGGGTGCTCAAGCCCGGGGGAAAGATCGTGATCGAGGAGCCGGATATCCGCCGGCTGCCTGTCAAGCTGATAGCCCTGTTTGAAAAACTGGCCTTAATGCGCAGCCGCATCATTTCTCCGCTTAATATCAGCGCATTGTTTAAACCTGAGAATGCCGTCACTGCCATAGAACTGGACGGGTATATCGCCTGGGTAACCATCGCCAAACCAACCCGCGAAACGTAAAAATACTGCTTGACATTGCTGATTAAACGTGCAAAAATAAGTAAACGTTTTCTATCCTTCAGGCATTTCCCGAGGCCATATGTCAAAAATCCACCAGGTTGCTGCATTGGCTGGCGTATCGATTGCAACCGTTTCACATGTCATCAACAATACCCGCTTTGTCAGTGATGAAACCCGCAAACGGGTGCAGGCTGCCATGGAAGAGATCGGGTACCAGCCGAACGCGCTGGCACGGTCGCTGCGCCGCGGCGAGACCAAAACCCTGGGCGTGATCCTGCCGGATAGCTCAAACCCGTATTTTGCCGAGATTGGGCGCGGCCTTGAACTTCTGGCTTTTAACGAAGGGTACAGCATCATCCTGTGCAACTCGGAAAATGACGCTGAAATCGAACACCAGTATGCCGAAGTACTTTCAAAAAAACAGGTGGATGGAATCTTCTTCGTCGGGACAGGGGAACGGCCTGAAACACTGCTGACATTGCTCAAGCACAACCTGCCGCTGGTGGTGATGATGCGCGATTTTGGCGATGTCCAGGTGGATACGGTCCAGTCGGATAATTACCAGGGGGGAACGCTTGCCACGCGCCATTTGCTGGATGCTGGCCATACCCGCATTGCCTGCATCATGGGTCCATCCGGATTGACCTTGAGTTCCCAGCGTGTTAATGCCTTCAAGGACACCTTAAATGCGGCTGGGATTACCCCGGATGATTCCATGATCCTGCAGGGAGATTTTCACGCTGAATCTGCCTGCGCCATCACCCGCCAGCTGCTCAAGCGCCCAGACCCGCCTACCGCAATTTTTGCCTGCAACGACCTGATGGCGATCGGCGTTATCTGTGCAGCGGCTGAATTGGGCAGGCGCGTCCCCGGAGACCTGGCAGTGATTGGGTTTGACAACATCCAGCTCGGAAATTTCAGCGTGCCCCGCCTGACAACCGTAGCCCAGCCGAAAGATGAACTGGTGCAAACCGCCACGCGCTACATGCTTGAGCGGATCGCAGACCACACCCTGCCGCCCCGCAAATCGGTGATCCCGACAAACCTGGTCATCCGCCAGTCCTGCGGCCATCTGGTGTAAACCACTCAACCTCTGCTCCAAGGATAATTGGTTACAATTAATCAGGTCTTTCTGATCTGGTCCGGCAGGATGCAGGCTTATGCAACTGACGGCTGCCTGACCGGATAGGATGCATACGTATGCCTGTCCAACTCAACTGCCATTCTTACTTTTCCCTGCTGGAGGCCTTGCCCTCGCCTGCCGAACTGGCACAGGCGGCAGCATCCAGGGGAATGACTGCCCTGGCGCTGACAGACCACTACTCGCTGGCTGGTGCGGTGGAATTTGATTCTGCTTGCCGAAAAGCCGGCATCCAGCCCATATTCGGCCTGGAAGTGGACCTGGCAGCTCTATCCATCAGGCAGCCCGGCAACCACCGTATCATCCTGCTGGCACAGGATGAACAAGGCTGGTCGAACCTGTGCTCCCTAAGCAGCACCCTCAACCTGAACCTGCCGCCAGCCAACCCTGCCAGCCTGGATATCCTGAACGCACATTCCCTGCACCTGCTGGCGCTGTGCGCAGCCCAGGATGACGGATCGGACAAACTACTGCAAGCCCTGGCTGAGGTGTTCCTGGGCAGGTTGTATGTTGCTCTCAGCAACCCGGACGGCAGGCAACAAATCGCCATGGAACGTAGCGCCTTCCTTGCCAGCCGGCTTGGGCTGCCGGTTGCTGCTGTCCAGCCGGTGTACACACTGGATCCCGGTAAAGCGGACCTGTTAAAGACCCTGGCAGCCATCCGCCGGAACACCCCTGTAAATTCGCTGCGGACGGAAGCCTTGCCACCCCCCGGGAGTGTATTGCTGTCCGCGGAACAACTGCGCCTGCGGTTCCGCGACTTCCCCGCAGCGCTGGCTGCGGCTGAGGAAATCGCCCAACGCTGTGCTTTTTCCCTGCCGCTGGGAAGGCCTAATTTCCCGGCTGTGCCCCTGCCGGAAAACACCAGCGCTATCCAGCTGCTGCGCAGCAAGGTTGAGTCTGGCGCCGTTGAACGCTATGGCAGGATGACCCCCGCAATACAAGCGCGGCTGGACCATGAACTGGAGATCATCGGGCAGCTGCAGTATGAGCCCATCTTCCTAATCGTGGATGAGATCATCCGTTTTGCCCGCCGGCAGGGCATCCCCACCTCATCGCGCGGCTCGGCGGCTTCCTTACTGGTGGCTTATTGCCTGGGTATTACCAACCCTGACCCAATCAGCCTTAACCTGTACTTCGAACGGTTTCTCAACCCGGCCCGCATTTCACCGCCAGATATCGATACCGATATTTGCTCACGCGGGCGGGATAAAGTCATCCGGCATGTCTTTGAGGTCTTCGGGCATGACCAGACAGCTATGATCGGCACGATCAACCGCTTCCGCCCACGCTCGGCTATCACGGATGTTGCCAAGGCGTACGGAATGACCCCCTCCCAAGCGCACGACCTGTCGCGCACGCTGCCGTATTCTTTCTTTTACAGGATGGATGATGGAGAAGGTTCAGCTCCTTCCCCATTTCACGAGCTGGCTGCAACCCATCAAGACCCGCTTTACCGGTCAGCTTTCCGTGATGCAGAAGCGATCCTTAACCTCCCGCGCCATTTTTCCATCCATGCCGGCGGCATTGTTGTCGGGCCAGGCAGGCTGGGGGAGATCATTCCCCTCCAGCGCTCCGGGGCGCACAACACCATCATCACCCAGATGGACATGGAATCTGTACAGGCGTTTGGCCTGGTCAAAATCGATTTGCTTGGCATCCGCGGGCTGACCGTGCTGGGCGATGTGGCTGAGGCAGTGCAATCCTGGCGCAAGGTACACTATGCTACACCCTTGCAGGTGCTGGATGAAATCCCCCTGGAAGACCAGGTCACTTCGGATTTGATCCTGAGCGGGCACACTATCGGCTGTTTCCAGATTGAAAGCCCGGGCGTACGCGCTACTTTGCGCGAGATCAACGCCCACAGCCCGGATGACATTATGGCAGCCCTGGCACTGTATAAACCGGGCCCCATAAAAGGCGGGCTGCGCGAAGCATTCGTAAAGAGGTTCAAGGGGCAGGAACCGGTCGAGCATCTCCATCCCCTGGTGGCACCCATCCTGGAGGAGACCTACGGCATCATCCTGTACCAGGAACAGGTCCTGCGCCTAGCACACGAACTGGCGGGGCTCAGCCTGGCAGATGCAGACCTGCTGCGGCGCGCCATCAGCCATTTCGGTTCCAATATCGTCCTGGAAGACATCCACCAGCGCTTTGTCAGGGCAGTTCACGAAAACCGTCAAATCCCCGTAGAAATATGCGAGCAGTTATGGAGCCTGATGGCGGCCTTTGCTGGCTACGGGCTGCCCAAAGCCCATGCTGCTTCTTATGGGCTGGCCGCCTGGAAATCTGCCTGGCTGAAGGCACATTTCCCGGCCGAATTCATGGCTGCCGTGCTGGCGAACTGGGGAGGGTATTACAGCCAGAGAGTGTATATTAACGAATGCCGCCGGATGGGTTTAATCGTCAAACCGCCACACATCAACCACTCTACAGTACAGTTCAGCGCGGCTTATCCTCAGGGTGAGCCAGTGTTGTATATGGGGTTGGACCAGGTACGCGACCTGACTCGCCACACCCAGGAGAAGATCATCAATGGCAGACCATTTTATACGCTCGATGATTTCCTGGCGAGGGTGGACCCACGCCAGAAGGAAGCTGAAAACCTGGCAAGTGTTGGCGCCCTTGAAGGCCTGGGGGCCATCCCAGCCCTGCTGCAGCGGATCAGCGGCGGGAAATGGATCTCCCAGCAGCCGGGATTGTTCAACATCGAAGAGGCTGCCGCAGACTGGCGGCCGGATGAGGTGATGCTGGCCCAGCAGGAAATCCTCGGGATCAGCCTGTCAGCCCATCCGCTGGAACTGCATGTGGATAAGATCATCCAGGCAGGAGCCATCACCACCTTGCAGGCGCAGGAAAAAATCGGGGAGAAGGTCAGCGTAGCCGGCATCCGCCAGGCAGCCCACCGGGTACGCACTTCCAAGGGAGAAGCCATGCTTTTCCTCACCCTGGAAGACCTGGAAGGCAGCCTGGATGTGATGATCCTGCCGGATTTGTACCGCCGCATTAAAAATATGGTATATGACATGGCTCCTTTCATTGTCAGCGGTGTTCTGGAGTATGACGAGGTCAGGGGAGAACCTCTGCTGCGGGCAGACAGCTTCAGGCAGTTGAAATAAAACAGCTTGATGAAATGTAAGGAGGCAGGAATAAAAGAATTTGTGGTCTTCATCTTCAAGCTGATCTTGTTTTTCCTGGTTTACCAGGTTTTCATCCGTCTGCTGCGCAGGGTATACGATTTTCCAGCACCGGCTTTTATTGGCCGCTTCCTGGGCAGCGATTTACGCAGGAAAATGCAGCCGCCGGAGACCATCATTGAGAGAAGCGGGATCAAACCGGGCATGAAAGTACTCGAGGCAGGCTGCGGCAGCGGGGTATTCACCACGGCAGTTTGCCAGAGCGGTTGGAGACGGAGGGGAAGTGCACGCCCACGATATCCAGCCCGGTATGCTGGGACAACAGCGTCGTAAATTAACCCGACCCGAGAATGGGGACATCCGCAATATCCATCTGCACCAGAACAGCGCTTATGAATTGCCTTTTCCAGGTGAGACATTCGAAGTGGTTTATTATGTCACCGTCCTGCAGGAGATCCCCGATCCGGTGCGGGCATTGCGTGAAGCCGGCAGGGTTGTAAAAAGCACCGGCGTCATCGCTATTTCTGAATGGCTGAGGTACCCTGATTATGTACTGGCCTCCACCACGCTGCAGTTGGGGCAGAAAGCCGGGCTGAAACATGACCGCACGTGTGGAAACCTGTGGCAATACACGGTCCGCCTGCATAAATAACACTGACACCAGGACTGGTTCTCCTGTACAATAAACAAAACACTGAACAGAGGGCAACTCATGCAAACATCTCCCGAGAACAGAATATCCACCCGCAACTGGATCATCATGGCAGCCCTGGCGCTGACCGGCCAGATCGCCTGGGCAGTCGAAAACTCCTGGTTTAACACTTTCGTCTATGACACCATCACCCCGGATCCGCGTCCGGTGGCCTGGATGGTGGCAGCCAGCGCTATCACTGCCACCCTGACCACCCTGATCATGGGAACCCTGAGCGACCGCACCCGCTCCCGCTGGGGAAGGCGCCGGCCTTACATATTGATTGGGTATGTTTTATGGGGTCTTTCTACCATCCTGTTTCCAACGGTGGCTTACATTAAAACCACCAGCCTGGCGGTTATCATGGTGGTGATCGCTGACTCGGTCATGACTTTTTTCGGTTCCACCGCGAATGATGCCGCCTTCAACGCCTGGACAACCGACATCGCCAGCAGCAGTACACGCGGCCGGGTGGAAGGCGTTCTCAACCTCAGCCTTTTCCTGGCACAGATCGTCTCCATGGTGGCAGCTGGAATCTTGATCGACAATGTCGGCTATTTCACCTTCTTTTATACCCTGGGCGGGATCGTGATGGTGGTCGGGCTGGTCGCCGGCAGCCTGCTGCGGGATGCCCCCCTGCCTGCCGGGGAGGATAAACCGCACATCTCATTCTGGGCGGAGTTTGCCCAGCTTTTAAGCCTGGACACCCTGCGTAAGAACAAAAACCTTTTCATCCTTTTACTTTACATCATGGTCAGCAGTATCGGGATGAACGTCTCATTCCCCTACCTGATCGTGTATTTGCAGAATTACGTCGGAGTAACCAAGACCGAGTACGGCATTATTGGCGGTGCAGTTATGGTCGGCAGCGCCTTGCTGGCTGTACCTTTCGGATTGCTGGCAGACCGCTGGAACAAACGCCTGATGATCGCCATTGCCACGGTTGTCAGCAGCCTGGGGGGTATCCTGCTTTCGCTGATGGTCACCCTGCCTGCCCTGGCTGTTTCCGGCCTGCTCTGGCAGGCTTTTGCCCTGGCGGGCAGCATTGCTTCGGTCGCCTGGCTGAAGGACCTGCTGCCGGAAAAAGAACGTGGCAAATTCCTGGGAATCCGGATGATCTTCTGGATCGCCATTCCAATGGTGATCGGTCCCTGGATCGGGTCTTCACTCATCCAGGCTTACGGCATCCCGACCGTGTTGAATGGAGAAGCCGGTTTTGTACCGGTACCTATCATTTTCCAGGTGGGTTCGGCGATTGCCTTGCTGGCATTGCTTCCGCTGGCTTTTACCCGGACCAGGCATGATACTGCCCAATAATTGCCATGCAGGTTGAGATCACATCCGGATTTTGGGCTGAGCGCCAACAAGTAAACGCGGAGAAAGCTATTTTCCACCAGTGGCGCATGCTGGAAAATTCCGGCTGCATCGAAAATTTCTGCATTGCTGCCGGGCTGAGTACATCCTGGCGCGAAGGCTGGTTCTTTGCCGATTCAGACGCCTACAAGTGGCTGGATGCTGCCTCGCGGATTCTACAAATGCACCCGGACCAGGCGCTGGCGGCTCTGGTCGATGGTTTTATCAGCCTGCTTGGTAAAGCCCAGAACACTGACGGTTACATTTTCACCTACAACCAGGTCCATTTCCCCAGCACCCGCTGGCAGAACCTGCAAATCGAACATGAACTGTACTGTCACGGTCACCTGATTGAAGCCGGGGTCAGCCACTTCCTTGCCACTGGACAAACTACTCTGCTGGATATTGCCAGGAAAGCCGCTGACCGGGTTTGCGCTGATTTTGCAGGCAAGGGGACGCGCTTTACCCCCGGGCACGAAGAAATCGAGGTTGCCCTTTTACGGCTTTTCCAGGCAACCGGGTATACACCCTACCTTAACCAGGCAGAACAATTCATCCGCCAGCGCGGCAGTGATTGGACTTTCGGCCTGGGGCTGCTCAAACAGCAAAAGATGCATACCGGGCGGGCTGAACTGGTAAAAGCACGGCAAGAAAAATATCTCAAAGACCATCCCGGTTACCGCCCTCTCCGCCTGCCGCCCGGGAATGCAGCCAGGAAACCGAAAGGTATCCACCTGCGCTGGGCAGCCAGTGTCCTTTCGGGCAAGTACTTTCAGCAGCACCAGCCTGCTGCCAGGCAACGCGTGCCAGTTGGGCATGCCGTGCGTTACACCTACCTGGCAGCAGCCAGCGCCATGCTGGACCGCCTGACAGGTAAAAGGGTTTACCTGCCTGCCCTGGAAGCAGCCTGGGAGCGCATGGTTACCCGCCGCATGTACCTGACCGGCGGGTTGGGATCATTGCCCGTACTTGAAAGTTTCGGGCGTGATTACGAGCTTGATCCCGAGTTTGCCTATGCAGAAACCTGCGCCGCCATCGGCAGCCTGATTTGGAACTGGGAGATGGCACAGGTATCCGGCCATGCCCGCTACAGCGACCTGCTGGAATGGCAGCTTTACAATGCATTCCTTACGGGTATGGGACTGGAAGGGACGGATTACCTGTACAACAATCCCCTTTCCTGCCGCGGCGGTATCACCCGCAAACCCTGGTACGAGGTGCCCTGCTGTCCCTCCAACCTGTCGCGCACCCTGGCTTCTCTGCAACAGTACGTTTATTCCTCTCATCATAAAACGGTATCCATCCACCAGTACATCAGCAGCATCTTCTCTGAGGGCGGTTTACAGCTGTCAATCGTATCTCAGCTGCCCTGGCTCGGGAAAGCCATCATCGAGGTTGGGCAAGCACCAGATGAAGAACTCGCCATCCGGTTGCGCATCCCATTCTGGAGTAAAAATACCACCTTAATCCTCAACGGTGAAAAACAAACACTGACTAATCCGAAAATCCAGGCAGGTGACCCTGCCGCTGGTGGTTTTGATCCGCGCCGGGCAGCCTGGCATGAGATCAGGCGCACCTGGAAAGCAGGAGACCGGATTGAGCTCGAGCTGGATACCAGGCTGGTACTGCGCCATGCCCATCCGCGTGTAAAGGTGCATAAAAAACAGGCAGCCTTGACCTGCGGTCCGCTGGTGTATTGCCTGGAGAGCATCGACAATCCGGAAGTGGACCTCTTTCATGTAGTGGTTGACCCGCCAAGTTTCACAAAAACTCCCTGCCATGAAGGCTCACAAGATTACCACCCCATCTATGCCAGGAGCAGGGATGGACAAAACCTTATTTTCATCCCCTACTGGATGTGGGGCAACCGCGGCACTTCAACTATGACCGTCTGGTTTAATATTCCCTAGGAGGCATCATGCAAACTGAAATCACCCAACCCGGACCCTTACTGGACGCAAACGGCAGCCTGCTGCAGGTTGGCTGGGCGCGCCATCAAACCCTGGACTGTAACCTGGAAAATGCCAGGTTTTATGCCCTGCGCGGGCTGCAGCGCTACCGGATCAAACGCTGGGACTACTACGCCGTTTTCACTCCGCAGCGTTTCTTCTCCGCCACAGTGGCCGACCTGGGGTACGCCGGAAACATTTTTGTCTATACCATTGATTTCGCAACCCGCAAGATGCATGAGGAAAGTCTTGTGGTACCGTTTGGTAAAGGCGTGGTGCTGCCGCGCAACAGCACCTCTGGCGATACGCATTTTGAAAACGAGAAAGCCCGGTTAGATTTCACCCTGTCTCCCGGCAAACGCCATCTCTCGGTTTCCTGGAAGCAATTCCTGGATGGCAAAGACCTGGCAGCAGAGATCGACCTGGTGTGCCCGGACGATTTTGAATCGATGAACATCGTCATCCCGATCGGCAAGAAACGCTTTTACTACAACCGCAAGATCAACTCCATGCCCGCCAGCGGCAGCATCACAATCGGCAGCGAGCAGGAGACGCTAGACCCGGTTGTATGTGCGGGCTCGCTCGACTGGGGTCGCGGGGTGTGGGAGTACTCGTCCTACTGGAACTGGGCATCCGCATCCGGTTTCCTGCCGGACGGGCGCACGGTCGGCCTTAATCTGGGCTGCGGGTTTGGCGACCTTTCCAGAGCGGGAGAAAACGCCTTCATCCTGGATAACCGCATCCACAAGCTGGAAGCGGTGCCATTCGATTACACCAGCAGCGATTACATGAAGCCGTGGCATTTCCGTGATAACGAAGGCAGGCTGGATGTCACGCTGACGCCTTTCCTCGACAGGACTGCCACAACCAAACTGCTGGTGATCGACAGCGAGGTGCATCAGATGTTCGGCCTGTACAACGGAACCGCAGTAAGCGACAGCGGAGAGACCATCCGCATTGAAAACCTGGTCGGTTTCGCAGAAGAGCACCATGCCCGCTGGTAAAACCCTTTCAACTCCCTGGCAGCCGGACCAACCGCTGCCCCTGCCGGAATACCCCCGCCCGCAAATGCAGCGCCCGGACTGGATGAATTTGAACGGAACCTGGGAATACGCCATCCTCCCGGTCCTTGCGTCTGCACCGCGTGAATTCCAGGGCAGAATCCTGGTACCTTTTCCGGTCGAATCTCTCCTGTCCGGTGTCCAGAAACCCCTGCAACCGGACGAGCGCCTGTGGTACCGGCGGACATTCACCATCCCAGCAGGCTGGCAAGGCCAGCGTATCCTGCTCCATTTCGGGGCAGTGGATTATGCCTGTGAAGTGTGGATTAATAGCATTTCTGCTGGCTCCCATACCGGCGGCTACCTGCCTTTTTCTATGGACATCACGGACCTTCTGCAGAACGGAGAAAACATCCTTGTGGTTGGGGTGACCGATCCAACCGACTCAGGGCTGCAGGAACGCGGCAAGCAGGTCTTAAAACCAAAAAGTATCTGGTATACCGCGGTCTCCGGTATCTGGCAGACAGTCTGGCTCGAGCCGGTGCCTCAAATCAACATTGCCAGCCTGCGGCTTACGCCTGACCTGGACCTCGAACATCTTGCTATCCAGGTGCTAGTGAACGGCAATTCAGATGGCTGTACGGTAATTGCAAGTACAGTTGATGCCAGCGGCAGGATGATCTCCTGCCGAGCAAATGCGGGGCAGGAACTGAGACTTCAGGTGCCCGATCCCCGCCCCTGGAGCCCGGATGATCCCTACCTGTACCCGCTCACCATCACGCTGGAAAAGAACGGGCAAGTGCTGGACCGTGTGGAGAGCTACTTCGCCATGCGCAAATTCAGCCTGCTGCCAGACAGCCAGGGCAGGATGCGCGTTGCTCTGAACAACCAGCCTATTTTCCTGTACGGACCGCTGGACCAGGGCTACTTCCCAGACGGATTGTACACAGCCCCTTCTGAAGAAGCCATGCTGTTCGACATTCAATACGCCAAAGAATTAGGCTGCAACCTGATCCGCAAGCATGTTAAGGTGGAACCAGCCCGCTGGTATGCCACCTGTGACCGGCTGGGGATGATCGTGGCGCAGGATATGCCCAACGGGGGAGTTCCGGCCAGCGATGTTGTCGCATTCCTGGCAATCATTACAGGCCTGCAGCGCAGCGACAGGCGCGGTCTTCACCGTTTTGGACGTCACGCAGCACGCAACCGGCAGCAATTACGCACCGAACTGCAGGAGATGATCGACCACCTCTATAACTTTGCCTGCATTGCAGCCTGGGTGCCTTTCAATGAAAGCTGGGGTCAGTTCCACGCAAATGAGGTGAGCGATTGGGTAAACGAACATGATTCAACCCGCCTGGTGGACCATGCTTCCGGCTGGTTCGACCAGGGCGGCGGCGATTTCATCAGCAAGCATGTTTATTTTAAGAAGCTGCCCCGCAATCTTGAACCCGATGCAAGGAGGGCTGCAATAATTTCGGAATTCGGCGGGTACAGCTTGAAAACTCCGGGACATATGTGGAACGAGGCGAAGAAATATGGCTACCGCTACTTTAACACCCGGGAGGAATTAACCGAGGCATACCTGCACCTGTTACAGGATGAGCTGGAACCGCTGATCAGGAATGGAATATCCAGTGCTGTCTATACCCAGACCACAGATGTTGAAATCGAAATCAACGGGTACCTGACATACGACCGCAAGGTGGAGAAGATGGACGCCGGCAAACTCAAGCAAGCTCATGCCCGCCTTTTTGCGGCAGCTAAAGAAACCTGATTGTCAGCTTGGGGTAATTCTTAACGGTTCGACTCGCCTCGCCCGGCAGCAATCCCCGCCAGGGAACCGCTGCTGAAGGCAAATTGCAGGTTGAATCCGCCGCACGGTCCGACTACATCCAGTGTCTCACCGCACAGGTGCAGCCCTGGGAGGATGTTGGATTCAAGTGTAACCGGATCCACTTCACCCACCGGAACCCCTCCAGCGGAGAGCTGGCAAAACTCGAATCCCTTCACCCCCCTTACGGTGAATTTCAGGGCTTGCAGCATCCCGGTTAACGCATTCAATATGCCGTCATCCATGTTCTGGAGAGCAACCCCATCCGGCTGCCCCATCCGCTGGATGAAATAATCAACAGCCCTGGGCGGGAAGAATGCCCCCAGGAAGACCCGCAGGGGTGTGGCGGTTTGGCGTTTGCGCGACAGCAGGCTGTCATAAGCTGGTTGGTGAAATTCCAGCAAGTTAAGCTTGAGAGTCAGCGCCGCACCTGGCCTGGCAGAAATACAATGGCTGAGGTCCATGACCGCCGGGCCGTTTAACCCCCATTCGGTGAATATCAGGTTGCCGCGTGTGCGTGCCAGTTCGGATGTGCCTTCCAGTAAAGCTGCGCCGGCATCCAGGCGGATGCCCAGCAGGGGCTTGTACTCTTTCATATCTGCCAGCACAGGCGCTAGCGCAGGCCGCTTGGGAAGCACGGTATGCCCGAGCCTGGAAAGGATCGGGAAAAGCTCGCCGCGTGATCCGAGTGAGGGGAAGGACTTGCCGCCTGCGGCAAGGATCACACGCGCATAATGCCCCTCCTGCCGCCCCAGGGGACTGGCAGTAATTACAGCCCAGCCGTTCCCGTCCGGGAAAAAATCCTGCACCTGGTGCGCGAAACGGATGTCCACCCCAGCCAGCTGCAAGGCGCTGGCAAAGGCGTCCACCACCGTCCTGGCTGAATCCGAGAGGGGATAATACCAGCCGTCATGGGTTGGGCTGACGGGGATGCCAATATCCGCCAGCATGGCAAGCAGCTCCCCCACTCCAAAGGAAGCCAGAAGTTTGTGCATCCATTGCGCATCAGCGCAGGTATACTTTTCTGCGCCGGCAGCCTGGTTCGTGATATTACATCGTCCGCTTCCGGTCACCTGCAGTTTTTTACCTGGTGCCTGGTTCCGCTCAAACAGCACCACACTGGCGCCCTGCCAGGCAGCCTGCAAAGCGGCTGCCATCCCTGAAGCTCCAGCCCCGATCACAGCGATAGTCATACACTTATTATACTTAGGCTCACCGTATAAACCCGGGCTCCTTAAGCGAAAGCGCCCCTTTTCAGGAGCGCCTTGCTTGCTAAAAAATATTACCTGTGAAAAGGGGATTTGTTACCCTTTCTTTTCACTGGCCAGGAAACGGGTCACTTTGGTACCGCAGACCGGGCAGGAACCCTGTGCCATTTTGCGGCCTTTGCCTGATTCTTTGACAACACCTTCTTTGACGGTTCGTTTCTGCCGGCATTTAACACAATATCCTTCAAACTCCATTGCATTTCTCCTTTCTCTAACTTAGTAGATGATTAGTTCCCCTAATGATACTGGAGAATGTGTACCGAATCTATCTTATCCTGTTTTGAATCCGATTGCAAGCACGAATTTTTGGAAGAATTAACAAGAAAAAACTATGAATCAGCTATTCAGATCGCTAAATCTTCTCTCTGCTAACAAAGGAATTTCTTCTTCCTGGATTGGAAAAAATCCACCAAAGGACCAGCCCAAGAACAGCAACTGTAAGTGTTGTACTGGCAATTTCATTTTCGGCTTGCATATTGATCATGAATGACACAACTGCCAGCAAGTCCAGAGTAAGAATTATCGATGAATTCAATAAAAACAAACGCCCATTTTCAGCCAATTCTAAAGTCATCAAAATAACGGGCAGCGCCAAAAGGAGTTGATCATACGGCCAAATATGTGTAGTGATTAACAGCGCCAGCACTATGCTTAAGCTGGAAACCTGTGCAATGGTCAGGTTCCTTTTTCCCCATGTAACTAGTGTAACAAATCCCGCAATCAACAAGATGGAAATAATAGATCCAACCCAGATAATACAATACAGGCTGCCATTACAAACCAGGCGTGATAGACCCCAGATGGACGGCGCATAACCGAAAGTCTGCATGAGCTTTGCACCACCTGCAGATAGAAACTCGAACACCCAACCTGGATTGACTATGATCCCTGCTAATAATAGGATGATTCCTCCAATGAGGATTGCCAGTACAGCTTTTCCTTTTCTGCAGACCAGCAAGTAGATAACAATTAACCCGATGATGGGAAGGCCAATGTTTGGCTTAAGGGCAAGAAGTGCCAGGAGAAAACTGCCCTGCCACCATTTTTCGTTTTTCCAAAACATAACAACACCTGCCAGAACAAGGAACATAAAACCGCTAAATTGACCGTTGACCATCTGCACTATGGTCGGCCGGAAAAGTGCTAAACCTGCTGCAAGGGGGATGAAATAAGGGAAACGGAATTTCTGTGGAGAACCCATGAGCAAGATTATCAACCCGACCAATATAAACCATTGTGATAAGAATACCCATGCCACAAATGCTTCATATAATGGCAGTAGGCTCAGTGGTGTAAAGAAGATTGCATTTGGAAGCGGATAGGGATAAGCCTGGTTCGGAATCCAGGTCGCCCCGTTAACGGTATGACCATTCAGCCATGCTACTGACAGATAAGGATTCTGCCCAGTAAGGACCATCCTGCCTGACAGCCAGAAGGTGAAAAAATCACTATTCTGGTAGGTGTGCAGGTTGACCACCCTGACAGCGATCCATAAGAACAGGATACTCACTGCTATAATTCCAAGACTCCAAACAACCTTTGTGTATTTCTGTTTCATAATTTATTCCAGGTTACTGTTTCTATCATCGCAATTGTCATTCAATTATGAAATTATAGAGAAAAACAAGAAATAATGGCAACCATTACTGCGGTTGATAAAGCTTCCCCGATCAATTCCCGCGGTTTAATTAAACCATTAAGGCAATATCGTTATTAGGGTTAACCACCCAACCGCAATAAGCAGCGTGACCAGGGTGATGATCAGCCCGGAGCGGGTGTATTCCCAAAAGGACAGCTTGATGCGCCAGCGTTCCGCCGATTCTGCCACAATCAGGTTTGCCACAGACCCAAGCAAGGTCAGGTTGCCCGCTAAAGTGGATGCAGCGGCAATGGTGATCCAGCCCAGCCGGGCATCAGGCATGGTAGCGGCTACCGAGCGTAGCAGCATAACCGCCGGCACGTTGGAGATCAAGTTGCTCAATCCTGCTGTAACAAAGGTCAGGTTCAAAACGGTAGCCTTGCTGGCAAGCGCTCCCAGGTTAATTAAGGTTGTCGTTACCCCGCTGGTTTCGAGCGAACCGCTGACCACGAACATGGCCGCAAAGAAAACCAGCAGTGTCCAGTCAAACTCGGTAAAGACGGCTGCAGGCTTGTGACTCCGGGTGATAAGCAGGAAACTGGCAGCCTTCCTTCTCGGCGCATCGGTAGCGCTGCGGTAACCAGCAGGGTCTTTACCAGCAAGGGCTTGTTGACCGCCTTTGTTTCATCCGCATACTCCAAAAGTTTGCCACCCCGGTTGAATTCACGCGGGTAAAGTAGTACCAGCACAAGCCAGATCACTGCCATACCAAGCAAGGCAACCGGGGCAAGCGACAGCAGAAAATCTAGGTAACTGATCCCTGAGGCAATCCCGATGATCATATTCTGCGGGTTCCCTATTAATGTCGCTGCAGAACCTACGTTGGAAGCTGTTGCCAAGGCAATCAGGTACGGCAGGGGATTGCGTTTCAGTGAATCGGTAATTCCGATCAGGAAAGGGGTAAACATCAGGCAAATGGTATCATTGAGGAACAGGGCAGAAAGGATCCCGGCGCCCAGGATTTCAACCGCCAAAAATGCGCGCTGGTTGCGTGTCATACGGATGATGCCGCGGGCAGCCACACCAAAAAAACGCCCAATTTCAGGTTGGCATTGAGAATCATCATGCTGAACAGCAGGATAATGGTGTCAAAATCAATGTACCCGGGAAGATCCTCAAACCTGACCTGAGAGGTTACCAGCAACAGGGCAACCCCCATCAGTGCGATGGTGGTGCGGTTCGATTTAATGATCGGTTAACGACCAATTGCAATGCCAAGAAAAGTCAGGGCAACAATTGCCAGGGTTACCCACGGGTTGACAGGCATGCACACGATTATACATGAGATGCATCCTGGTCTGGGTGGCCTTTTTCTGCCCGGGTCAAACCAGGTTTCAGATCACCTTTTCTGTACGCCCGGCCAGGTTGCGCAGCAGCTCAAGCTGACCCAGGTGATAGGTATAGTGGAAAAAGAAGAATAACACTTTCCAACCAACCGTAACTGTCTTCCCATTCCACTCGATTTCCTTCTCAAAATCTTCGTCTTGCATCATTTGCAGCCGGCTGGTGATGGTTTTTCCTACCTGGTCAAACCCCGCCAGCAGGTCTTCCAGGTTCCAGACCCCGGGACCTTCCTGCAGGACTGGCTCAGAACCGTGCGGATAGCGCGCCAGGCTTTTCTTATCGACAGGCGAACTGCCGCCCAGGACCTCCAGGATGGTAATCAGGGTATCCAGGGCATGCCCCAACACCCAGTTCATACAGTTTCCGCCCGGCTGGGGCTGGATGAGTGTATCAGCCTGCACCAGGTCTTTGGTCTGGTCGTGGATAATTCCGTTCTCCATCTCCATCATACGGCTGAAATCAGCAATAGTGATCATGCAAACCTCCTCATCATGAGATTAGTATATTCCAGGTTGCCCATTTTCAGATATACTTGCTTCCTGGACAGGCTCATGTCCCATTCCTGACCCGAGCGGAACTCTTGAACATACCTTATCTCGGCGAATTTGCAACCATCTTTACCGCGGTTTGCTGGTCGCTTTCCGCCCTGGCATTCACCTCCAGCAGCCGGATGGTCGGCTCTCAGCAGGTCAACCGCATGCGGATACTGATCGGTTTCCTGGCTTTACTGGTGCTCAATTGGGTGGTGTTTGGGACTCCCATACCGCTGAAAACCGGGAATGCTACCTGGCTGTGGTTACTGCTTTCGGGCCTGGTGGGGCTGGCAATCGGCGATACCTTCCTTTACAAGGTGTACCAGATCTCCGGGCCGCGCATCGGCATGCTACTGCAGGGCATGAACCCGATCTTCGGCACGCTGATCACCTGGATCTTCCTGGGCGAAACCCTCAGCCTGCAGCAAATCCTGGGTATGCTGCTCACCCTGGGCGGCATCGGCTGGGTGGTGAGCGGGCAGCGCGATGCCCGTATGGGCGATTCTCCCAATAAAATCACCAATAGCGCCATTCTTTTCGGTATTCTGGCAGCGCTCGGGCAGGCAGTGAGCATGGTGTTCTCCAAGCTGGGCATGGCAGGCGGCATCCACCCGTTTGCGGGCAATGAGATCCGCATGTTCAGCGCGCTGGTTTTCCTGTGGGGCAGCGCCCTCCTGCGGCGGCAGGCTGGCAGCACCATCAAAACCAGCGCTGCAAACCCGAAAGCCATGCGCTGGCTGCTGATGGGTACCTTTTTTGGACCGGTAATCGGGATCTCCACCTCGCTGCTGGCAGTGCAAAAAGCCCCCCTGGGGGTTGCCACCACGCTGATGGCCCTGCCCCCGGTGTTCCTGCTACCGATCAGTTACTTCGTATACAAAGAACGCCCCGGCTGGCAGGCAGCCGCCGGCACCCTGGCCGCCATCGGCGGCATCGCCTTGATGTTCCTGTAGCCGTGTTTACCAGCGCCTGACCCAGGTTTCGTACAGGTTATGCTCAGGACCGAAGACCGAACCGTACAGGCGGTTGGGGCCATCCTCAAACCCACCCACAAAGGCGACCTTTGCTCCCATGTGCTGCAAGCGCCTCAGCCCCTCGGTAAGCAACGCCCGGCTGAGCCCCTTGCGCTGGTGCGCCGGCACAGTTGCCACCGGTTCAAAATAAGCCGTGCGGGTGACATCGTCAAACCAGATG
This sequence comes from Leptolinea sp. UBA4782, assembly GCA_002403095.1. Taxonomy (GTDB): domain Bacteria; phylum Chloroflexota; class Anaerolineae; order Anaerolineales; family Anaerolineaceae; genus UBA4782. The sequence continues at coordinate 159,665 of DHHC01000026.1, forward strand.
GTGCAGAAGGAAGCGATCGAGCCATCCGGCGCCACCGCGGTCAGGTCGAGGTCGCGCCGGTAGAGCGGGGCGGTCTGAATGTTGCGGTACCAGGAAGGGTCATCGCGGTTCTCAACCGCGATCTTGATATCGCCCTCGTGGAAACCCAGCCCCGAGGCATAACAGCGCTCGAGCAGCTCCAGCCCCTCACCCACGGTATGCAGGGTGTATCCATCTGGCAGCTTCACCTCCCACAAGGCTCCCTTCAGGCTGCGGCACCATTGCGTTTCTACCCAGCCTTCTTTGATGTACCCGTGTTGCTTCAACAACCCCTGGCGCATGTGGTCTTCTGCCGGGCAGTAAATATTAAGGAATCGCCTGCCCTGGTCATCTACAGCACTCAGGTGCTCCTCCGCAACCGCAATCATTTCCTCTACCAGTGCAGGTGTGTTGCAGTTCGGGTGGATGTTGAAATGCGCCTCCTCCGGTCCGCCGTCGGGCATAATGAACCCGATTAATCGTCCATCCTCCTCCCACAGGAATGCCACATCTTCCAGCCTGACCTTGGCGCAATTCAGGCACACATGCCAGCGGGAATACTCCAGGCGGGCAACATGCCAGGCTGTTTCACGCAGACCGTTGAGCAGCATCACCTCGCGCAAGAAGGCGCGCATGCGCCAGAAATCCTCTTCGGTTTGGTAACGCCGGTGTGTGATCGTCATGGGAATCTCCTTCCGGTTAGACCCATCCAGACAATTATGTATAGAGTATACACAAATAAAAAGAATGCCCTATAAAAAATTCACCCTCCGTTTGGAGGGTGAACAATTCTTTTTTAGTGCCTGCCGCCGATCGCCAGCTGCATGATTTCATCGCGGGTGGAGTAGATCTGCACCAGTTTGCCGTCGCTCATCATCAGCACCCGGTCATCATATTCGCACATGCGCAGGTTGTGGGTGACCACGATGCCAGCCCGGTTTTCTTCATGGATCCCCCGTTTTTATGACAGGCTGATTTTATCCAATTCATGGAAAATCGGGGATAGTTTGTATAAGCAAATGCGAGACCAGGCGGTATTATATTCCCAGTGCCTTACGCACCTCGAGGGCTTCCTCCAGGTGGGTGAGCAGGTGCCGTCCAGCCGGCATGAAGAGCAACCCGGCCACATCCCGCCTGCTCCAGTAATCAGCGATGCCGCGGCTGCCATCGAGAACCACCCCCTCGCTCCAAATACGCTCCATGCGCTGCGGATCCACCTTGCGGTGCAGGCTGCCCGGCTGTAAGGCTGCGGCGATCTGCTGCGTGCGCTGCCCCACCGCCAGGCGGTATGCCAGCAGGGCCTGCTGGTCCACGCCCTGGCTGAATGCCAGGATCTCCTCCCCGGTCATGCAGTTGCCGGTATCGGTGATCCTCACCCCCAGCCGTTGCAGCCAGGCACTATCCAGTACCTGATCGCTGCCAGCCACCAGCAGGTTCAGGGTGGCATCTTCACAGCGGGCCATGTGNNCACACCAGCCAGGCGATGGTATGCTCCTGATCCAGCGGGATCAGACGCCAACCCTCCAGCGGCAAACCGGCTAGAACGGCATCCTGGTACGACCAGCCCGACGGCTCTGCCACGGCAGCAGTATGCAGCATGGCATGCTGGGCACGGAACAATTCCAGCGCCTGCTCCGCACTGGCAGGATCTTTGAAAATGCGCTGCAGGCGGGTCTGATTCTGCTTGCAGCGCTTGTATTCAGCCAGGTCCTGTTTGTTCATGGGAACCCTCCGGATCAGTCCATACGGGATTTGCCCGGCCGGGCAAATCCATCTGGAAAGCAGCCGCACCGGCCTTTAGATCTTGGTGCCGCACTCCGGGCAGAATTTGGCGCCCTTTACCTCCACCCCGCACTTGGGGCAGACCACCGGACCGCGCTCTATCTTGGTGCCGCACTCGGGGCAGAACTTAGCGCCGTGCGCATCTGCGCCGCAGGAGGGGCATTTGTCGGCAGCCGGCTGCATCATGGCGGTGCCGCACTCGGGGCAAAACTTGGTGCCGGGTGCAGCCATTACCCCGCAGGAGGGGCACTTGGCGGTGCCGGCCTGCGCCTGATGCATCGAGCTTTCGGCGGTCTTGAGCACACCCGTCAGCCCGAAGGCATCGGCAAAGCCCTTGATGGCAGAGCCAGCTTGGGCGCCGCGCGCCTCGGCGATCTCGCTGGAACGCGGGCTGTCATCCTGGCAAAAGCCGCTCTGGGTGTCAAAATCGGAGAGGCATACCACCCGCCCGCAGGTGGGGCACTCGCGGAAGTGGATCTGCACCTGACCCCAGGCTTTTTCGAGCTGCTGGGGGCTGAGCTTCATGCTGTAGCGCGGGTCTTCGCCCAGCACATTCTCTGCCGCCGCGCTGCCCACCAGGGGCACTTTGAGCAGCAGCCCGCCCAGGGCTTGCTTGCCCAAGTCTTTGGTGGCAGTGTCCACAAAATCGGGCTGCGAGCGGAACTCGCGCTCACAGGCATCACAGTAGAAGACGGCATACGGCCCGGCGCC
>DHHC01000019.1 GCA_002403095.1 Leptolinea sp. UBA4782
ACAGAAAGAATGTTACACCAACAAAATGTCATGGCTGTAACCGGACATCAATATCATAATAATTGGTGGCACATTTGTTAACCCAATAATCCGAGCTAGATTTAATATCTCCAAACAATAACTCCGGAGATAAGATAGGTCCAACTTCTATTATGGGTAAACCATCCGCCTTTGCCTGCATGATGATTAATTCTCTCCTATCAAAACCAGTTGCGTATTGTGCATATATTCTTCCAACTGGGTTGTACCTTGCAAAAAACAAACTAGCTAAATAAAGAGTTGCCAGTAATAGGGTAACCCAAGGGATGCCCTTAATGTGGGTCCTGATAAGACTCCCTGCAAATATCATGGAAACAAACAACAAAAATATTAAGATGTAGAGTGGAACAATCATGGTACGTTGGGGCATGTTTGCGTTTAAAGCATATGCAGCTGGCACAAATCCACCCAGGTAAACTATCCATGCTAAAACAAACAAACCAAACGATATGGACCGTTTATTCACATGGCTTATTTCAGAAAATTTGAGTTCGGTACCGATTGATATTCCTGCAATAGGAATTAATGAAAAAGCGACCATACCAGTTACTGATCCAAAAGCCAATCGCAATGTCTCCAAGCCGCTTTCAAATACCGTCTTAAGGATTCCAATGCCCAAATCCGGCTGGACATACCTTGTCAACCTGGCTCCTGTTCCTGGTAGACTTGCCATTAAAATAAAACCCCCTAATGTTCCAACAAAAGCAACTATCAATTTATTTCTAATAGTTTTAGGAAAAGGCATACCTGGAATAGATGAAACAATTATAAGCAGGAACGTAAGGCCAATTAGCATAGAATCAATTGTCTCATTGAAACCTGCGTTAATGAATGCAATGATGAAAACTCCCGCAGGAACCCAAAAAGAGAATGACTTATGTTTATTATTTCTAAAACAGAGGAAAATAAGAATATTAAATCCAATTAGGGATGGCACAACTGTCACCATACCGCTGTACCATATTAAAGTATGAGCAATATATGGCACTGAGACAAGAACTAAAAGGTAAATCAAACTGGCAGCTCCTGCTATGAGGGATCTTAAACCTGAAGGAAAAAGTGATCGGATCGCCAAAAAGAGGCTGAGAAACAGAAGAATTTGACAAATCCCGACACTTAACCTAAAACCTAATGGGTTTATAGTATCCATTAAGCAAAGCAGACTCATTTGGCTAAAACGTCCATTTGTGGTTTGAAGCCTTAATGTGGTGCATTCCAGAAATCCTAGATCTTTGCCTGAAGCGGCATAACAGTAATCATCATACAAATACCTGTTATTAATCCCCGTATTAGTTAATAATCCTATGGCAATAAGAGAAACCAAAATCACAACCAGGAGAATTAGGTTGTTGATTGGCTCATTTTTCAAAAGATCCCCATCTTTACAATTAGAATCTATTGGGAGAAATGTGAGCATCAATATTATGAAGAAAAGAAAAGCAAAAATTCCTATAACAATGAAGGGAATAATCACTGCAATAAAAGGGGTGCGAATTGGAATGCTTGCTGACAAAGTACTAGAACCAGATGATACATTAGCTTCTCCTATTCTTTGATCATTCAAGCTGACAAAAAAGGGGACAGCTTCTGGAGAATTAACGACAATGGAGATGTTATTAATTGCCCTCCCATTCCAAAGAATCTCCATTTGGCCGCTTTCATCCGGGCTAAACAATTTACCGCTTTCTGTTACACTGATTTTTCCGTTAAAAACCTTTAGTTCTGATAGACTGATATCTTGAAATCCATTGTTAAGCCAAGAGACCTCAATCGCACCATTTCCAACCACAGTGATTTTTATGCTGTTTGTAGGTACCAGAAGGTTTTCAACAAGAATTCCTGGATAAATCAAACAAAGCACAATTGCTAAACCAGCCATGAGACTGCCAATTACCAATATGGTGGTTTTTCTAGTAGTATCGAGATTTTCTAGCAATTTTGATATCTTCGGCCAAAAATAATACAACAGTGCTGTTACTAAAATTCCGGTAACAATAGCATAACCAAACCTCCGAATACTGATTACACCTGGGATTTGATAAAGAAGGTAATAGAATGCCCAGCCACTCACCCCTCCTATCAGCATCGCTGGTAAAATCTTTGAGGAAATTTTTCTCATTAGTGTTTTTTACCTTATTAAGGCCAAAAACGCAACTGGCATAAAATCAGTTGACGACTCATTTACACATGTGGTATTATTCACACGTTAAATTCCGTTCACTGGAACGGAGTATTGTTTGTATTAGAAAAGGAGAGACCTTATCAGCACAACCAACTTTCGGGTAAATGAGACCATCCGGGTACCAGAAGTCAGGGTGATCGGACCCAAGGGAGAGAACATCGGCGTAATTTCCACCCGCGAAGCCTTACGCATCGCCCAGGAAGCCGAACTCGACCTGGTGGAAGTCGCCCCCAACTCTGACCCGCCCGTATGCCGGGTAATGGATTTTGGCAAGTTCCTGTATGAACGCACCAAGAAGGAACGTGAAGCCCGCAAGGCTCAAACCAAGATCGAGATCAAAGAGATCCGGCTGCGCCCAAAAACAAACGAGCATCACCGTTCTTTTAAGACAAGGGATGCCCGCCGCTGGCTGGGCGAGGGAATGAAGGTCAGGGTTACCATCCGGTTTAGAGGCCGCGAAATCACTTACCCCGAGCTGGCGCTGGAAGACCTGCGGGAAGTTGCTGAAGAACTCTCAGATATCGCCTCAGTGGAGCAGATGCCCAACATGGAAGGACGTGTTATGACCATGCTGCTGACTCCGCTGAAAGTAACCAAGAAAAAAGCAGAAACGGAAGAGAAAGCGGTCAGCAAAGAAAGCGCTGCTGTCAAATCCGAATAAGGCCAAGGCAGTCTGCCGGAGTGATTTACCCCTGCGGCTGCCAAAACCAGCCGCAGATTTTTTAGAAAGAGGAGTTTCGCTGTGCCAAGGAAAGCAAAAGCAGGAAAAATCAAGCTGAAGACCCATAAGGCAACCTCAAAACGGTTCCGCCTGACGGGCACCGGGGTTCTGGTTCGGACCAAAGGCGGCAAAAGCCACCTGCGCCGACGCACCCCTGAACGCACGAAAGCCTTGTTCACCGAGATGATCCCCGTTGAGGGTGAGAATATCATCAAACGTGTCAAGCGCCTGGCGCCCTATATGAACGAAAAGAAGTAGCGCCGATCGTATCCATTTTTTAGTGCGGCTGTTGGGTGTAAACAACTGGTAAACTCACCGACGCCCAGGGGTTCGCAAAGGAGTTCTTATGGCTCGTATCAAAAGTGGTCCGCAGCGTGCAATGCGCCACAAAGCAGTTTTAAAATCAACTAAAGGCTACTATGGCTCACGCCACCGCCTGATTCGCCGTGCCAACGAAGCCATGCTGAAAAGCATGTGGTACGCTTTCCGCGACCGCAGGGTGCGTAAACGCGACCTGCGCCGGCTCTGGATCGCCCGCATCAATGCAGCTGCCCGCCTTAACGGTCTCAGCTACAGCCGCCTGGTTTGCGCCTTGCGCAAAGCAGACATCAACCTGAACCGCAAGATGCTGGCAGACCTGGCAGTACGCGATCCGCAGGCGTTTACCGCCGTGGTGGAAAAAGCCCGAGCAGCCTGATCTGCTCAGCGTAAACTTCCCCGGGAGGATGGAAACCATCCTCCCGGTTTGTTTTAAAGGTACAATAATTGCTGGATCAACCTGGAAAACCCAATGATTACATCAGCCCAAAATAAACAGCTTAAACTTGTCCGCGCCCTGTTAAACAAACACCAGGAGCGCCTTCATCAAAAGAAATTTGTGATAGAAGGAGTACGCCTGGTGGAAGAGGCATTCGCAGCTGGAATCCAGCCGGAAATGGTCCTGTATAGCAAAGCCCTTTCGGAACGCGGAATGCGTTTGCTGGATAAAACGCGTTCCAGCGGTATTCAGGCTGATGAAGTTGCTCCCGACCTGCTGAAATCGCTGGCAGATACTGAAACACCGCAGGGCATTCTGGCCGTGCTGCCAATCCCGGAATTCCAATTGCCAGGCGATGCTGATTTCATTGTCCTGGCTGACCAGGTACGCGATCCTGGCAACCTGGGCACCCTGCTGCGCACTTGCCTGGCGGCTGGTGTACAGGCTGTACTGCTGACACCTGGAACGGTGGATGCCTACAGCCCTAAGGTAGTACGCAGCTCAATGGGTGCACACTTCCGGCTGCCGCTCATTACTGCTGCATGGGACGAGATCAACCGCTGGATGGGCGGTCTGCAGCACCGTCCAGATTTCTGGATCAGTGATGTACGGGAAGGCATCGCCTGCTGGCAGTCTGATTTGCGCTCCCCGCTGATATTGGGTATTGGCGGCGAAGCTGAGGGCATGTCACCTGCCGCTACCGCCCTGCCCCACCAGAAAATTCACATCCCCATGCCCGGCCGGTCTGAATCGCTTAACGCTTCCATTGCTGCCGGCATTCTGATTTTTGAAGTTATCCGACAGAGGAGCATCCCCGTATGAAAATCCGTTCCATCTCCTGCTTCGTCAATGCCAATCCGGATGGTTCCATCCCTGATATCGAATCTGCAGCAAAGGTGTCTGCAAGGGGAAGTGAGCTTTTTATGCAAGCGGGCATTGAAATTCAATCCAGCCGGCTGGCAACCCAGCCCTTTACATCTTATTTTCCTCATGACAAACGGCTTGCAGCTGCCCTTGCAAGACACATGGAACTTTCAGTACAGGCTTCAGGATTCACCTATCTTTCTCTGGGGCCTGTGAATACGGAAGCTGGATGGGCATACGCATGTATTCCGGAAATTCTCACTGGTACAATGAATGTGTTCTGCACCGGTATTATTGCAGATTTGACGCAAAGTATTTCTCTTCCCGCTTCCAGGGCATGTGCGGAGGTGATCGCCCGCTGCACCCCGATTGACCCGGCTGGCTTTACCAACCTGCGTTTCGCCGCCCTGGCGAATGTTCCCCCGCACGGCCCATTCTTCCCGGCTGCCTACCATGATGGGGGTAAACCAGGCTTCAGCCTGGCAATGGAGTGCGCGGATATCGCCCTGGAGTGCATGCAGAATGCCCCGGATATCTCTACTGCAGCCAGGCTGATGGTAGCCCGGTTCGAAGAAGCGGCCAAATCCCTTGAAAATCTATGCGCAATAATTACCAGGGAAACCGGTTTCGAGTTCTTCGGGTTTGATTTCTCCCCGGCGCCCTTCCCGGATGATTCCTGTTCGCTGGCAGGTGCAATGGAGTCTCTGGGCATAGAGATCGGCAGGCACGGCAGTGTGATGGCGGCGGCTATCCTGGCATCGGGGCTGGATGCCGGAACATGGAAGAAAGCCGGCTTTAACGGGATGATGCTGCCGGTACTGGAAGATTCGCTGCTAGCCCGGCGCACCGAAGATGCACAATTTACGGTCAAAGACCTGCTGCTTTACTCGACTGTTTGCGGCACCGGTTTAGACACCGTTCCGCTGCCCGGCGATGCGTCTCCTGAACAGCTCAGCGCATTATTGCTGGATGTGGCTGCCCTCTCCATCCGGTTGGATAAACCGCTGACCGCCCGCCTGATGCCAATACCCGGAAAAAAAGCCGGTGATAAGACCGGCTTCGATTTCGCATTTTTCGCTAATGGCAGGGTAATGGATCTGTGCGCCCAACCCGTCAGGGGCTTGCTGTCAGGGGATGATGTGCTGCACCTTATTCCCAGGCATAACCGGTAAGGTTACTTCACCTGCTTGAAATTGATCACGATCAAATTTTGCTGGCAATTATCAAAGGTTTCAAAATAAACCCGCTCTGAAAGCGCCAGTCCGGCTTGATCCACCAGCCGTAGCCACAGGTCGCCCTTGCTTGCGATCGGCTTATCTGCAATGGTGAACTCATACCCCGCCTGCCCGTACTGCAAAGCTGTTCCTGTCAGGCTGGTGAGGAAGATCGAGTGGCCGTCAATATACCCACCCAGCTGGATCGTAATACCGGTATAGGGCGCACCTTTGATATCCAGCACCTGCCCGCCCACACCCAGCCAATCACAGTTCCGCTCAGGATATAACACTTCTGCCTGGATGGCATACGGCTGCGACTGAAGGGCAAATGGGTAAACCGATACCACGTTGCTGGTGGCAGTGGTTTGCACCTGCGTTGAATTTCCTTCCGGGGTGGCTGAAGGCATGGTGATAATCGGTAATTCAGCTGTCGGCGGCAGGGTTTGAACAAACTGGGTAGCTGTCGGTTCGCTGGTGGCTGCCTGGGTAGTCACAGGCGGGATGAATGCATCGGCAAGTTGACTGGTTGCTGTGGGAATTACCACAGTCGCCGGCATGGTTGGGGGCGGGAAAGGATTGATCGAAGCTTCAGGGTTCTGAAAGATCAGGATAAATACCGCTACAAAAAGGATCATGCCTGCCACCAGAAGGAAGGAAAGCAAATTCCAGAAGAAGCTGTTGCTGCGTTCCGGTTTCTCTTCTCGTTCAATAAACAATTGTGGCTCTACTACCGGCATGGGTGTTGCTCCTGTTATCAATGGGCGATATTATGGTACCAGCACTACGATCTCAGCACTATCCCTTTGTGTTTGCAGCCAGGTTTCTAATGTCCGGTGCTGCAGGAAGAGACGGGTTTCTGAAGTCAACGGATGCGTTTCGTCCCTTTCGATCACCTGAATAATATGATACCCGATTTGGGTTTTAATCACCTGGCTGTACTCACCTGGTTTCAGCGTAAGAACCGCTTCGTTCAAGTCGTCGTAGAGTAAGTACCCATCGGGGAACCAGCCAAGCTCTCCACCAGTTAATGGATCAACCTCTTCAGCTAGAGTTGCAAAATCCGTACCAGCTTGCAGACGGGCATAATAAGAACTGGCCGCAGTTTCATCCGAGGTTCGGATCTGGCGGGCATGCACCTGAACAGAATTGTCACCAACCGTTGAAGTGATGATATCTCTCCCTTGCGCAGCCAGCATCTGCAATTTCAAACTTCGCTGCAGCGAAGCATCATCATACCCATACTTATTCATCCAATCGATCAGGGCTGCACTCCCGCCCAGCTTCACTGCCAGATCATCCAGCCGGGTTTGTACTTCATCTTCGTCCAGTACAAACCCTGAACGTACTGCTTCCTGGGCCAGCAGGCTGGAATCAATCAGCATTGCCAGCACAGTTTCTTTCTGCTCGTCTACAGTCATGGTCTGTTCTGATTCAGCCAGGGCTTGCTGCAACCGGTTAATTTCAGACTGATAGTCTGCCAGCAGGATACCTTCCCCGTTCACCGTCACCGCCATTGGAGGTGTGGTAGCTGAAGGGGCTAAAGGGGTTATAGTAGATTGGGTTTCAGATGGGACAGCCGGAGATTCCGTTGTAGCCTCAGACCGGGCACAACCCGCCAGGATGAAGAGCATGATGAGCAGCCCAGCTGATGCCATTCTCTGGCGGAGATTATATGTAGACATGCGCCTGATTATAACTCGAAATTCTTTAAGGAATTCTGTTCTATTTTTTAAGGTTAAAAATACCTAAATGGCTTGCAACCCAGAATCCTTTATGCTAGAATGTTTTCAACCACAGGTACTGGCACATAAGTTGCAAGCCCCCATATATGGGGGTTGTGTTTTCGAATCGCTCGCACTACACAACGTCACCAAATCATAGAGGCTGGAGAGAAAGATAAAGATGCGTTGTCCGTATTGCAATAACGAAGAGTCTAAGGTTCTAGATACCACCCGCGACAGCCGTGGAAATATCCGGCGCCGCAGGGAATGTGAAAATTGCCAGCAGCGCTTTTCTTCCATCGAACGACCGATCCTGGCGACTCCCATGATCGTAAAGAAAGACGGCTCCCGAGAAGAATTTGACCGCGATAAGCTGCTGCGCGGTATCCGCATCGCCTGTGCAAAACGTCCGGTCTCAGCTGCAGACATCAACCGGCTCGCCGGCGAAGTAGAATCCCGCCTGCAGCAGCTGGGGAAGGCAGAAGTGCCTTCGCGCACAATCGGGGACATGGTAATTGAAGGATTGAAAACTCTCGATCTGATCGCATATGTCCGCTACGCAATTGTTTACCTTAACATGGACGATCTGCACACCATCCGCAATGAGATCGATGAATTATTGGAAGCTTAGGAGAATTTATCATGGTAGCACCCCGTAAACCTGATCCCCACGGCCTTCTTCCGACTCCTCCCATACCTGAGGACCTGCCGGCAGTAAGCCTGGGCGATAACGCCCGGCAGGTGCTTCTCAAACGGTATGTACGCCGGGGTGACGATGGAAAACCGTGTGAGACAGTGGAAGAGATGTTTTGGCGGGTTGCCTACCATGTAGCCAAAGTAGAGAATGCCTGGCAAGGGGATGTGACTGCTACAGCACGGGATTACTACCACCTTCTGGCTGGCATCAACTTCTTCCCCAATTCGCCCACCTTCACCGGTGCCGGCACCCCGCTCGGGCAACTGGCAGCCTGTTTTGTCCTCCCCATCAGCGATGACATGGGCAAGTCCTCCAACGGAATTTTCTCCACCTTGCGCGACGCTGCCCTAATCCAGCAAACTGGTGGCGGCAACGGTTTTTCATTCTCCCGCCTGCGCCCCAAGGGAACGATTGTTAAATCTTCCGCCGGCAGGGCTACCGGCCCGGTTGGATTTTTGCGGGTGTATGACCACGCCTTTGGCGAGGTAGCCCAGGGTGGAACGCGGCGCGGCGCTAATATGGCTGTATTGCGGGTTGACCATCCGGATATCGAGGAGTTCATCACCTGCAAGACAAATGAGAACGCCATCACCAATTTCAATATCTCAGTCGGCATCACCGATGCTTTCATGAAAGCGGTTGAAGAGGATGCGGATTGGGACTTGCGTTTCCCGGATGTGAGCTTCCCGCTATACCGCAACTTTGATGGAACCCTGGACCAGGTAGAAAAAGCCGGTCTGCCGGTCAAGGTGTATAAAACCGTAAGAGCCCGCCAGTTGTTCGAGTTGATCGTTCGCCAGGCGCACCATAACGGTGAACCAGGCCTGCTCTTCCTGGATGCTGCCAACCGCGGCAATCCTGTCTCTGAGCAGTATGCCCTTGAAGCCACCAACCCATGCGGCGAGCAGTGGCTCGGGCCGTATGAAAGCTGCTGCCTCGGTTCGATCAACCTTGCCCAGCACTTTGCCCCTGACCACCAGGTGGACTGGGAGAAGCTGCGCCAGAGCGCCATCCTTTCCACCCGGTTCCTGGATGATGTGGTGGATGCAAACCAGTACGTTCCATCGGTCCCTATGCTGAAAGAAGCCGCCCTCCGGAACAGGCGCATCGGGCTTGGGATAATGGGCCTGGCAGACCTGATGTACCACACCGGAATCCGCTATGGATCCCCCGAAGGGCAGGAATTTGCTGCCCAGGTGATGGAATTCGTGCGCTATTACGCCATGCTGACTTCTATAGAGCTGGCAAAGGAACGCGGTGCATTCCCCGGGATCGCAAAGAGCATTTACAACAAAGACAACTTCCAGTGGGAACCTCCCCAACCCCTGTTCGAATACACCTGCGATTGGGGCAGGCCGGAGATCGATTGGTCTTTGGTCACAACCGGCATCCTGGAACACGGCATCCGCAATGCTGCCCAGACCACCATCGCCCCTACCGGCACGATCGCCACGGTGGCGGGTTGTGAAGGCTACGGCTGCGAGCCTGTCTTTGCGCTGGCATATGTGCGGCATGTCAATGACAACGGCACTGACCTGGCGTTGAATTACACCAGCCCCCTGTTTGAGAAAGTGCTGGCTGAAGGGGGCATCAGTGGAGACATACTCGAGGATATCCTCGAACAGGTAAGGAATGAAGGCTCCTGCCAGGATGTAGAAGGAGTGCCGGAAGAAATCCGCAACGTTTTCGTGGTTTCGATGGATGTGACGGCCGAAGAACATGTACGCATGCAGGCTGCCATGCAGGCATTTGTGGATAACAGCCTGTCCAAGACGATCAACTTCCCCGAGGGCGCTACCGCCAATGACGTTGCCCTGGCTTACCAGCTGGCCTGGAAGTTGAACTGCAAGGGCATTACAGTTTACGTCACCAACTCGCGCGAGAAGGTGGTGTTGGAGACCAAAGCCACTGCCGAAAAGAAGATCGAAGGCACCTACGTGTACCAGCCGCCTATCTGGCCGGATACCAAGAAACCCCGCCCGCGCTCCCTGCCCGGTTACACCTACACCGTGGAAACACCCCTGGGCAAAGCATTTGTCACCATCAATGAGAACGGCGGGCATCAGCCCTTTGAAGTCTTCATCAATACTGCCAAGGCTGGCTCGGATACAGCTTCGGTTTCAGAGGCGATCGGGCGCCTGGTTTCCTATATCTTGCGTATCTCCTCGCCCATCCTGCCCAGCGACCGGATGCGCGAGGTCATCACCCAGTTGACCGGCATTGGCGGCGGCAGGTCGCTTGGCTTCGGTCCTAACCGGGTGCGCAGTCTGCCGGACGGCATCGGGCAGGTGTTGGAAGAGTACCTGCAGATCCGCGAAACCGATATGGAGAACCTGACCTATACCCATTTAGAAGGCGATGGCGGGATTCCGTATGAAGAAGTGCATAAATCCAGTGAGGCAGAATTGCCCCTGACACGGGTGGGCGATTTGTGCCCTGAGTGCGGGCAGGCAGCGGTTATTAATGAAGAAGGCTGCCGCAAATGCTATGCCTGCGGGTACAGCGAGTGTTAAACTGTTGACATAAATTGGAAGTTTTTCCTTCAATGGAATACAATGCACCCGGGTAAACCACCCGGGTTTTTGATTAATGGTATTTGTTAAGGAGTGTCATATGGATAAATCATCATTTGGAACTGACAAGGATAAGCGGGAAGTTGCAGTCCTGGCAGGCGGGTGCTTCTGGTGCCTTGAGGCGGTATATGACCAGGTGAAGGGAGTCACAGATGTGGTCTCGGGTTACGTCGGCGGGCACACCCACAACCCAACCTACGAGCAGGTGTGCAGCGGGTTAACCGGGCATGCCGAGGTGGTCAAGGTAACCTTTGACCCTGATGTGATCAGCTATGAGGAAATCCTGGGGATCTTTTTCAGCATCCACGACCCCACCACGCTCAACCGCCAGGGTGCGGATGTGGGCACCCAGTACCGTTCGGCGATTTTCTATACCAGCTCGCAGCAGAAAGATACCGCTGAAGCTATGCTGCGGCAGCTGGCAGAAGAAAAGGTTTGGAAGAACCCTATTGTGACGGAGATCAAACCGCTGGATGTCTTTTTCCCGGCAGAGGATTACCACCAGGAGTATTTTTCCCGCAACCCCTACCAGGGCTACTGCCAGTTCGTGGTTGCGCCCAAGGTGAACAAGTTCAAAAAGAAGTATGCGGACTTGTTAAAAGGTAAGTAACCTTCTTTTGGATGAGGAAATGCCCCTGCACCAATCGACTCCATCCGGAACGCAAAAGGCGTGCAGGCTGCTGGAGGGCTTGAAATTCCCGCGCCAGTTTCCGGTTGGGAAGTACATAGCCGATTTCTGCTGTATTGAGAAAAGGCTGGTGATCGAAATCGATGGCGGCAGCCATGTGGGGAAAGAGGAATACGACCGTAAACGGACTGTGTTCCTGGAGGAACAAGGATTTCATGTCATCCGGTTTACGAACAAGATGGTGTATGACCAGCTGGATGCAGTGATTGAGGAGATCCGGTTGGCGGCAGGAAGGTTGTGAGCGGTATCGGGTCTTCCCCTCACCCTGCCTCTCCCCCTGGGAGAGGAGTGCTTGGCGGATGTTCCAGGTTGAATGATCCTGGATTGGTTTCTCGACAGGGAGTATTTCAAAAGAGAGTCCAACCTTAAGAAGGTTGATCGGGTGTTTGTCTTTCCCTGAGCACTGGATTTTTTCGAAGTAAATCAGAACAACTTATCCATAGAGTACTCAATCTATTTCTCTCAAAAAGAGAGGAGTGGCAGGTGGATAATCCAAATTGATTGATCGTGAATTGGCTTCTTGAATAGAATCCTGACCAGGCTCAGCCGGTTCTCTTCTAAATCACAATAGCCGTTCTTGTATCCTACAACATCAGAATCGCACCATGCATCCCTCTCCCCCAGGGAGAGACTAGGTGAGGGGTATTTTATTTTGGCCAACCACTCTTTGGAGTCTTGTACATACTCCTGTTGACCTGCTCTGAGGGAGTTACATCGTAGTACATTTCTGCAGTACTGGCCCGAACTTCCAATCAAGGACAAAAAATGGATCGTACTTTTCAGGCTTTGTTAATGGTTGCAGTATTATAATAAAATCAGGTAATGAATAAGAAGTGTCTATCGACTACATAAGGAGCAATCATGAAGGGATTTGTAAAGAACATAGAAAATCTAGCGGTCAAAAATGAAGATTTCAGGCACGTGTTGTACACTGCAGGGAATTGCCAGCTTGTTCTCATGGCATTGAAACCCAATGAGGAGATTGGACTGGAAGTTCACACGCTTGATCAGTTCTTCCGTGTAGAAGAAGGCACCGGTGAAGCCATTCTGGATGGTGTCCATAAGAAAATCAGCGCAGGCTTTGCAGTACTTGTCCCCGCCGGAACGAACCATAACATCATCAATACCGGCAATACCTCATTGAAACTTTACACGCTCTATGCCCCGCCTAATCACCGCGACGGTGTTGTCCACCATACCAAGGCTGAAGCGGAAAATGACAGCGAACACTACGACGGAAAAACCACTGAGTAGATCCAGCAGCCAGAAAGGCACCTGAACAGGCGGAGCGATACCTCCGCCCTTTTTGATATTGGTTAAATCAGGATTTGGATGATAAACTGTTTCGACTGCCGCCAGGTTGAAAGAGAAATAACAAATAATTCTTAGGGAACATAAATGCCCCTGCACCAATCGACTCCATCTGGAACGCAAAAGGCGCGCAGGCTGCGCCAGGACCAGACGCCTGCGGAAACGGTTCTCTGGCGCAGCTTGCGCAACCGGCAGCTGGAGGGCATGAAATTCCGGCGCCAGTTTCCGGTTGGGAAATACATAGCCGATTTTTGCTGTATTGAGAAAAGGCTGGTGATCGAAATCGATGGCGGCAGCCATGTGGGGAAAGAGGAATACGACCGTAAACGGACTGTGTTCCTGGAGGAACAAGGATTTCATGTCATCCGGTTTACGAACAAGATGGTGTATGACCAGCTGGATGCAGTGATTGAGGAGATCCGGTTGGCGGCAGGAAGGTTGTGAGCGGTATCGGGTCTTCCCCTCACCCTGCCTCTCCCCCTGGGAGAGGAGTGGTTGGCGGCTGTTCCGGATTGAATGATCCTGGAATGGCTTCTTGAATAGAATCCTGACGAGATTCAGTCAATTCGCTTCAAAATCAAAATAGCCATTCTTCTATCCATCAACCTAAGAATCGCACCCTTCATCCCTCTCCCACAGGGAGAGGTTAGGTGAGGGTTTTTTATTTTGGCCAACCATTTTTGGGAGTTTCGTACAAATTCCAGTTGACCTTCTCTGAGGGGATCACATCGTAGTAAGTATCTGCAGTGCTAGCCCGAATTTCCCGTTTATACTGGTAAAAGGCATACGGCTCACCTGATTTCCTGTTCAGCCAGAGGATCACTGCTTTATCCCCTTCTTTTGAAATGCAGACATGATGGTAACCACCTTTTTTGGAAATCAACACATCGCCTACTTTCAGGTGGCTTTTCATTAGCGAGGGGTTACCATAGATAACTGGTTTCACCTGAATGGTATAGCTTTGTTCTGTGGGAATTTAGCTTTCATCTTGATTAGATGATACTCCTCCACCATGGCAACATAGTTCTGATATTTTTGTTGCCCATGGATAGAGCCGAAAAACAGAATGACCAATTTCTCGTTGTAAAACATCTACAAGATCATTCTTTCCATTACATTTTTTCCATCCTTCACGGCACATTTCCCAATAGATTCTGTAATCATTTGTTCCAACTCTTTCTCCAACGAAGCTGTCATACACAGGAAAAAGTTTGGGCAAAATGAAGTGGCACAATTTGCTGCCAAACATCGGTGTACTAGAATTTTTTATAGAATTGGCTGTCTGAAATAATGGGAGTATTTCATCCCATTCAACCTGGCTAAAGTCCGTATTCGATAGATCATAATTTTTCATCAATTGACGAATTAGGGCATCAATATTGCCAATGACCGAAAAACCATTTCGAATAATCTCATCTTTGGGCACAGGCCTTAATGCACTCCAACTTGCTAACTCATCCACAATGGTATACCAGGAAGCACGGTTCACCGAACCAAGGTGATACATTCTTTCATAAAAGTGATTATGAAAATCATTATCCCAATTTGTTTCGGTCTGCCACCATCGAATACCCCGTTCAAGGAAAAATTGATTGACAATTAACTTTGCCATATTCCCTCCTTATACATCAGTCAATAAATCAGAACCTATGGTTAATTTCACCATCCATCGGAAAATCCCTCTACCCCAGGGAAAGGCTAGGTGAGGGGAACTTTAAACAACCCCGCCTCATTTGCCCCGCCAAGGCCAGCCTTCAGTGTGCGGGGATCAACCTCGATGAAACCGGCGATCACCTCGGGGCTGAAGAGCGGCACCTGCCGGACACGGTAAAGCGCCTGTTCGATCACATCCATACCCTCATCACGGTACATCCAGCCGGCGAAGTCCCAGCGCGTTAAACTCACCGGGCGGGTGTACGCCCGCAGGGTTTTCATGCCTGCCACGTTGAAATACTGCTCAAAGTACGAAAGCACCAGCTCGCGCACAGTGCGGTAGATCGGCTCACGGTAGCGCAGCCCGGCAAAATTGGACTTGGCAACCGCACCCCACAACCCGTACCGTTTATACACACAGATCAGGTGGTCATCATCGGTGCCCGGCTCCGGCAGCAAATCGACCACCAGGGGCGGTAAGCCAACCTGCCTGAGGCACGCAGCGGCAAAGAATGCCCCATCCAGGCAGTTGGCGGTGCGCTCGCGCAGTACACGCAGAGGGCAGCGATAAAAATGATCCGCTGAGTATACCGTCCCATCCAGGAAAGCCTGCACCGCAGCAGGTGTATCCAGCGACCGGTACAGCGTTAATTCGTCTTGGTTGAGCGTATTAAGAAATGTATCCAGGATTGTCATGTCATTATTATAGAATATTCAGCACCTGAATATTTCCAATCGGTTGATCCTGAATTTGCATATAATAAGGCATATTCAAAACTTTTACAGGAGGCAACCCGTGGCAAAAAGGCTCATCCTGGTGGCGGGCAATATCGGTTCGGGCAAGACATCCCTTACAGAAAAGATCGGGGCGCGGTTGGGCTGGTTGACCGCTTACGAATCGGTGGCGGATAACCCATACCTGCCCAATTTCTACAAAGACATGAAAGTCTGGGCATTCCACCTGCAGGTGTATTTCCTCGGGCACCGTGCTCAGCAGCACCTGGATATGTGGAACGACCCGCGCAACGCCATTATCGACCGCAGCATCTATGAAGATGCCCACATTTTCGTGCGGGCGCTCTACAGCATGGGCAACCTGAACGAATTGGATTACCGGTCTTACCGAAAGGTGTATGACCTGGTAGTGAACAGTTTGCCGGCGCCTTCGCTGCTCATCTACCTTAAAGCGCCTGTCCCGGTCCTGATGAAACGCATCCGCAGCCGGGCGCGCAACATCGAGACCGGCATTTCACAGGATTACCTCTCACTGCTGGATTCTTTCTATGACGAATGGCTCGCCACTTTTGACCTTTGCCCCGTGCTCACCCTGCGCACCGATGACCTCGACTTCGTGCACCTGCCCAAGCACCTGGATGTGGTGGTGGACAGGATCAATGACAAGCTGGCGGGCAAAGAAGAAGTGGTTTTTTAAGCCTGACCTTCGACAACAAGTGATTAACAAACCAGGTCTCCCGGATCGATCGGGAGACCTGTTGTATTTGTGTTTTTCGCAGTTTTTAGCACCAATCTGCAAAGGCATCTACCACCGGCTTGATGTCCGGCATCATCGGGAACAGGATCGGGCAGGTAACACCGGCATCGATGTATTCCTTCACCTTGGCGCGGCACTCTTCGGTGGTACCGACCGCCATCAACTGGCGCACCACTTCATCCGGGATAACGGCACTGGCACGGATGTAATCTTCTTCGGTGGCCGGCCAAGACATGATCGACTGGACCTTTTCCAGCAGTTCCTCGCTGACATGGCTGGCTTTCATGATGTGCGGCTCAGTTGCCAGGTAGTATGAAACCAGTTTCTTGGCTTCCTGCATGGCAGCCTTGGGGTCCTTATCCGATAGTGAACACACCAGCAATTCGGGCAGGTCTACATCTTTAATGGTTTTGCCTGCTTTCCGGGCTCCCACTTCGACTTTCTGGATAGCTTCCTTGATGTAATCCACCGAGACAACATAGTTCAACACCACGCCGTCGCAGATTTCGCCTGCCATCTCGAGCATCTTATCTCCGGTTGCGCCGATGTAGATGGGGATATCGCGCGGGCTCTTGTCGCCGAAAGCCACATCCAGGTTGATGCGGTCCAGGTTGACAAATTCGCCCTGGTAAGTTACTTCCTGCATGGTGAATAACTGTCGGATAGCCTCGACGTGCTCACGCATTGCCTTGAGCGGTTTCACCCGGTTCACGCCTACCCGCCCGGCAATCGGCTCCCACCAGGCGCCCAGGCCGAGCATGACGCGCGACCTGCCGTCCACCTTCCCGCCCAGTTCCCACATGGTGCTCCAGGAAGCAGCGATCACAGCCGGGTTGCGTGTCCAGATGGGCAGCACACCCGAACCGATGCGCAGTTTCTTGGTGTGGGTGAGGAAAGCGCTCATCATTACGATGCAGTCACGCGCCAGGCGGGTATCTGCCTGCCAGATCTCGCTAAAACCGCGGTCTTCAGCATATTTGGCGATCTCCAGCTCGTACTGGATATCGTGCTTATCCTGCAGGTATAAAGCCATTCTCTGTCCCATGACAGTTCCTCCGTTAATTTCTAAAGCACTTGCGGGCTTTTCAGCCCGCAAGTAGTGTATCACTTTACTGCATTACCAGGCTCATGACTGCCTTTTGTACATGCAGCCTGTTCTCTGCCTGATCAAAGATCGCGGATGTCCAACCGGGTCCGCTGGTCTTGTCCATAACTTCATTGCTCACTTCGTAGCCACGGTCAGCAGGCAGGCAGTGCAGGTAGATGGCTTCCTTGTGGGCAAGCTTCATGGTATCTGCAGTGCATTTCCAGTCTTTGTGGGCATCGAAGATCTCCTTGGTTTTCTTGGGATCGTTTTCGCCAACAGGAGCCTGGAAGATGGGGGTAGCGCACCAGGCTTTCGGGTACACTACATGCGCGCCTTCAACACCTTCTTCGAAGTTATCGGTGTATTTGAAGGATCCGCCGGCTGCATCCGCATAGGTCTTGCACTGTTCCATGATATCGGGAGCCAGTTCCATCCCCTTGGGGTGCGCCAGGGTAACATCCATGCCCAGCATGGTGGCATACAGGATGGCGGATTGGGGAACGGCACGCGGTTTGTGTACACTGGGGGAATATGCCCAGGACATGGTGAATTTGACGCCCTTGTAGCCGCCAAACTTATCCTTTACGGTCAACACGTCTGCCAAGCCCTGGAAGGGGTGGTAAATGTCATCTTCCATGTTCAGGACGGGGATATCTGCCCAGCGGGCAAATTCTTTTAACATGGCATGCGCTCCACCGTACTCCCAGTCAACCGGGTCGCCGTAGCAGCGGATGGCAATCGCATCGCCCATGCGGTCGAGCACGCGGGCAACATCCGATACACGCTCGGTGGTATAGGCGATCTCGCGTCCTTCCAGGGCGGGTTTGTAGATTTTGTCGGGATCAAGGTAGTGGGCATGCCCGCCTAGCTGGGTCATGCCGGCTTCAAACGAGTTCCTGGTGCGCAATGACTGGTTGTAGAAGATCATGAACAGCGTTTTTGAACGCAGGAGCTGATCATGATAATTGTTCATGGCGCGGTCTTTCTTCAGTTGCTCCGCAACCGTTAATACAGTTTCGATTTCCTCGCGCGTAAAATCAGTTTCCGCCAGAAAATCACGACCCTTGAAACTTGTCGTTTTCATACAATTCCTCCGTCATTATTGTTGATGATTTATTCCCTGCTGGGAGAGTAACCAGTTTTGTTCAGCTCCACTGAATTCTGTATAGTATGAATATACCCGATAATATTATCATAATCCCAAAACTGCTTCAAGATGCTATTCATCCCAATATCCGGGCAATTCCTCTAAGGTATTGCCGGATTTTATTTACTAATGCTGAACAGATATCAAATGTCACTTGACAGATTATATGCCAATTTTCTATACTTGGAAACATGATAGGAAAAAAGATCCGCGAAAAACGTAAAGAAGCCGGCTTGAGCCTGCGCGAACTGGGAGGGTTGACTGGTCTGACTGCCAGCTTTCTCAGCCAGGTGGAGAATGATGCAACCTCCCCTTCAATTAGCTCCCTGCAGCGTATTGCCACTGCCCTGAAAACACCTGTATTTACCTTTCTGAACGGTGAAGAACAAACCGAGATCCTGGTGCGCAAGAACAACCGTAAAAAGCTCAGCATCCCCTCCAGCAAAGTCGAGTATGAGCTGCTCACTAACGACCTCAATCACAAACTTGGCTGCTTCCTGATCCGCTTGAAACCCGGAACCAGGCAAAAAACTCAGCAGCTCTACCAGCAAACTGAAGAAGTAATGATCGTGCTGCAGGGCAGATTGGAGATCGTGCTGGGTGAGCATACCTATCTGCTTGAACCCGGTGACAGCATCCATTACGAAGGCAGCAACTTGCGCTCATTTGCATCCGCAGGCAGCGAAGAACTCCAGGTCATCTGCATGATGACCCCGCCTGCATTCTAGGTTATCCATGAAAGGATATCCTTGGGCATTACCGCAACTGTCAACCTGACCACTGGTGAAATTACCCATAAAACGACAGATCCCGAACTGCAGCGCAAATTCCTGGGTGGCAGGGGGCTGGGTGCAGCTTACTTATTCCAGCTCGTCCCCCCTGATGTGCAGCCATTTGATGCAGAGAACTGCCTGATCTTCACCTCTGGTCCGTTAAACGGTACTCCCTGGCCGACCTCCTCGCGTTATCACGTTACCTTCAAATCTCCAGCCACCGGGGCATACGGGTACGCCAACGCGGGCGGACACTTTGGACCGGAACTGAACCGGGCAGGGTATGATGCGGTCATTGTTACCGGTAAGGCCCTTACGCCGGTGTACATCCAGATCCTGGAAGAAGAAATTTCCATCCTCCCGGCAGAAGAATTCTGGGGCAAACCAACATCTTTCATTGAAGGCAACTTGAAGACCCAGGGTGGAGGCAGGGTGGCAGCCATCGGCCAGGCGGGTGAGAACCTGGCGAGGATGGCAGCCATCATCAACGACGGCGGCAGGGCAGCAGCCCGCACCGGACCCGGGGCGGTAATGGGCAGCAAGAACCTCAAAGCGCTGCATGTGATTGGTACAAAAAAGCCTGTCCTGACCCCTACATTTTCAGAACTGGCACGCAAGACCAGCCAGTACCTGACCAGCCACCCAGATTCTCAGTCGCTCATGGACGGCTCAACCCTGTTCCTGATGGGCATAAAGAACATGGTAGCCGATCTGCCTGCAAGAAACCACCAGTCTGCCCAGGTAACCTATATTTCAAACCTCGACCAGAAAGCCTTCGAACAAAAATGGATCAAGCGCAAAGGCTGCTCAGCCTGCCCAATGCGCTGTTCACGGATTTCTAAAGGAATTACATCTGATGGTGAAATCATTATTGAAGGCCCCGAGTATGAAACCACAGATGCCCTTGGGCCGATGGTGGACAACAATGACCCGGATGTGGTCATCCAGGCCAACCATTTGTGCAATGAATACGGCCTTGACACTATCTCGACCGGGGTATGTATTGCTTTTGCAATGGAATGCCATCAACGCGGCATTTTGGATGACCCGCATTTCAGCCTGGAATGGGGAGACCCCACCTCCATTTTGGGCTTGATCGAAGCCATCGCCTTGCGCAAAGGCCTGGGGGATGTCCTGGCAGAAGGGGTTGCCCGCGCGGCTGAGGTGATCGGCAAGGGAGCAGACCGCTTCGCCCTGCACGTTAAAGGCGTGGAAATGCCCCGCCAGGAGCCGCGGGTTTCAAAGGCATTTGGGCTGGGCCATGCCACCAGCAACCGCGGTGCAGACCACATGTATGGACTTCCAGGGATGGATTCTGCAGGACTGTGGGATGCTGCCCGCAAGATCTTCCCGGAGGAGATCCTGCCTGAATTGATGGACAGCCTGGATGAAACATATAAACCTGACCTGCTTGAGTACGGCGAGAACTTTTGTGCAGTGGTAGATTCGCTCGGCCTGTGCAAATTCAGCACAGCCCAAACTTACGTGGTTATGGTGGATGAAATCGCAGCCGGACTTCACGCACTTGGTATACCTGTCAGCGCTGCCGACCTGCTGCAGGCTGGAGAGCGAATTGTCAACCTGGAACGGTTGTATAACATCCGGCATGGATTCGGCAGCCATCTCGACACCCTGCCTGGCCGTTTTATCGAAGAACCCCTGGAAGTGTTCGAATTTACACCGGGAGATACCGGCCAGGATGCAATCCGTTCACAGGCGCCTGTAGCCACCGCTGCAATCCAGGATTTTCCTGCCATGCTGCAGCGTTATTACTGGCTGCGCGGCTGGAGTGTGGACGGAAAACCCACACCTGATACCCTCGAAAGATTGGAGCTGATAGATTATGGAATTTGATCTGGTCATTCGTAACGGCAGGGTTATTACCAGCCGGGGAGAAATATCCGCAGATGTTGGCATCAAGGGTGAGAATATCTCCGCGATTGAGAAGGACCTACATGGACGGGATGAAATCGATGCGGCTGGTATGCTGGTGCTGCCAGGCGGGATTGACCCGCATGTGCACCTGCAAATGCCAGTCGGCGAGACAGCCTCAAGCGACGATTGGTTCACCGGTACCCGCGCGGCAGCCTGCGGCGGAACCACCACGGTGATTGACTTCGTGGAGCCCGAACCCGGCGACAGCCTGCAGGCCGCCCTGGAAAAGCGCAAGGCTGAGGCGAATGGCAAAGCAGTGATCGACTTTGGCCTGCACATGACCATTACCAACGCGGAAACCCGCACACTTTCACAGATTGAAGGTATGGTCAATGAAGGTGTT
Organism: Leptolinea sp. UBA4782; assembly: GCA_002403095.1. Classification (GTDB taxonomy): domain Bacteria; phylum Chloroflexota; class Anaerolineae; order Anaerolineales; family Anaerolineaceae; genus UBA4782. The sequence continues at coordinate 21,201 of DHHC01000019.1, forward strand.
ACTTCATATAAAACATATTCGACCTACGACGGGTTTAAGCTCAACGATGCAGAATTCCTGCAGGTGCTTACCACCGTGCATGAATCAGGCGGGATTGTGCTGGTACATGCCGAAAACGACGCCGCCATCGCCTACCTGAAAGCCAGGCTGGTTGCAGCGGGTAAGAAAGATCCGGCTTACCATGCCGTTTCCCGGCCGGCTGTTACTGAAGTGGAAGCAGTCACGCGCGCCCTGGCACTTGCAGAAGTTGCACAGGCAAACCTGTATCTGGTACATCTCTCCACTGCCGGGGCTATCCAAGCAGTGCGCACTGCCCAGACGCGCGGGGTGCATGCCTTTGCTGAAACCTGCCCCCAGTACCTGCTACTGGATGAACGAGAGTTGCTGCGGCTTGATTTCGAAGGCGCGAAATTTGTCTGCTCGCCTCCCTTGCGCAGTGCTATCGAACAGCCCGAAATTTGGGAAGGCCTGGCAGATGGGACCGTCAGCACCGTCGGCACGGACCACTGCCCCTTCTTCTTTAAAGGGCAGAAGGAACTCGGGCGTGATACTTTCACCAAAATACCAGGTGGGCTGCCGGGCATCGAAAGCCGCCTGGCGCTCCTGCATACGTTCGGGGTACGGACCGGCAGGCTTTCACTGCCTCGCTGGGTGGATGTTTGTTCCAGCCTGCCAGCCAGGATCTTTGGTTTATACCCGCAAAAAGGCGCTTTGGAACCCGGCTCGGATGCGGATGTGGTGGTTTTTGACCCGGAAAAGAAAGTGCAGCTGACCCGCTCTAAACTGCATGAAAATGTGGACTATACCCCATATGAAGGATTCCAGTTAACCGGCTATCCCGTTATCACCATCACCCGTGGTAAGGTCATCCACAAGGACGGCGCTTTCACCGGCGCTGCAGGTTCAGGCAGGTTCCTCTTCCGGCAGAAAGGCGATTATGGTTCTTGACATAGACCCCCAGAAATGCACCGGCTGCTTGGCTTGTGTGGTGTTTTGCTCTTTGCAGCACGAAGATCAGGTAAGTACCCAGCTTTCCCGCATCCAGATCTTGCACGATGAAAACCGTATAGTGCTGCTGCCAATCACCTGCATCCCCTGTGATGACAAACCCTGCATCCCGGTTTGCCCGGAAGGCGCCATTGCAGTCAATAACCTTGGTGTAGTGATTATCACAGAAGCCCTGTGCACCGGCTGCGGGAGATGTGCGCGGGCATGTGAGATCGGTGCCATCAGAGTCCAACGCCTGCCTGGCAGAGGAAAAAATGGGCGCCTGGTTTCCCTGAAGTGCGACCTGTGCGGCGGCGATCCGTGGTGCATCAAAGCCTGTTCGTTCGATGCCATTCGCAAGGTGGATGAAATGCAGGGCGGGCAAGCAGTTTACGATCAATTGAATACAGCCCGCCGGGAGCTGACCGCCCAGCTTGAAGATGCAGGTGTCCTGCAGTCCAGGAGGTCAACATGAGCACTTTCCCTTACCAGGGGTATGCCGGGCAGTACCTGCGCATCAACCTGACCAGCGGAACGATCTCGAAGCTGCCGCTGCCTTTGGAATGGGTTGAGAACTACCTGGGCGGAAACGGGATCGGCACCCGCATCCTGTGGGATGAAGTCCCTCCCGAGGTTGACCCGCTTTCACCTGAAAACAAACTGATCGTAGCCACCGGTCCCCTGTGCGGCGGGCCGATGCCGAATTCCGGCCGGCTGGAGTTTATCGCCAAAAGCCCGCTTACTGGCATGTACGGTGATGCCAATGCCGGCGGTCACTTCGGACCTGAGCTTAAGTATGCCGGCTATGACCTGATCGTTTTTGAAGGGAAAGCTCCTGAACCGGTTTACCTTTGGATCAAGGACAATGTTGTGGGACTTCGTTCCGCAGCTGACCTGTGGGGGAAAGGTGTCTTTGAGACGGAAACACGATTGAAAAGCCTGGCGAAAGACCCTGAGCTGAAGGTGGCAGCCATTGGTCCGGCAGGAGAGAATCTCGTGCGCTTTGCCAGCATCCAGGTCACTTACCGGCGCAGTGCAGCCCGCACCGGCATTGGGGCGGTGATGGGTTCAAAAAACTTGAAAGCGATTGCCGTGCGCGGTACAGGTGCAATCCCTGTAGCCGAACCGGTTAAGTTGATGGAGCATTCCTTCAACCTGCATGAAGTCATCCGCAGGAACGAATTCTACCCCGGGGTACACCGTTACGGCACACCTGGGCTGGTTACCCTGATGCAGCCGATGGGGCGATTCCCAACCCGCAACTACCAGTTTGGGAGTTTTGACGGTTTTGAAGAGATCGCTGGCGAACAGTTGCGCGAAGACCACATTAACCGGGATGTCTCCTGTTTCAATTGCCCGGTAGCCTGTGATAAAGTGTACGAAGTTACCTCCGGTGAATGCAAAGGGGTGCTCAATGCAAGCGTGGAGTATGAAACCCTCAACTCTTTAGGGGCTCGTATTTGCAACCGCAACCTGCCGGCTTTGCTGAAAGGCAACGAGATCTGTGACGACCTGGGGATGGATACCATCTCTGCCGGTGGCGCGATAGCATTTGCCTTCGAACTGGCTGAAAAAGGAATTTTCCTTGAATCCCCTTACGAGGGAGTACACCTTGAATGGGGCAATCACCAGGCCATGATCGAATTACTGCTGCGGATGGCATTGCGCCAGGGGGAGCTGGGCAACCTGCTGGCAGAAGGGACCTCGCACGCCGCCAGGATACTGGGCGGGGATGCACCGAAATATGCCATGCACGTCAAGGGACAGGATATCGCAGCCCAGGACGGGCGCGCTCAGCAATCGATGGGCTTGGCGCACGTCACTTCAAGCCGCGGAGCAGACCACTTGAAAGCCTTTCCTGTGCTGGATGAAACCGGGTACCCTTCTGAGGGTGTGCGGCGTTACGGCCAGGAATATATGCCCGAGCTGGTTGAGCCGCTGGCTGTGAAATATAAAGCCATGCTGGTGAAAGACGGGGAGGATTACGGGGCCATTATCGATTCGGTCGGCACCTGCAAATCCGGCGGCACTTTCGTGATGGCAGCCATCTACTGGCAGGAAACAGCAGATGCAATCACCTATACCACCAGCATGGAAATGGATATTGACCGGCTGAAAACCATTGGCGAGCGGATTTACAACCTGCAGCGCATGTACAACGCCATGCATGGAATTGACCGCAAAGACGATGTCCTTCCCTGGCGCTTTACCCTGATGCCCTCCACTTCCGGCAACGCCAGCGGCAGCACCTGCCGGTTGGATCTCACCCTGCCGGATTACTACCAGCTGCGCAGCTGGGATCCGGAATCCGGCCTCCCCACCGCTGAAACCACCGACCGCCTTGGATTGGCGACTGAACACTTGCAGATGCAGCAACAGGTGGAAAGCGGCAGGGCAGCCAGCATCAGGGCTGAAATGACCTGGGCTGCCCCCTACACCGATGGAGTTCCAGCAGAACGATGATCACCATCCGTGTGCGTTACTTCAATATCCTGAGCACTTTCACCAGCTGCAAGGAGGAAACCGTATCTTTCCCGGCTGCACCTTCGCTGCTGGAACTTCTCCAGTTTTTGGCTGCAAAATACCCGGGCGGATTTACCCAGGTTGCACTGCTGGAGGGAAAGCTGGCTCCCCACCTGCGTATTTTTATCAATAACAAACCGCACGGCTGGCAGGATGGCGAAACCCTGGTAAATGACGGCGATGAGGTGATGCTCTTCCCTGCTGTGGCTGGCGGATAAGCTGGCACAGAACCTGCAACCTTGCAGGCATGATAACCCGCCGAATTCTCACTGTAACAATTTTCATTTTACTTGCCCTGCTGATTTCCTCATGCAGCGTGTTTCAGTCTTCCAGTCAGGAGACCCCCTTGCCTGGCAGTACCGGCACAATTGAAGCTGTACCGGTAAATCCTGCCTGGGATGAAGTCCTCAAGCAGGCGTTGATGCAGTCCATTGAAGGGCGGGACGATGTGATTGCTTTTCTGATTTACCAGGTCAATGTGGAACGCTTTGCTTACAGCAATGACGGTGTGTATGCGCTGCTGTGGCTGTCATTTACCGATTTCGAAACCAGCGAGGTGATCCCCGCAGAGACCGCACTTGCCATCGCCCAGCGCGTCCGGGGTGATGGAACTGCGGTTGGTGATTGGAAAATCGTTATCCAGGCAGACAGTGAATGGAATTCCACTATCAGTAAGCTGTCGGATGAACTCCTCAACCCTGAGATGAAAAGCCGTTATGTATCCAAGGAGCAAAGCCTGCAGAAAGCACCGCCCCTGACCGGTTACCGCCTGCCTTACCCGCCCAACCGGGCTGTGCGCCTGACCGGCAGTATTGGGCATGTGTTTGTATACAAAACCTGCCCGGATACCTGCCTGTACGCTTTCGATTTTGCCGACGGTACAAATTTTCCCGTGTTGGCAGCTAAAGGCGGAAGGGTGAAATATGCCGTCTGGCGCTACCCAGACAATTACCACGAAAAAGCCAATTATATTGTCCTGGAAGACACCTCAACCACCCCAACTACCTACCAGCTGTATTACCACCTGGCATATGACAGCATCCCGGCGAAATTCCGTACTGCCGGGGCAATCGTTTCCCAGGGCGACCTGATCGCATATGCCGATAACACCGGACCCAGTTCTGGATCTCACTTGCATTTCATGGTTCACACCACAACCAACCAGATGTGGGGAACATCAGTAGACATTCTGTTTGATGATGTCACCGTAAACAGCGGGAGACCACGCACCTGTACTGAATCCAGCAAATTCCCCAACTACGGCGCACAATGCGTTGCGGCGGATAAGTATTACTCACAGAATTACGGGGATAGTGAGCTTCCTACCGGCGATATTACCTCCCCTGCACCAGATTCCGTTGTAAAGACCAGCCTGCTCACTGTAGAAGGCTTTGGCAAGGACAACTCCGGTGTGGCATCCATGCAGCTGTTCCTGAAGATCGGAGATACATGGGGCCCTTACGGTCCGGTCATCACCTCCTCGCCTTTCAGCACCCAGCTTGACCTTTGCCAGGCTGGCGTCCACTTGGGACAATTCAAACTCGGATTGAAGGTTATCGACTACGCCGGGAACGAATCGAAGATGATGGGCAACCGCTTTTTAAATATGAAGTATGACTGCTTTGCACCTACATCTACACCAACAGAGATCCCCACTTCCACACCAACCATCACACCAACCCCAACGAATACACCGCTGCCAACTGCCACCGCAACACCAGTACCGACTGTAACAGCGTCACCTACCGCTGTAGTCTGCATGCCCGGTTCTTACCAGGTTGCGGTTTACCCGGCGGTCAATTACGGCGGAAATTGCCTGACACTCGGCATGGGAGAATACAGCAGCCTGAACGGGCTTAACCCGCTGGATGATGACACGGTTGAAGCCATTACCATAGGCGCCGATGTGATGGTGGTGGCGTACAATGACACCAGTTTCCGTGGTGACCAGATTATCTTAAAGGAACCAGCCGCAGATCTGGCTTCAAGAACCGGTACAGGCGGGTGGATCAGGTCATTCAAGGTAGTTCCACGGACCGACACACCCTCATCTCCAGTAATCAATCTGCCTGCAGACCAGCTCGAGCGCTCTGCCACCATATCTGATCCGATTACCATAACCTGGCTGGAATCAAACGGAGCAGAAGAGTATTCAGCAAAACTGGATGGACCTGGAGGCTTTTCGCGTTCTCTTGGCTGGCAACCCGGCCGCACCTGGGTTGTTGGACTCCTTCCTGAGGGTGAATACCAGGTGACGGTCAAAGCCCGCAACCTGGCGGGAGTATCTGAAAGCGCGGTGACTTTCAATGTTTTTGAACTTATCCAGCTGCCGGTCACAAGCATGCAAACCCAGCCTCTGTTCAGCCAATCCACGCTGTTGAAACTGGAATGGAGTGTTGAAAAGGGAGATGTGCTCATCGGGTCTTATGAAATGCAGTATGCCCGTGATGGCGGGGATTGGGTCAATTGGGAGCAGCCCATTGCAGGGGATAGCAGTTCCCTGTGGTTCTTTGGCGAAATGGGACATACCTACCAGTTCCGCATGCGGGCAATTGATGCAGATGGAAACCGGGAAGAATTTCCGGTTGAACCGCAATTATTTACAAGCATCGCCAGTGATTGCGCGGGCGACGAATATGAAAACCCCGACCCGGGAGACGATACCCTGGAAGGAGCCACACCGCTGGAGATCAGCCAGCCTCAGGTACATACGTTTTGCGGGTATTCGGATTATGACTGGCTGGTCTTTGCAGCCAATGGCGGTGATAAATACCGCATTACCGCCAAACCACTGGGCGGGAATGCCGCTGCTGCGTTTTTCCTGTATGATCCCTTAGGAGACGCAGTGCTGGGTGAAGGAAAACCAACTGATTTCAACCAGGAATCTGTACTGGAATGGGAAGCCCCGCAGGATGGGTTATACATATTGCAGGTAAGGCCCCTGGACAGCCGCCTGGCAGGGGATGCTGCCAGCTACGAGATAAAAGCCGATAAGATCCTGCAGTTAAAGCCAGTAACCTACACCTGCACGGCATTGCTTCTTCCGCTGGTCTGGTTCGTGGTAAAGATGTACGCAAAAGTACGAAACCGCCTGCGCGAAGACGACTACCTGTAAAAAGCGGCAGCAATAGACTGGCTAAGCACAGGGCTGTGATACAATTCCGGCTCATGAACAAGAGCAAGGTTCTCCCTTACCTGGCGCTGCTTGGCTGTGTGCTGGCGTTATCCCTATCTTCGCTGTTCATCCGGCTGGCGGAAGCATCACCCCTGGTGACCACCTTCTACCGGATGGCGATTGCCGCCCTGGTATTCACCCCTTTCGGGATTCATTCACTCAAAAGGCAGACAAGACTCAAGCCCGCACACCTGCTTTTCCCTATCCTAGCAGGCGGGTTATCTGCTTTCGACCACGCTACCTGGGGATTCTCGATTATGCTCACCCGGGTTGCCAATGCGACATTACTGAACAATATAGCCCCCTTATGGGTGGCGCTGGTCGCCTGGCTTGTATGGAAGCGCAAGCCATCTTCACGGTTCTGGATTGGTTTGCTCTTTACCATGGCGGGCGCTACCGTGGTGCTCGGTTATGACATGCTGATGCATCCAACGCTGACCTACGGTGATCTGCTGGCGGTGCTGTCCAGCTTCTTCTATGCCGGGTATTACCTGGTAACCGAACGCGGCCGGATTGTCCTGCCTGCTATCACGTATGTCTGGCTGGCTACCACCTCAACTGCGGTGGTCCTGCTGGCAGCCAACCTGGTTTCCGGTCAAAGCCTGGCTGGCTATCCCCTCAATACCTACCTGGTTTTCCTGGCTGCCGGGTTAATTTCCCAGGCAGGTGGGTATTTCTCGATTGTGTATGCGCTCGGGCACCTTTCTGCAGCGGTTGTTTCTCCCACCATGATCGCCCAGCCCGTACTCACAGCTTTGCTGGCAATCCCGATCCTGGGAGAGTCACTCTTTCCCGGTCAGCTGATCGGCGGGGTGGTTGTGCTCCTGGGGATATTCCTGGTCAATACTGCACCTCCACAGCCACGCAAGCTTGTCGCTGATTAATCAGCCTGGCGATTCTCAGCTTTGAAGTATAGTTTCTGCATTTCCTCTTCAATAGGGTACCTGGCTTGAATTAAGTCCTGGCGGGGAGAGCTGGTAAATGCCAATTCAATTGGCTCACCGATCAGGATCTGTTTACTTTTCGCATGCACAAGGGTAGGGATGATAGGCAAGCCTTTGCCTGTTTTTCGGCGGTAAATCTGGCAAAGCCAGGTATAACCGGTAGAAAGCGGGCGGATGCCCGTTACCGGATCCGGTTTTTCCAGTGGTTTTTCAGGGAAGATGAGCAGCCACTTTCCATCCAGAAGAAGTTGGATGCTGCGTGTAAACGCCTGGCGGATGGATGTCACCTGCGTATTAACCGGGATTCCATCCAATCCGTTTAGCAACCAGGCGGCAATCCTTCCCACTACCTTCGCTGTCAGCCGACCGAGCCGGCCATGCAGTTTCCAGACCGGTTCGATAAAATCCTGGTATAGGTACTCAGGGGCTTTCTCAGCCTCCATCATATCGGTGATGATCCACGGATAAAGCTGGATGGGGAAGGTGATCATCATGGCAATCGGGCCAACTTCGCCGAGGTGGTTGGCAATCACAATTGCTGGACCTTTTTCTGGAAGGTTTTCCCTGCCAACCAACTTAAAACGCAAAGGAGCCCCAGCCGCCTTGACCAAAAATACCAGTAACTTACTCATCCCACAACCCCAACTTCAGAATAACGAGCATCCTTCATTACACAAATATATTTGTAACAGAAAATCACCCAGTTTTTCAATCACATTCTCTCTTACAATAATAATGACAAAATTATGCAACGAATCGGAATTTTTTGCGTATATTGAGTAGAACATCTCAGATATGGAGAATGGTGTGGCCAACGACCAGCCGGAATGGCTAAGCAGGGCACTCAAAGGAGATCAAGAAGCGTTCAGCCTGCTGGTAGAGACTTACCAGCGGCCGGTCTACAACCTTTGTTACCGTATGCTTGGTGATCCCGCTGAGGCTGAAGATGCCGCCCAGGATACTTTCTGGAGGGCATTCCAGCACTTAAACCGGTATGACCCCGCCCGGCCTTTCATGACCTGGCTGCTTTCGATCGCTGCGCATTTCTGTATTGACCTGCAGCGTAAAAAGCGGATGCCCCGGTTCTCCATTGACCTGGTGGTCGAAGAGATGCTACCGGATCCGGCTCCCGGACCGGAAAAAACCGCCAGCCAGAAGGAAGAAAACCAGATCCTTCATGCTGTGCTTGGCAAAATGAAACCGGAGGACCGTGCCGTGATTGTTTTGCGTTACTGGTATCAAATGCCCGAGGAGGAGATCGCACAGGCGCTTTCAACCACGGTGAGTTCAGTCAAGAGCCGTCTGCACCGCGCCAGGTTGATGATCGCCGAACAATACCAGGTACCATCAGCGATGCCCGCCAATGGAGGTAAGTATTATGAACCATCACCCTTATGAAGAGTGGATCCTCAGTGATGAAACCCTGAGCCCAGCTGAAAATGCCAGCGTGCAGGAACACCTGGCAGCCTGCCCCGAATGCCGGCAGTTAAAAACCCGCTGGGAGGCAGCAAAACTGCAGATCAACAGGGCAGGATTGGCAGCACCGGCAACAGGCTTTACCATGCGCTGGCAAAAGAACCTGCCTGATCGCATCAGCCAGTTGGAAACCCAATCGGCGCGCCGTTTCCTGTTTATTATCCTGGCTTGTTCCGCAGCCATGCTGGCAGGCTGGGTTTTCACCTGGCTGCTGAACAACCCGACAGCAAGTATCGCAACATCCCTGATCAAATTAACCGCCAATGCAATCCTGGTCTTCCAGGGTATCAAATTCATGGTGTTCCCTGCCCTCAGGTCAATCCCGCTGGTTTATATCCTGGCAGGTATTTCTATAGCCGGCACCACCGCCCTGATGCTTTCTGCGGTATGGGCTGGGGCGATCTGGCATTATGTATTCCGCAAGCCCCAAAGTTTGGAATTAGTAAAAGAGGGAGAAAAAAACAAATGAAAACAATAAGGTCAATTCTTCTTAGCCTATTCATTACCTGTGGATTGCTGTTCACCGTTATCATGCCGGTCCATGCCCAATCGCAGGAATGCGATTCGGTGGTGCTGGGCGATTCCTGCGTTGTACCGGATGGTCAGACATTCAATGGCGATATGGTGGTCTTCGGCGGAATGGTAACCCTGGAACAGGGAGCAACCGTTGACGGAGACCTGGCCCTGACTGGCGGTTCTTTGGAAGTGTATGGAACCCTGAACGGAGACCTGGTGTCTACCGGCGGTTTTGTTCACCTGCATGATGGTGCTGTGATTAATGGCGATATCACCCGCATTGGTGGTAACCTGGTACAGGATGCCGGTGCAGAGGTTAACGGCAACATCATCACCACCACCAATTCCGGGATCAACGTCCCCAAGGATGGCTTAGACTTTTCCCGGTTGCGTGAAGCATTCAAACCGATCCGCAACTTTTTCGGGTCAATTTTCCAGGCTCTGGCATTTGCGATCATAGCCATCATCGTGGCACTGGTTGCACCGAAAGGTACAGACCGGCTTTCAAAAACCATCCGCGGCAACTTTGCGCTCTGTTTGGGCATGGGTGCCCTGGGTTTCCTGGTAGTCTTTTTGGGAAGTATCCTGTTCACCATCACAATAATCGGTATCCCACTTGCCATCCTGGTCTTGATAACCTTCAGTATTATGCTGGTTTTTGGCTGGATCGGCCTGGGGCTGGAACTGGGCAGAAGGATGGAAAAGCTTTTCAAAACCACCTGGAGCAGCTCGATTGCTACCGGCCTGGGAACCCTTACCCTCTCCTTGGCAATGGCATTGATCGGATGGATACCCTGCCTGGGCTGGCTGGTGGTAACCCTGGTGGCAATGACAGGTTTTGGCAGCGTAGTGCTGACCAGGTTTGGCACACGGCTGCCTGACAGCATTCATCCTGACCAACCAACCCCGCCTGCAGGACCGGGCAACGCAGTGGCAGTAGCACAAGAATCAGCAAGCAGCCATCCTGCAGGAGAAGTCCAAACCCTGGATGAAGAGGATGTCAAGAAAGTGGTGAGCAGCTCTGACTGGAAATCAGAAGGACCTGACCAAAACGATCCGCTGCCGCCTGCAGGATGATGGCAAGAACCGGACCATGGATAATTAAGAGGTTAACAGGAGGTAATATGAAAAGACTGGTTGTAATATCATTGCTGCTCATCCTGGCGTTGACCAGCCTGGCTTGTTTCAGGCTGCCGTTCCAATTCTCAGAACCCGGTGACACGAAAGTAATGGAGATAAACGAAGCACATTCAACGGGATCGCCTGTAGCCCTAACCTTAATGATGGGTGGCGGAAAAGTCTCCATCCAACCCGGAGCGCAAAACCTGGTGGAGGGGACAGTTAAATACAACTTTGATGCCTGGAAACCGGTGATCGAACGGGGTTTGGCTTCATTGACAATCAGGCAAACCTTTGACCTGAAGGACGTACCCTTTGACCTCAATGATAGTGTGAACGAATGGGACCTCAAGCTTGGTTTGAAACCGATGGACCTGACCATAAATGGCGGCGCTTACGAGGCAAATTTTGAACTGGGCGGTTTGGCATTAACCAGGCTGAGGATCAGTGAAGGCGCCTCAAGTACTGAGGTGCATTTTTCACAACCTAACCCTGAAGTAATGGAAAAATTTAGCTTCAATACCGGGGCTTCCCAGGTTAAGCTAATCGGGCTGGCAAATGCCAACCCGAAGGAGATTGCCTTTTCAAGCGGCGCAGGCGCTTACACCCTAGATTTCAGCGGCGAGTTGCGCCAGGATATCGAAGTGACCATAAATTCTGCCATCAGTGATGTAAAAATCATCGTTCCGGCAGGCACCCATTGCCAGGTAGATGTTACTGAAGGCGTCAGCAATGTCAACATCACCGGTACCTGGACGAACCAGGACCAGGTCTACTCAACCGGGGGTGATGGTTACACGATCCATATCACCATCCAGATGGGACTGGGAAATGTTGAATTGATCCAGGAAGGGGAGTAATCAGCGCTTGCGGAAAAGCAGCCCCAGCAGGCTGCCAGCCAGGGCGAGCGCTGCGCTGAGATAGAACACCGGGTTAAACCCGTACAGGTCTGCCAGTTTGCCGCTCAAGAGGGTACCCAACGCGCCGCTGGCAAAGATGAAACCCAGCGTCAGGCCGGATGCCAGACCAACACCAACTGTGAATAAGTGCTGTGCAATGACAATGATAGCGTTAAAACAAGAACTGGTGAGAAAGCCCGAAAGCGGTACCAGTACATACAACCACCAGGAGTAGTTAGCTAAAGGGATGAGCAAGAACGGGATAGCCCCCAGCCCCAGCCCGAAAAAGATCACGCGCCATTTCCCAAACTTGTCAGCAGCTCTTCCCCCAAATAATGTACCAACAGCAGATCCACCGCTAAACAGAGAAATCATTACCCCATAACTGGCTGGCTGCCAGCCAGCGTCGCTCAGGTATTTTGGCAAAAAAACCGACATGTTCTGCTGCGCCCACGATTGAAAAGCAGCCAGGGCAATCAGGGCAATGATCATGCCTGCCCCTTGTTTTTCTATTGCAACCGCCTCAGCCTTCGGCCCATTTGTAGTGGAGAAATAATTCTTCAACCGGAAAGCCAAACCGGCAACCGGGAAAGCGGCAACAGCCAGGACAGCCAACCCGCGCAGCCCCCAGGTTTGCAGCAGGATACCAGCCAGGATTGGACCAATAAAGTAACCTAACGAGCCAAACAGCGAGAACATCGAGGAAGCGGTGGTTTCCTGCCCCTTGAGTTTTAAACGCCCAATCATGGTCGCCTGTGCTATCCCCGAGGGATGCACTGCCCCGGAACCCAGGCTGCCGATGATCAGGAAAACCAGCGAGCTTTCACCCGGGATCAATACTGCCAGGCTGAGGAAAACCGTCATCCAGGCAACACCGCCTGAGACTACCCAGCGGGTGCCGATACGGTCGCTGAAGTAACCAAATATCGGCTGAGAGAGCGACCCGAAAATGACATAAATGGTGCTGACCACTCCAATCATGGCATTGGTCAACCCCAATGGCTCACTCAGGTAAGTGATAATAAGGCTCCGCAGACTGTTGATCATATCTACGGTGAAATGGCCCAGCACAACAGCCAGGAAGTAGGGATCTGAGAAAAGGGAGGTCATGCCTGGCGGTAATACCCCCGCTTACAAATCAATGTATACACTTGCGGAAGCAAGTAATAGCGGTAAGGCATTCCGTCAGATATGCGCTGCCGGATTTGCTTGGAGCTGATCTCCAGCAGAGGCACATCGATAAAGCGCAGTTTGGGTGTCAATCCCGGCAGCTGTTCTTCCAGCCAGGGCAGGTTTACTTCATCATCCGGCCGGCGCATCACCCCGAGGGCATGGCAGGCCTGGATGAATTCCAGCGGGCGGTCCCAGTTGGGTAAATCATGCAGTGAATCGCCCCCAATAAGGTAAACTAGTTCGTCATCCGGGTACTGACCATTCAAAATATGCATGGTGTCAGAAACGAAATGCGGACCCGGCCGGTCGATCTCCACCCGTGAAAGCTCAAAAAGCGGCTCGCTGCGCAAGGCGGCCTGCGATAGCGCCAGGCGCTGCCGGATCGGGCTGATCTCCTGCCCGCGCTTGTGGGGAGGGTCCGGCGTTAACACCCACAAAAGGCGGTCCAGCTTCAGTTGAGAATACGCCTCCATTGCCAGGATCATGTGCCCCAGGTGGGGAGGATCAAACGTGCCGCCAAAAACGCCTATGCGCATATTTCAGTCCTGCCATTCCAATTCATAATCACCGATCCAGACCGTGTCGCCCTGCTGCACGCCTGCATCGCGCAAAGCCTGGTCGATGCCAAGCATAACCAGCATATGGTGGAATCGCCGGAGGCTGTCTTCGTATTCCCAGTAGGTCATACTGGCAGCACGCTCGATCGAGGCCCCTGACACCTTCCAGCCTTCAGGCACCTGGGTGATGGTAAAAGCACGTGGGTCTTCAGCTGCCCGGTAAACTGGCATTTCTGTCACCTCGCGCGGGCTGGGTGCAGTCTGCAGTAGCTCAGCAACCTTCTTCACCACCTCTTCCAGGCCAGTTCTGGCCAGGGCAGAAATGGTCAGGAACTCGTACCCGCGTTTGCGGATGGCGCGTTCAATTTTCTTTGCCCGATCCTGCACTTCAGGCATATCCATCTTGTTCAATACAACCAGCTGGGGCTTTTCAGCCAGGGTTTCATCAAATAAAGCCATTTCGCTGTTGATTTGGGCAAAATCCAGCAACGGGTCTTCTGCCAGTCCATCTAACAGGTGAACCAGCACCCTGGTGCGCTGGATGTGCCGCAAGAATGCATCTCCAAGCCCGGCACCGGCATGTGCGCCCTCGATCAACCCGGGGATATCTGCCATCACAAAGCGGGTATCCCGGTCTAGTTCTACCACACCCAGGTTAGGCTCCAGGGTAGTAAATGGATAATCTGCAATTTTGGGGCTGGCGTTGGTCAAGGCTGCCAGCAGGCTCGACTTGCCTGCATTGGGCACCCCCACAATACCGACATCCGCAATCAACTTCAGTTCAAGGCGGATCAGCTTTTCTTCCGCCGGTTCGCCTTTTTCAGCGATTCGCGGCGCTTGCCGGCTGGCTGTGGCAAAGTGCTGGTTGCCTCGTCCTCCTCGCCCGCCCTTGCATACCACCAGCCGCTGCCCGGACGCAACCAGGTCGCCCAGCACGGCATCGGTATTCTGGTCATACACCACTGTTCCAGGCGGCACCAGGATTACCAGGTCCGAAGCAGATCTGCCGGTCATATTGCTGGGACCGCCAGCCTTGCCATCATTCGCAAAGTAGCGGGCTTTGTGCCGGAATTCTGCCAGCGTATTCTTGGTTGGCATCACCTCAAGGATGACATCGCCCCCCCTGCCGCCGTCTCCCCCATCCGGTCCGCCGCGGGTAACATATTTCTCACGGTGAAAATGGACCATGCCATCACCGCCTTTGCCTGAGCGAACCTGGATTACAACTTCATCAATCATTACAATTCCTGAAATATGTGCAAAGCCAGCAGAGCAGCTCGCGCCCTGCTGGCTGTTGTGTTACCTGAAAACTACTTCTTACCGAATTTTTCCTTCAAAATCTCTTCCAGGGTCGGCTGGCCGATCTCCTGGAGTTCATAGCGTACACGCTGCATGGGTTTGTTTACTTTGATGATGCGGGTCAGATCAATCGGGGTACCCGAGATCACCAGGTCAACATCCGAGTTATTGATGGTCGCTTCAAGGTCGCGCACCTGGGCATCGCCGTACCCCATCGCAGGCAGGATAGTACCGGTATTGGGGTATTTCTTGTAAGTATCTGCAATGGATGCCACTGCAAACGGACGGGGATCCACGATCTCACCTGCCCCAAAGCGGCGTGCAGCCACCCAGCCGGCGCCGTATTTCATCTCGCCGTGTGTGAGGGTTGGTCCGTCTTCAATTACCAGAACGCGTTTGCCGCGGATGGCTTCCGGGTCATCCACGAAGAGCGGGGAAGCCCCTTCGATCACCAGGGCGCTGGGATTCAGTTCAGTGATCCGGTTGCGGACGGCAATCACACTCTCAGGATTGGCTGTATCGACCTTGTTGATCACGAACACATCCGCCAGGCGCACATTTGTCTCACCGGGATGGTAGGTATATTCATTGCCCGGGCGGTGTGGGTCAACCACAACAATTGAGAGGTCCGGCACATAGAAGGAGAAGTCGTTGTTGCCGCCGTCCCACAGGACGATATCAACCTCTTTTTCAGCCTGGCGCAGGATGGCCTCGTAATCCACGCCGGCATAAACGATCACACCGTTATCGAGATGAGGTTCGTATTCCTCACGCTCTTCGATAGTGCATTCGTGCTTGTCCAGGTCAGAATAATCAGCAAAACGCTGCACAGCCTGCTTAACCAGGTCGCCGTAAGGCATGGGGTGGCGGATAGCAGCCACCTTGAATCCCATTTCCCGCAGAATGAGGGAAACACGCCGGGTAGTCTGGCTCTTGCCGGACCCGGTGCGCACAGCACAGATCGAGACAACCGGTTTGGTGGATTTCACCATGGTTGATTGCGGACCCATCAGGCGGAAGTCAGCGCCTGCAGCCATCACGGTGGATGCTTTGTGCATAACATACTCGTGCGGCACGTCACTGTAAGCAAAAACAACCTGTTCAACTTTGTGTTCTTGAATCAGCTTGACCAGGTCGCTCTCAGGATAGATCGGAATACCATTGGGATACAATTTGCCAGCCAGCTCAGCCGGATACTTGCGGCCTTCGATATTTGGGATCTGTGTTGCAGTAAAAGCTACAACATCATAAGCAGGGTTATCGCGGAAATACACATTGAAATTGTGAAAATCGCGTCCTGCGGCTCCCATAATCAATGTTCGAACAGGTGTCATTTTATTGCTCCTTTTTTGGTTTTATCAGGCATCTTTCGCCTGGTTATTTACTCTTACATTATATCCGGCGTTTCAATGCCGAGTATGCTCAACAGGTTACGGATCGCCTGGCGCGAAGCCGCCACCAGCTGCAGGCGGAAACCTCGAACCTCAGGATCTGCCTGGAGTACCGGGCACTGGTTGTAAAAATCATTGAAAGCGCGTGCCAATTCATAAACATGGGTGCTCAATACCAGCGGCTTAATATCCCGGGCAGATTTTTGGATCTCTTGCGGCACCCGGCTGATCAAGTCAATCAGGGTGATTTCAACCGGCTGCAACTCTGATGGAACTTGCCACTTCGCAGGTATCTCCCCAGCTTTTCGTAAAATGCTGTTCGCCCGTACGGCAGCATACTGGATGTAAGGGGCAGCCTGGCCGTTGAAATCCAGGGCTGCATCCCAGTCAAAGGTAACCACCTTGCTGCTGTCGCGTGAAAGCATAGAATAGCGGATGGCGCCCAGTGCAACTGCATGGGCAACCGCCAGTTGTTGTTGTTGGCTGATCTCAGGGTTCTTGGTTTGTACGATCTCCAGCGCCCTGGATGTGGCTTCTGCCACCAGATCTTCCAGCAGCACTACCGCGCCGTCGCGTGAAGCGATGGTTACGTTGCCCGGTAGGGTTACGATTTCATACGCCAGGTGGTAACACTGTTTCGCCCAGCTGTATCCCAGCAATTCAAGCGTCTTGAAAATCTGCTGTAAATACAACGACTGGCGTACATCCACAATGTAAATGGACTGGTCAAGCTGGTATTCTTCGAACTTCTGGATAGCCAGCGAAAGGTCTTTGGTTGCGTAAAGCGAGGTACCGTCTGAACGCAGAATAACCAGGACACGGTACTTGTCCTTTGTTCCGGAAAACTCATCCAGCGGGATATACACGGATCCTTCAGGGCGCTCATCGCATGCCAGCCCTTTTTTAATCAGGGTCCTGACGATCTCCTTGCCGGAATCTTCGACATCACTTTCAAAGTAGAACCGGTCGAAATGTACACCAAGCAGCTGGTAGATCTGTTCGAAAGCCTCCAGAGACCACTGGCGTGTCTTTTCCCACAGTGACACGATGTCAGGGTCGCGCCTGTCCCAGCGCGCGAAGAGGGCGCGCACTTCCGGTTCTACAGCCGGGTCTTCCTCATAATACCGGCTGGCTTGAACGTAGATCTCCCCGATCCAGCGCACCCGGTCTTCGGGCGGCTGCTCGCCATTGTGATATTTCAGGTAGCACCACAGCCATTTGATGACATGCAGGCCGATATCGCCAATGTAATTGGCGCGGATAACTTCATTCCCGGCCCATTCAAGGATGTTGCAAACAGCGCTGCCCAGTACCACATTGCGCAAATGACCGACATGAAAGGCTTTATGCGTATTGGGCTGGGAGTATTCCACCATAATCCGTTTACCGGTCAGCTGCCCCTTTCCAAAAAGCAAACCTTCCCTTTGCACGGTTTCGATCACCTGGCGGGCAAAACTGGAGGGTGAAAAGGTCAGGTTCAGGTAACCGCGCACAGCCTCAACTTTGCTGATACCTTCAGGAGTACCGAGGTGTTCAGCCACCTGCGTGGCAATCTGCTGGGCCCGTTCCCCCACAGGGATATGCGATCCCTGCCTGGCTTCCAGCGATGCAGCCTGGAAGAAAGAGGTGGCAATTCCCCACTGCCCGGCAAACGGGATCCACTTCCAATCGATTGGTGCAGCCGGGATTTCCTGCTGGGAGAGAAAAGCGCTGATCTGCCGGGTTATTGTTTCTTGGAGCTGCTCAAACATGTCTTTGCCTATTCACAAAAAAGCGGGAGGATGAACTCCCGCTGCTGGTGTAAACATTATTGGCCCGAAATCCGGGTAACGTGAGTGGCTGAAGGCCACATGAGCTGTGACTATTGCAAGCTTGATAACTGTTTCATCAAGCGGCTTTTGCGGCGGGCAGCATTGTTTTTATGGATAATGCCTTTTGCTGCAGCAATATCGAGCGCCTGGACTGCCTGTTTAACAGTTTGTTCAGCCTGTTCTTTTTCCTCTGCCAGCATGAGCACACGGGCACGCTGGACAAAGGTTCGGGCACGGCCGCGGTAAACACGGTTGCGCAGGCGGCGTTTTTCATTTTGCTTGTTTCGCTTTATTGCAGACTTAATATTAGCCAACTTCGTTCCTCCAAAACTTTATAACCTGAACACGAAGAGTAATTTTACTGTATGAAGGGTATTTTGTCCAGATACGCACTACTCTTGCGTATTCATTAATCTCATTTTTCCTGTACACTTAAGCCAAACCAACTGCAGGAGTATATCATGGAATATCTTTGGATAGTAATCACACTGGTTGTCGCAGTGCTTGCCTGGTGGCTGGTCAGCCTGATTTGGGGTAAGCCCTGGACGGTAAAGGGTATGTTCTTCCGCAGCTTCGCCAGGCTGCTTTTGCGCAGCCCAGAGCTGTTGACCATTATCGGCATCCTCGAAAAGTTCGGTATCCACCGCCACAACGCCAAATTTACTGATGCCTCAGAGGCTTTTGAAGATAAGTTTTACCAGTTCTTTCGCAAGGAACAAAAAACCTTGCGCAGTTATGACCGCACCAGGATGGATCCTGCTGTACGGCTTTCAGCCGATATCATGCAGGTCTTCCTGGATGATTCAGTAGAAGGTGAGCAGTTCAGGCACCACGATTACCCGCTAAACCAAATGTTCGGCATCCAGTCGGAAATGCCCAACTTCATGATGACCCTCCACCCGGTGGTGAGTAAAAGGGAAGCGGTGAATTATGTCACCCGCCTGGGATTATTTGGAAAGAAATTCGACCAGGTGTTGGAAGGACTCCATGTCCGCGAAGCGAAGGGCTGCCTGCCGCCCCATTTTGTGATCTTGCGGGTTTTGGATGAAATGAAGAATTTCATCAGCACGCCCCCCAGGGAGAACCCACTATATACCGTCTTTGCTGAGAAACTATCCGGGTTGGAAAAGCTCAGCCAGGCAGACAGGACACAATTGCTCAATGATGCGGCTGCCCAGATCGATACGGTTGTTTACCCGGCTTACCACAAGCTGATTGATTACTTCAGCGCACTGGAACAGAAGACCACCTCAGATGCAGGGGTTTGGAATCTACCGGACGGTGATGCTTATTATGCCAACCGTTTGCGCACCAACACCACCACCGATTACACACCCGAGCAGGTTCACCAAATCGGGTTGCAGGAAGTGGACCGCCTTGAAGGCAAAATGCGCAGCATTTTTACTGAACTCGGTTACGGGATGATAGAAAACCCAACCCGCAAACTGAACGAACTTGGTAAAGACGAGCAGTTCCTGTACCAGAACACGGATGACGGACGCCGGGCTGCCCTGGTCGAATACCAGCGCCTCCTGGATGAGGTAGACAGCAAGCTTGACCATTATTTCAATTTACGCCCAAAAGCTGGGATCAAAGTGGAGCGTATCCCTGAGTTTAAAGAGATGACCTCTCCTGGAGCATACTACATGATGCCTTCTATGGACGGCAAGCGACCCGGCACATTCTACGCCAACCTGCGCAATATGAAAGAGACCCAGAAATTCGGCATGAAAACGCTGGCCTACCATGAAGGTATCCCCGGTCACCACTTCCAGATCGCCATCAAGATGGAACTTAAGAAAATACCCTACTTCCGCCGGGTATTACCATTTACAGCATATGAAGAAGGTTGGGCTATGTATGCCGAGCAGCTGTGCCGTGAGATCGGTATGTACAAGGATGATCCATACGGTGAGCTGGGCAGCCTGGATTCAGAACTTTTCCGGGCGGTACGCCTTGTGGTTGATACGGGCATCCATTACAAGCGCTGGACTCGCGAACAGGCTATTGCATACATGCAAGCCCACTCCGCCCAGGAACTTGAAAGCGTGGTAAGCGAGATCGAGCGCTACTTCGTCATGCCCGGGCAGGCTTGCGCCTACAAGATCGGGATGATCAAAATTGTCGCATTGCGCGAAAAAGCCAGGGCTGCGCTGGGAGAGAAGTTCGACCTGCGTACCTTCCACGATGCAGTCTTGAAAAACGGCAGCCTGCCGCTGTATATCCTGGAACAGGTAATAGACGAATACATCGCCAAACAAAAATAGCTGCAATCAGGAGATTGACTCGGTCAGGGCATCCATTGTATCGAAAAGGTTTTCCGCTGCTGGTTGGTGGAAAGCCTTTTTTATTGCCTGTGTCCGTAATGCCAGGCTTTCTTCCACAATTTCATTAATCTTGATGATGTCATACCCGTGCACAGTGCGTTTTGTCTCATGCAGGGTCACCTCCACTCCTTCAGCTGCCATCCGCCTGGCATACTCAATACCTTCATCATGCAAAGGATCAAACTCTGCTGTTTCTACATATGCGGGCGGCAAGCCGGCCAGCGAGAGGGCATGCATGGGAGATGCATAAGGGGAAACAGGCCCTTCCCATCCCTTCAAGTAGAACTCCCACATTTTCCGGTTCGCCAGTGAGTTCCAGACGGGTGTATCCGTATACAGGTTGGCAGATTCAGTCGTCATGCTGTAATCTGTTACCGGGTAAAGCAGCATCTGCAGGCAGATTTCCGGCCCTTTCTTATCGCGCGCCATCTGGGCAACAGCCGCCGCCAGGCCTCCACCGGCGCTGTCACCTGCGATTGCTATACGTTTGCGATCAATCCCAATCCGAGATGCATACCGGGTAACCCACAGGAGTGTAGAGAAACAATCCTCAACCCCGGCAGGGAAGGGATGATCTGGCGCCAGGCGGTAATCCGGCATGACCAGCACAAAAGGTACTTCTTCGGCGATACGCAGGAACAACCGCTCCTGCAGCGGGTTACTGCCCAGCACAAACCCTCCCCCGTGGTAATACACCAGGCAGGCTGCCGGTCGATCAATGTTCTCCGGCCAGACAATTTCAACCGGAAAACGAGTACCATCGAGGCTCTTCAACCTTGTCCTGCGGGTCAAGTAGCCGTCCGGTCGCGGAATCAAACGGTTGGCAATGGCAACCAGGCTGGCTGCCAGGCGTACAGTAGCCGGTGTGGAATATGGGGTTACTTTTAAAGCAAAATCAGGGTGGATGTCATATTTATCAATTCGGGCTGGCAGCATTGTTAATCCCTTCTACCTGTAATTATAATAAAAAACCCGGCTTCCATCTGGAAGCCGGGTCAATTCTATGTCCTGATTTACTTATCCTGCAAGGCAGCCACACCGGGTAGCACAAGCCCTTCCAGCATTTCCAGCGATGCACCACCGCCTGTGGAAATGTGGGTGATCTTGTCCGTCAAACCAGATTTCTGGATGGCAGAGACTGAATCGCCGCCCCCAATCACGCTGACAGCTTTACTTTCCGCCACCGCTTTAGCCACACCAAAAGTGCCTTTGGCGAAGTTGGGGAATTCAAACACACCCATTGGGCCGTTCCAAACCACGGTGCCGGCTGAAGCAATCACTTTGCCGAAGCTTTCAACCGTTTCTGGTCCGACATCCAGGATGCGCCAGCCATCGGGAATAGGACCCATAGGCATCACCCGGAAAGCAGCACCTTCTTCATACTTATCCGCGATGACCACATCCACCGGCAGACGTAATTTTGTACCGCCGATTGCCAGCAGCTCGCGGGCAGTTTCCAGGGCTTCATCTTCCACCAGGCTGTCGGCAACCGGGTAACCCTGGGCCTTGAAGAAAGTGTTGGCCATACCGCCGCCGATCAGGATATTATCGGCTTTGGTCAGCAGGTTCTTAATGACACCAATCTTGTCACTGATCTTGGCGCCGCCCAGAATGGCAACGAACGGGCGCTTGGGATCATCAATCGCCTGTCCCAGGTACTGGATCTCTTTTTCCATCAGGAAACCAGAGACACCGGGCAGGTATTTCGTCACACCTTCCGTGGATGCATGGGCGCGGTGGGCTGAACCAAAAGCATCATTCACATACAGCTCAGCCAGTGAAGCCAGCTGGCGTGAGAATTCGGGATCGTTGGCCTCTTCTTCATTGTGGTAGCGGGTGTTTTCGAGCACCAGCACATCACCCGGCTTGAGGGCTTTTGCAGCTTCTTCTGCCGCCGGTCCAACACAATCTGCCGCGAAGGCGACCTGCTGGCCCATCAGGCTGCCGAGGTACTCCGCCACAGGTTTCATTGAATATTTGGGGTCGGCAGTACCTTTTGGACGGCCGAGGTGAGAACAAAGGATAACTGCAGCGCCGTGGTCGAGCAAGTAATGGATGGTGGGCAGTGCACCGCGAATGCGGGTATCATCACCGACAACACCGTCTTTTAAAGGCACGTTGAAATCCACCCGCACCAGTACGCGCTTTCCCTTTACGTCAACATCTGTAATAGTTTTCTTGCTGAACATACACACCTCCTGAAGGATAAAGAATAATGCGTAATCCGCTGCTTCAGGAGCAAACCAGATTACGCATTATGTTAAGTTGCAATAAAGATTAGAGGTTTTTCGCCATCATGGCTGCCAGGTCGGCAGTGCGGCAGGAATAACCCCATTCATTATCGTACCAGGCGACCACTTTTACCAGGTTGCCGCCCATCACCATGGTAGAGGGCAGGTCAACAATGGAGGAGCGGGGATCGCCCTTGAAGTCCATGGAGACCAGGGGATCGCCAAACTCACCGGTGGTGACACCCAGGATACCCTTGAGGGCGCCCTGTGAGGCTTCCACGAAGGTAGCGTTCAATTCTTCCTTGGTGGTGGCTTTTTCGAGGGTGGCTGAAAGGTCAACTACCGAAACGGTGGGAGTGGGAATGCGCAGCGAGTAGCCGTCGAATTTGCCCTTTAGTTCGGGGATGACCAGGGCAACTGCTTTGGCAGCGCCAGTAGTGGTGGGGATGATATTTAAACCGGCAGCACGGGAGCGGCGCATTTCTTTCTTATGACCCTGATCCAGGATAACCTGGTCATTGGTATATGAGTGGATGGTCGTCATTACAGCATGCTGAATGCCGAATTTGGTGTGCAGGATCTTGGCTGCAGGTGCGAGGCAGTTAGTGGTGCAGGAGGCGTTGGAAACAACATGATGCACAGCCGGGTCATATTTTTCTTCGTTTACGCCGAGCACAATGGTCAGATCTTCATTCTTGGCGGGGGCTGAGATGATGACTTTTTTGGCTCCACCCTGGTCGATGTGCACACGAGCGCCAGGTTTTCCCTTGGCGGGATCCCCGATTGCGTCGGTGAAAATACCGGTTGATTCAACAACCACATCTACGCCAAGATCCTTCCAGGGTAAAGCGCCCGGATCTTTCTCAGCAAAAACGCGGATTTTGTGACCATTAACAACAAGGTCATTTCCGTCAATTGCGACCTCGCCCGGGAAAATACCGTAGTTTGAGTCGTATTTGAACAAGTGGGCATTCTGTTTGATATCAAACAGGTCATTGATGGCAACAACTTCCAGGGTATCTCCCTGGCGTTCCATAATGGCTTTTAATACCTGGCGGCCAATGCGCCCAAATCCGTTGATTCCTACCTGGATCTTCATATTGTATAGTCCTCCATATCAGTTTGGATAAAATTTTACCATGCTAGCGCAAGTAATATTAAAACATTAATCAATTTCTTTCCCAGCCAGCGGGCCAGTGCGTTCATTGAAAAGGTCCATCACCACCTGAGCCAGCCGCGAGGGGTCATGCCGCCAGGTATTGCTCTTGTCTACCAGGGGTGTGCAATAGACCGGGTATTGTTTATGAAAATTGTCCCCAGGCTTCACCCAATCGCTCTGGCTGGGCAGGTGCCCGTCGAACTGGTTGTTGCAAATAACCAGGTCAAACAACCGGCCACCGACATGTTTTTCAATCGCCTTGATGTGGTCATCACAGCTAAATCCATCAGTCTCACCCGGCTGGGTAGCAACATTGCAGATGTAGAACTTTAATGCCTGGCTGGCACGCATGGCTTCAACAATGTCTGGAACCAGAAGATTGGGAAGGATGCTGGTATACAAGCTTCCCGGACCAACCAGAATCAGGTCGGCGTTCAGGATAGCCTGTAGCGCCGGCGGAAATGCCTGGATGTTGGCTGGCTCCAGCCAGACCTTTTGGATTTTACCACCCAGCTGGGGGATGGTGCTTTCGCCGTTGACACGGACCGGTTGTGTGCCGTTTTCACCGCTCACCTCAGCAGAGAGGCGTACATCCCGCAAGGTAGAAGGCAGCACTCTGCCCTGTACAGCCAGAACCCGGCCCGATTCTGCAATGGCTTCCTCAAAACTGCCGGTGATATCCGCCATGGCAGTGATCAACAGGTTGCCAAGGGTATGGCCGTTCAACCCGCTTGAGTTTGCAAAACGGTACTGGAATATCTGGGATAACAGCTCTTCATCTGTAGACAGGGCTGAAAGGCAATTCCTTATATCTCCAGGCGGTAAAACCCCAAGACGGCTGCGCAGTTCGCCGGAAGAACCGCCGTCATCAGCTACGGTGACAATCGCAGTCAGGTTGGCTGTGTGAGATTTAATTCCGCGCAACAGTGATGACAGGCCTGTCCCTCCCCCGATGGCGACAATGCGCGGTCCGCGCTCGCGGCGGCGGTGCATGGCAATGGTTTCGAGGATGGTTTTCCCGGGTTTCATGAACGGCCGAAGCAAGGAACGGTTTAGTCCCCATAATCCAAGCAGGACCAGCAGAAGGCCCAACCCTCCGAAAATGACAGCCCTTAAAGTCCGGTCGAGAAACCGCAAAGAGAGGAACGAAAGAATAGGCAGCCACCAGGTTTCAGGGGCTGTCCGGTAGACATCGAGCACCAGCACGGCAAAACCGATCCCCAGCAGGGTGGTTCCCATCAGGATGACCACCAGCCAGCGTTTAACCCCCAAACCGGGGGTTAACCAGCGGCTTTCCTGGCGGATAAAATTTGCAACAGACTGGAAAAGGTTCTTTTTCAAATGCATATTGCTGAATAATAACCGTCTTTCAAGGACTCGTCAACGATTCATTTGTCCAGCCCAGGGTGGTCACTCCAGGCAGCCACTGCAACTATCCATCGCTCTGCCAATTTCACAACATCCCTGCCGGAAAATGCGTGGTACCTCACGATGATATAATCCTGTTAGAAATCACCCACAGGAGGGCATTGATGCATACCCACTCACTACCAGGACCGAAGGCACAGGAATGGATCAGACGGGATGAAGCAGTGATATCCCCTTCTTACCCGCGCGGTTACCCGCTCGTGATGGATCACGGCAGCGGCTGCACAATCTGGGATGTGGATGGAAACCGTTTCCTGGATTTCATGGCAGGCATCGCAGTCGCCTCTACCGGATACAGCCATCCCAGGGTGGTGCAGGCTATCCAGGAACAGGCAGAAAAGTTCATCCACATTTCCTCCGATTTTTACCACCCCAAGTGGATCGAACTGGCTGAAAAAATGAGCCAGCTGGCTCCCTTTTCCGAACCAGCTGTGTCATTCATGACCAATTCTGGCACTGAAGCGGTGGAGACCGCAATCAAACTGGCACGCTATACCACTGGCAGAACCCAGTTTATCGGGTTCCTGGGCGGTTTTCACGGCCGCACGATGGGATCAGTAACCTTTACTGCCAGCAAACCCAAATACCACCATGGGTTTTACCCCCTTATGAACGGGGTGGTGCATGTACCCTTCCCTGATCTCTACCGGCCGGTGCTGGCATGCAATCCTGGCGAAGGGTACGGGGCCAGGGTGGTCCGTTACATCGAGGAAGAGATTTTCGGGCACATTTTACCGCATGAAGACACAGCTGGCATCCTGGTTGAGCCCATCCAGGGAGAAGGCGGGTATATCATTCCGGAAGAGACGTTCTTCCCTGCCCTACGGCAGATGTGTGACCGGTACGGCATCCTGCTAATTGCCGATGAGGTGCAATCCGGGATGGGGCGAACCGGCAAGTGGTGGTCTATTGAGAACTTCGGCATCGAGCCTGATATTGTCTGCTCCGCCAAAGGAATTGCCTCAGGCGTGCCGCTGGGTGTAATGATGGCACGCAAATCACTGGTAACCTGGCCAAAGGGATCGCATGGCAATACGTATGGCGGCAATCCGCTTGCCTGTGTTGCTGCCCTGGCTACCATCGACTTGCTGGAAAAAGAATACCTGAAGAACGCTGCAACGACCGGCCTGTATGCCCAGCAGCAGTTGAAGAAATTGCAGGGCAAGTATGCCTGCATCGGCGATGTGCGCGGGATCGGGCTGATGATCGGGTTAGAGTTTATCGATCCTGCACATGGAAAGCAGGCAGATCCCGTAATGCGTGACAGGATCGTGGATGAAGCCTTCCTGAAAGGGCTGCTCCTGCTGGGCTGCGGCGAGAGTGTCATCCGGATTGCACCCCCGTTATGCATCACTCCGGCTGAAGTTGACGAAGGAATCGCCATCCTCGATGAAGTGTTGAGCAAACTCACTAACGGAGCCTGAGAATGCTGCCAGATGCCCGAGTACGCCAGCGCGATTATCTGCTTGAAATCGCACGCGCCCTGACCCAGGAACTCGACCTGGATAAACTGCTTATCCGCATCCTCAACATTGCAGTTGAAATGTTGTCGGGACACGCCGGCATGATCGCCCTGCGCGGCGTGACCGAACCCTGGAAGGTCCAGGTCAGCCAGGGACTTCCGCAGGCATTCCTGAATTATTTGAACCCAATCCTGGGCAGGATCTCCTTGCCGGAAGATCCAGCCAGGCGCACAGATCTGGAGGAGATCAACCGGGTGTTGAGCGAAATAACCTTTTCGGTCGGTTTCGGGGGGTTAAACGGTGTTGGACTGCCTTTGATCGCTGAACGGCGCGTGATCGGTGTGATTTATATCTTCCGCAACTATGCCAGCGTTTTCTCCAACAACGACCGGTCATTGCTGGGAAGTTTTGCAGACCAGGCAGCCATTGCGGTGCAAAATGCCCAGCTTTACTACCAGGTCAGGCTGCAAAAACAGCGGGTGGATGCCCTACTGGATGCGGTCGCGGATGGTATCCTAATCATATCCCCCAAGCTGCGCATCGAGCGCTGCAACCCCTCCTTCAGCCGCATGATCACCGGCAATATTGAGAACATCCAGTTCCGTTCACATGATGAAGTGATCAGCTGGGCAAAACCGCCTGAAGGCACCACCCTCGAAGAGGCAGTTGCCGGGGGTTGGCCACTAACCCCGCATGCACAATTATATATTGAAGGCGATCTGAAACGCTTTACCGAAATTGCACCCCTGCCGGTTGGTATCACCTACGCGCCGGTGCATTCATCAGAAGGCAGCCTGTTGAACATCATCGCCTCGGTCAGGGACATCACCCGTTTCCGCCAGGCGGATGAACTGAAAAGCACTTTTGTTTCCGTGGTCAGCCATGAACTGAAGACCCCGGTTGCCCTGATCAAAGGCTATGTCAGCACCCTGCGCCGGGATGACGCAGATTGGGACCGCTCCATTGTTCAGGACAGCCTGGAGGTGATAGAAGAAGAAGCTGACCGGCTGACAGGGATGATCGAAAACCTGCTGGATGCCACCCGGCTACAGGCAGGGGGATTGAAAATCAACCGGACTGACTGCCAGCTGGCGTACCTGGCTAAACTGGTGGCAGAAAAACTGCAAACCCAAACCACGGAGCATAAGATCCTGGTCGATTTTCCGCCCGATTTCCCGGTGGTGCTGGCTGATGAAACCAGGCTGGAACAGGTTTTTTCCAACCTCATCTCGAATGCCATCAAGTATTCCCCTGGCGGGCAGATTAAGATCAGCGGTGCGGTGCGGCCAAAACAGGTTATTCTTTGTGTCAGCGATGAAGGACCGGGTATTGCACAGCAGGATATGCCGCATGTGTTTGACCGCTTTTACCGTGCCCGCGACGCAGTCAAGAACACAAAAGGCACCGGATTGGGGCTGTATCTCAGCCGGTCTATTATTGAAGCCCACGGGGGCAAGATCTGGGTGGACAGCGAATCAAATCAGGGAGCCAGGATTTGCTTCTCACTGCCGCGCATGGATGAGTGATCCGCATAACCTCCTGTATCTCTACCCAGTCGCAATCTATAGATTATTCAGCATTCTGATCCATGCTGCACCCAATAAAGTTAAATAGAAGAAGCCATAAATGCCGATTTCCCGGGATGGTATAATCTAACAGTTGCCTGCCAGGTAAATCCGGTTATCACCAAGATTATTAAAGAGAGTACTCAATGCCAAAAATCGTTACCAACTGCCCCCGCTGTAAAACCCGTGTTACCGTTGAATTTCAACAGGTATTTGACTTAAACACAGATCCCGAAGCAAAAGAAAAATTCCTCAGCCGCAGCTATAACCTGATCCAGTGCCCCACCTGCGGGTACCAGGGTGCAATGGCTACCCCGCTTGTCTATCATGATCCCGATAAAGAACTGCTGCTGACATACTTCCCACCCGAGCTGGGTATGCCAGTTAATGAACAAGAAAAGCTTTTTGGCCCATTGATCACTGGGGTGGTGAACGCCCTGCCCAACGAGAAGAAAAAAGCTTACATCTTCCGGCCCCAAACCATGCTTACCCTCGACACCATGTATGAGAAGGTACTGGAAGCAGACGGCATCACCAAGGAAATGATTCAGGAACAGCAAAAGAAACTGGGCTTTTTGCAGCGGCTGCTGACAGCCACCAGTGAAGGCCGGGTTGCCATAATCCAGCAGGAAGAAGAATCCGTCGACGAGAGCTTGTTTGCCATAATCAGCCAGCTGGCACAGGCCAGCCTGGCACAGGGTGACAAAAAGACTGCGGAGCAGCTGGTAGCTGTACAGAATGATTTGCTTGAGCACACTAAAATCGGCCAGATGTTGAAAACAGGCGCAGAAGAAACCCAGGCTGCCATCAATGACCTGCGCGAACTTTCGGAAAAAGGCATGACACGCGAAAGCCTGCTGCAACTGCTGCAAGATGCCGGCACAGAGATCCGGCTGCAAACCCTGGTGAGCATGGCTCGTCCAGCACTGGATTACATGTTCTTCCAGACCCTCACGGATAAGTTAGAGCAGAGCGAAGGCCAGGAAAAGCGCAGTCTGATTGAGCTGCGCGACAAGCTGATCAAGATGACCCGGGATATCGACCAGGCCGTCCAGAAACGAACCGATGAGACCCGTGAGTTCTTGCAGGAATTAATGGATGCTCCAGATACTGCCAAAGCGATGGAAGACAACCTGGATAAGGTCGATGACTTTTTTGTCCAGCTGGTGCAGGCTGAGCTTCAGACTGCACACAAAGCAGGGGATGCCGATCGGGAAGGCAAGATCGAAAAGGTTATCATAGCATTGCAGAAATACACCGCCCCGCCCCCAGAAGTGCAGTTCATTGAAATGCTGGTGGGGACTGAAAAAGACGAAGATGTGGAAAAGATTCTCGAGCAGAATGCCGCGGCTATCACACCTGAGTTTGTCCAGCTTTTCAACCAGCTGATCAGCCAGAGCGAAACGCAGAACCAGTCTGCAGAACTGGTGGACCTGCTTAAGAAAAGGTACAAACAAGTCCTGCGCTTCTCGATGCAGAAGAACCTTTCAGCTTGAAACAAAAAAACCTCTCCGCTTACGGAGAGGTTTTTTGTGGATTATCCAACCGCATGCCATGACCACGGATGGTAACGATATACTCATGCTCCGGGTCTATTTGTGCGATCCGGTCGCGCAGCCGGCGAACAAGCGCATCAAATGCCTGCTCTGAAACTCCTGCAGCCTCATCTTCGCCCCAGGTCAGGTCGATCAGGGTGTTACGCGCAACCACCTGTCCGGGGTGATCATAGAGCGCCTGCAGCAAGCGGAATTGCGGGGCAGATAAGGGCGGCAGCAGCTCTGTCTGGTTGACCCACACCCGGCGCGAACGTGCATCCATTTCCAATCCATTTACCGCCAGGTATTGGGCTGCCCTGGCAGCATCGATCGGCATGGTGGCATCTGAAGAGAGAAAGGTGAACTGGTGCACCATAGCAATACTGATTAAATCACCATCTGAAAGGGTGCAGGGTTCGACTATCTGTGCCCCATTGCAATAGGTCCCGTTCTTGCTGCCCAGGTCTTCCACCAAAGCGCCTTTGGAATCCAGTGTA
Source organism: Leptolinea sp. UBA4782 (assembly GCA_002403095.1). Taxonomy (GTDB): domain Bacteria; phylum Chloroflexota; class Anaerolineae; order Anaerolineales; family Anaerolineaceae; genus UBA4782. Next base: position 51,276 of record DHHC01000019.1, read on the forward strand.
AACCTGGCATGGTGGCGTGAAACTTGCCGGTCAGGGATAATAATATCGCAATCCGGCTCCCGGCCGACCATCAATTCCTTTTTCAAGACCCAGCGCTGGCCTTGCAGCTCACCAGCCTGGGCAAAAATTAACGGGAATTCTTTATCAGAGTGGTCCATGGCCTGCTCCCAATCAAAGTGGACTGTCGAGGTATAATATAGCAGAAAAGCGGATTTTTGCAACCTTGAACAGGGTTAAGGACGCCAGCAATCCACCGTAACCTGGTTAAGGTTCCAGGAGAAGAGGATCCACGATGCCGGTCCCGTTAAAAACAGGCGAGGTCTTACGCGGGAGATATAAGATTGCAGGCATCATCGGCCAGGGCGGCATGGGCAGTATATACCTGGCTGAAGATACCCGCCTGGAAGGCCGCCAATGCGCTTTGAAAGAAGTGGAGCATGACCGGTCTCTCCCGCCTGACCTTTTGCAGGAAGCCCGTGACCAGTTTTTCCGTGAAGCATCCATTCTCGCCCGCCTGGATCACCCCAATCTGCCGAAAGTATCCGATTATTTCTCCATTGGTGTACGGGATTATCTGGTCATGGACTATGTGCCTGGGAACGATCTGCGTACCTTGATCATTGAAACACGTCAAAAAGGCCAATTCCTGGATGAAGAGCTTGTCCTTGGCTGGGCATCCCAGCTGGCAGATGCACTGGAACACCTGCATTCGCAAAACCCGCCCATTGTGCACCGTGACATAAAACCCAGCAACCTGAAAGTCACCCCGGCTGGGTTGCTGAAGCTGGTCGACTTCGGGTTGGTGAAAGTCCTGGCGCCAGGCGAAGTTACCATTACCATATTACAGGGACAAGGAACAGCCCTGTATACCCCCATTGAGCAGTATGGGGGAGATTCCTCGCATACTGATGTCCGCAGCGACATTTATGCCTTTGGCGCTACCCTCTACCACCTGTTGACCAACCAGCCCCCCGCCGAAGCGCGCACCCGGTTCTTGTCTCCAGATGATTTCTTAACCCCGCGCCAAGTCAATCCGAGCATTTCGCTCCGGTGTGAACGGGCGATCCTGTGGGCGATGAGCCTGCACCCCAACGACCGTCCGGAAAGTATCAGCCAGCTTCGCAAAAGCCTTTTCGGAGATATGCCTCCCCCGGCACGGGTGAACAGGACCGAATCAACGCCGCTGCCTGCAAGACTGCTATCCAGCCGCCCGGACGGCCTTTTGTTATGGGTTGCGCTGGGAATTACCGGCCTGACCTTGCTGCTTACTTTACTTCAATAACCCCCATTTATAAAATAAATTATTCTGCACGCCTCAAGAATTTTTCCAACCCACGGCTGCGCCAGAAGTAACCTGCTGCCCAACCGGCAGCACAACCTGCCAGCAGAGCGATCAGCAATCCCAGCCTGCCGGCAGGGTCTGACCATTGCAGGCTGATGGGGATGAACAGAACCAGGATGGTATAGACCAGCAGCCCACCTAGCACCGTACAAACACCCCAGCGGAAACCCCAGCGGAAGGAAATATAGTGCCTGCCGAAAAGGAAGGCTCCAGCGCCTGCCGCCCAGATGAGCAGCATGGATAGGAGCCAGTCTCCGCCGGTAGGGCGGTTTTCATTTTCATCGGCGGCAAGTTCGGTTGGCTCCGGAGTCGAAGTTATGGCAGTACTGGTTTCTGCCGTTAAAACGGGCGGCGGAGCAATGATAGTGATTTGAGCTACCTGGTTGGTCGCATCCAGGGTGATTATCTGGGAAAGCATAGCAGGATCGCTGCTAGCTTTGATTTCCACCAGCCCGGGAGTGGAAATCCGGTAAATAGTCCTGGCAATCCCTTCGCTGGTCTGGGTATCTATCAGCTGAGCAGTTGTGCTATCACCATTAATGGTCATCGTGAAACGAACTACGGTACCATCCGGAACCGGGTTTCCATTCTTATCGTAGATCACACCTGTTCGGATCGGAAGGCTGTCTCCTACCCTAAACTGTAATACCGGGGTTGGCTGCGGGGTTGACTCTTGCGGGGTAGACTCCAGTGAAGGCTGTTCCATCTCCGGCTGGTCGATATACAAGGCAATTACCTGGCTGGCTTCAGGGGCAGTCACACTGATCAAGTCATACCCAATAGCTGGTACAGAAACAGGCAGGTTTCCAAATGGAACAATCTCCTGGAATAATGCCCGGGCGGCTACATCTATCGCTTCAGGGACTTTTGTATACAAGGCATAATACGCTGTCAACTTGGATATGTCGGTTGCATCGAGGTAATCTGGAGCAGTAAACGCAAATACGATTACCTTCTTATCTTTCAGTACTTCGGGTCTTTCCCTGAGGAGGTTTAACAATGCAAGCGACTCAGGCCGATCCGGACTGGTTGAGGCAATGCTGATAACCACCCATTCGGCCAGCTGCAGGTCTTCAGCGAGGACAGGAGGCACTTCGGGATTGCTTAAGAAATACTCAAGATCGGTAAAAGAGTATGATTTAAGATAATTCCGCAAGATATCCCCGCCAGCCTGGGTGCTGTAAAGACGGTTGACGGCATTCATCAATGAATCCAGGGCAAGCTCCGGCTGCTCATCACAGGTTGAACACTGCTTGCCGGAGGAAATATCTGTAATGAACACCACGCGTTCGCCTGCTGCTGGTGCATTTGGCAACACCTCTGCCAACTGGGAGATTTCAGGGCTTACCAGGGTAAGGGCATCCTGGGCTACCTCAAAGGAAACCTGCTGTGAATTACCAATTTCATCCAGGCTCTCAACCGGTGGAATCACCATTGAAAACTCAAACTGGTTCTGGAAAATCTGGTACTTTAAGGTCAGAATCCTTAAGACAGATTGGTCCACAAGCTCTTTGAAGGCCTGGTCTTCACGGTACTTCTGGGTAAAGAAATCCAACGTATTGACCAGGGTCGTATATTGATCCGGATCGGTGTTGGAAACAAAATTATCAACATACAAAAGGTCATTCCCTGCCAGAAAGGCTGTCCTGGCTACATTCCTGGCATCGAATGTCAGTCCAGTCGGGTCAAAGAATTTCCGGACAGCCTGACTGCCCAGGTTGTCGCTGATGATCACCCCTCCCCCGCTGCGCCAGGCTGAAAAAGGTTCCAGGTTAAGCAACTGGTCAAGCGAATCCCGGTCAAAACTCACCGGGCGTGTTGTGGCTCGGATATTGCCCTGGAATCCCTGGTAGCGGATATGGGAGACCAGCAATCCGTCCGCCCGCATAGACGGGTCTTCAGCATTTCCGGTTACGGTGAAGAATGGGGCAAGTTCAATTTGCTTCAATTGCTCCAACGATTTCCTTACGGTTGCCACCTCTTCATCAGGCTGGCGGTCCGATCCTCCCCTGCCAGGAAAGTATTTGGCAATCACCGCGATGCGGTTTGATGAGCCTTCATGCAAACCCTGGATGTATGCCGCTCCCATCTTCCCTACCCAGTAAGGGTCTCCCCCGAAGGTGCGCGTACCCAGGTCTGTGCCACTGGCTGCCTGCAGAACCTCAAGCACATCCAGCGAAGGTCCTAAAACCAGGTTAAAGCCCAGGGCACTTAATTCTTGTCCCGCAACCGCACCCACCTTTTGTGCCATGTTGGAGTCCCAGGTAGCACCAATCGCCATTTGGTTTGGCAGGGCGGTCAAGCCATTGATAATCTGGTCGTAGGGGGTAAGGTCCCCTTCCTGGGAGATGCCAATGAACAGGGGAATATACCGGGGTGTGAACAACACCTGGGTTTCAGGGTCCGTTTGCTCAACCTGGGAGGATTCCCATTCAACCCGCTGCAGGTCGGCATTCAATCCATACGCCTGGATCAGGGTATCTGCAGGACCCTGAAAATTGTCATTCCTGGCTGAAAGTACCACACCGCCGATGTGATACTGGCTGATCAACTGCTGCAGCTGGGGGTTGCTGCTAACCTCGCTGCCCTCAAAGGAAACCAGAAAAAGCTGGCCAACCTTTTCTTCTGCGGTCATTAAAGCCAGCATCTGTTCGGCTAATATTTCCGGATCTGCCTGGGAAGACTTTTCGGCGAATACTTTGCCCGCAGGGCTGGTCACCGTTAATAGCAGCAGGATGATCAACAGCGATGCGAGGATCCGCCAGGCTTTCACATCGACTCCCTGATCTGAATCGCCCTGTCTGGAAAATCTGTGAAGATTCCATCCACTCCCAGCTGAAATATACGGGTAATGTCATCCGGGTCATTAACCGTCCAGGCATGCACCCTGCGTCCGCGTTTCTTTTCGCGCCGCATTAGACCGGGATTGACATCTTTCAGGAAAGGATGGATCAATCCGGGGGAGATCCACTTCCCGGCAATGCTGCGCTGCATTCTGCCTGCCGGACCAGGAAGCGCCAGCAAGGCAGCCGGAATTCCGGGTTTCAGCTTGCGCGAACGCAGGATGTTGCTTGGGTGAAAGGAGGAGAACATCACCCAATCATCCAGGTTGAATTTATCGATAAGTTCTACCACCTTGTCGGTTAGACCATCCCCGTAGGTCTGGTAATTGGTGAGTTCGATATTGATAAATAATTTTCTGTCAAAAACTTCAAAAACCTGTTCAAGGGTTGGAACCTTCTCGCCAGCAAACTGGACCGAGAAATGGATTCCGGCATCCAGTTCCTGCACCTGTGCAAGGCTGAATTCCCTCAAATCGCCATGACCGCTGGTGGTACGGTCTACTGTCTGGTCGTGCAGGACCACTACCTCTCCATCGTGGGTAAGTTTCACATCCAGTTCGATGGCTTCAGCTCCCAGGGTGAGGGCGCGGTTGAATGCAGCCAGGGTGTTTTCCGGGGCATAACCCGATGCCCCACGGTGGGCAAAGACAACCGGTTGTGTAAGGGAGAATAACTGGTTCATAGGTCAACGAAGTATGCTTCAGCGGCATGGTCAAGCATCTCAGGAGACATGACCGGTTCTGCATTTTGGTAGCGGGCAATATCCAGCAGCTGGTCGCACAAGTCGCGCGGATGAGAGGCCCTCAGCTTGCGGTTGCGCTTGACGTACCATTCCTGCAGGAGATATGCCAGCGATGATTCAACATAAGGGATGCCCTTCTGGGCGGCGACCCTCTTGAAGATTTCGCGGTAATCATTGAAACTGGGATCACCGATCTCGATTTTGTGCCGCAACCTGCGCAGAAAAGCCTCATCCACAAGGTCTTTAGGCGGAAGGTTGGTGGAGAACATTACCAGCACATCGAATGGCACTTCCAGTTTCCGGCCGGTATGCAGCGAGAGATAATCGATCCGGTTTTCGAGCGGCACAATCCAGCGGTTTAACAGGTCGCGCGGGCGGACCAGCTGCCGGCCGAAATCATCAATCAGCAGGATGCCGCCATTTGCCTTGACCTGGAACGGAGCTTCATAGAATTTGTGGACATCGTCAAATACCAGGTCGAGCCCAGCCAGGGTTAATTCACCCCCGGTTATGATGAAAGGCCGCTGGATACAAACCCAGCGCGGGTCCCGTTTGCGGGTAACCTTGGATGCCCCGGTACTTGCCTGGGGCAGTGTGTTTTCAGGGGCCAGTTGATGGTTGACAGAATCATACAGTTTGATCACCTGCCCATCGACAAACAGCGCATAAGGGATGTAAATGGTCTGGGACTGGAACATGGAGCCGATCGCGCGGGCAACCGAAGTTTTCCCATTACCCGGTGCGCCGTACAGGAATATTGAGGTGCCCGAATTCACCGCCGGACCCAGCTTGTGGAAGGTTCTGTCATTGAGTACCAGGTTGGAAAGGACCCCTTTCATAACTTCTGGGGTGGCGAGGATGCGTTCACGGCTTTGTTTATGGCAGGCATTGATGTAATCCTGCAGAGGTACTGGAGCAGGTCCGGCATACTGGTTCCGCTCAAGCGCTTCTCGCGCCCTGGCAATGCCAGCGCCGGTAATAGCATAAGTATATGCCCCCTCCCCCAGCCCCATTTGTGATGAGCGCACTTCCACCAGCTTTTCCCGCTTCAGGGCTTCCATAACCTGGTCAACCACCCCGGCAAAGGGCAGCATAATCATTTCTGCCACTTTGAAACCGGTCATATATCCTTGAAAGTAGAGTACCTTCAGGGCAAGGTCTTGCAGCCAGAGGATGGAAAGGCCGGTATCCTCCACCCGGGCGAGCGGTGGGGGGCTGAAAGTTGGAACCTGAGGATTTGCTGGCACACCTGGAGCATGGGAAGGGGGCAAACTGGACATGGTATTCCTCACAATGGAGATAGTTCGAATGAATTATAGCATACCCATCCTGCAGGACGGCTTGCCCGCTGCCATGACCTGACATATAATTAGCCGCATGAATGTCACCGTTGTAATCCCCACATACAATGAAGAAGAGACTATCCGGGAGATCGTCCGCCGTGTACAGGCGACAGCCATTCCCAATGAAATCATCATCGTGGATGACGGCTCCCAGGATGGAACCCGCCAGATCCTGGCTGAAATGGACGGCAAAGAAAATGTTAAAGTTTACCTGCATGAAAAAAATGCAGGCAAGGGCAGCGCTTTGCGTACCGGGTTCAACCACGCCACAGGAGATGTGATCATCATCCAGGATGCAGACCTGGAATACGACCCCAGGGAATACCCCAATCTGTTAAAACCCATCCAGGAAGACCTGGCAGATGTGGTATACGGCTCACGTTTTTTAGGCGCAGCCCGGCGCCCAATCCTGTTCTGGAATATGGTTGCCAACCGGATACTGACATTCGTGACCAATATCCTTTACAACAACATTCTGAGCGACATGGAGACAGGATACAAAGTGTTCCGCAAAGAAGTTGTGGAAGGGATGACCCTGCATGCCCGGCGTTTTGATTTTGAACCGGAATTTACCGCCAAGATCCTCAAGCGCAAGATCAAGATCGTGGAGATTCCTATCGCCTTTTACCCGCGCGATTACAGCCAGGGCAAGAAGATCCATGCCGGTGACGCATTTGTGGCAATGTGGACTCTGATTAAATACCGTTTTGTCGATTAATTTTTTCCTGAATAGTTTTTTGAAATTAGATGAAAATAACCCCTGAAATCCGGGGTTATTGTTTTTCTCATCAAATCATTCCCATTCCAATTCTTGACTTAATTGTTGTTCCCATCTTCGTGTTGTGCTTTCGGTTTCTTCTTAAATTTTAGCTGCACCAGCACGACCCCAACCGCGGCAAGGGCGATACCCGCCCATTGCTGCCCGCTCAGGTCTTCACCCAAAATCAGCCATGCCAGCAGGGCAACCTGCACCAGCATGGTGCTGTTGATCAGGCTGGATTCCATGGCAGTAAGGGTGCGCAGGGTGTAATTCCAGATATTGAATGCCAGAGCGGTGTTGATCACTGCCAGCCAGAGGACAATTCCCCACCCTTTTAACGGAATCGCCGGTATTCCCTGGACAAAGATGCCGCTGACCAGCAGCAGGACTGACCCGATGCCCATGCTGACGGTGGTGACCACAATAACTGGCAGCCGGTTCCCTCGGTTGATACCGCGGTTAAGCAAAGTGGAAAGCGCATTGGCTGCTACTCCTGCCAGGACCGCCAGGATGCCCGCAAGGGGAGCATGCTGCAAAGCAGCCGGAAAGAAATACAGCCCAACCCCGCAAAGATTGATCACCATCCCAACCCATTGCAGGGCGCCAGGTAGCTCTCGCAAAGCCCAGATGCCCAGGATCGATACCAGCAGCGGGGTCATATTCAGGAACAGGCTCACAGTCATTGCCGGCAACAATTTAAGCCCGATGAACTGCGCCCCCTGCGCCGCGGCATACCACACTACACCCAGCAGGACCAATCCCAGCCAGTCTCGGCGTGAAAGGTGGGAAATAGATATGCGGATCTCCGGTTTAAGCAAAAAAGGAAGCAGGCACAAGGTCGCCAGCCCATAGCGCAGCCCTGCAAAGGTCAGCGGGGGAATATCCTGCAGCCCGAACTTGATCAACACCCACGAAGTTGACCATAGAAAAGCCACAAAAAGGCCCAGGAAAATGGCGTGTGTTTGCTTCGGGGCGGATTTGAACATGGTTGCCTGCCCTGGGGTTACTCTGCCGGGTGGATGTCTTTCACATTCAACTGGATTGTTTCTTCATTCTTGTAGATGTTCTTTTCAAAGGTATAAACCAGGTCAATCTGCTGCGGCAAACCCTCTGCCAGGTGACCCTGGCGCCAGGCAATGGCATTGTAGAACACCTTTCCGTCTTTCAGCGTCATGCGTAAGTGGCTGCCTTCCTTGCCCACAGTGCTGTATCGATAAACCTGTACTGACTTTGAGCAAAATACTGCTTCGGGATTGGCCTGCCCGGCTGGTTCGATCTTTGCCAGGGCTTCAAACACGTCACGTGGATTGACCGCTGCAAGGGATAGTTCCATGTCGATTTCCAACTCAGGGCTGAGGTCAAGCCCTCCCAATTCACGGGATGCAATTTCGCTCATCCGCTTGTGGAATTCGTCCACAAATTCTTCATACAGGGTAAAACCCGCAGCCATCGAATGTCCGCCATGATGGTCAAACAATTCAGCGCATTCATCCAGTGCACGGGTGATGTGAAACTCAGGGATCGAACGGCAGGATGCCCTGATTGCCCCGTTTTCGATCTGCCCGACTATGGAAGGCCGGTAATAATGTTCCACCAGCTTGGATGCCACCAACCCGACAATCCCCTTATTAAACTCGGGATCGAATGCTATGACAATATCCGCATCCGGCTGGTCTGCCACCAGTTGTTCCGCACGTTCCACGTGGGCGCGGGTCATTTCTTGCCTGCTGCGGTTGAGGTCATCCAGCTGCTGCGCAAGGATCCCGGCTTGCTGGTAGTCACTGGACATCAGCAGGTCGTATGCCATCTGGGCGGTTTCCATCCTACCGGATGCATTCAGGCGCGGACCAATCCCAAAGCCGATATCGCGGGCAGTAATATTCGATAAGTTGATGCTTGCCACACCCGCCAGCGCCCGTAACCCGAGGCGCTGCTGCAGCTTGATGCGCTGTAATCCAGCTTTCACCAGGGTACGGTTTTCCCCGGTCAGCGGCACGATATCGGCTACAGTGCCAATCGCCACCAGGTCAAGGAAATCAGACTCACGGGTTGTATGCGAAGGTACTTCATGGTATAGCGCTTCGGTCAACTTGAACGCCAACCCCACACCAGCCAGGTGCTTTTCCGGGTAAAGGTCGCCCACCTGCTTGGGGCAGATCACTGCCAGGGCGGCTGGAACTTCACCGCGCGGCTCGTGGTGGTCGGTAATGATGATGTCCATTCCCAATTCATTGCAAAATGCCACTTCTCTGCCGGAGCGGATACCACAGTCCACGGTTATGATCAGGCGGATGCCTTCATCATACAGTTTTTGGAGCGGCTCCTTGCTTAATCCATACCCTTCTTCAAAGCGGTTGGGAATGAAACCGCGCACTTCCGCCCTGAGTGACTGCAATGCCTGCACCAGCAAAGCAGTGGCTGTTACCCCGTCCACATCGTAATCACCATAAACTGCGATGGGTTCACTATTCGCAATCGCTTCCAGGATGCGTTTTACAGCCTTCTCCATCCCTGTTAATTGGGAAGGAGTGTAAAGCGGACCAGCCTTATTGATGTAAACCTCTGCGTCCCGGCTGGTAAGTACATTCCGGTTGTAAAGCAGCTGCTGCAAGATGGGCAAATATCCATCCAGATCCTGGCGGACGGCTTCTGGGACAGGTTCTTTTACTTTCCACCTTTTCCTGGGTGGAACATGGGTGTTATTCACTTGCATACTCCCCTTCTGGACTGCTTATTGGTGGTAAATACGCGGCAGACGGGCAGAAAGACCGCAAACCACTTCATAGCTAATGGTTCCCCAATCTGCTGCCAGATCTTCAGCGCCGATGTGCTCATTTCCCTGGCTGCCGATCAGCACCACCTCGTCGCCAATTTTCGCTTCCGGTACTTCATCCAACACCACCATGCTCTGGTCCATTGCCACTATCCCCACCACCGGTACCCGTTTACCGTGCACCAGCGCATAGGAATGCAGCCGCCTGCGGAAGCCGTCTGCATACCCGGCTCCAACCACACCGATGCATTGCTCGGTGGGTGTGAAGTAATAATGCCCGTAGCTGACTCCATGACCAGCGGGTAGAGTTTTTACAGATGTCAGGCGTGATTTAAAAGTTAATGCTGGCTTGAATCCCTGCGGCAGGATGGTTTGTTTAGAAGGGCTGATGCCGTAAATCGAGATGCCAGTCCGCACCATATCAAAATAGGCTTGCGGGAAATTCAATGTGGCGGAGGTATTGCAGGCATGCACCAGCGGCGGGTGGATGCCATTTTGGTTGAGGTTGTGCAAAACCTGGTTAAAACGCTCAATCTGCTTGGGCGTGGTATCCTGACCTGGTTCATCAGCCCGGGCAAAATGGGTGAACACACCGCCAAACTCCAGGTTAGGCAGCTCGATCACCCTGCGGGCAAAATCCACCGTATCCGGCTGGTTGTACCCAAGCCGGCCCATTCCGGTGTCAAACTTGATGTGGATGGATGCCTTTCCACCCGCCTCGCTTGCTTTAGCAGAATACATGGCGGCTGTATCAAAGTCATACACAGCCAGGGTAATGTGCCTGCGGACAGCTTCAGCAACCATTTGCGGCGGGGTATATCCCATCACCAGAACCCGGGCGCCAGGGGCGTTGTCCAGGACCTGCAAGGCTTCTTCAATGCGTGCAACCCCGAACCACTCCACCCCTGCTTCATGGGCAGCCCGGACTACATCCGGCATGCCATGGCCGTAGGCGTTGGCTTTCACCACCGCCATTATCTTTTTTCGGGTCATTTGCTTGAGAAGCTGGATGTTGTTTTGGATGGCTGACAGGTCAATTTCCAGCCAGCTGGTGCATACGGAAGAATCCATGTGCGCAAGTATAAACGTTCCCCTGTCATCGGACAAGGGGCATTTTTAGTTATAATCAAACCATCTATGAGCGCTCCAGTCATTCTTACCCTGATTATCACAGTCCTGGTTGCCGTTCTCATCATTACAGACAGGTTTCGACCTGACTTTCTGGCTCTGGCGGTCCTGGTCGCAATCGGCCTGGCCGGGTTGGTGAATCCTGCCGAGCTATTCTCCGGTTTCAGCAGTTCCCCTGTGATCACCCTGATCGGGATATCGATCATTTCCGAAGGGCTGCACCAGACCGGTTTTCCCAACCGTATCAGCCGGTTGCTCACCAGGCTGGGAGGTAATTCAGAGAAAATGCTGGTCTTGTGGGTCATTATCATCTCTGCAGGGCTATCCCTTTTTATGAACAATATCGCGGCGGTCGGGATATTGCTGCCGGCAGTCATGACCCTCTCACGCAGCACCCACATAGCCCCCGGCAGGCTGCTGATGCCGCTCTCTTACGGCACCCTTCTCGGCGGTATGGCAACCCTGCTGACCACTTCCAACATCATCGCCAGCGGTGCTTTGAGGGAAGCCGGTTACGAAGGTTTCAGCCTGCTGGATTTCCTGCCCATTGGTATCCCGGTCATCCTGGTAGGAACGCTCTACCTGGTAACCATCGGCAGAAAAACCTTACCTGCACCACCAGCTGATGATGCAGCAGCAGGAACCCTCAGCCTGGAGTTGAGCCAGGTGTACCACCTTTCTGAATGCCTGGCAGAAATTGAAGTGCTCCCCCATTCTCCCTTTGCCGAGAAAACACTGCACGATAGCAGCTGGAATAAACAGCTTGATATGAATGTGCTCGGGATTGTACGGACCCGCAGCACCATCCTGGCGCCAAAAGCAAACGAGACCGTCAAGTCAGGCGACCGCTTGATCGTGCAGGGATACCCGCCTGCAGAAGTGCTGGAAATCAGCGGTTTGCGCCGGGTGGCTCCCCAAATGGCAGATATTACGGATGATACCATTTCGCTGGCAGAAGTAGTGATCACTCCCCGGTCAAGCCTGATAGGCAAAACCTTGCAGGAACTGGAGTTCCGCACCAATTACAGCCTGAGCGTAATCGCCATCTGGCGCAGCGGTAAGCCGGTTACCACGGATGTGGCCCAACTCCGGCTGCAATTCGGTGATGCATTGCTGGTGCACGGGGCTGCCAACCGCATCCGGGCACTCCGCAGTAATCCAGATTTGCTGTTGCTGAAAGATGACCCGGATGCTGCAGAACGGCCGGCAAAGACCGCTTTCGCTGTCGTCATCACCTTGTTTACATTGATACTCACTTCCTTGAATATCATCCCGGTCGCCCTGGCAGTCATGGCAGGCGCCGTGCTAATGTTTGCAACCGGGTGCATTAAACCTGGTGAAGCTTACCGCTCAATGGAATGGAAAGCCATATTCTTGATCGCAGGTATGTGGCCGCTCTCAATTGCCATCCGCACCAGCGGGTTGGCTGAGCTGATCGTCAACTCGATCGGTTTGCAGGCTGGGGTTACCCACCCGCTGCTGGCAGCCGGTATCCTGATTTTCCTGGCACTGATTTTTACCCAGTTTATGAGCGGGCAGGTTTCAGCGCTGGTTCTTTCTCCCATCGCCCTGGCAGCCGCCGCCCAAACCGGGGCGGATGTACAGGGATTGGTGATGGCAGTTGCCCTTGGATGTTCACTGGGTTTCCTGACGCCATTCGGGCATCCCGTCAACCTGATGATCATGGGTCCGGGCGGCTACCGCTTCAAGGATTTTGTGCGGGTGGGCGGACCTTTGACCATTGTGCTAATTGCGGTAATATTAGTTGGGCTGGCGCTATTCTGGAACCTGGGCTGACAAGACTGAATCATGAATAATTCGGCATTTTCTTTTGAACTCCTGGCGCAGGACTGCGACGCCCGCGCTGGAATATTCCACACCCCGCATGGGGATATTCCCACCCCGATCTTTGCACCGGTGGGAACCCAGGCGGCAGTAAAAGCACTTACGCCTGCCCAGGTTGAAGCCGCCGGTGCTTCACTCATTCTTGCCAACACCTACCATTTATTCTTGCGCCCAGGCTCGGAACTGGTGGCTGAAATGGGCGGGTTGCACCAGTTCATGCAATGGCAGCAGCCAATCCTGACCGATTCGGGGGGGTTCCAGGTATTCTCGCTGGCACAAACCCGTAAAGTGGACGATGACGGGGTGGCCTTTAAGAGCCATATTGACGGTTCAACAAAACGATTAACCCCTGAAACATCGATAGCAGTTCAGGAACAGCTGGGGGCAGATATCATCATGGCGTTTGATGAATGCGCCCACCCGTATGACCGCACCTATATCACCAGCGCCATGCAGCGCACCCACCGCTGGGCTGAACGCTGCCAGAAAGCACACGTGCGCACTGACCAGGCGCTCTTTGGCATTGTACAGGGCGGTATCTTTCCCGACTTGCGTGAACAGTCGGCCGAATTCATCGCATCCCTGGGATTTCCCGGCAATGCCATCGGGGGGCTTTCGGTAGGGGAAACCAAAGCTGAAATGGCTGCCATGCTGGAGGTGGTTAACTCTATTTTGCCGGCCGATAAGCCGCGCTACCTGATGGGTGTTGGCGCACCGGAAGACCTGGTGGAAGGCATACAGCGCGGGATTGATATTTTCGATTGCGTGCTGCCCACCCGCCTGGCGCGCCACCAGGCTGCCATGACCTTGACCGGGCGCTTGAATATGCTTAATGCTTCCTATGCGCATGACCCGCAGCCGATCGACCCAACCTGCAGCTGCTATGCCTGCCGGGGTTTCAGCCGGGCTTACATCCGTCACCTGGTAGTCGCCCGTGAGATCCTGGCCTCCACGCTGCTCTCAATCCACAACATCACCACCCTGCTGCGCATCACCACCGCTGCCCGGCAAGCAGTCCTTGAGCACAGGTACACCCAGTTTGCCCGGGACTTTTACCTTCGCTATTCATCCAATTCATCACCAATGGAGACTACATCATGACTTTCCTGCAAGCGGTCATCCTCGGTATTGTTCAAGGCATTACCGAATTTTTGCCCATTTCCAGCTCCGCCCACCTGGTTCTGATACCTTTTTTCCTGAACTGGCAGATCAACCCGGATTGGGTGTTTCCCTTTGATGTACTGGTCCAAATGGGAACCCTGCTGGCGGTCCTCGTGTATTTTTGGAAGGACCTGTTAGATATCCTGAAGGGCATCTGGCTGGCAATCAAAACCCGATCGCTCAAAGACAACCCGGATGCCTGGCTGGGGATCTGGGTGGTCGTCGCCACCATCCCGGCTGGTTTGATCGGCTTGCTGATCAAAGACCAGGTTGAAGCAGCTTTCAACTCCCCGCTTGCGACCGGGATCTTCCTGCTGGTAACCGCGGCACTGCTCTTCGTGGCAGAAATCCTGGGGAAACGCACCCGTGACCTCGAACAGATGAACTGGCTGGATGCAGTCGGGGTAGGTTTCGCCCAGGCGCTGGCCATTTTCCCGGGTGTATCGCGCTCCGGCGCCACCATTTCAGCCGGCATGCTGCGCAGCCTGAAACGGCCAGCTGCCGCCCGTTTTTCATTCCTCATGTCCATCCCTGTCTTCGCTGCTGCGGCAGTCCTCAGTATCAGCGACCTGGCGGATATTCCAAACCTGTCCGGTTTCCTGCCTGTCCTGGTGGCTGGCTTCCTGGCAGCAGCGGTAATCGGGTACCTCTCTATCCGCTGGCTGCTGGCTTTCATCAGCAAACACTCATTCAAGGGCTTAGCAGTTTACTGCATCGCCCTGGCAGTGCTCACCATCCTGGTCTATGTTCTCTAGGGTTGCCTGGCTTTTCGTCTTGCTGGTCCTGCTTGCTGGCTGCGCTGTCCCCGCCAGCACACCTCAGCCTACCCTGCAGGTCTGGAGAGTACAGCGTACAGCCAGCCTGGGATGGATGGATGCAACCATTATTTTATGCATCCGGGAACAGCCTCAGGCCGGCATTTTCCTGGATGAAGTCTCATCGGCAGAAATCGATCCACAGCAGGCTGATCTCACCCTCACCTGGGGCACGGTACCGGAGGGGAACTTGCCTGTATTTCAATTGGGCAACGACAGCCTGGCTGTCATTACTCACTCGGAAAATCCCCTTCAAACCCTGACCAGCGACCAGTTAAAAAATATCACTGCAGGCAGCTGGAAAACCTGGGATGAGACAGATAACACATTGAGTGGTGAAATTGCCTGGTGGGTTTTGCCTCCAGAAGATGAAACCCGTTTGCTGCTGGAGAAAGCCCTCGAAGCAGACCTGCAAGCCAATCCATTTGCCTGGCTGGCTCCTGACCCTGCCGCGGTGCTGCAGTCTGTTGCGGATGACCCGCTTGCCATCGGGGTTGTACCGTCGCGCTGGGTGAATGCATCAGTGAAATCCATCGCGGTTGAAGGCATCAGTATGGATTCCCTCACCCTGCCTGTGCTGGCAATTACACGCCAGCAGCCTGACAGCGGGTTAACTGCCTTCCTGGGCTGCCTGCAGATGAACATCGGGCAGTAAATAAAAACGATCCACGAAAGTCCATCCGATTAAGCAAGAGTAATGTAATGAAAAACCAGCCCTGGCAAGCCAGCGCTGGTGTGCAAGCGTTTCAATATGCGGTTCTTGGAGTGGATAATCATCCCCCGGTGTGACAACCAGCCATCCAGGTTTCCATCCCCGCTGAATTACAGGATTTCCGGCATGGTCAGCAGGTGGAAGGCCAAAGTATCCAGGTCTTTTGACTCGCGGGTGGTGCTCCATAACTGGTCCAGCTTTTCCCCAAACAGGTTGATAATCTGCTTATCGTGGGCAAAGTATTCCTGGGGGGTGATCCCCTTTTCATAGATCTCGCGCACTTCCAGCTTCTCATATGCCTTATGCACATACTCATAAATGGTATACGGGCTGCGGTTCAATTCCTCTGCCAGGCTGCTGCGCGGCATGTTGAATAAAATCGCCAGGCG
>DHHC01000039.1:0-1164 GCA_002403095.1 Leptolinea sp. UBA4782
TCTATGGGAATTTGATACAGTAACCCGGTGAAGCAAGGGTATAATGCGGATATGGATGCTGAGACAGTTGCTGCCTTGATTGCCATAAACCGGATCTTTTATGAACAATTCGGTGACTCTTTCGCCGCCACCCGCCAACGCGTGCAGCCGGGCATCCTCAGGTTGTTCAATACCTATCAAGTTCACGGCAGTTGGCTCGACCTGGGCTGTGGTAATGGAACAGTGCTTACCGCCTGGGCAGCCAGCGCGGGACACGGCAGTTACACCGGGTTGGACTTCAGCCAGGCATTACTGCATGGAACGAAACAACGTGCCGCTGCAATCCGCCAGGCTGGCCTTGAGGTATGGCTGGCTGAGGGAAACATCGCAGGGGGGCAATGGGGAGAAGCGGTGGATGCCCTGCGGCAGCAAGATCCGGTATTTCCGGCACGGTTTGACGGCGTGATGAGCTTTGCCAGTATCCATCACATTCCCGGCAGCGAGAACCGCCAGGCATTCTTTAGCCGGGTTAACCAGGCGCTCAAACCGGGCGGTTTGGTATTCCTCTCCTGCTGGCAGTTCCAAAACAGCCCTAAACTGCTCAGCCGCGTCCAGCCCTGGACTCTTGTCAACATTGACCCTGCCCTCCTGGAAGAAGGCGATACCCTGCTGGACTGGCGCGGTACCAGCCCGGCACAAGCCGGGCAAACCGGGTTGCGCTATGTGCACCTTTTCAGCCCCGCCGAACTCGAACAGTTGGCACAGCAAACCGGTTTCACTGTGGTGGAGACCTTTGAATCTGACGGGGCTGGCGGCAGTCTGGGTTTGTACCAGGTTTGGCGCAGTTCCTGACCGAATTCGTGAAGATGCCTGTCAATGATGCCGGCATTCTGATGAGCCTGGCAGGCGGGTTGAAATTCTGCCAGGTGGTCGACCCGGAGAAGACCGTGCGCTTCGAGTTCCCCAGGGCTGTGCTGGAGCAGTACGGGTTCAGGTTGTAGTTTTTTTCACTGGAGAAATTAATACCCGTTTCCAGCATGAATAGACCGGCCGCATTAATTCCGCTTTACAACGAGGCGGAGTTTTCTATTCCCGACGATAAGAATCGCTTTCTATATGGTAACGCTGATTATCTGACCTCCTGAGGGAGGAACGACCGGAGGATCTCGCATTGGAATTTTTCAA
>DHHC01000039.1:1207-12472 GCA_002403095.1 Leptolinea sp. UBA4782
GACGGCATAGATCGTCATCCTGAGGAAGTAAACGACCGAAGGATCTTGCATTGAAATTTTACAAAAAAAGACTCTTCACTTTGCTCAGGACAGCGTTTTTCATATACGAAAGTTAACCGGAGGCTCCATCCACGCAGGCAGTCAACACTGTAAAACACCATCCCGTCCACATGCTGGACGGGATGGTATGTTTTACATATTGTTTTCCGGATGCGAATTATTCGCCGTAAAAATCTGCGTCACCCGAGTTATCCAGGTCATTGCCAAAGAAGACCGTTCCGGTCAAGATCGTCGGTACATGCTCATCATGGATGAGCAGCCCATGCTTGGCGTTGCCAAAGATCAGGCTGTAGGTCAGGGAAACCGGATTATCATGGGCATAGATTTCGATACCGCTCAGGTCAGCAGCCCAGCCATTGTTCATGACCACCAGTTTGGTCATGGTCACCGTATTGTAAGCATCAATCAGGATACCGTTGTGCTGGTTTTGTTCTACAGTCCCGCTGCTGAGAAGCACCTTGCCGCCTGCAGAAATATACATACCTGCATTAAACTCTTCACTTACATACCACCATCCGTTATTCCTGACCACAAAATTGCTCAGGGTAACATTGCCATTGGAATAAAGACGCATACCCGCCAGCATGTTATTCTCGAAAATGTTTTGCCCCAGCGTTCCCAGCAGGGTGATGATACCGGTGGAACCAGTATAGTAATTGTAAAGTGCCAGCCCGCTGCCGCCGTTGTTGCGGGAGATGATCCCGCCAGCGGTGATGTTGCCAAAGGAAAAGACCACGGCCGGTCCGTAGGCGTTGTTGTCAAGGGTCAGTTTGGTGAGGGTGACCGGTTTCATGACAGTTGCTTCACAACCCCCCATCCCATCCGGCCGGCAGTTGTCCAGGTAGGCGGCGTAATAGCCGTTGCCTCCTGATGTGCTTGCGCTGTACATAATCGTACCAAGCGTCTTTACGCCCACCCCATGGTCGCCGTTCCAGTTGGTTGCCAGGCCGGAGAGGGTCACATTGGCAGGGATGACGGGATTATCATAATTGGTGGTAATGTTGACGCCCATGCCGCCGTTGTCGTTTGCATTCAGGTTATTGACCAGCACCACCCCGTTGCTGCGGATGAACAAGCCGTCTCCCGAATTGCCGCCGACTTCCGCCCGGCTGGTTACCGGGTTTGTCACGGTAACGCCTCCTGCTCCAAACGAGTTTTCAATCAGGATTCCGATTCCACCCAGCCCGTCATCCCTGTAATCTTTCCCATAATCATCCGGCAAACCATTGGCATCATCATCTGCATACTCATAAAGTTCGAATTTATACTTGCCTGAGTAGTACTCTTCTTCACCGGCAATGTTAAACCTGTACTGGTGGCCTTCCTCCGTATCGAACCAGAACTGCCCGTCCACCCAGTTAGGCGAGATGGTTGAATCAAAGACCAGTACCGGCGGATCCAATGGGTCGGCTTCTGTTCCATAATCCAGCACAGTCAACACCGGTGTAAATTCATTCGAAACAAACCCTCCCGCGACGGTTGTGGTTTCTGCAATTCCATAATATGTCCAGGTATCGGGCTGCCCCTGGTTGTTCCAGTTGATCCTTTCTTTGACAGTCTGCCACAGACCGATGGAACCATCAACCACATCATTTCCGTTGGCAGATACAGATGAAAGGGTGACTTTGCCATTATGGGCTACTATCAAACCAGGCTCGTTACGGGTACCGTTGAAAGAGCTGTTGCTGATGGTGATGGTCCTGGCAACAGGTCCGTATGCAAAACCAATTTGCCCGCCGCGGATATAATTGTTATTGGCATTCACGCCATTAATGTATATATTGCCGTAACTTATGGCGCTTATGCCTATAAAGCCATTATCAGAGATCTCCCGGCGGGTAAGGTTATTGACGGTAATGTTACCAGCGCTGTAGATGCCGAAGGAATTCTGATGGTTGTTATACAGGCGTATTCCAGTTTGCCCATTGCGTGAAGCTTCCACATTGGTTAGGCTTATGCTGCCAAAGCTGGTCACATACAAACCAGAGTATCGATAATTGTCTAAATCGGCAGCTGTAACATTATTGTTGAACGCATTGACCATGCCCGTTCCCAGGCTGCTCACGGTCACACCGCCAAAGCCTGTACAGCCTGCGCCTTCATCATAGCAGTTGTCCAGGTACACCCCATGCTCGCTATTATCCCAGGCAGACACATTGATCAGCCGGATGTTGCCTTTACTGGTGATCACTAACCCGGCAAATCCTTCATTCCAGGTGAACGTGTTCATCCAGGCCGGGCTGGCAGAGAGGATCGAAACGCCTCCCAGACCGTCAACATTATAAACATCCACCCCGGATCCCCAGTTCCCATCTGTGGAAATATTGGTGATGGTCACAATACCGGCTGAAGTAATCCACAAACCAGTATCGTGGTTTCTGTGGAAATTATTGCCGGATGTTCCCAGCCCGAGCAAGGTCACGTTGCCAGTACCCGCCTGGTTGTCCAACCAGGCGCCCATTCCCCAGTTGTTGGATGCTTCGACCAGCCTGAGGGTGATGTTCCTGCTTGATAAAACAGACAACCCGATACTTTCATTATCATTGAAGATGCTGGTGTTGATTGTCACATTTCCAATCCCATCGCTGGAATCGACTACCAGGCCTGCGATCCGGTTATTGTAAGCTTCAATATTCGTCAGGGTCGCGCTGCCGCGCGTGAGGATGGTCAACCCGTTTTGCATATTGTCATTGGCTTTGACCCCTGTGATTGTCACCGCTGCCCCAGATAAAGATCGATTGTCCAGGTACAGTCCGGTGGCGCCATCTCCATCAATATTTAAATCTTCTCCATAGTTACCCGAGAACTCAGTGTTTGTGATGGTAACCGGTCCCCTGACCAGCGCTTTAGCGCCGCCCAAGTAATTCCAGTTGAACTGGCTGTTGGTGATGGTTAATGAGTTTACCGTGCCTCCAACTTCAAGCCCGTACCCGCCCGAGGTCCAGCTGTTGTCATGGCTGCCGCTGCTGAACACATTGTTAAGTTTGACCGAAGCGGCAGTGTCAACTTCGAGCCCAGTATAGTCGTTGTCATACGCACGCACATTATCCAGGGTGATTGCACCAACCGGGTCTTCGCCCCCAAGTATTCTTAATCCGATCCCGTCATAGATAACTGTGCCTGTGTCAAAGCTATGACTGAAGCCAATATACCCGTTTTTGACGCTGACTGCTCCGGCTCCATGCAGAATCAACGCGCCTATGCCTTCGGTATCTTTAATAAACATGCCATTGATGGTGATTGGGCTGTAACTTCTTGCATATAAGCCCACTTTACTATCCCAATCTCCAGCATCACCTTTGGTGTTCAAGATGGTTAAATTGCTGATTGTGATCGCACCTGACGCAGTCGCTGGAGGAAAATCATTTCTGACGAACACCCCATAATCTTTAGCATTCAACACCCGCACCTGGTTTAAGGTAATTGGGCCGGAATGGTTTTTAATCGACAAACCCCCGCCATCATTGACCTGCTGGTCAAGGATCATGTTATCCAATTTGATCAGGCCTTTGTTATCCTGAAAATTCACCTCGCCATCGATCTTTATTCCTTGCAGCAGAAAACCTGACGTTAAGTTCTTAACAGAGAGGTTACGGTTCAGGAATGGTATGCCACCCGTCCCGTCCCAAACGATACCCTTTACGGTCAGTTGTTCAGGATAATAAAAACCATCAATGTAAATGTTATCGGTCTCCAAACTGGAATCATATGTTCCTTCCAGGTAAATATAACCAACCCCTTTCTTCACTCCCCAGTTATCAAGGGCTTCCTGGATTGTTAGAAAACCATCCTCTCCCTGGCATACACCGCCTACGCACAGGGTACCGTAGAACCACGGGTCCGGCACACAGGCTGTATCCAGCTCGCTCTGTGATGCCAGCGGTACCTGTGACCCTTCATCTGCCACAACTGCGCTCCCATCCCCGAGCGCCTGTTCCAGGGTCTCCGGGCTTTCCTCCCCGCCGCCGGGTGCTGCCGCAGGCGGCGCATCCTCCGGTACTTCGCCTTCGGCGAAGACCGGCGAAGGAAGACCAAGCATTAAAGCAATCACTACCAGAACAGCCATACTGGTATTCAGGAAACGGCGAGTGCTGTGGAACATAGTTCACTCCTTTTACAGCAAAGAATTATTCAGTTGTCGAATTTTGTCGGGATGGGAAATACTGCCCCATTCAGGCACATATATATATTAGATGAATATTAACTTAAAGTCAATCATTTTTGAGAATGAATTTTTATAAAAATCCCCGGATGGCAATGCAAGTCCGGGGAATAAATACCTGTTATTTGGGGATAATCTTTACAATAAAAGCGAAAACACCAGCCAGGCTGCCAGGGCAATAAACAACGCTGCCATACCCAGCTTGACTGCAGCGGCATGCTTCCTTAAAAACTCGGTCAACTGCCTGGATGTGGTGCCATAGAATGCCAGGATGAAGACCACGATCAGCGGGATGATGAACATCAGGTTATAGAGCACCAGGTAAAAGATCGCCCGCCCGCGCAGTTCAGGGATGGAGCTGACAAAGATGATGGTGGGCAGGTAGATCTGCCCGGTGCAGGCCAGCTCGAGGAAGGAGATCAGCAGCCCGGTTACAAACGCCCCGGCCACATAGGCGCGCACTTTTCTGCCCTCGCGGATTGTGGCATTGATGCGCTTGCGCAAAGGCGCCGGCAGGTTAAGCTCCATATCCTCAATGTTGCCCTTGCGCGCCTTTAAAAAGTCGCGGATGCTGAAGAAAGCCAGCACCAGGCAGAAGACAGCCGTCAGGGCATACACCCAGCGTCCCACCGCCCCCAGCCAGTTGCCGGCCAGGTCGAGCACCTTGTACAGTCCCAGTCCTACCACCAGGTAAGCCACGAAAACACCCAGGGCAAAGGAGGCGCCCACGGTCAGCACTTCTTTGCCTTTGCGACCGCTGATGGTCAGGTAAGAGATGAAGAAGATCAGCGTGGCAAATGCGCACGGGTTCAGGCCGTCCACCAGCCCGGCAAAAACCACTGCCAGCCAGCCCATCGAACGGAAACGCTCGATGACAGAACTGGAGGCGGCGGCTTCATCAAACTCTTCCCAGAATCGCGGTGAACCACTTTCGGTCGTTGCATCCAGCATTGCTTGAATTGCCTGGGGTGTAATTTCTTCTTCACCGATCCAGGCCTGGTTCCCGATAAACAAGGCCGGGGTGCTCATGTCATCCCTGCCGGCCCGCTGGCTCATCCAGTCTGCCAGGGCTGCCTGCTCGTAGATGTTGAATTCCTCCACGATCAGGTTGGGGTACTTGCTCTGCAGGTACTTCAGGTCGGCTTCCACCCGGCTGCAGGCCTGGCAGCCCACCTGGTAAAAGTAAGCCACATAGATCGGCTCACCCGTCTCGCAGGCTTCGGGATCTTCGATGGTGCATTCTTCCTCACTGCCAAACTGCGGATTCTCTTCATGCTGCAGTGCTGCGGGGTCAAAGCCGGGCATGGCCGGCCAGGCGATGCCGGTTGTTGCATTGTCTTCCAGGATGGCGGCCAGTTTTTCACGGGCTGGGTCTTCGCCGATCAATACCTCTTCACCCGCCACGATCACCGGCAGGCCACGCTCTTCAGGCTTGACCCCAAAGTAGGATTCCACCGCGATCAGCAGCTCGTAATTCTCCGGGATGCCGATCTCCAGCATGCGCAGGTCGAGCTGGCTGCCGTACTGATCCATCAACGGCGTGAGCACTTCTTCATACACAGCTTTGCAATGGGTGCAGTCAATTGCATAGAAGTAAAGCACCTGCAGCGGCTCGCCTTCCGGTTGGTTGGCAGAAACAGGTGCAGGGGAAACACTAAAAGCAGCCAGCAGGGCTGCAAGAATTACCAGCGCCAGGATGAGTCTTTTCTGTTTGGGCATGGGGGTAAGTTTACCCGATTCAGCCAAAACTGAATAGAATGCACCAGGTCTAAAATGCGAAGGGTATAATATTTCGTGAGCAAAAAACCGTAAATGTATATAAAGAGGGAACACAATGCCTGACAATGGAATGCAAAATACCGTTATCCTGGTAACCCGCAACGGGATGGGTACCGCCGAACCAGCCCTGGCACATAAACTGGCTGCCACCTATTTCAGGCTGCTGCTGGAGAACAGCGACCTGCCGGCTGCCATCTGTTTCTACGCCGAGGGCATCAACCTGGTGGTGGATGGCTCCCCCGCCCTGGAGTCGCTGGCAGAGCTGGAAGCCAAAGGGGTCAGGCTGATCGCCTGCACAACCTGCCTGAACTTTTACAACCTGGTGGACAGGCTGAAAGTAGGCATCGCCGGCGGCATGGGAGACATCCTGGCTGCCCAGGCGGCTGCCGAAAAGGTCATCACACTGTAGTAGGGTATAATGGAATGTCTTGCCCTGTTGCAGTTGGCACGGGGCAGGAATTTTAGAAACAGGTTTGGTTATGGATTCTGGCTCTGTCCAATCAGTAGATATCGACCAGCAAATGCGCTCTGCCTACCTCGATTACGCCATGAGTGTGATCGTGGCACGCGCCTTGCCCGATGCGCGCGACGGTTTGAAACCCGTCCACCGCCGCATCCTGTACGCCATGCACGACATGGGGCTGCATTCCACCTCAGCCCACAAGAAATCCGCCCGCATTGTCGGCGAGGTGCTGGGTAAGTACCATCCCCACGGTGATTCGGCGGTATACGATGCCATGGCGCGTATGGCGCAGGACTTCTCCATGCGCTACCCGTTCGTGGATGGGCAGGGCAACTTTGGCTCGGTAGATGGCGATGCACCCGCTGCCATGCGTTATACCGAAGCCCGCCTGGCGGCGATTGCAGGAGAAATGCTGGCTGATATCGATAAGGACACGGTCGATTTCACCGACAACTTTGACGCATCCTTAAAAGAACCCGTGGTGCTTCCCGCCCGGCTGCCCAACCTGCTGCTCAACGGCACCTCCGGCATCGCCGTTGGCATGGCAACCAATATCCCGCCCCACAACCTGCGCGAGCTGTGCGCCGCCCTGGTGTACCTGATAGACAACTACCAGGCTGCAGACGATGTTACCGTCGAAGACCTGATGCGCTTCCTGCCCGGACCCGATTTCCCGACCGGCGGGCAGATCATCGGCGAAGAGGGTATCAGCCAGGCCTATGCCCACGGGCGCGGCCGGCTGGTGGTGCGCGGTGTGGCTGAGATCCGTCCCTCCTCTGGCGGGCGGTCCGAGATTATCATCCGCGAAATTCCCTACCAGGTGAATAAAACCGGCCTGATCGAACGCATCGCCGAACTGGTGCGCGAAGGGCGCATCGAGGATATCACCGACCTGCGCGACGAATCCGACCGCATGGGCATGCGCATAGTGCTGGAAGTTAAGAAAGGCGCCCAGCCGCAGATCGTGCTCAACCAGCTGTACAAGTACACCCCGCTGCAATCCACTTTTGGCGTGCAAATGCTGGCGCTGGTGAACGGGGAACCGCGCACCCTGCCGCTGAAGAAAGCGCTCCAAATTTACCTGGACCACCGCCAGGTGGTGATCACCCGCCGGTCCGAGTTCGAGCTTGAAAAAGCCCGCCAGCGCGCCCACATTTTGGAAGGGCTGCTCATCGCCCTGGAACACCTGGACGCAGTCATTGACCTGATCCGCAAATCACCGGATGCCAACGTTGCGCGTGAGCGCCTGATGTCGCAATTCAAGTTGAGCGACGCCCAGGCCCAGGCCATCCTTGACCTGCAGCTGCGCCGGCTGGCTGCCCTGGAACGCCAGAAGATCGAGGACGAGCATAAAGAAATGCTCGAAAAGATTGCCTATCTCGAAGACCTGCTGGCGCACCCCGAAAAGATCCTGAGCGTCATCCGTGAAGACCTGCTGGAAGTAAGCGAGAAGTACGGCGACAAACGCCGCACCCAGATCATGGCGGAGGGCGTGGGCGAGTTCAGCGACAAGGACCTGACCGTCGACGAACCCATCCTGATCACCCTCACCGCCCACGGGTATATCAAACGTGTGGATGTGAAATCCTACCGCCTGACCCGCAGCGGCAGGCGCGGGGTATCCGGGCAGGCAGTCAAAGAGGAAGATGAGGTACTCACCATCCTGCACGCCCGCACCCTTGAAACTATCCTGTTCTTCTCAGACCGGGGTAAAGTTTACTCGGAACGCGCCAAGCAGATCCCGGATGCCAAACCTACAGACAAAGGCGTGCCCGTAGTTAATTTATTGACCATGGAACCCGGTGAAAGGATCACTGCCGCCCTGGCGGTTGCCACCTTTGAGCTGGGCAAGTACTGCACCTTTGCCACCCTGAAAGGCAGGGTCAAACGGATTGCGCTATCGGAATTTGCGAGCGTGCGCTCCAGCGGCATGATCGCCATGGGCCTGGATGATGATGATGAACTCGGCTGGGCACGCCAGACCAGCGGCAAGGATGATATCCTGCTGGTGACCGCCCGCGGGCAGGCGCTGCGCATTGAAGAGACCACCATCCGCCCGACCGGGCGCACCGCTGCCGGTGTAACCGGCATCAAGCTGGCCAACGGCGACCGGGTGGCATCGATGGAAGTGGTCGAACCGGATGGCAGCCTGTTTGTCATTACCACCCTCGGCTTCGGCAAACGTACCCCCCTGAACGAATACCCGGTTAAAGGGCGCGCCACCAGCGGCGTTTCAACCTTCGACTCCAAAAACCTCACCCGTACCGGGGAGATCTCGGCGGCGCGGGTGGTGCAGGAAGCGGATGAGGTTACCTGCATATCCAGCGCCGGCATGGTCCTGCGTCTGAAGGTGGCTGATATCCGCCTGTCGGGCAGGGCAACCAGGGGCTCACGCCTGATGGATGTTAAAGACGGCGATACAGTTGCCTCACTGGCACGCCTGACCCCTGAAGAGACGGTGGAAGAAAACGGCGCTGCCAAAAAAGGGACACAGGACACCCTGCCAGGGGTTTAACAGGCCCGCATGATGAAACGCGTGAACACCTTTCAACCAGTCCGTTTTACTCTGCTGTTGGCAGGTGTTCTTTGTTTATTGCTGGCAGCCGGTTGCGGCAGTGTGCCTTCACCCAGCCCAACCCGGGTGGATACCCCTGCCCCCGTCACTCCGACTCCGCAAAAACCCACCCCAACCTTTACTGCAACCCTTGAGCCTGCTCCCACAGCCAGCCCCGAACCAGCAATAACCCCGCATCCAGTTTCTGGCGGGGCAGCCATCCTGGCATCCAACGCGGCAGCTCTGCAACTGGCAGCAACCTGGAACGCGTACGCCAACACCCTGGCATTCTCACCCGATTCCAGCCTGCTGGCAACCGCCGGCATCGACCGGGTCATCCGGCTGTATACAATCCCATCCATGGCAGAGGTGCGCCAGCTGGCAGAACCGCCCGATATGGGCTACCTGTACAGCCTGGCATTCTCGCCGGACGGCAGCCTGCTGGCATCCGGCAGCGGCGACCACATCATCCGCCTGTGGAATATAGAAACAGGTGAGCTGGTGAGCAAGATCAACGGGCACACCCTGGACGTGCGCGCGGTGGCATTTTCGTCGGACGGGCAGTACCTGGTGAGCGGTTCGCGCGACCAGGCCGTGCGCGTCTGGAATGTCAGTGACGGCAGCCAGATCGGTTTCGAAGGCGTTTGCGGTGAATACGTCAACAGCCTTTCCTTTGCTCCGGATGGATCAGGGTTTGTGGCAGGCTGCGGAAACGGCGAGGTGCGCATCTTTTCAGCTGACGGGCGCTGGAAACAGACCGGTGCAGGGCACGGCAGCTCGATCAATTCGGTGGTATATTCGCCCGACAGCCAGCTGGTAGCAGCCGGAGCGCGGAATTATGACGTCTGGATCTATGAACTGGAACACGGCTGGGTGCTGAAGCACCTCTCGGGGCATACCGGTTTTGTGAATGGCGTGGCTTTCAATCCCCGGGGGGATATCCTGGCTTCAGCATCGCAGGATGGCACCATCCGGTTGTGGAACACTGCCGGCTGGCAACTCCTGGCTGTACTGGGGGATGGCAGCAGCGAATTCCTGGCGGTACAGTTCTCGCCCGACGGGCGTATGCTGGCTGCTTCTGCCCGCGACGGCAGGCTGATGATCTGGACGGTCAATGAATAAATCCACTTTCAGCAAGGATAGTCTTCCACACTGGTTGAGGTTCTTCATTATAACTATATTGAGTCTTGCCCTGGGCAGCTGCGGGCAAACCGCAGTCGTTTCCCCGCCCGAAGATGCCGGTGATGCGGTCAATGTGTACTTTACCGGTGGCAGCCGCGACTATAAGCAGGTCATCACAGCGGTGACAGATGCGATCTACGCAGCCCAATCCAGCATCGATATTGCCATGTACAACCTCAACCTGCGCGAGGTCGAGCAGGCTTTACGGGATGCCCATAAGCGGGGGGTGAATGTCCGCCTGGTGGTGGAAAGCGACGCACTCGACGGCTGGGTGCCGCAAAGCCTGAAAAGCAGCGGCATCCCGGTGGTAAGCGACGGCAGGGAAAGCCTGATGCATAACAAGTTTATGGTCATCGACAAGCACCAGGTTTGGACCGGGTCGCTCAACCTGACCGAGAACGGGGTGATCGAAGACCGCAACAACCTGGTGAGGGTAGACAGCCCATCAATAGCTGAATACTACACGCAAGAATTTGAGGAGATGTTCACAGCCGGGGAATTCGGCAATAACAGCCCGCAGGGCAACCCGGAAGAAGGCCGGTTCAAAGCGGGAGACATACCGGTTGAGGTGTACTTCTCCCCCGATGATGGGGTCATGGACATCCTGTTGGAAGAGGTGGCCAGCGCCCGGGAGGAGATCGTTTTTCTCGGTTATTCTTTTACATCCGATCCGCTGGCGCAGGCGCTGGTAGAAAAGGCCAGGCAGGGTGTGCGCGTGATGGGGGTGTTTGACAGTGATATGGTCATTGCCAACACCGGCAGCGATTACGAGTGGCTGCTGGGCGCAGGGCTGCCTGTCTGCCGGGATGGTGAAGCCGGCTTGATGCACAACAAGGTGATCATCATTGACCAGCAGGTGGTAATTACGGGGTCATACAACTTCACCTCCAGCGCCGAACGGTTCAATGACGAGAATGTGCTTATATTGGACGACCCTCACCTGGCAGAGTTGTACCTGGCGGAATTCACGGATATCAACGCCCATTGCCTGCCCTGAATCAACTTCACCCTGTTTTTCTTAAGAATACCAATATATTCTGCTAGTTACTGTATCAAATTCCCATA
>DHHC01000031.1 GCA_002403095.1 Leptolinea sp. UBA4782
TTACAGAAAAGATGTTACACCAACCCGGTGAATGTTAACTACCCAATTTACCCAGGTCTATCTGTTTATTGATGTTTTAACAAGGAAATACGGAGGGGAAATTTCTGCAGTGCAAATAGTATAGCCTTATTGGCGCGCCAGAATGATACGGAAGCCATACCATGTGCAAACACTGCAAAAACAGGCGGGGTCTCCCTGGTGTAATACGTCCAGCACAGCCGGCTGGTTCCCCAGCGTTCCAGGAAGTACCCCAGGGCAGCGCCCATCAAGAATATAAACAGCATGGCCCGCTTATCGGTTGGAGTAAAGTAAATGAACAGGCACAAGAAAAGAGCCATAACCGTCAGGCTTTTATCCAGGGTGGGAAAGATGAACCACAGCATCAAAGCCAGGAAAGCCCCGAGGATCACCCAATAAGCGGCGTTTACCTCCCGGTCAGGCAGCCTGCGAGCAAGGTGGTCCAGGATGCGGTACAGGCGGTCGATCGACAGGGTGGCAATCGGCCAGGCGGGCACGATCCACAGCGGCGGGCGCTCGCTGGTGTAATAACTCCAGATGCCGGTCTGGGTTCCCCAGGCTTCGATCACCAGCCCGCCTGCCAGTCCCACCAGCGCAAGCGGAAGGTCATGGCGCAGGTCAGCGCTGCCCATGATCAGAACGGTCATCACCAGGAAATTGCCCACCAGCAGGTAATCGAGCTGGCGCCAGGCGGGTATGTCCGGGTTGAACAGGCTGATGTACTCCTCAGCCAGCGGCCACCAGACATAAAGAATAAGGCCGATGATGGCAATGAAGCCACTCAGCAAGGCGTAACTGGTTTTATTCCAGCGCAAGTACTGGAAAACGGTCCTCTTGCTGCCTGTATGCTGCATAAGTAAGATTATACAGAATGTATGCGCGCATGGCACATCCTTGCTCTACTGGGTAGCTGCATCCCTGGCAGATTGCTGCACAATTTCTCCGCTTCCGTTTGGTATAATTCCACAGCATCTCTGGAATACAGTATGACTGAAGAAACTGAAAAGAAACCAGCAGAAAACACATCTCCTGAGACATCCAGCCTGCGCCGGACACGCTTGATAGCCTGGCTGTTTACCGCTATTGTTACCCTGGCTTTTATTGCCTGGCTGTACTACCCCGCCATCTACCATTTCACAAGACCTGAACCTTCCGCTACTCCTGCCCTGCCAACCCCCACCCTGTGGCCGACCCGCACACCCACGGTTATGCCGACCGCGACACTGCGCCCCACAACCACACCCACCAGCATGGCTGCTTCTTCCGCCTATTTTGTACCCGACCTCTCCACGATCGACCCTGCCCTGCCTGGTGAGACAGGCTCCGGGTTCATCCTGGATGAAAGTAATGCAGTGACTGCAGACCCGGGGTTTGACAACCCTATTTGGACCAATTCAGCCACCATATCCACCCAGCTTGGGTTCGAGATCCTCGAGCCGTTCTATGCCACCCTCGGAGCCGCCAGCGTAACCTGGAGCATGGATGAAAACCTCTCCCCCGGGCTGTACGAGATTTATGTCATGGATACGGTCTTTTCCTCAGGCGGTTCTTTATCTTTCAAGGTGATGAACAACGGAACAGATATCTTCCCGTATCTGGGAACCCAGGTGGTAAATTACCAGTCCCTGCGCGGTACACCCCAGCAGGTACAGGATGTCTGGCATTCGATCGGAATGTATAACCTGGAGCAGGAAGGTATCATCTCGGTATCTACCAGCTGGGATGTACGCGATGAATACACCATCGTGGCGGTAGACCGGGTGTTGATCATCCCCCGCCCGGCTGTCACCTACAGCATCATGTCCAAGCTGCCGCTGGGCAAGAAGATCACCCTCCTGGATGACCCCAACGCTGTGATCGAAAATGCAGGAACGGTGATTCCATTGGAAGATAAGCCGGCCTGGAATGGCAAGGCAGAAGTAATCATTAACCCGGATGATACCCTCAGGGTAACCTGGAGCATGCAGGACCCCATCCCGATTGGCAAGTATGCTGTCTGGGTATGGATCCCGGAAGTGAACGGCGACGCCCAGGCAAAATACCGCCTGATGGTGAATGAAGACCAGCTGACTGCGGTGGAAGGAACTGACCCAGGGCCGATCGTACACGGCAGCCGTCAGGGCGGCGCATGGATGGCGGTGGGAGAATGGGAGATCGGACCTTTCTACAGTCCATCGGCCAGGTTGTCGCTGGTAATGGAAACCGTGTCCGGTTCAACCACGGGCGAGCTGGCTATAGACGCAGTCGCCTTCATTAACATAGAATAATTCCCGGTTATATCAGATACCAAATTCGTCGGGCAGCCAGTTGTCCGTAAGGTCAAAGCAGTCCATTGGTTTGCCGTCTTCATCTGTTGCACTTCCGCTTAATGTAACCAGCATTTTCATTTGTAACCCTGTCAGCGCGGCGTTAAACCTGCCAGCCGGCATTCCGCTTGCCTGGAGTAAAGCCCGGAGCGATCCATTGCCTTGCCTGCTGATGACTCCCAGCAAACCATCCTCATCCAGGTTGAGGGACTGGTTGGACTGCCCCGGGTACGCCCGGGTAAAATTCCGCCAGGAAACCAGGGCTTCCTGCTGGCTGTTTAACGGGTACAGGAAAGCCTTTTTAGCCAGGTGCAGTTCCTTTGCCCAATGCGAGGCACACTGCCGGCGCTCCACCAGGCTGCCAGAGGCAAGCAGGCTGGTGATATCCTGTTGTTCCCTGGCAGAATATACCAGGCACGCTCCAACCTGGTTAACGAATGTTTCCAGGTCTTCGATGGATTCAATGATGGGCAAATTTTCGGGCAATTTCACCTGCTCCTGTTTACAGCCGGCCTAACCAGATGTCCTGGCTGAATCAAAGTTGACTTCGTAATATCAGGTAAACTCACACAAAATTTGATATGGATAAGAGGGGGTTGCCAGGTATTTGATGTTCGGGCAGGAGTAATTGTACCAGCATTGCAAAAAAGATGTGTTAAACCACTATCAGGTTTTAGCGGCAATCTTCGCAGGTGAACCGGAACAAGGTGGCATTGGCAAAGGTATCCAGTTGTGTCAGCCTGCCTGCAAAAATCCTGTCATAAGGTTCACTTTTTGTCACCATGTACGCATTGGCAAAAACATAATCCATCCCCATCCGGTTGAGGAACTCGGCTGCCGTCCCGTCTTTCATACCATCAAAATAAGCGGTACTGTTCATCAAGCCATCCAGGTTGACGATCGTCCGGTCCTGGATAAAGTATGCAATATTACCGCCGCCGGTCGAACCGATCACTGCGCCCGGTTCGGTTGCCTGCTCCAGCAGCTGGATGGGACCCAGGTAAGCAGTCTCATTTTCGGGTACCACCTCCGGGGGAACCAGGGTAAGGATGTCTTTGGCATAACTGCCCAGCCAGGCAGCCCCAAAAATAACCATCACGACCGCCGGGATGAAAGCAGGGATCTTCCACGCCAGCAGCCTGTGATAGAGCAGGTCTGTGAATACCGCCGCCAGCCAGAGGATGGTCAGCATCTGGCTGATCCAGTACCAGTCGCGTGTGTTCACATAGCCGGTGCCGTTGTAATAGAACAGCTGCAGCAGCGACCCGGCTGCCAGGGGCAGCAGCGCCAAGGCATGAATATTCTTGCGAAAACGCTGGCGGTCAAAGGCAGCCAGCAGGATGAAAGCCGCCAGGAGTGCCAGGAAGAGTAAGCTGACAGTTGAGGCTGTTTCATCCTTTCTGATCCAGTGCAAGCGCTGCATCTTTTCTGCCAGCTCAGTCCAACCGGAAAGCGCCAGCGACCACGGCCCGCGCTTGAGGCGGGCATCATATCCGAAGAACTCCACCAGGCTTTTGACTGGTTTGCCATACACCGTGTACAGGGTGCCCCACCAGTGCTTTATCTGCCCGCTTACGGGAGAGAATGTACCAAAGGTCAGCTTGCTCCAACCCATGTAAAGGATGAGGGTTGCTGCAACCGGCGCAAAAAATGCGCTCCCGCGCTGCCGCCAGAGGTTGAGATGGTACGTTGCCTGCTTCCAGATTGAGACAGGCTGCCCCGTGACTGCCTCCCGGGATTCCAGCCAGCGGTAAAGCCCCGTGATCAGCAGTACCCCTGCAAGGGTTATGCCCCAATCAATCAGGATTACTGTCCGGGGGAAGCGGTCAAAAACGCCGAGGGAATAAATACCAAGCATCACCGCACCAAGCAGGCCACCTGCAGTGGTGGCTGCCAGGACAACACGCAAACCCAGTTTCCAAAAAGCCTGGCCGGGGTGCAGGTCAAACAGCCCGCCAAGGGCAAAAACAACCATTTTCAGAAGAATACTCAACACCAGCATCCAGTAGATGGATGGTAAATACTGGATGTAGGCTTCTCGGAATCCGATCCGCAACATAAAGCTGACAAATACACTAGCAGCACTTAACAACAGGGCCAGGATGAAAGGGTACCGTTTTTCACCCTGCCGGTAAACCAGCCACATACCTGCAGCTACCACCAGGAAAATGTTATCCAGCCGGCTGAACAGCACCAGCACTGCTGCCGCGCCCAACCCTGCCAGTGATTTCCAGTTTTCCTTGCTCTCTTTTACTGACTTTGTTTGCATTTCATACCGCACCAGTAAGGAGATGAACAGGATGGTAGCAAATGCATTGATGCCCGCTTCCATACCGTTATGGGAAATCACCGGCTGCACCAGGGGGGAAATGACCCAGAAAAAGCTGAGCAAGGCTGCCGGCGCAACCGCCAGTACCTTGCGAAACGTGGTAAATAAAAGCACGCCGCTGGCAGCGTTAAGAATCCCGGCTATGATCACCAGGATACGCAGGGGCAGCAGCAAATTAAAGCGTGCCAGGGCAAAGACCGGGATGCAAATGAACATCCAGAGCGGGTGGAACCCGCTGGCAGAATTAATCCCGTCAAAGGTAAAGCCCAGGCCTTCACTGACATGCTGGGCTTCTTTAAAGTAGTAGTACGCGTCATCTATAGTAAACCAGTTCACCAGGCTGTTGGCTGGGGCAATGGAGACAAAAATGTGGATGGCAAGCGTGATGATGACCAGGAGGTAAGGAAAAATGCGGGAAAATCGCGTACCCATAGGTTTTTCATTTTACCAGAGATGCGCCTGGAGAACGGAAAACACTCTTCTTTATACCCTGAACAGGCGAGAGGAACTTGCATCTTAGCATAAATCTTGCATGGCTATGGGATAGAGAGAAATTGACCAGCTTTTGGTCTGTACTATAATAACAAGATGGGAAAGGCAGCAGCTTTCTGCGGCTGCTGCAAGGAGAACAAACTGTGGAAATAAACCTGCTACGCATTTTTTCGTTCGATGGCCCTGAACCGCAGGCAACACCAGCCCCTGGCCAGGCAGATGGTTCGCTGCCTACCGGTCTATCAGCATTTCTCCAGAGGTTTAATGAACAGGTGAACAGCTGGGCAGGCATGACCGGTTTGTCCGATAAGGTGATCATTGCCATATTCCTGGCAACAATTGCCATCATCCTGCTGCTGATCCTGATCCTCCTTCTGTCGATCTTTAACCGCAACAAGAAAAAGAAGGCCAGGCGCAACTCCAGGCCAGTGAGCATGGCGCGTCCTGCTGCCACCAAACCGGTTTCCTCCCGTCCACAGCAAGCAGGCGAACCCGCCCCAACCGCAGCAGCTGCAAACAGCGGATTCGGACTGCAGTTCACCCTCCCGGATGGGAAAAAGTTTACTTTTTCCGGCCTACCTGCCACCATAGGGCGTATCAACGGCAACACGCTGGTACTTAGCTCTGAAGCTGTCTCAACCATTCACGCCAGGTTGTACTACGATCCGGTTTTGCAGGCGGTTTGTATCGAAGACCAGAATTCCCTGAACGGTGTCCTGGTCAACGGCAAACCAACCCGCAAAAACATCCTGAACAGCGGAGACCAGATTACCATCGGCGATGTATCCCTGGTGTACCAGGACACCGGTTACATCCCATCATAAGGCGAATAATTTACAGGAGCATGCCATGATCGAATGCCCAAAATGCCAACAGGAAAACAACGAGGGTGCAAAATTTTGCACCCGCTGCGGCACCAGGCTGGACGAACCCCAGGCCCGCCCAACCAGGCGGCTGGACGACCTTCCAGCACCGACCGTTCCTGTCAAGAACCTGGAAACTGATCCCGCCCGCCACGGCACAAAACCGCTGCCCCAGCCTGCGGCTCTGGAGCCCAGGCCAAACCACGCAATCTTCGGCGACCGGTTTTTAAGCACCAGCCTGCTGTACAGTGACAACCAATCCAACGCCGCTTACCAGGTGGAAGAGATTGGGAGCAGCACCAAACTGCTCCTGCGGCAGTGCCCGGCCTGCGGGGCGGTGCATTCCAGGTGGGAAGAGGGGGCAGAACCAGACCGGTTCTGCAGTTCATGTGGCACGCAAATGGAATCATCAAAGGTTCTCCTGCAGCTGTTCGAGAGCACAGATCCACTGCCGGACAGCGTGGTGCAGATCGCCCAGATGGGGTTGGTTCACGCCAATGTCCGCGCTCCAGTTGCCGCCTTCAGCGAGATCCTGGCGGGGATCAACCGCTACTGCCTTGTTACCCCTCCCGCCGATCCGGTTCCCCAGGCAATGGAGCAGAACCAGGCCATCCGCTGGACTGCCGGCCTGGCGCGCGCCCTGGATTACCTTTACCGCAACCAGGTTTCCTTCAACGGGCAGGCGGATGCAGCCTCGATAGGGCTAAGCAACAACCGCCTGGTCTGGACGAATTTCCGCAATGCCGTTATCCTGGAAAATGATGACCTGGAACAGGGCAGGATCGATGATTTGAAAGGCCTGGTGAGCCTGCTTCACCAGTGGCTGACCGGCAGTACCACCACAGATGCAGATCCCGATCTGCCCGCCCCCCTCAACAGGCTGGTCGATAAAGCCTTTGGACCGGAGGGTTTCCGCAGCGGCAGGGAGCTGGCTTCAGCCCTTGAGACCATCGTAAATGATTCACTCTCTGCACTGCCGATCGATTACAACATTGGCAAACGCACCCATACTGGAATAGTACGGGACCTGAATGAAGACGCTATGTATGCCATTGAGACGGCCAGGGTGGTGCAATCCCATCCTCAACCCCTCGGCATCTTTGTCGTAGCGGACGGCATGGGCGGGCATTCTGCCGGCGAGGTAGCCAGCGGCACCATTATCAGCTACTTCGCGCAACGCGCCCCGCAGGACCTGGCTACCATTCAAGCCCAAACCGGCGGGATGAACTGGAGTGACTGGCTGAAAGAGACAGTCAATGGGGCCAATAAAGCCGTTTATGACTTGCGCACAGCTGCAGGAACAGATATGGGCTCCACACTCGTTATGGCAGTTATGGATGGGTTAAAAGCCTACCTGGCTAATGTCGGCGACAGCCGCGCTTACCTGGTTAACAACCAGGGCATCCAGCGGATTACCACAGACCACTCTCTGGTTGAACGCTTGATAGCCACCGGGCAGATCCGCAGGGAAGAAGGCAGAACCCACCCGCAGCGTAACGTGGTGTACCGTACCATCGGGGATAAAGAACAAGTGGATGTAGATGTTTTCACGCTCACCCTTGAACCTGGTGATAAGATCCTGCTTTGTTCAGACGGGTTGTGGGAGATGCTCGAGGATGAAACCGCCCTGCAGATCATCCGTGAAAGCTCCAACCCGCAGGCTGCCTGTGAGAAACTGGTTGCAGCCGCCAACACCGCCGGTGGAGAAGACAACATCACTGCCATCCTGGTCGAAGCGGTCAGAGCTGATTAAACCGGCATTTGTGTTGCAATTTTGCCTGGCAGGTATCACCTGCCAGGTTTGTTTCCTTCTTGCAAAGATGCCTGCATAATAGGATAATTAGCTTGACCTGCTGCCTCTCCCCTGTTTGAATTTGTCCAGGGAGCATGAGCCAGAAAAGCATGGCATCAGGGCAGCCTCGCATATCCAGCGGCTGCAAACAGGACCTTACCGCTAACCAGCTGCCTGACGGGTGATGGGAGTTCATTGGAAAGGAAATTCCGCCTGAATACCATCCTGCAGGCAGGACCAGAATGATGGAGGTGTGAACATGAGTGAAGTATGTTCTTCTTGCGGTCAACCGGTCATTCCGGGTGCAATCTTCTGCGACAATTGCGGCAACCGGCTGGCTCCAGTAGCAGCGCCACCGCTCCCGGTCGAAGCGCCAGCCCAGGCTGCAGGGCCGTCCTCCGGGCTGGTAGCCTGCCCGGTGTGTAATGTGTATAACATCCCCGGGGCAGCCTTTTGTGAAAACTGCGGCAACTCCCTGGCTGCAGCAGCACCCAGCCCGGCAGCAGATGCAGCAGCGCCAGCAGTGCCGTTCTCCGAACCCATTCCCCCCGAATCGCTGCCGCCTCTTGCACAGCAGCCTGCAGCTTCGGCTCCGGCGTTTGTGGAGTATGTACCAATCCCGCTGGCTGCTGAAGCGCCGTCGGAGACACCCCCCTCTGCACCGCCGCAAGAACCAGCGCCAGCCCCGGCAGCCCCTCCCACCCCGGTTTTCATAATCGGATCGTTCCAGGTGGCAGGCACTGGTACTGTCATCCCCATCCCGGCAGGAAAAAGCGAGATCCTGGTAGGCAGGGAAGACCCGGTTAGCGGCAATTTCCCGGATGTCAACCTGGATCCTTACGAAGCACTGAACCTTGGTGTCAGCCGGCAGCACTGCAAACTGACCATCCAGGGTCAACAGGTGATGATTGAAGACCTGAATTCGGTCAACAAGACTTTCCTGAGGGGCTTACCCCTGGTACCCGGCCAGCGCTATCCACTCCAGGGAGGGGATGAGATCCTCCTCGGCAGGTTAAGGCTGGTTTACAACCAGTAACCTGCTGCCAGTACAGGCATCCAGGCAGGCAACCTAATGCCTGGATCATCAGCGGTCGCACCATTTGCATTACCTGAAGCAAGCACATTATCAGGATAACCCTATGACCCAATCCCCCGCCTGTCCCTATTGTAATGCTCCCATAAGGGCAGAAGCCCGCTTCTGCCCTTCCTGCGGAAAGCCGGTGGAACCAGCGCCAGCAGAACCTGAATCCAATCAGCCGGACAAGATGGAAGCGGTTCAGCCTGAGCCATCCCAACCGGTGAATAAACCTGCCCCCCCGGTAGCGCCTGCAGCAGTACCCGTATCTTCTGCACCCAAAACCGTAAGAGCCAGCGACTACCAGCCTGCAGCACAGCCGAAGCATACCGGCGAACAACCCAGGATCCTGGTGCGTGAAGGGGTTGCTGAGCGCACCATCTTGCTGGGGAAAACTCCCCTTTCGATCGGGCGCGACCCCTCAACAGATGTTCAGATCGGCTTGCCCACCCAGCAAAACCCGGTCGGTCTGCCGGACATTTCCCGCCATCACGCCAGGATATCTCCGGTTGAAAGCGGATATGTGATTGAAGACCTGGGCAGCCGTAATGGCACGTATGTGCGCGGGCGCCAGATCACTGCCAACACTCCTTTCCCCCTCCAAAACGGCGATATCGTCCGCATCGGCGACATCTACGGTAATTCCGTTTCCCTGATCTACCTTGAAACCAAAGACGTAACCGAAGCAGCAGCCACCACATTTGCCATCGACATGGCGATGATTTCCAGCCAACCGGTGACAACCATCGGCCGCGACCCTGGATCCAGCATCCCATTAAGCGCCCCGATTGTATCCTGGAAGCATGCCCGGTTTATCCGTACGGAAAAAGGGCACGACCTGGAGGATCTCGGATCAACCAATGGCACCTTCGTGAACGGCAAACGCATCAAGCGTGTATCTCTCAAGCTGGGTGACAGCATTCAGATCGGGCCGTTCAAGATGGTGTACGGGCAGACAGCAATCGTCGCCCAGGCTGCCAGCCTGCGGCTGGATGGGGTGAACCTGCGCAGGGAAGTGAACACCAACCAGGGAGTCAAGGTTATCCTTAACGATGTTTCATTAACCATCCTGCCGCGCGAATTTGTCGCCCTGGTGGGCGGCAGCGGGGCGGGTAAATCCACCCTGATGGATGCCCTCAACGGCTCCCGCCGGGCGAACAAAGGCCGGGTGTTGATCAATGGTGATGACCTTTACCGCCATTACGATGCGTACCGGCGCGACATGGGGTACGTTCCCCAGGCAGATATCCTGCATACCAGCCTGACCGTTAAGAATGCCTTAACCTACACCGCCATGCTGCGCTTGCCGCCGGACACCCACAAAGCAGAGATCGAGAACCGCATCAATGATGTGCTCGAGATCGTGGATATGGCAGACCAGAAGGATATGCAGATCAGCAGCCTGAGCGGCGGGCAGCGCAAACGGGTCAGCATTGCCTCCGAGATGCTCTCTGAACCGCGCCTGCTGTTCCTCGACGAGCCCACCTCTGGGCTTGACCCCGGCCTGGACAAGAAAATGATGCGCACCCTCAACAACCTGGCCGACAGCGGATGCACCGTGCTGGTGACCACGCACGCCACCTCCAACATCCTCGATTCCTGCGACCATGTCATCTTTCTGGCACATGGTCAGCTGGTATATTTCGGGCCGCCGCAAAAAGCCATATCCTATTTCCAGGTGCCGGACTTTGCTACGATCTATGCCAAAGTGGACACCAAACCGGAATCAAAAGCTGCCGCCGAAAACTATAAACAGTCTGAAGATTATCGCCAATACGTACAGCAGCGCCAGGGAGAAATCCCCAACCCGACCGGCAGCATCCCAACCAGTCAGAAAAAGAAAAGCAATGGACTGGCTGCCAGCCTGCGCCAGTTCGGCATCCTGACCCGAAGGTATCTCGACCTAATTTTCAGGGACAAGATCAGCCTGTTTGTTTTGTTTGCAGTCATGCCGATCATTGGCATTTTCCTGCTGCTGATTGCCGAGCCAATGGCTTTCGTCGGTGATTCTGAACGCGAGATCTGGTTCCAACTGAAGACCAAAGGTGTGTACTCAATCGCCAAAGATGCGCAAGCCTTGATCAACATGCTGGCATTTTCTGCCATCTTCCTCGGTTTGTTCGGGTCTGCCTACGAGGTGGTCAAAGAAAAGGCGGTATACGAACGCGAACGCATGATTAACCTGGGCATCGTCCCGTATATGATGTCCAAGGTGATCGTACTGATGGGCTTCGGTGTGATCCAGTGCCTGCTGCTTTTGGCAGTGATCGGCTTGAAGGTGGAGTACCCAACCCGCGGGCTACTTTTTGCTCCTGTGGTTGAGATGTACCTCACCCTGCTGATCAGCATGTTTTCAGCCATCGGGCTGGGGCTGCTGATCTCCACCCTGGTAAAGAACAGCAACACTGTCATTTACATCATCCTGGTGATCCTGTTCGTGCAGTTGATCTTCTGCGGCACCCTCTTCCCGCTTCCGGATGCTGCCAACCCGCTTTCGTATGCAACTTCCAGCCGCTGGACGATTGAAGCGCTGGGCACCAGCGTGGATATGGACCGGCTCAACAACCTGGGTGAGGTCAGGATCGAAGAACTGAACAAGGATGTCAAGTCGCAGATGGATTTCTTTGTAGGGTACGAGCGCACAAAGAGCCACCTGTTTGCTTCCTGGGGAGTCCTGCTTGGATTCGGGATTCTCTTTATTGTCTTATCGATGGTTTTCCTGAAAGCGCAGGATAAGAAGTGACCGGCCGGTCGAAGGGATAGGACGGTAACCATGCGGGCAAACTGGATTATCACCAGCAATCCTGAAGCAATTAGAGATAAAGTTGAATCCGCCACAGGTCTGCCAACCTGGGAAGCTGGCACCTGGGGCGAAATGGCGCGTGATCCGGCCGGGCAGCAGGCCTTAAACGTTTCTGATTTCCCTGCCGCCGAGCAGCAGGAACAAGCTGCAACATTCGCCAGCCGCCTGCGGGAGTATGTGCAAAATGGCGGCTGCCTGACCGCCCTGGGCGAAAGTGCCGCTCTGCTGGCACTGGCGTTCCCTGAAAAGGTCACCGGGTTGCGAAGAATCGAACCCGGAAAAGCCCAGCTAAAAGCGGTTGAGCCTGCCCTGGTATACCTTACCGGTGAACATTTTCTGATTGAATTGACTGCTCCCCTGGCAGTACCAGCAGTACTGCCGGATTCTCTTCAGGTATTTATCCAGCAGGATGCACCAGATCCAGCGTCAATGGTTTTTGCCTTTGAATTTGGTAGCGGATTGGTCATCTGCCAGCCTCTGCCGCCGGGCAGCATAGAAGGAGAAGATACTTTGCTGGCATTCCTGTCAGCGGCCGCCCAGGTGCAGCCGGTCAGGTCAGCCATGCTAGAGAAAGCAAAAAAGGAGCACGCCTCTGTTGCGGCAGAATATCCACTTTTACTTTCAACCGAAAAACCTGCTACATCAATCGGATTTACCCCGCCGCAAGGCAAAAGCGCCCTGGTACTGATGTACTGGCAGGGGAATGCCCGGGTGCACCTGCACATTGATGATGAGCGCGGGCGTGCAGCGTTGAACCATACCAGGGAGAGCCCACCTTTTGCCTGGTATGCACCCATGCCTGGCGCAACCTGGCACTGCAAAGCAGAGCTGCTGGAAAGCCGGGATTCTATTCTGCCCGTACTGCTGGTATGCTGCCTAATAGATCCGCCTGCCAGGAAGAAATTCCCGCAAGGCAACCCGGCCGGTCCGGGCAAGGTCAGGCGCTGCCCCAAGTGTAAAATGCCGCTCAACCCGACCATGAAGTTTTGCCCGGCTTGCGGCCGGAAGGTTGATCTGCCAACCCCGCGCTAGCCTGCCGGAAAGTTATGCGGGACCGTGAAGATTATTAAAGCCTTAACCTGGGAGCGCTACCCGAAACGAGCAGGTGCATACCTTTGCTTCCAGGTGAAATGGCCAGCAACAAGGAGTACTTTATGCCAGAAGACATTCACCTTTCCAGTATAAGCAACAAATCGGCTGTGCCGGTAATGGACCAGCCGCAGCTGGTGTACGTGCTTTCAGAAATTTCGCCGGGCGGGTTTGCCCCAGATGTGCGCCTGCCATTGAATTTTGCCCTCGTGCTCGACCGCAGCGGTTCGATGGCGGGTGAAAAGATCCGTACCATGCGGGAGGCAGTCAAGAACATCATCGACCAGCTGGATCCGATGGATGTGGTTTCGGTTATTACCTTTGAATCCACCACCCAGGTGCTCATCCCTGCCCAGGCAGTGGGGAATAAACCCTTGTTAAAAAGCATGGTGGACAGTATCCGCGACGGCGGCGGCACCAGCATGGCGCCAGCCATCCGTGAGGCAGTCAACCAGGTAAGCACTTTCCACAATTCCGAACGCATCAGCCGCATCATCCTGTTGACAGATGGTGAGGTAACCGACAAAGAAGCTGATTCTTTCCGCGAAGCAGACCATGCCGGCGCACTCGGTATCCCGCTTATCGGTCTCGGTCTGGGAAGCGATTGGAATACCGATTTTGTGCAGGAGCTGGCGGACCGCAGCCTGCAGGCAGCGCCAAAAAGCCGGGTGGGGTATGCAGATTACATTGCCACACCAGACCAGGCTTTCAGCATCTTCCAGCAAGTGTTTCAGAGCATGCAGATTGTATGCAAGGGCGTTACAGTTACCATGCGCATGGTTCAGGGTGTGGAAGCCCGGCGCGTCTGGCAGGTGACCCCCATGATCAAAGATATCAGCCTGAAAACCATCCAGGGCCGCTCGGTGGTTATCGCGGTTGGCGACCTGGATAAGAGCGGAGCAGCATTCATGATGGAACTGGTACTCCCTCCCAGGCCTGAAGGGATGATGCGGGCAGCCCAGCTGGATGTTATCTACACCAGTTTGCAGAAGGTATCCGGAAGGACGGCAGCCGACCTGATCGTGAACTTCAGCGCAGACCCGGCGCTGGTGAACCAGCTGGACAGCAGGGTTATGGGGATTGTGGAGAAGGTCACCGCCTTCAAGCTGCAGACCCAAGCGCTGGATGAAGCGACAGCTGGCAACATCCCCGGGGCAACCCAGCGCCTGCGCCAGGCAGTGACCATCCTGCTCAACCAGGGCGAGACCCAGCTGGCNNTCCAAGACCATCCGCCTGACCAGCCGCAAGACGGTTCGCCTGGACTGAACCAACCTTAAGGATAATTATCGACTGGATACAGCACCAGAAAGTAAAGCAGGTTGAAAGTGATTCGATTTATTTGTACAATCAGAACAATTCTGCTGTGCTGAGAAGGTCCAGAAGTAAAGTCAACCGGTCCATTTAATTGACCGCAGGAGGTCAAAATGTCAGTTACATGTCCAAATTGTGGCAAAACCGTTCGAACAGGCGCAAAATTCTGCAGCCACTGCGGCAAAGAAATGCCTGCTACCGTCCCGCTATCGCAGGAGACTTCCCTTCCGCCCGAACCTGCACCAGTGCCTGAAACTGAACCCGGCGCCCCTGAAGCTTCCCCAGCAGAGCCCCAGCCTGCTGAACCACAACCGGCCGCTCCAGCCACCGAAATCTGCCTGCACTGCGGTAAAACCATCCGCCAGGGTATAAAATTTTGCAATTACTGCGGTAAACCAACAGCAGCTGCAGGGGAAGTACCTGCAGCACAAGCCATCAGTCAATCAGTACCTCCTCCTGCAGCTATTCCACCCATGCAACCTCCTGCCGGTGCAGAAACGCCAAAGAAGAAGGGCCGGAAGAAAGGGTGCCTTATACTCCTGATTGTGCTCCTGGTAGCAGTCATTTTACTGGCTGCCGCGGCTTTCCTGGCCCTCAGGGGTACCTTTGGTGATCTGCAACTGCCGGCGCCAGTAGAAGAATTTGCCAGCCGCCTGGGGAAAGCCACCCCCACCAGCGAGCCAACCCGGACGCCCAAGCCTACCAAGACCCCAACGCCAACCGAAACACCGGAGCCGACCTTCACACCTACCCTTACAAAGACGCCTACCATGACCTCCACCCCGGAACCCGAATACACCTTTTATGATTCATTTGAAACCGGGTTGAATGATTGGTGGACCGCTTTTGGAAGCATTGCCCCGATTGAAGACCTGAATGCCGGCCAGTTGTTAGTGGTAAGCACTGAATCTGAAAATTCCGGAATCAAATCAGTCATTAACTTCAACCTGCCGAAGTCGGTGGAAATCGGTGTCACTGCTAGCTTGATTGATTTCCCGCCTAATTATGTCATGGATATCCGCTGGACCCTTGACAGCCTGGTTTCTCCTGCAGAAGCCGCAAACCCTCCGGCTGCAGTCTCCGCATCCATTTCTAAATCCAGCCAATCGCTAGTTCTGTTTGACACAACCAACAACACCGAATTAGGCTCTTGCAAAGTGAACTGGACCATTGATGATAGTTCTTATACATACAAGATCAGGATAGAAAAGGGCTGGGCAGGACTATACCTGAATGAGTCAGAACTTTGTTCAGTGGGAATGACCCCTGACGATCTGGGTGCAAGCGGCAACTTATCGATTTCAGGCTATGCCGTCCTTGAAGAGGTATATATTATTGAGAAATGAACCAATTTATTCGCACACTTGAATGGAGACTGGCAGGCTGCTTTCTCTGCCAGGAAATATGGCGTTACCATTCGAGAAATTTGTAAAACAATCGACAGGTAGTATTTATTTGCCAGTATGGTAACATTTTTACTTGATTTATTGAATTTCTTACAGGAGCAAGTATGACACTCTCACCGGGGCACATTCTAAACAACCGATACCACATTGATGCATTGCTGGGCCAGGGAGGGTTTGGCGCAGTCTATAAAGCGCGCGACGCCAACCTGGATAAGCTGGTAGCAGTCAAGGAGAACCTGGATATTTCGCAGGAAGCCCAGCGCCAGTTCCTGCGCGAAGCCACTGTGCTTGCCAACCTCTCGCACCCCAACCTGCCGCGTGTCACAGATCACTTTATCATCCCTGACCAGGGGCAATACCTGGTGATGGATTTCATCGAGGGTGATGACCTGCAGCGCACGGTGGAGAAGGATGGAGCGCTGGATCCCTCCAGAGCAGCCCATTATATTGCGCAGGTGATGGATGCGCTGATCTACCTGCACGGCCGCACGCCGCCTGTGCTGCACCGCGACATCAAGCCGGCCAATATCAAGATCACCCCTGAGGGCAAAGCTGTTCTGGTGGATTTCGGGCTGGTTAAACTCTATGACAACCACACGAAAACTACCATGGGGGCGCGGGCGATCACGCCTGGCTATTCACCGCCCGAACAATATGGCCAGGGCAGCACAGATGTGCGCTCTGATATTTACGCCCTCGGTGCAACCTTCTACATGCTGGTCACAGGCGTCAACCCGCCTGAAAGCGTCCAGCGTGTTGCCGGGGATACCCTGCGGCCCGCGCACCTGGTGAACCCGCGCGTGCCGCCCGGTATGGGCATGGCCATCGCACGCGCGATGGATATGGTTCCAACCAACCGCTTCCCCACCATGTTAGATTTTCGCAATGCCATCAGCAGCCAGCGGGTAACTCCTGCCCAAACCGTCAACCTGCAATCCGGCCCTGTAATGCAGGCTACCGTTCCTGTCGCCAGCACGGGGGTGTATGTCAGCCAGGAGCCCCTGCCTCCTGGAGCGCAGTATGCCGTACCTGTGAAGAAGAAACCGAAAACCGGCTTGATCATCGGTATCGCCGGCGGAGTTGTGGCAATCATTGCTGTCGTCTGTATTGCACTCTACAGCATTGGTGCCGCAGCCAATAAATCTGCCACCGCAACCTCTGAAGCCC
Organism: Leptolinea sp. UBA4782; assembly: GCA_002403095.1. Lineage (GTDB taxonomy): Bacteria > Chloroflexota > Anaerolineae > Anaerolineales > Anaerolineaceae > UBA4782. Next base: position 16,652 of record DHHC01000031.1, read on the forward strand.
TGGCTGTCCAGCGCACCCGCACCGAACGTGCGGACCAAAAGCTGCAGGAAAAGAAGGCTACGGAAGCCGCACAGCTGGAAATGACACAGGCTGTCCAGGCGGTGATGACTGAAGCAGCCGCAACTGTCAGCGCTGTCCAGTCCATCACTGCAACAGCCGAAAGCTTTGGTTCACCAGCTCTGGTGTTCGGCCCTTCATCTGGAAGCCTTGAACATACCACTGACGGGTTTATCCCCGGAACCAATGCGGATGTGAGCCTTAAGAATTTTCTCGTCGAAGCCACTTTTCTTAATCCCTACAGCACCACATCAGGCCCTTGGGATTACGGGTTCCTCTTCCGCCATGAGGGAGCCAACCAGCAGTACCGCCTGATTGTTTCCTCCACCGGTGATTGGGAATTGTATAACAACACTGGAGACCCTGACGGCACACTTGTCGATTCCGGTAAAGTCACTAACCTGGACACATCGGAATTCGGCTCCAACACCATCCAGGTTGTAGCCTATGACAACTACGGCGAACTGATGGTGAACAATGAGTTTGTGAGTGACCTGGACCTGTCGGGGCGGACTGTAGAAGGAGATGTCTTTGTGGCTACCGGCATGTATACCGGCGACCTGATAGCAGGATATTATACGGAATACTGGGATTTCTTTGTATACAATATTCCCTGAGAATATCTGCCTGAAATATATTCCAGTCCTGGAGAACTCCAGGGCTGGTTTTTATATGCGGCAGTGGTGATGTAACCCCATCACACAAACCAATTTCTCCCCAATGTTTGGTATTTTGAGGTTAATCTCTTTATAATATAAGCATGGTATTTGAAGCCGGCTACATCCTCAACAGCAGGTACAGGATCGTAAAATTGCTCGGACAGGGGGGATTTGGAGCGGTTTACAAAGCCTGGGACCTTAACCTCAGCCACTCTTGCGCGGTGAAAGAGAACCTGGATACATCGCTGGAAGCACAGCGCCAGTTCACGCGCGAAGCAACGGTTCTGGCCAACCTTTCCCACCCCAACCTCCCGCGTGTCACCGACCACTTCATCATCCCCGACCAGGGCCAGTACCTGGTGATGGACTTTATTGAAGGGGAAGATCTGCAAACCATGCTGGAGAAAGACGGCACCATCCCACAGGAGAGGGTGATCACCTGGATGGGACAGGTGATGGATGCGCTCGAATACCTGCATGGGCGCTCCCCTCCTGTGTTGCACCGTGACATTAAGCCAGCCAACATCAAGATCACCCCGGATGGAAAGGCTGTCCTGGTGGATTTCGGCCTGGTAAAACTATTCGACAGCCATGTCAAGACCACGGTCGGAGCTCGAGCCATCACCCCCGGTTATTCTCCTCCGGAGCAGTACGGGCAAGGGAATACCGATACAAGAACCGACATCTATGCCCTTGGCGCTACCATGTACGCCTTGCTTACCGGTATCCATCCGCCTGAGAGCGTGCAGAGGGTCGCCTACGACACCCTGCGGCCGGCCCATGTTGTTAACCCGCGCATCTCCGCCAGGGTTGGCAATGCCATCTCCCAGGCCATGGCGCTTTCTCCCGAAAACCGTTTCCGGGCGATCCACCAGTTCCGAATCGCGCTGGGATCTTCCAGCACTGAAACGGTTCCTGCCCCGCCGCAAGCATTCAGTCCACAGGCTGCATCCTACCCTGCCCAGACACAGGCATCGCAGGTCATCTCCAAACCCTTGAAGAAAAAGCTGCCAGGCTGGGCGATAGCCCTGATCTCCGTGGCAGGTGTTGGGTTGCTGGGAGGGTTATGTGCGATGATTTTCCTGATCCCTGGATTGAAACCCTCCTTCGCAACCAGTACTCCGGCAGTTGTGGTGAAAGCCAAGACTGCCACCCGAACCTCCTTACCCACACTGGAGGATACACCCACGGTTTTCATCACCCGCACCCCCGTCATGCGCACTTCCCCTACAGTTAACCCATCCAGCCAGCTTTCGCTGGTTGCCGGGCCTTTTAATGGCGAGATCCTGCATAACGCAACCGACGGGTTGATTGGCACAGTCGATCCCGCTGTATCGGTTGCTGATTTCATCGCCCAGGTGGACTTCATTATCCCCTACAGCACAAGTACCGGGTCATGGGATATCGGGTTCCTTTTCCGGGAACAAGGGTTTGACAAGCATTACCGCCTGGCGATCCTTTCTGATAAAACCTGGTACGTAACCGATCACAATGGTTCTTCCAATGGAACAGAGATAGCCAGCGGCACATTAACCAATCTCAACAGCCTTGAAGGCGACACCAACAAGCTCATGCTGGTGGCATTTCAAGACCGCGGCTGGTTCTTTCTGAACGGTGTGTTGATCTCGGAGCTGGATCTGAGCACCAAGTCCTCACCCGGCGATATCGAGCTGGCAACCGGGATGTATTCCGGCGACGAGGTGGATGGAAAATCCACACCATACAAGGATTTCAATATCTGGCAGACCAACCTGACACCTGAGTCTGGCAGCCTGGTGCATGACCAGGATGGGTATATTGAAGAATATGGCCCCGAATCCCAGTACACCAACTTCATTGCCACAGTGACCTTTACCAATCCTTATGGAACCAGCACCGGAAATTTTGACTACGGCTTCATGTTCCGCAACCTGGGCGGGAATGACCAGTTCCGCCTCCCAATTGCTGAAAATTCGGGGTGGGAACTGGCCTTCCACTCTGGAGAAACAGAGGGGGTCCAGGTCGGTTCAGGGGTGATCAGCAACCTGAGAACCGGTGCCGGAGAGAGCAACGATCTCATCCTGATCGCCCTGGAGGAAAAAGGTTGGCTCTTCTGCAACGGCAGCCTGGTAAGTGAACTGGACCTTTCCAGCAGCCTGGCTGAAGGGACTGTTGTTGCTGCCAGCGGGCTTTATACTGGCAATGAGATACCCGGATACACCACCGATTTTTCGAATTTCGTCATCATCCCGCTGCCGTAATCAAAACTTCTTATTGAAATTGTTAAGCATACATTTGTATAATACGATAAAGCTTATCTATAATCAGAAATTATCATAATCGAATACACAGGTGAATATGCTCACTCCAGGGCAGGTTTTACAGGATCGTTACAGAGTTGCCAGGGCGCTCACAAGCGATACAACAGGCGCTGTTTACCGCGCCTGGGATATCACCCTCAACCAGCCGGTGGTGATCAGGGAATACCCGGATGATCCCGGAATAGATCAGCAGGATCTGGAAGAGCTGGCTGTCCGCCTGGCCAGCCTGGATCACCCCAACCTGGTGAAGGTCAGCAGCCATTTCAGCCTGCCGGGCCAGGGGTATTACCTTGTCATGCCGTTTATCGAAGGACAAAACCTGCAGCAAAAGCAAAAAGAGAGCGGCGGAACGATCCCCATACCCGCCTTGAAACCCTGGATAGCACAGGTCTGTGATGCGCTGCAAGCATTGCACACCCAGCCTGTCCCCGTATTCCATGGTGACGTGCAGCCGGCCAACATCCTCATTACCACCGGTAACAACGCGGTGTTGACTGGCATCGGCACCCTGATAAAACCTGCCACCCAGCCAGCCCCGGTTTCGATCCAGCAAGTTGCTGCCAGCGTGTATGCCCCTTACGAGCAGCTAACCGCGGGAACTGTGGATGCCCGTTCTGATGTCTATTCCCTGGGAGCCACCCTGTTCACCCTGCTGAGCGGTGAAGTCCCCCCGGACAGCATTATCCGTTATAACGGCGCGGTTCTGCCGACTGTCCGCAGCCTGAACAGCAGCATCCCGCCGGACCTTTCGGATTGCATTGCGCGTGCAATGGCGATGGAACCCGAAGAACGCTACCAATCCGCAGCAGAGATGAAACAGCGCCTGATGGCTGCCATGGAATTCCCCCAGGCTGCTGCTGCCCCTCTGCCTACCATCCCATCTCCAGGCAGGTATAACACGCCGACAGAACAAGTCCCGGTCGAACCTGCCGCCCCGGTCATACGGGTATATGACCCGGTTCCCCCCGGTCAAGCCAAACCGCAAAAAAACAAGTCCTACCTGCTATGGGGCGGGATTGCAGTTGGAGTCCTTTTCTTGCTGGGGGTTGTTACCGTGGTCATCCTGGCGCTAGCTGCGCCGTCGCTGTTCAACCTGCCGGATATCCTGAATGGCAACAAGGAAGTGGTGAAGGTCGAGGAAGAAACCGAAACTGAAGAACCCGAAAAGGTACCTCCTACTGCAGTGCCCACAGCCACAGAACTGCCCAATTTCTATGTGTTCCCGGCCTATGACGGCACGCCCAGCCCTGCCGCCGGGGCTGCAGACCTGAACAGCCTGTGTTCACGATCCAATGACCCGGTACTGTCGCCCATCAAATACTCATACAGCTGTACAGTGCCAGCCGGTAAGCCGCTGGTGATCAATATGGGCTGGTGCACTTCTACGCAAGAGATACTCGACCAGAATTGGGCGCTCATGTCTTATACCCTGCAGGTTGATGATGTGAAAGTGAATATTGACCGTGACACCGCTTTCATGGGTTACACGAATTCCGTTGGGTTTTGCTACGCGTACCGTACTTACATTGACGGGTTAAAGACGGGTCTCCACAACATTACGTACAGCTTCAGCATGTCGCAACCCCTTAACGACGGTTATGACGATTACCAGGCAGGCACCTATACCGTCGAAAATATTATAACCATTCCTTAAATGGGACCCCTGAACAAATTCCTTATTGAAGCCGGAGTCAGAAAGTTGTATAGTGTTCAATTAGACCAGAAGTTCCCACGAGTTTTTTCCAAAGGAGGCAACAATGTCTGATGATCAACAACCAGTCACACCCAGTTCAGACCCGCATACCGGCCCTGAAACCGAGAAAGTAAGTTTTCCCCAGGATGACGAACCTCAAAAGCAGGGGTTCCTGGATAAACTTTCCACCCGCAAAGGCATCACCATCCTGATCGCAGCAATTGTGGTATTTCTAGTTATTGCGGCGGTTACCGGGATAGTGGTGTACAACAAGTATTTCAAGCCCACACCTACAGCCCCGCCGCTCACCAAGTTTGAACTGCCTCCAACCCTTGAGGAACTGGCGGACAAATACCCGGAATATGCAGATATCCTGCTGGATCCCGCCCTGGATTCAGCCTACAAGGATTTCCTGATTGCCTACCAGGAAAATGGGGTGGATGGCGCCATCGAGCTTGCCCGTGCGCGCAGCATGATCAACGCCAAAGGCGAACTGATGGTAACCCTCGAGTTTGATGTGGATGACACCACCGCCGTCCAGGAACAGCTGAAAGCCGAGGGCATCAGCATCAACACCGCCCATGGCAACCTGCTGGATATCGGCATCCCGGTTGACCTGATCAAGGAACAACTGCAATCGGACGACCCGGCCGCCATATTCAAGGATTTGACCGAATTGGAGCATGTCACCCGCGTCCGGCTGCCGAAAATAACCACGCCCGACGGCAATCTCACCCTCAACGATCAAGCGCCAGTCTACCAGATGGCGCTTGAATCTCTTCCGGTCATTAATGCCACCGCCTGGCATGAAGCAGGTTTTACCGGGCAGGGTATGCGGATCGGGATCCTGGATTTTGGCTTTGACCAGTACCAGGATGAGCTGGGAAGCGAACTGCCCGATTCTTCCATGATAACAGCCCAGTCATTCATCGCCGGCACCGAAATCGACCAGACCGGTATCAACCACGGCACAGCAGTGGCTGAGGTCATTCATGCCATTGCACCGGATGCATACCTGGTATTCGCCGCTTACTCCACAGATACCGAGTTCTATGCAGCAATCGACTGGCTCGTCAGCCAGGGTGTTTCTGTCATCAACCATTCGGGCGGCGGCGCTTACGGGCCGCGCAACGGGACCGGGGCAGATATTCAGGCCATCGATTGGGTGGTTTCCAATGACATCATGTGGGTCAACTCATCAGGCAATAGCGGCAGCCGCCACTGGCGCGGTAAGTTCACCGATACAAATGGCGACGGTGTGCACGAGTTCCTGAGCGATGGGACCTACGGCCTGGTCTTTTATCCGTTTTACAACACAGGGATTCTGGTGCAGTGGGACGATTGGGATGCAATGGACCAGGACCTGGATGTGTATGTGGTCGACAGCAATGGTGATATTCTTTACAGTTCATACATGACCCAGGATGGCAGCTCGGGCAACCCGCCAGTTGAGGCCGTTTTCTACGAGTTTCCCGACTACGGGCCTTATTACCTTGTAATTTATGGGACGAATGTAACCAGGGATATAACCATCGATGTATTTGCGAACTATGCCGACTTTGAGCCAGCCTTCATTGTCCCCGAGTACAGCCTGCTCAGCCCTTCAGATGCGCAATCATCCTTTACCATTTGTGCCACAAACTGGGAAAGCGGTGAGTTGACTGATTACAGCTCCCAGGGACCAACCGTGGACGGACGCTTAAAACCGGATATGTGCGGTCCAACCGAAACCTACAGTGTGGCTTTCGGTGAAGAATTTGCCGGAACATCAAACTCATCCCCTCAGGTTGCCGGCGCAGCTGCCCTGGTCAGGCAGGCATTCCCTGATTTCAGCGTGGACCAGGTTAAAGCCTTCCTGCTCGATCGGGCACAGGATGCAGGTCCTTCTGGTCCAGATCCGCAATACGGTAAAGGGTTGCTGTGGTTGGGAGATCCTCCAGGCGGAGAAGAGGTGGTTGTGGTTCCGCCTGAAGAAGAAGAGGGCGCGCCAACGGCAACACCCATTGTTGTGGATGTGGAACCTGCACCGCCGGAAGAAGATAAGGATGAAATTAAACCCATTGACACCGTCAGCGGCATGAACAATACCTGGAAGGTTATCGCCGGACTGTTCTGCTGCTTCAGCCTGCTGGTGGTCTTTGGAATCGTCCTGCTGGTAGTGCTGCTCAGCCGCCGTAAGAAACCGCGCCGGCCGGTACCCCAGGCAAGGCCGCCCGTTCCTTACCACCAGCCAGCTCCACCTCAGGCTGTCCGGCCTGCTGCACCGCGGCCGATCCCGCCTCAGCCGCCTACTCCGACCCCGCAGCAGCAAATGCCGCCCGCCGCAGTCTGCCCGCATTGCGGAACACCGCGCACGTCCCCCGGAAAATTCTGTGCACGCTGCGGTGGACCGCTTGACCTGCCTCCAGCCCCGCCGGTTCAAACAGTGTGCCACCATTGCGGTGAACCGCTGCGCCCGGGCGCTGCTTTCTGCCCGAAATGCGGCCAGAAACAGTAAACAGATATCACTAAATTAAGCATCAGGCCTGGTTGTCTACTCCAGGCCTGAATTTTTTCTGTACTGATTAATTCTTAAACCCACTTTGCTTGCGGGTCTGTGTGGCGGACCCCTTTGTAATACGGGATGGCAGGAACCACAATTGCCAGCCCGGCAAAGATGGTGTCCCTCGCTGGGATGTCGAGCAGCCGGGCGATGGACGGGTTCTTTTCAGCAGCCCGGATGAGGTAACCGGTATAGAATGCCCCCAGCCCGAGTGTATGGCACATCAGGGCAGCATTCTGGCAGGCCAGCTGGGCATTATCATTCGCGAAACGGCGCTCAGGGGACCCATGGAAAAGCATAAGCAGGGTCGCATGATGCAGGATAGGATCCTCACCGCTCTTTATTTGTTCGATCATCTTTTCTACAACGGGTAAAAAGGCTTTACCGATTGCCAGTTCTTTAGGGGCAAATAGTTTAATGAGCCGTGCTTGTAACCAGTTCCGCATGACGGCAACCTCGTTGGCAAACTGGAAAACCGTCAGCTCCGATACCTGCCCTAGCAGTTCTGGTGTTTGCACCAGGGTATAGCGCGTGGTAGGAAAGTTGCTGGCGACCGGGGCAGAGCGGGCAGCTTTTAGCACCAGCTGCATTTTTTCTTTCGGAACCGGCTGGCGGGTAAACTCCCTCACGGAACGGCGGGTCTGCATCCAGTTCAGAACCGCCCCGGCATCCAGCTGCATTTCCGGTTGAATGGAGAAGAGTGAACTGGCAGGAAAGCGGCTGTGGCTGATGGCATCTTCCGGGCAGACTGCCACGCAATGCCCGCAGGTAATGCAGCTTTGCGCTTTAACCACCTGGGGCGGATTGCCGTTTTCTATTGCGTCAAATACCTCTGCCGGGCAGACTTCCACACAGCTGCCGCAGCGGATGCATAAATCAGGGGAGATTTCGATTCGGGTTGGCATGGATTGATTTTAACCCAAGAATGCCTATGCAGGCAGTAAACAAGCATAAGGAAAAGCGTGCATGCTATAATCTTTAATCAATGGAGGTAAGCAATGGCTGGTATATCAGATATTCGCCCCTCGCCTATCGCGGGAATGTGGTACACCGCTGACCCTAACCGCCTGGCAAAGGAAATGGATGAGTATATCGCGGCAGCCCATTTACCCCAGCTTGAAGGGGAAGTGGTCGGCGTCATCGCCCCGCATGCAGGGTACCGCTACTCCGGGGCTACGGCAGGATATGCCTTCCGTACGGTCAAGGGGGCAGCCTTTGATGTGGTTGCGGTAATCGCCCCCTTGCACGGCTACCACCCTGCCGGTCTCTTAACCTCAGCCCACCGGTTTTACAGCACACCCCTGGGGAACATCCCGGTGGCCTCTGATCTCGTGGACAACCTGGCACGGCTACTGCTCGATCGTACCGGTGTGGAACTGACCCCGGTAGCCAATGACGGCGAGCACTCTCTGGAGATCGAACTGCCTTTCCTGCAGAGGGCGCTTACCGGCAGTTTTGACCTGCTGCCAATCATGGTCAGAACCCAGGCGCCAGCCGTGCTGGAAGCGCTTGGCAAAGCCCTGGCGGAGGTCCTCAAGCCGCACAAAGCGCTGCTGGTTGCCAGCACCGACCTTTCACATTTCTACCCCGAGATGGTTGCCCGCCGTCTCGATGCCGGGATGCTGGAAGCCATCGAGATCTTCGAACCGGACATGGTACTGGAAGCAGAATCGACTGGTAAAGGATATGCCTGCGGTGCACCAGCTGTAGCTGCCGCCATGTGGGCGGGGCGTGAGCTGGGAGCAAAGCGGGTGCAGGTGCTGCACCACAGCACATCCGGCGATGAAACCGGAGACCGCAGCCAGGTGGTGGGGTACGGCGCGGCAGTCATGCTTAAAGATGCCTGATGCCAAGCAGCCAATGTGCTTATTTGCCCACACCACAAGGGGATATTCCCCTGAAGATTTAATATAGACCAGCAATACACGGGAGATGACCAGATAGCAGGCAGTATGTTTATCAGTGTTGCAGTGAACATTCCCACCATCAGCGGAGTCTTTGATTATTCCATCCCGCCAGCCCTGGAGAAGGATATCCATCCGGGAGCACTGGTTGTGGTTCCCTTCGGAAAACAGGTTGTCCAGGGAATCGTGGTGGAGCAGGTTGAGGTTCCCGCCGTGGAAGAGACCAGGGAGATCACTGCGGTGCTGGATACCCTGCCGGCTTTAACCCCTGCCCAGCTGGAACTGGGCGCCTGGATTTCCCATAACACATTAAATCCACTGGCTGCCTGCCTGGATGCCATGCTGCCGCCCGGTATTTCCCAGCATGCTGATACCCTTTACAGCCTGTCAGAAATGCCAGGGGCTGACGAGCAATTAACACCGCTTGAGAAGCGCATCCTGTCCCTGCTAAAAAAAAGGGGGCCTTTGCGCGGCCGGCAAATCGGGTACGCCATCCCAAAACTGGATTGGAAGCCTTCCGCCTTGCGGCTGGTCAAACAAGGATGGGTGACCAGCAGCCCCCTTCTCCCTCCCCCCGCTGTCCGCCCGCGTTATGTCCGCACGGCCATGTACTCCGCCAGCCGGGAGACAATAGAAGCCAGCAGGAAATACCTGGGCAAAGAGGAAGCTGCCCAGCGCCGCCTGGCTGTGCTGGAGTTCTTGCAGAATGAGCCGCTGCCGGTTTTGGTCAATTGGGTTTATGCAGCCACCGGCTCCAGCATGGCAGACCTTACCCTTTTAGCCGAGCTAGGCCTGGTGCAGTTGGGGGAAACCGAGGTATTCCGCGACCCCCTGGACCGGTACGAGATCACCCCACTGGAACCATTTGACCTGACGCCGGCGCAGAATCAGGTATTCGGAGTGGTGAAGCAGGAACTGGCTGGCAGGGCAGCAGGCAGAAAAGGCAAACCAGTGCTGCTGCATGGGGTAACCGGCTCAGGCAAGACCGAGATTTACCTGCGGGCAATCGACCTGGCTCTGCAGGCGGGCAGGCAGGTGCTGATGATGGTACCGGAAATTGCCCTGACTCCCCAAACTGTGCACCGCGTGGCCGGGCGTTTTCCCGGCCAGGTTGGTTTGATTCACTCGCGCCTGTCGGACGGGGAACGCTATGATACCTGGCGCAGGGCACGCAGCGGGCAGCTAAAGATCATTGTCGGCCCGCGTAGCGCGCTTTTCACCCCGCTGCCCAACCTGGGATTGATTATCATCGACGAATGCCACGACGAGCATTTTTACCAGCGCGACATGCTGCCGTATTACTCGGCAGTGGAAGCGGCAATCGCGTATGCAGGCATGACCAGCAGCTTGATCTTAATGGGTTCAGCCACTCCAGATGTCAGCCTGTACTGGAGGGCACAAAAAGAAACCTGGCATATCCTCACCTTGCCGGACAGGGTACTCGCCCACCGTAAAATTATCGAAAAAAACAGGCTGGAAACTGCAACCCCGCCCAGCCGGTATACCCTGGATGGGGATGCCGCCAGCCTGCCCTTGCCGCCTGTACGGGTGGTGGATATGCGCGAGGAGTTAAAATCCGGTAACCGCTCCATCTTCAGCCGGTCTTTGCAACAAGCCCTGCAGGATGTGCTGGCTGCCGGGCAGCAAGCCATCCTGTACCTCAACCGCAGGGGAGCGTCCACGTATGTTTTTTGTCGCTCTTGCGGGTTCAGCCTGCGCTGCCCCAGGTGCAGTATTCCCCTGGTAGCGCATGCTGGCGGAAAAGAACTGCATTGCCATTCCTGCAATTACCACAGGCAAATGCCTGATAAATGCCCGCAATGCCAGAGCAAAGCCATCAAGCAGTTCGGCACAGGCACCGAAAAACTGGAAGCTGAAGTGAAACAGGCGTTTCCTGGGGCGCGTGTCCTGCGCTGGGATGCCGATACCACCCGGGTAAAGGGCTCCCACGACCTGATCCTGTCCTATTTCAGCAATCACCAGGCGGATATCCTGGTGGGTACCCAAATGCTGGCGAAAGGGCTCGACCTGCCCCTGGTGACGCTGGTGGGGATTGTGCTGGCGGATGCCGGGTTAAATTTCCCCGATTACCGCACCACCGAGCGCGGCTATCAACTCTTAACCCAGGTAGCAGGCAGAGCCGGCCGTTCACCCCTTGGCGGGCAGGTGATCCTACAGACATTTGACCCGTCCCAGCCGGCCATCCAGGCTGCTGCCAGGCACGATTTCATGCAGTTCTACCGGGAGGAGATCCAGGCCCGAAAAAGGCTGGGGTATCCCCCATTTAACCGGCTGGTAAGGCTGGAATACCGCCACCTGAATGAATCAAAAGCCCAGCAGGAAGCCCGGCAGGCTGCTGAAAAGATCAGGGTATGGATTTCTGAAGAGAATTACAGCGCCACCGACCTGATCGGACCGGTGCCCTGTTATTTTGCCCGTGTGAACGGGATGTACCGCTGGCAGGTGATCCTGCGCGGACCCAACCCGGTTGAAATCCTGCGGGAGCACCCCCTGGCGGACTGGCGTATTGAAGTGGATCCGCCAAATCTGCTTTGATTTGGTTAAGATCTGAAGTGTTATGCTCAGGATAAATACATGTCCGTCAGTGTTTATCCATGTTTTTCCTATTTATGTGAAGAATTAGCCCATATCACCGAATGTCCCCCTTCTGCGAAATGCTACTGATATAATCGGAAAACATGGGAAATTTCATAAAAGCAAACCCTTTTCTGGACCTGGCGAAAGACGGCCGCAACGAGTTCTGGCGCTACCTGCTCACCATCGGTCTAATGATCGCAGCCGGTTTTTGGGTCTCCCTGGTTGCCAGCCTGGCTGCCATCCTGTTCAACGGTACAGACCTTAACCAGTATCCTCCGCTGGTGATGCTGCTCCTGGGTACCAGTCCCTTTCCCTTTACCCTGATGGCATTATGGTTCGGGATGCGCTTCCTGCACAAACGCCCCTTCCGCAGCCTGGTTACCCCATTCAAGCAGGTCCGCTGGAAACAGCTGTTCATTTCAGCACTGCTCTGGTTCCTGCTGGCAGGTATTTCCGACCTGGTACTTTCATTTTTACAGCCGGGCAACTACCACTGGAGCCTGGACTTCTCCAGGTTCATCCCTTACCTGCTTGTAACCCTGGTCGTCATTCCCATCCAGACCTCCACCGAAGAATTTATCTTTCGCGCTTATCTGCCACAGGGCATTGCCCGCTTCACCCCTGGGTTCTGGCTGCCATGGATCATCCCGGCTGTCGTATTCGGGCTGCTTCACAGCCTGAATCCCGAAGTGGACACCTACGGGTTTTTACTGACCATCCCGTTTTATATTGGCTTTGGCCTGGTACTGGGGTGGATTACCCTCCGCAGCCGTTCGCTGGAACTGGCGCTGGGGCTGCACCTGGCCAACAACCTGTACGCCAGCCTGATCGTAACTTTCCCCGGCAGCGCACTGCCTTCACCCGCCCTTTTCACCATCCAGTCTTATGATGCCACCCTCAGCCTGGTCGTGTGGGCAGTGATGTCCATTATTTACTTGCTGGTATTATTCCTGGCATTCCCGCGCTGGTTTTCTCCGCCAGAGTCTTTACCTGCGGAACAAGAAATGATTTCCCAGTAACTGTACAACCTTTTCTGGGCTCCTCCGTATATGATAGTGGAGGCTGAAGTGAGAATCTCCGGGCTTGGTTCTGCCAGGCTGCAGGTGAGCGACTCCCTGGATGCACGCATCTCGGGCGGGGGTTCGATCGAATACATCGGCGACCCGGTAGTGGAGCAGAAAGTGGAAGGACTGGGCGAGATCAAGAAGGTGGATGAGTAATCTGCCCTCACTCCAGAATGAAAAACATCCGAAGTCTATGTGACTTCAGATGTTTTGTTACCAGGGATGTGTCCGTTCCGAACTGGCCAGGCAGAGGTCATTCCCCTTTATGCAGTCTCCTCCAAACCAGCTTTGAAATCTCAGCCACCACGAAAACTACTGCGCCCAGGGCAATGCTGAGAACCAGGTTGCCGAATGACAGCGCAGTGGTCTCAAATATCCTTTGCATGAACGGCAGGTAGATTACCCCAAGCTGCAACAGGACCGTCAGCAGGACTGCCCCGAGGAGCTGCTTGTTGGTGAAGAGACCGATTTCAAACAGCAGGTCGCGCTCCGAGCGCACCGCCAGGGCCTGACCCATCTGAGCCATGGTAAGGGTTGTAAACACCATCGTGTGCCAGACAGCACTGTCCTGTTTGAAGGTGAGGTGACCGCTGAGAAGCGACATAACACCGATAAGGATACCGACCCACAGGATATCAATCACCATGCGGTGGTCGAACAGGCTTTCGTTGGGGGCGCGCGGCGGACGTTTCATCACATTGCGTTCAGCAGGCTCCTGCGACAGCGCCAGACCCGGCAGGCCGTCTGTGACCAGGTTGATCCACAGGATCTGCAAGGGGGTCAGCGGGATGGGCAAGCCAAACAGGGGCGCTGCCAGCATAACAGCAATTTCACCGGCGTTTGCGGGCATCATATAGCGGATGAACTTGCGGATGTTATCGTAAATGCGGCGTCCTTCGCGCACTGCAGCCACAATGGTGGCAAAGTTATCATCCAGCAGCACCATGTCAGACGCTTCCTTGGAAACATCGGTCCCGGTAATCCCCATTGCAACCCCGATGTCCGCTTTTTTTAACGCTGGGGCGTCATTGACACCGTCGCCGGTCATGGCAACGATCTGTCTTGTGCTTTGCAGGGCATCCACAATGCGCAGTTTATGTTCGGGGGATACTCGGGCATAAACCGAAGTACTGGCAACCGTTTCCACCAGGTCGGCTTCATTCATTTCGCCCAGCTGTGCACCGGTGACCACGCGATCGCTCTGGGTGATGTTCAATTCTTTGGCAATGTAAAGCGCAGTGAGAGGATGATCCCCTGTGATCATCATCGGGCGAATGCCGGCAGATAATGCTTCGTTGACGGCAGCGTTCACTTCCGGGCGGGCCGGGTCGATCATGCCGATCAGACCGACAAAGATCAGATCCTGTTCGATCGGAAGCCTGGCATCCTTTATATCACTGTTGGGACGGAACTGCACCGCCAGCCCGAGCACGCGCATGCCGTTCATGGCGATGGATTCGTTGGCTTTGCGGATGCGCTCGCGCCATTCTTCGGTCATTTTTTCAATCCGGTCATCAGTCCAAACCCGGTCTGAGATCTGCAGCAACCCGTCAACCGCCCCCTTGGTAACAGCCAGGTACTCCCAGCTGGGGTCAGGGCGGCGGGTATCCCAGAGGGCCTTCAAGCCTTGCAGCAGCTCATCCGGCTGGAAGGTATGGATGGTTGTCATGCGCTTTCGGTCTGAATCAAAGGGTAATTCCGATACCCTCGGAAGGGTCTTTTCCAATTCATTTTTAAAGAATCCCGCCTGGGCAGCGGCAACCACCAGGGCGCCTTCGGTCGGGTCGCCAACCGTGCGGTAGCTGCCTGGATCCTCGGCATCTTTTTCCAGCACAGCATCATTACAGATGCTACCCCCGATCAGCAGGATAGCTTCGGCGTTGCGCTCGACCAGGCGCGGTTGGTCCATCTCCGGGTTGAGGGATGGGCTGAAGTAATGCAGGCTCTCCTGGAAATCTATCTTATGCCCGGCAGTGTCAAGCACGGTCACGGTCATGCGGTTCTGAGTGAGGGTTCCGGTTTTATCCGAGCAGATCACCGAAACAGAACCAAGCGTTTCAACCGCGGGCAACTTGCGGATCAAGGCATTTCTTTTTAGCATGCGCTGGGCACCCAGTGCCAGGGCAATGGTTACAACTGCAGTCAATCCTTCCGGTATGGCAGCCACTGCCATGCTGATGGCGGTCTGGAACATCAGGCGTAATTCATTCCCCTGTAAGATGCCCAGCACAAATACCACGGCAACGATGGCAATGGCGATAAACGCCAGGATCTTGCCCATGTGATCAAGCCGTTTCTGCAGCGGTGTGGTCTCCTGACCAACCGATTGCAGTAAGTCGGCAATACGCCCCAGTTCGGTTTTCATCCCGGTTTCCACCACCAGGGCAGTGCCGCGCCCGTAGGCTACCGAAGTGCCCATGTAGAGCATGTTACTGCGGTCGCCGATCGCAAGTTTATCGCCTTTGAGGACTGTGTTCTCCTTGTCAACCGTGGTGGACTCACCAGTAAGGACTGCCTCCTGCAGGCGCAGGTTTACGCCTTCCAGCACGCGACAATCCGCCGGAACCGAATTACCGGCTTCCAGCAGGAGGACATCTCCCGGGACCAGCCGGGCAGCAGGGATCTCGCGCACATGCCCATCACGCCTCACCCTGACTACCGGAACCGCCATTTTCTTCAGTGCCGCTAAAGCGTTCTCAGCTTTAGATTCCTGCACATAGCCCAGGATGGCATTCAAAATGACAATTGCCAGGATGACAATAGCATCGATATATTCATGCAAGAAAACCGAAATCAGGGCAGAGACAAAGAGAATGACTACCATCATACCTTTGAACTGGTCAATTAAAATCTTCCACCAGGGTTTCTGCCCTTTATCCACCAGTTCATTTAACCCATACTTTTCCAGCCTTATTTCGGCTTCCTGCTGGGTTAATCCTCTTGATTCATCACTCGCCAGGAATTGAACAATCTCCTCGCTTGTTTTAAGATGCCAATCTGTCATGTTTCCTCCAAATAATAAGACCACCATGGGTCAGGAATGGTGGTCTTGCTATCGTATAGTACGAAAAGGCTGCCGGGAGTTTTGCTCCGGGATGACGACAGCCTACCCAAAAAGGGCAGCTACTCCCCACATCTTTTAACTATATATTACAGCATCATTGCTGTCAAGAACAATTTGATGGTGTTTCACCGCAGCGGGGTGATCCCGTGCTGGATGGCAAACATAACCAGCGCAGGCAGGTCGTTGACGCCCAGCTTTTTCTTCAACCGGGTGCGGTATGTCTCGACAGATTTCGCAGAAAGCACCAGGATCTCGGCAATCTCCTCGGCTGATTTACCCTCCACGGTCAACTGCAATACCTCGCGCTCGCGGTTTGAAAGTACATCCAGCGGGCTGCGCTGGTATCCAGACTGGCACTGCAGCAGGTCGAGATCAGCAAGCTTGCTGCTGACCAGACGCTCGCCGCTCATGATGGCATGCACCGCCTGGACCAGGTCTCGGGTTTCTTCCTTCAATAGAAAGCCGGCAGCCCCGGCTTGAAATGCGCGGAAAACATGTTCGGAGGTTGAGTGCATGCTCAATACCAGGATACGGATTTCCTTGTTGAATTCACGGATTTGCTTGATGGCTTCGATGCCGTTCAGTTCCGGCATGGTGATATCCATGATCACCAGGTCTGCCTGCAGCTTGCGTAATTCTGCCACGGCAGTGCGTCCATCAAATGCCATGCCCACCACGCTGATGTCGGGATCGCTTTCCAGCAGCATCTTGAATGCTTCCAGGACCACGGCATGGTCATCCACCAGGTATACACGAACGGTCATACACCCCGCTCCAGTTCCACTTTTACCTGTGTCCCTTTACCAGGGCTGCCCTTAATGGTGAAACGGGCTCCCAGGTCCTCTGCCCTGGTGCGCATGCTGGAAATGCCCCAGCCTGGCTGGCTCCGGCTGGCAGGCAGGCTGCGCAGGTTAACCCCCTTGCCATTATCCGATATGGTCATTGTGACAGTATTGTTCTTATCTTTCACTTCTATCACCACACGGGTGGCTTGCGAATACTTTGCCACATTGGTGAGTGCTTCCTGGGCAATGCGGTAGAGTGCAAAGGCTTGGACCAAAGGCAGGCCCGGTTTTAGATCTTCACCCTGCAGCTCTACTTTGATTCCTGTACGGCGTTCCAGCTGCCTGGCTGCGCTGCGGAGGGCAGCAACCAGCCCGTAATCGTCTAGCTCCGGCGGGCGCAAATCCGACATAATCCCGCGAATGGAGGCCATGGTCTCATCTACCAGGTGGATGGAATCATCCAGGCGCTGCTTCAAATACCCGTCTTCCGAAAGGGTAACCTGTTTCTCCATCATCGCCAGGTTTAAATTCAGGGCAGTCAGGTTCTGTCCGATGCGATCATGCAGTTCATTGACAATCAAGCGGGTCTGCTGCTCCTGGATATGGAGCTCCTGTTCCCTGAAGCGCTGCTCGATCTCCTTGAAGTAACGGATATCCCGCAGGATGGTGGAAAAGCGGGTCACCGTGCCGCCCTCATGATGCGCAATCAGTACTTGTGAGACGGGGATCTCCTCATGATCGCCGTTAAGAATCACCGTCTCCCCGGCCCACATTCCTTTTTCCATCAATAGCGGCACAACATGGTGCTCGATGTATTCCTTCACCTCACTGGGATAGAAATCGAGGGCGTCAATACGGGTCAGAGCCGTTCCGGGAGGAATCTTCAGGAATTCGTACCCCGCCTTATTCATGTAAATGATCTGGTTATCAGCATCCATAGTGGCAATAATGTCCGGAGTTGCCTCCAGGATATCGATCAACTGCTGAGAACGCTGCTGGGCTTCTTTCTGCCTGGAAATATCCCACCCCGTGGATTGATACTCAACCAGCGCCCCGCTTTCATCAAAGATGCCGCGGCTGATCCAGTGCTGCCACCCGGTCTGTCCCACAGAAAGTTTTACCTGGTACTCGGCCTCCTGGAGCGGCGAAGCATGGGTTAGCTCCCCCAGACTGGCTTTTAACCGGCGCTGATCATCCTGGACGAAGAATCGGAAGAAAGACTTACCGATCAACTCTTCCTGTGTCCGGTGAACCAGGTCGCAGACCGCCTGGTTGGCGAAAGTTAATGTGCCGTCCGATTTGTACCTGCACACAAACACCGTCTGGTTTTCAATGATCGCTTTCAGGCGCGCCTGGCTGGCTGCCAGTTCATCATACGCCTGCTTGAGTTCGAATTCGGCTTCTTTCAGCGCCGAAACATCGCGTGCCACTCCCAGCATCAGCTGCGGGTTGCCGGTTGCATCCGTGCGCAGGAGCTTCTCGCGATAGTTCAGCCATTTCCATGAACCATCAGCCGCCTTGACGCACAGGGTCATTTCGTAAATCTCGTTCTCCCGGGCATTGTGAACCTCTTTCCGGAATTTTCGGTGCATTTCCGAACAATCCGGCCGCATAATCGATCTGTAAAAAACCTGCAGGTCTTCTGCCTTGATGTTGGGATCCAGCTTGTATCCCAGCACATTGCCGGTGTTGTTGTTTTCCATGATGCGGGTGTTCTTCTGGATATCCCAAACATAGATATGGTCTGGGAAGGATTCCATCATCAGCTGCATCAGCCTGAAAAATTCGGATGGTTCAGTTGTTCTTTCTGGCATAATTATTTCCCGCATGTCTGCCGCGCACGAATTGACACCCTGCCTGGTTACTGATAGTTTTACCATAAATTCATGCAGGGGAATATAACGGTTTTTTGAAGCTGTGATATGCTATACCATAATAAAGCGAGCGTTCATTGAAGCTCAAGGTCTTTGTTCTCTGCCTGGCAGGTGTTCTCATTGGTGCAGCAGTATCGTGGGGGGTCTTTGATGCAGTGCCGCACCTGGAAGACGAGCACGCCTATTTCTTTCAGGCGAAATTGTTTGCCAGCGGTCAGGTCACCAGAGCGCTTCAGCCTTCAGCATCGTCTTTCAGTCTGCCATTCGTGGTGGAATACAACGGCAGGCAATTCAGCAAATACACTCCCGGGTTTTCCCTCGTCCTGGCGCTGGGTGTTTTGCTCAGGCTGCCATGGATCATCAATCCCCTCCTGGCCGGTGCTGGCATCTTTGCTGTGTTCCTGCTCGCCCGCGAGCTTTTCGATGAAAAGACTGCTTTGCTGGCTGCTGCGCTGGGGGTCATCTCCCCCATGTACATGCTGTTGGCCGGATCTCTCTTATCCCATACCTTATCACTGGTATTGCTCACCTTCTTTGCCTGGTCTTTCATCCGCCTGCACCGGGCACAGCCTTCCGAAAGAATGCGTTATGCCGTTCTGTGCGGGCTGCTGATGGGTTTCAGCATCGTTACCCGCCCCTGGACAGCGGCAGCGGTTGGCGTACCTTTTGTCGCCTATGCACTGGTGCGTTTTTTCCGCACTCCCAGGCTTTTCTTCAAGCCATACCTGGCAGCGCTACTGCTGGCGCTTGTCCTGGCAGCCCTGGTTCCGCTCTACAATTTCATCACCACCGGAGACCCACTCCTCAACACATACACCCTGATCTGGGAGTATGACCGGGTAGGCTTCGGACCCGAATTTGGCCCCTCTGGCTATGACCTCCAGAAGTTATGGATCAATCTGAAAGGCGATTTTTCCGACCTGCTGTCCTTTAACCTGGGCTGGCCTGTGATCAGTGGAATATCACTGAGCGCCATCTTTATATTATTGGGGATCATTCTGCCTGAGCGCAAGAAAATGGATGCCTGCCTGTTGATCCCTCCCGCAGCCCTGATAGCCGCATATACCGCTTACTGGGCAAGCAGCGGCGGCATTTATGGTCCCCGATATTACGCGGAAGCGCTGCCTTTCCTGTGGATCCTGGCAGCCAGGGGAGTGATGAAGTTTGCCCAATACCCGGTCAATAAATGGATCATCCGGGTTGCCCTGCTGGTATTCACCCTGTGGAACATTGTAATGGTCACCAGGCCGGCCTTTGATAACGCCCGGGACCTGTACAACATTAACCGGGATCCTGTCAGCCTGGTAGAGCAGGCAGGTGTCCAGCATGCCATTGTCTTCGTAGCCTCAGATTACTGGACTGACTATGCCAGCCTGGCCTGGGACAATCCGGCCAACCTGGCTAAGGCAGATATCATCTATGCCCGTGATATCGGCCTGGTGGCTAACGGTAAGATCATGGCGGCTTTTCCTGGCCGGGACATCTATCACCTGAACCTGGATAACCCGCCTTACCTCACCCGGGAGCATCCGTAGAATCTCACCACAGCAGGGAATATTGTTTGTTAGTCTCAGGTAATTTGACACTTTGCCGGTTAGGCTGTTATAGTGATAATGGTATAGGTAGCAAAGACTTAATTGAGGATGATTTCCAACCGCAGGAGGTATGAATGCCCCCAAAGGGTAGAATTGTAGTCAACGAATTATTCTGTAAAGGGTGTGAGTTGTGCGTGGATGCCTGCCCGCAGGATGTTATCGGTTTAGCAGCGGACAGGCTGAACGCCAAAGGCTACCACCCGGCGGAAATGATCGAAGCGGGCTGCACTGGCTGCGGCATCTGCACCATTGTCTGCCCCGAAGCCGCCATTACCGTCTTTCGCGAAGTGACCCAGAGCCAGGCTGAAGGCAAGGCATAGGAGGCAGGAATGGCAAAAGAATTGCTGAAAGGAAATGTAGCCATTGCCGAAGCCGCTATCCGCGCCGGCCTGCAGGCTTATTTTGGGTACCCCATTACCCCGCAGACTGAACTGCTGGAATGGATGTCTGCCCGCATGCCCGAACTGGGCCGGGCGTTTGTCCAGGCTGAAAGCGAACTGGGCGCCATTAATATGGTGTACGGCGCAGCCTGCACCGGCGCCAGGGTGATGACATCATCTTCCAGCCCGGGCGTCAGCCTGATGATGGAAGGTATCTCCTACATCGCCGGCACTGAACTGCCGGCTGTGATCGTGGATGTGATGCGCGGCGGTCCCGGGCTGGGCAACATTGCCCCCGCCCAGGCAGACTACAACCAGATCGTCCATGGCGGCGGTCACGGCGACTACAACCTGCTGGTGCTGGCACCCTCCAGCGTGCAGGAAGCGGTTGACCTGACCGTGCTGGCATTTGACCTGGCGGAGAAGTACCGCACGATCGTGGTGGTGTTACTGGACGGCAGTCTGGGGCAGATGATGGAACCTGCCGAACTGCCGCCCATGAAACCGCTCAAGACCGCCTACCCCGAATGGGCTGCCCGCGGCGAACCGGGGGATTCGCGCCGGGTGCTTTCATCCATTTACCTCGACCCGCCGGCTGAAGAAGTTGCCAATGTGCGCATTCTCAACCGCTGGAAGGAAGTGGAAGCCAATGAGGTGCGCTACAAAGAGTATATGCTGGAGGATGCAAAGATCGCCGTGGTCGGTTTCGGCACATCCGGCAGGGTGGCGCTTTCTGCTGCGCGGGCTGCCCGGGCAGAAGGCATCCCGGTTGGCTTGCTGCGCCCGGTCACCCTCAACCCCTTCCCCAACAAGCAGATCGAACGGCTTGCCGAAACAGTGGATTCCATCCTGGTGGTGGAAATGAATGCCGGCCAGATGCTGGAAGATGTGCTGCGGGATGTAAAAGGCAGGGTTCCGGTGGAATTCTTCGCCCGGGTGGGCGGGATTGTTCCGCTGCCGGATGAAATTTTAAATGAGATCCGCCGCATGGCAAGCCAGCCCCTCTCAACTACAGGCCACCCGCGTGACCGCTGGCTGAAACGCATGCCGCAGATCATGGCTTAGCGGTACAGGAGATTTCCAATGACAATAACTGCACCTGAATTAGAAAAAACCATTTACACCCGCCCTGAATCGCTGACCAGTGTCCAGACCCATTACTGCCCGGGCTGCACCCACGGTGTGGCCCACCGCCTGGTGGCCGAAGTGCTGGACGAGATGGGACTGCGCGAGAAAACGGTCGGTGTAGCCTCGGTGGGCTGTTCGGTGTTTGCCTACAACTATTTCGAAGTTGACTTCGTCCAGGCACCGCACGGGCGCGCCCCGGCTATGGCAACCGGCGTCAAGAGGGTGCTGCCCGACCGCACCGTGTTTACCTACCAGGGCGACGGCGACATGGCATCCATCGGTATGGGCGAGATTGTGGCAGCCGCAGCCCGTGGCGAGAACATTACCGTCATATTCATCAACAACGCCAATTATGGCATGACCGGCGGGCAAATGGCCCCCACCACCCTGCCCGGGCAAAAAACTACTTCTTCCCCTAACGGAAGGGATGTAGAAACCCAGGGCTACCCGGTGCGGGCAGCCGAACTGCTCGCCACGCTCGAAGGCACGAGCTACAGTGTGCGCCGCAGCCTGCACGACCCCAAGGGCATCCGCAATGCCAAGCGCGCTATCCGGACTGCGTTTGAAGTGCAGCAGCGCGGGCTGGGATTTTCCATGGTGGAACTGCTTTCGATCTGCCCAACCAACTGGGGCATGAGCGCAATCAATGCCATGCACTGGATCGAAGAAAAAATGATCCCCTTCTACCCGCTGGGCGACTACAAGGTTCACCCCATGCTGGCAGAAGTGAAGATATAGGAGGGGTGAAAATATGCAAAACGAGATCATCATTGCCGGGTTTGGCGGACAGGGTGTGCTTTTTGCCGGGCAGCTGCTGGCGTATGCAGCCATGGATGAAGGTAAAGAAGTGACCTGGATCCCGTCTTACGGGCCGGAAATGCGCGGCGGCACTGCCAATTGCACGGTGGTGATCGCCGATGAAGAGATCGGCTCACCCCTGGTACGCAACCCGAAGGCCGTACTGGTTATGAACCTGCCCTCGCTGGACAAGTACGAGCCGCTGGTGAAAGAAGGCGGCGTGCTGGTTTTGAACAGTTCGATGGTTCCGCGCGGGGTTGCCCGCAAAGACATCACCGTTGTGCTGGTGCCGGCTAACGAGATCGCCGAAGAGCTGGGAGACAGGCGCATGGCAAACATGGTCATGCTGGGCGGTCTGCTGGCACACCTGGAAGTGCTGCCGGTCAAGGCGATCGAGAAGGCGCTGAAAGACCACCTGCCTGCCCGCCACCAGAAGCTGCTGCCTGCCAATATCGAGGCCATCCAGCGCGGATCGAAATTCTAGTCCTACCTAAAAACCGCAGCCGGGTTATCAGCAACAGCCGATAACCCGGTTTTTATTTCACTCCGCCCTCACGGTATGGATAACAAAAAGGGTGCATTACTTACGCACCCTTCACGGTATCTAATGCATATTCCTGGTTACATGTAATCGCGCAGCTGGCGTGAACGGCGCGGGTGGCGCAAGCGCCGCAGGGCTTTGCCTTCGATCTGGCGGATGCGTTCGCGCGTCAGCCCGAACTTGGCGCCAACTTCCTCAAGCGTGTAGTTGCGACCATTCTCCAGCCCGTAGCGCAGGCGTAAAATGCGTGCCTCGCGCGGCGGAAGGGTCTCGAGCACCTCTTCGATTTTATCGCGCAGCAGGCGGCTGTAAGTGCTCTGGATGGGTGTGGGGCTGATGGTATCCTCCACGAAGTTGCCCAGCTCCGATTCTTCATCATCGTCATTGATCGGGCTTTCTAGCGAGAGCGGCAGCCAGGATACCTGCAGCATCCAATCCACCTTGTTCACAGGTACTTCGATCGCCTCGGCCAGCTCTTCGATGGTTGGCTCGCGCCCCAGCTTTTGCTCGATCTCGTGCGAGGTCTTGTACAGCTGCCGGATGCGGTCTACCATGTGCACCGGCACCCGGATGGTCCGCCCCTGGTCGGCGATGGCGCGCGTGATGGTCTGCCGGATCCACCAGGTGGCATAGGTGGAAAAGCGGAAACCGCGCTGGTATTCGTATTTTTCTACCGCCTTCATTAACCCGAGGTTGCCCTCCTGGATCAGGTCGAGGAACGGGACGCCGCGCCCGATATAGCGCTTAGCCACGCTGACCACCAGGCGGGTGTTGGCCTTGATCAGGTGTTCGCGGGCCATCTGCCCGTCCGTCACTTTTTCCTGCAGCTGCAGCCGCAGTTCCGGCGGGCAGTCGCCGTTGTGCCGAATCATTTCCTTGTTGGCTTCCTTGCCACTCTCAATCCGTTTGGCAAGGTCAACCTCTTCAATCATATTGAGGAGTGGAACGCGGGCCATTTCTTTCAGGTACAGCCCGATGGTATCATCGCTGGAAATGGGGCTCAGGTCAG
Source organism: Leptolinea sp. UBA4782 (assembly GCA_002403095.1). Taxonomy (GTDB): domain Bacteria; phylum Chloroflexota; class Anaerolineae; order Anaerolineales; family Anaerolineaceae; genus UBA4782. The sequence goes on from DHHC01000031.1 coordinate 40,643, forward strand.
CGTATGGATTGAATTCACGGGTATTTTCTAGATCGTCTTCCTCCGCCAGTTCATCCGTGTCCGCCTGGTCAAGGATATCCACTCCCCTGCGGCGCAGGGCGTGCAAAATTGCCTCGAAGCGTTCGTTGTCGTGGGATACATCCGGGCAGACTTCCATCAGGTCATCTGTGGTGAGATAACCCTGCAGTTCAGCCCTCTCAAGCAGTACTGTCAGCGTCTCGATACCCTGGTTCCGCCTTCCTGCTGTTGTCATACCCTGCCCTCCATTCTAAATAAACCTTTTCCACCCTCTGAGCATCGACTGCAGCTTAAGCTGCTTTTCCTGTTACTTTGTTACATGTTCACAGGTGGCGGTGTTCAAATCCTCACCGCACACTACACATAATCCTTTACAATCCGGTTTGCATAACGGTTTGATCGGTAAATCGAGCAAAATAAACTCGCGTACCAGCGGTGCCAGATCGATATTGCCATCTTCCGGTACATACAGCCCGGAATCAGTAACCGCACGGCTGTCGAATGCAAACAATTCTTTAAAGGCTGCCTGCAGCGGCTGGTGAAACTCAGCCAGGCAGCGCACACATTCCGCTTTCAGGCTCCCCGAAAATTCTGCCTGCACCAGGATTCCCTGGGGCGTACGCCCTACCCGGACAACCCCCTTGAAATCCTGCAAAGTGGAGTCGGAAGAAAGCCGCATTTCGGGCTGGTCAAAATGGATGTCGCGGCTGGTTCCGACTGCCTGGTTAAGCAAAAATCCAACATTAATTTTTAAAGGATTCCGATACCCGCTCACAGTGCTATTCCCGTTTGCAATATTATGTATAATACATAACAATAAACCACGCGTAGCGATTGCTTCCTGCGTGGTTAGAGGTTCAGGGTAAAATTCAGAGTGCGCATGCATCCTCCGGCACGTCTGCCGGTACGTGGTGTAAACTAAAGCGTATTATAGCACAATGAATATACGAAGTCAATTATTTATGAGAAAATTCATAAATATTACGGGTTGATTCTATGCCGATTCCTCTCTTACTGGCAACCTGGAATTTTGGTAAAGTGCATGAAATGCGCGCCCTGCTGGCAGGCCTGGCTGCCGGGCCTTCCGGCACCTCTGGCGTCTCCCCTGCCGAAGCCCCCAGCGCTGGCGATAGTGCTGCAGCAAGCCAAAAACAGGTTTTAACCCCGGATCATCCCCAATCCCATAATTCAACCTATGAGTTATTGACCCTCGAAGATGCCGGCGTATCATTTCGGGTAGCCGAAGACGGTGATACCTATGCGAAAAACGCCGCCCGCAAGGCTCTGCAATACTGTAAGGCCAGCGGGCTGCTCACCCTGGCGGATGATTCAGGCCTGGAGGTGGATGGCCTGGACGGTGCGCCCGGGCTGCATTCCGCCCGTTACTCGGGTAACCCCGGAGCCAATGATGCCGACCGGCGCATGGTATTGCTGCAGAACCTGCAAAGAAAACCCAAACCCTGGACCGCACGCTTCCGCTGCACGGTGATGATTGCCGTTCCTGCCGGGCATGCCCTGCCCGAAGGATTCACGCCTGCAGCGGTAGAAGATGGAATCATCCTTTACCAAACGGAAGGCACCTGTGAGGGGGAGATCATTGAAGAGGAGCGCGGCCGCAACGGTTTCGGTTATGACCCGATCTTCCTGATGGCTGGCATGGTGTACACCATGGCTGAACTGAGCACCGAAGAGAAGAACCAGCTCAGCCACCGCGCCCGGGCTGTCAAAGCCGCCCTGCCCCTGCTCAGGATGCTGGCCGCCGGAGCCGCCCAGCAATAAACGCATATTAATCCCCGGGAGCGTTCATCCTGGTTACCTGGATGTGCCCAACCCCTAGAAGGATTGCTGCCAGCAGCAACCAGAAAGAACCCAGCAGGAGTGCTGCAGCCAGGAAGTACAGCACCGGCATGACCGCCATCGGCAGTGGAATTCCAAGCAGCGGCCGGTAAAACAAGGCTTCATCCTGCCCTAAAACCAGGTACCGCACCCAGCCCGCATAATACACTGCCAGCACCAGTGCCATTACTGCCAGGGCAATACCCCTTATCACGCTAGAGAAGGCAAGCCGGTAAAAGAACGGAAGGACAAAACAAGCCACCTGCCCGATCCGCTCCAATACAGTGAACAGCTGCAATTGTTTTGGGTCGGGTTTACCTGGCTTCTCCAGCTGCTTTCTGGGCGGAAAGAATACCGCAGCCAGGTTGGGCAGCAGGACAAGCAAAGTAACGGCTCCTCCAAGGGGAATAGCATTCATAGATTTTCCTGACCGGGTTGTGTGATCCCTTCTGCCGGCCTCAGTGCAAATGCCACAGCCGCCGCAGCATGGATGCAGGTGGTGTCGAACAGCGGCAGCGGGCTGTCTTCAGGGCGCACCAGCAGTCCGATCTCGGTGCAGCCCAGGATAATCCCCTCCGCCCCCTGCTGCTGCATAGCTTCTATAATACGCACATACTCCCGCCGCGATTCCTCCCGGATAACACCCAGCACCAGCTCTTCGTAGATAACGCGGTGGACCGTCTCACGGTCTTTTTCTCCCGGGATGACCACCTCCAGCCCGTGTTTCTCTTTCAGCCTGTCTTTGTAGAATTCCTTCTCCATGGTGAAGCGCGTGCCCAGCAGCCCAGCTTTTTGGATGCCGGCTGCTTTAACCGCATCCGCAGCGGCATCCGCGATGTGCAGGAAGGGGATATCAAGTGCCTGCTGGATGGCATCGGCAGAAATATGCATGGTGTTGGTGCACAACAGGATACAGTCCGCCCCGCCTGCCTGTAAACTGGCGGCAGCTGCCGCCATCATCCTGCCGGCCTGGTCCCATTCGCCCGCCCGCTGCAGCGCTTCGACCTCGGCAAAATCCACCGAGAGCATCAGGCACTTAGCCGAATGCAGTCCGCCCAGGCGCGCCTTGACGCCTTCGTTGATAAGGCGGTAATACTCAAGGGACGATTCCCAGCTCATCCCGCCGATCAGTCCAATGGTTTTCATCGGTGCTCCTTGCATTTCTACAAGCATTTGATACTTCTCGGGAATATTTTACACGCCTGTTTCATGAGTTGACAGTTCGTTCCCAAGCAACTCAATTGTCAGCTGGTCGGGTTTGCCATCGCAATACTTTGCCAGTACCTGCTCAAATACCGACCCCGGCGGTGCTACATAAGCGAACAGGGTCATGCTGGAGCGCAGTTTCAGGTCATCCGGGCTGCCGAAAATTTCATGCACCGTCAAGTTTTCCAGCGCCAGCAGCGCCTGGCAGCATTCCTCCAACCGGCTTCCCAGTACAGGATGCGCCAGGTACGCCCGGGCTTCATCCAGGGTTTTAATGGCGTAGAAAACCGAGGTGCTGCTAAACCCCAGCCCGGCGTACTGCGGGAAGATGAACCACATCCAGTGGGTTTTCTTCCTGCCGCTGCGAATCTCAGAGAGGGCAGATTCGTAAGTGGTTTCCTGCGCCTGACAAAAACGGTTGAGGTTGAACGGGTCACTCTTCGGCATTGCACTAACCAAAGTGCCAAGCTTACTGCAAGGTTTCAGCCAGGCTGAGCGCCCAATCTTTAATGGCCTCCCAATCGCGTGTATCGCTGGCAGGGCGCTTATACAGCGGGCTGAATTTCGGTTTTGCCAGGAAAGAATCGGGAAACCTCAGCACAGCCGGATCATATTTGCCGCCGAACATTGCTTTCGACACCAGCTTCAGCCAGGGGAATTTCGCCAGCTCCTTATCCAGCTGATCCACTGCCCCCTGCATCTCAGCAGATGCATCGAGCGGGCCAAGCGCAAAGAATGCCACGGGCATTCCTGCCAGGGCTTCTTTGTACTGCGCTAAAAAGCGTTTGATGTCTTTCTGAAGGCTGCCAACAAAAACCGGCGCACTCAGTACGGCTGCCCGGTACGGCTCCAGCGAGTGTATATTCCGTGCCGGATGCACCTCCGCTTGCAGCCCGTTCTCACGCAGGACCTCCCCTATTTTTTCTGCCGCCTCGCGGGTGGAACCATAACGGGTGGCATAAACAACCAGGATAGTATCAGTCATGTTCTATTCCATTCTTTCCAAGACAACTGCATAAAGGCAGGGTGTGCCTGGAGAAATTATACGCGTTTTACCTTCCCCTGGTCAACCCGGATCAGGAGAGTATATACCGTCAGGGTTCACGAAAAACACCCGCCTCACTTGAGTGGCGCTTCTCCGATGTCTTTGACGACCAGGACCAGGTCTACCGCTGATTCGGGTACCTCGAAAATGAACTGGCTGCTGAACAACCCTGCACATGGATAGATATTTCCATCACCGTCCTTCAACGACATATCCCCCATGGACGATGCCAGATCTTCTGCTTTCATTTTTACCGTGACCAGCAGGAAATCATACCCGCTGCGGGCAGTGGCTTCACCCACCCCTTTATAACCGAAGGTATCCGTCCGTTCCACTTTTGTTACCTTCACACTCTGCCCGCATCCGGAAAGGACCAGGCTGAGGATCAGTATACAGGCAACCAGAACAAATAATTTTTGTTTCACAGTATCACCTCTTGTCAAAAGTATTACGGTATCCCGTACCACTCGACCGTAACCGTTTCCATCTGGGCGCTGATCAGGAAAATGGATTTGCTGTCGGTGGTGAAGGTGAAGAAGTCCTCAAATGACCCGCTGGCGGCCACTTTGGCCAGTTCGCTGCTGCTTTCCGTATCGAACAATTTCAAGAATTCCAGTTCGCCAGCCACAAGCAACTTCCCGTCTGGAGAATAAGCCAGGCCTGTGACCCAGAATTGATAATCCACCGTTAACGTATTCAATTCTGCCATCGTGCTGCTGTCGAGGATAATCACTTCGCCGTTGGTGTTGCCGGCTGCCAGCGATTTCCCGTCCGGCGACCAGGCCAGACTGGAACCCCAGTAAGCCTTGAAGCTGTAGGATCCCAGCGGTGCTGAGGCGCCGCCGGCGCGGATGTCGAACACCAGCAGGTCTCCCTGGGGGTTGTAGCCCCCCATCTTGGAATAGGTAACCGCGACCTTGCTCCCATCGGGTGAGACAGCCATGGCATAAATGCCATTGAAATTTTGCTCAACCAGTGTTCTTGCCTCGCCCTTTTCCAGGTCCCAAACCTGCAACCCGTTTTTAGTATTGGCTGTTACCAGGCTGCCAGCCCCGCCAGCCGCCAGGCGCCAGACCTCATTGTCATCACCGATGCCCGCGATCTGGCGCAGCATTTCTCCGCTGGCAGTATCCCATACCCAACCCTTGCCGTCCGCCAGCAGCGAGCCGTCGGCTGAAAACACCAGGGGGGAGGCCGAATCGCCCTGCAGCAGCTGCAGCCCGCGCGACTCCTGGATTAAGTACAGGTAAATGCCGCCCGCAGCCCCTTCCGCCGATGAACTTACCGCCAGCAGCCTGCCGTCAGGGGAGACCGCCAGGGCGCAGTACATATAGTCGCACCCGGCTACGGTTTCCCATTTACCCAGCTTTGCCAGCTGCCCAGCATTGAGCAGGCTGATTGCTGTTTGGGGCGGCTGAATGGCGGGGGTAAGTACCAGGGGCGCACCTGCCGAAGCAAACGTGGCGGTTGGCGGCAGGGTAGCGGTGGCGGTGGGTTCAGGCGTGTCAGTGGGGATGACAGGGGCTTCAGTCTCTTCGATCTCTTCGGCCTCTGCTTCTGGTGCAGAAGCAGTCGATACCGCCCCGCCGCCGCAGCCGGGCAGGAAGAAAACAGCCAGTGCAATACAAATTACACAGGGAAACCATTTGCTTTTCATGCAGTTCTCCTCGAAACGGGATTCATAACATGCCGCCCCGATATGGTCCTTTACGGTCCGCAGGGGATGGCGTAAACCTGTTTTATTTGGCTGTGATGAAAAGAATGGTGCGGGAAAGTACAAAGATTATTATAGCAAGCACAGAAAGGGAATTCAATCAGGAAGTTTTGGTAACTTTTGGGAGAGATGGGGTGGTTATTAGAAACCGCGAACAATGACTTTTATTTTGCTTAAATCTACAATTGAGCTAAAATTGCCTTATAGATTTCTCTCTTTTGAACATCATATGTTTAGTTTTGCACACTTGTGCTTTTTGTGAAAAAGCTCTGGGGATAGATTTACGAATATATAGGAGGCAATATGGAAAGCTATGTTTGTCATAATTGCGGTAATGTTCTAAATCCCTCTGTTAAGTTTTGTGGTAAATGCGGGACGAAAGTAAATTTTGAGCCACAATCTGTAATCCAGTCAACATCTTCAGAAATGATAATTCCACCTCTCTTTTATGAATTAAATGAATTCTTCTGGCCTTCAACTGCAAGTTCCACGAACAAATTTTTGGCCCCGAATATTCTCCAAACCTTATTGAATGATTTTGAAAAAGGAAACGGAGAGACATACGAGAGAGCAAAAGAGATGCTTTTAGATGCAAAGCCTGTTGAAGCAATTGATAGCCTCTGGAAGATGAAAAACAAGTTCATGTTTCCGGAAGAGAAAAAAGGGGATCTATATTACCTTCTGGGAGAAATTGGGGGTGAAAAAGTAGTCCGCTTGATTGTTGACAATAACAAGTACACAGATAATGAGTATTCATTAATTGCATTAAGCAAGATTCGGTCAAATGCAAAAATACCCTGGTTGTCAGAATATACTAATTTTGTTCAATTTCCTTTCGATATTCTGGCAATTAAAAACTTGGAACAAACAAATTCACCCGAAGTTATCTCGATTCTGATAAATCAAAGTAGTTTTATGTATATTGAGGAAGAAATATACGAACCGAGCGGAACCGATAGGAATTTATTATCAGAGGTGTTATTGCGCAAAAAGCAACCTAAAAAAAGCACCACTTCTTCTCTATTATCAATTGGGATTGCAAGCGTTGCGAATTATAATGAAAATAAGAATAAAAAACTTGCTTTAACGGGATTGATTACTGCTCCTTATGTAAAAACAGATAACGCAATTGAGGATTCAACTAATCTGTTAAAAACATATTTGACAGAAATGTATAGATTAGGCGCTGTGCTTAAGTTGTGTGGTCCAAACGGGGTTAGAAAACTGGACAACATGTGGAGCAAAGATGATGCTCGAAAACTAAATTCAGTAGATGTGTTTTTATCAGGCTGTTATTTATATATGGGGGCTGTTCATCCCAAAACAAACGCAATCTTAGATTCGCTAATGTCGAAAAATCCAGATGCTTACAGTGTTCATTTGTCACTTATTTATTTGATGGATGCACTGCTTCGGGGGAAGAGCAATTTAGCCATCAGTCAGTACCTCAACTTTTTGCGCAGCTTAATGCGTCATAAGCATCAGATAATTAGAGAGGCAATTTCCGCTTCAATTCTATATAATAATTTCTCCCCCCTCAAGGAAGAATTATTTCCAATGACTTTGACTGAGGGTATGATTCCTGCTTTAGTTTTCTCAAGTATTGAGCATGACAATCACCACGCAAAATCCTTGTTGTCATCCACAACTTGGGGACCGGAGATAGAGTATTACAAAACCTACTTCGAAAAAATTCCCAAAAATGACCCAAGGATCAACTTACCACAATGATCCATACTTAAGGGATAGTATTACCAGTATCTCTTTTTTGGGATCATACTCTAATTCGAAAAGAACAAAGTGATTATTTAAAGGACCATCTTTATGAGAAAAATTACACTGAAAATCGTCGATACTTAAATATTCTGTAAGTAACAATATTCAATTTTAAGGGTTTCACTATGCCTACAAAAAAGATCTGCGCAGCAGGGATAGACCTTGGAACAACTTATTCCTCACTAGCAATTCTTAATGAATATGGGGAACCAGAAATAATTGCTAATGCAGAGGGAGACCGTCTAACACCATCAGCGATTTTCTTTGATGAAAATGTTGTTGTGGTCGGAACAATAGCCAAAGAAAGTGCAATTGCTCACCCAGACAATGTCATCCTTTTTTCAAAAAGGGAAATGGGGAATCCGAATTGGTATTTTAAGTACAAAGATAAACGATTAACACCACCAGATGTCTCATCCTTTGTCTTAAAAAAGCTAAAAAAGGACGCCGAGGATCTTTTAGCTTATAGTGTTCCGTATGCAGTGATAACTGTTCCTGCATATTTTGATGATGTTAGACGTCGAGCAACTATGCATGCAGGTGAAATAGCGGGATTTAAGATACTAAAACTGATAAATGAGCCAACAGCAGCTGCTATTGCTTTTGGCGCACAAAAGCAGTTAAACAATGAAACAGTACTGGTTTATGATTTAGGAGGTGGTACATTTGATGTTACCTTAATGAGGGTGGAAAACCGTGGTCAGGATATTCGGATAATAGCTTCTGAGGGAGATCACCAACTAGGCGGCAAGGATTTTGACGATGCAATTATTCGATTATGCGTTAATACCTTCATCCAAGAACACGGTTTTGATCCCAGTGAAGATGCCTCTGAGAATCAACAATTACGGATGGATGCAGAAAAGGCGAAAAAAGAATTAAGTGTCCGGAACAAATGTATAGTTCTTGTCAGGGCAAAGGGGCATAGGAGCCAGGTTACCATAACAAGAGAGCAATTTGACGAAGCGATCCGACCCAAGCTTGATACGACTGGAGCCCTGATTCGAACCCTTCTCAAATCGGCAAAAGTCCAGGCGGAAGAAGTGGATAGAGTTTTATTGACTGGGGGATCAACCAGAATACCAGCTGTTAGACAGACTGTACAAAATATTTTTATGAAAGAACCAGACATTTCAATCAATCCCGATGAGGCCGTTAGCCTTGGGGCTGCAATTGTTGCAGCTTTAGAATTATCAAAGTTAAAAGATGAAGATTTAGAACCACTGGTTGTAGAAAAAATTGGGTCTCTTCAAATCACAGATGTACTTAGCCACTCCATAGGAATTGAAGCGACAGTACCTGGTTCTGATCAAAAAATTAATTCGATTATTATTAAGAAAAACAGTCCAATTCCATTCGATGTCTCAAAAGAGTTTGTTACACAAATTCACGGCCAAACTGGGATTAAAATTACTGTTTTTCAAGGGGAATTTCAGAATCCAGCTTTATGCAACCCAATTGGTGATTTTTTCTTGAATGGACTACCTCCAAACAGACCTTCAGGAAAGAAAGTACGAGTAACCATTTCTTGTAGCAACAATGGAGTTGTAGATATTTCCGCCCGCGATATCGAATCCGGTATAGAGACCCAAACTAAAGTAGATTACGCAATTGGGCAATCAGACAGCCAAGTATCTGCCAAGAAACTCTGGATGCAAACCCAAGTAATCGAATAACAGAAGATTTGAGAGCCTATACAGAAATGCGTTATGTCATGTATACTTATGTCAAGGTGGTGCTAAGTAAAATTCGTTTCCAATGAAATCGATATCTAAACTTACACAGATATCCATAAGTTTTTCGTTCTTCATAGATAATCAAATAAAAGTTTCATAAGGTTGGGTTTATAGAATTGAATACAATTATGTAAGAGGTAATGTCAATTATGACGGATAATCGATACTCAATAAACGATCTTGACCTGGTAAGACCCGAACAATTATTGGATCAGGGCATACCCCTCCCCCTTCTTAGTGGAAAATATGAGGTGAAAGAAGGATTTTGCGCTGTAATAACAGAAGGCGGAGTCTATAAAGAAACCTTGGCTCCAGGATTCTATTACCTTTACAAGTATAAAATGTTTCGGAACATACGCGCGGTCGTTGTAGATATGCGCATAAAACAATTAACAATCTCGACCAATAGAAAATATCAAATAAAGTTCCCCGTGCCTATTCAATTGGATCTTGATCTAGTTGTTGAATACAAAGTTCGAGATGCTCGAATGGTTGCTTTAGAAATTGATCAGCCCTTACATGCGTTATTCGATCGTGTCAATATGGTAATTAATCCCATTGTAAGTGTGGCTACTTATGATGAGGTAAACCTTAGAAGAGAAGATTTTGCTGCAAGAGTTCTGCAGGGATTAAAGGGAATGCAATTGCAGAAAACAATCGGGATAGAGGTGTTAAATGTAATAATAACAAATTTGAAAGCACTCGACTCGGGTGAAGATGCATTAAGTCAACAATCGATGGATGAATTCCAAACATTTCGCAATTGGCAGCTTGATAGCGCAATATTGCAGAATTCGCAAATGGATATACGGACAATGCTTTTGCAGGCTTCACCAGATGAGCGAATTAAAATTATTCGCGACCTGATTGATAAAGGCTATATGGATCCTGCTGGCGGTTTCTTAGTACAGCCATCTTCCAAAAGTAATGCGAACCCTTCACAGATATTTAACAATCTTTTAGCGGGGAATAACTTTTCATCACCTCAGCAAGCTAGACTTGAAAGCACATATGGCTTTCAAAATAACAATAACCTCTCAACACAAAATAACCAGGGACAATATACCCAATCAAGGATGAACGAAGAAATAAATCTGCTAAAAACCCTGCCAGGTGCGCATGTGGATGTCAAATCAGGCACAGATTCAAATGGCCTTTTTAATGGGTCATATATCGTACGAGTTGATATGCCTAAAAGTTCTGGGGGAACAATAGTTTGTGTCTTTAGTTGTGGCCCAAACTTCCCCGACACCCCACCCAGATATGCAGTTGAAGTCGACGGAGAAGATACACCATTTGAATCTTCAAATGTAAGAGGATGGCGTAAGCAATATTTATTTGAGATTGTGAGAGAAGTAATCGCAAGTGTAGGATAAATACTATGGACGAGTTTTTAGCAAAACAAATCCTTAACATTGTAGGAAATTATTCCGAAAGATCTCTTGCTGAACAACTTAACAATAAAAGAACTGAGCTTATCCTTCGCAACGATTATCCTGAAGATGCCCAAACTGATGGACAACGACTAGATGAGGCCTATGTTTTCTTATTAGACATCATCAAGAGACAGAGTAATAACCAAGAACTGCAGGAATCGGAAAAAAGTTTAAATCACGGCATGGTTTTGTATAAAGATTTAATTTTGAATCAAAATACACAAGGCGAACCTCTCTTGTCTCCTTGCCCTTATTGTGGGAAATTAAAACCATTTGAGGCACTCATTTGCGATCAATGTAGCAAGCAAGTATCTAGATCTTGCCCATCATGTGGCCACATAGTTAGCTTGAATACCCGGGTCTGTGAAAGATGCAAAACTATTATTAGTGAGTTTGATAAAAACCGATACATTACTGCCTTAGCAGCTGAACAGCGTACAAATCTCGAGCGCGACGAAATTCAACGCAATAAAAAAATTGCAAAAACAGCGAATCAAAAATTCATACTAAGAGGGTTAGTGTTGTGGGCTGTAATAATTCTGCTGATTGTCTTATTCTTAGTAACAGCATATATAATTTTCAATAAACTTACACAATAGTAATGAATGTGAATAATCCATCTCCATTGTATATTTGCTGTCCGAGTTGTGGTTTTAACAATTCAATCGGCACAGAAATCTGCTCTGGATGTGGAATAAATATGCACGCTTACAAGAAAAACGAAGAATTTCTGAACGAAACAAAAGAAATATTGAGAGATGAATATGTCGCTTTTCAAGAAAACTTGACTGATAATTCAGTAACAGGACCGAATTTCGAAGACAAACCTTTGTTTCTAATAAGATTACGCCAAGCAATCTTTGTAAGCATCATCAGTGGCATTATTGTAATCATTGGAATAGTGATTATTGGTGTTTTCATAAGGAGCATGCAAATAAAAAGTAAAGAATCGCTGCAATTAGCACGGAATTGTATCCAATCTGGCGATTATAGCTGCGCAAAAAGCCATTTATTAATGGCCAAACGATTGATGGTAAACAAGAACTCCTTAAGTCCTCTATATTTACATTTGAGCATAATATTAGCCAAGGATGCCTTTGAACATGACCAATTCGATATTGCACTCGAACAAGCAAATCTCTGCCTTGAATTTGATCAAGGAAATATTGAGTGCAAAAATATCAAATGTGATGCAAGTTATCTTGTTGCAGAAAGGTATGCTCACATTGCTGAGTGGAAACAATCTATAAACCTGTTGGATGATGTAATTATTATTTGCCCCAACATTGAAAAGGCAAGATCATTGCAGGAGGATATTTATGAACGATGGTATTTAGATGCATTAAACAGAAACAACTCCTTAGAAGCAAGGAAAGTGAAGACTCAGTGGTTAGCCAGGTATCCAGAGAACCTAGAATAGTCTAAAATAACCATTCACCGAGGAGAAAAATGACTAATTATTATGAATTACTCAAATTAAATTCAAATGCAAGTGGTGCTGAGATTGAAGAAAGACTAGACGATCAATACGCAAAATGGCGGTCATTGGTGACACATCACGATATTGATATTGTATCTCAAGCAAACCAGGCTTTAAACCAACTTGAAGAGATCCGAAATACGTTGATGAATTCGGAAAAACGGAAAGAATATGATAGATTTCTTTCTCAAGCTCAAGGTACCATGGCTGGCCTTGCAGATCCGGATGTTCTCATAGCGCAAAATCCTGTTACTAGAATAATGGCACCGCCCAGGCCTAGCAACATGCATTTTCCTGCTTCCGAACAAAAAGAGGTCGAAAGAACAGATGCCTGGATCTGTACAGACCCAAAGTGCAAGAAAGCCAATCCTACTGGCACACAATTCTGCGCAAAGTGTGGGAAAAGAATTGGAGTTAGTTGCCCTAAATGTAATACTCTTGTTGAGTTTTCCAACAAATTCTGCTCAAATTGTGGTGTAAATAAAGAAGACCATTTCAAGAAACTTCAAAGTGAACTATTAGCTGATCAACAAAGAAGGCTCCAGGCGTTGCAAACAGAACTTCAAAATGGTCAAACAGACTACACGAGTATTATTCGTGCCCACCCGGAATTAAACAAAACATTGGGAACAGGTTGCATAAGTGGTTTATTTGGAATAGGGACGATAATGTTGTCAGCTGTTGTTGGTCTTTCCACTGAAAGCTGGGCTGCATTTTTTCTGGTGTTAATAGTTTTAGTTGGTGGTTTTGCATTACTATCTAGTTCGAGAGTTATTTCCAGAAGGAAAAAGTCAGTAAGTGAGTACATTAATGGTCAATTAATCCCACAAATAGCATCAACCAAAGGAGAAATTAATAAAATTCAAAATGAAAAATATGGGGATGAAAGTACCATTATTCAAGATGATTATGATCAACCCTGGCTTCAATAAGGCATAAGAAGACTGTAAAACCTATAATCCTATTAGTAATCGTGAATGATAGATTGCAATTAAAAATAGGAAGGCGAGATTATGATTTACCCCTACATATATGTATCAGAAAAGACTTCAATAAATCAAGCCTTCAGTTTTGATAACCAAATTGGACTCTCTTTTCGCTCAGTAGAAGGAGTTCATGCGATATGGGCGGCAAGGGTACCCTTCTTACCCTCAATGATTTCAGATGATTTAACCAGACCAGGCAATAACCGAATTTCGATAATCCAGCAGCGCCAGTTCAGGTTTATATATGACCTTGCCCGAATACGGGAGAACCATTCAACGTTTTCTCTGAGATTCATTTCTACACCAAACCCTATTGCTGGCCAACCAAATTTAGTTGAGATTATATTCTTTGGAAAATCATTTTCTAAGAATACGATTAATGCACAGCAATTTGCAGAGGTTCTGTGGGAAAAATTTTCTGGTATTTTTCCCACAGAAGAACCTTTCGGATATCCATTAGAACCAGTTAACCAAGAACAAGAATTCTGGCAATATTATGAACCAATTCCGCTTAATAAGCTATCAAAAGAAAGCGTTTTAGAAATTCGTAAGTATGAAGATATGCCAATTCGAAGCTCTGCACCAACTGCTAGAGTTGAAAGAAAAGGAGATTATATTGCTCATCCTTTTGTTCCAAGTCAAAACTCCAATCCGATGAGCCGCTTTTTCGCGGTTTTATCAACCCAACCACAAAAATGCTTTGCCGATATCAGTCTCAAACCCACCAAAATGTTTGACCAGGAAATATACAATGTAAGTTTTATGATCGGTCAATTTAAAAAGACTGCATCAGAAGATGAGGACGTAACAGAAGAATATATTAGAAAACGATCGCAGGTAGGAGTTTTCGTTTATGACAATTTGATGGTGGAGCGTGAACAATTATTGATGGTACGTGTCCATATAGTCGGTGAATTAGATTGTCCGCGAGGATTGGTAGAAGCGCTTGGTTCTGAAATGATGGGTAATGCAGCCAACAAATACCCCACCTCATGGGTATCTGCTCAACCAGCTGATGACCTGGAATTACGAACCGAAATTAATAACATCCGATTTTTTGAGCATGATTTTTGGGGCTTTACTATTGCCTCAGATCCCTTAATCAGGTTGCGATACTTAGCAACTGCACAAGAGGCATATGGAGCGTTCAGATTACCAATTCCACCTGAATCTGGATATCTACCTGGCATCCTGGTAAAGAATGAACCTTTTATATCTCCAATAGACGACTTAGAGCTACGCGAACAAGCAAAAGCGAATTTCAATGATGGAATAGCAATATCGAGAGAGTCTCTAAAAGAAAAAAAGATAAGTCTTGGCCAGATATATCATCGGGGAAGCTCCACCAACGGGGAATTCACAATCCCAGTGCGCGACTTGACGCGTCACGCCTTAATTGCAGGGTCAACTGGTTCTGGCAAGAGCACAACAATTAAGCATTTACTTTCACAATTATGGTTAAAACACAAAATCCCCTTTATGGTTTTATATCCTGTTGACAAACCGGATTACAGAGAGTTAAAAGGAATTATCGATTTAGAAGAAGATCTATTAATCTATACGGTTGGCGATGAATCTACTTCTCCATTCAGGTTTAATCCATTTGCTGTCCCTGATGGCATTTTGATTAAAACACACATTTCGCGCTTAATGCGGATCTTCGAATCTGCCTTCTCCTTACAAGATCCGCTGCCCATGATCTATCGAGAAGCATTAAGAAAAGTTTATCGAGAAGCCGGGTGGAATGTAGCAGTTGATAGAGGAAGTGATGCCCATCAATATCCAATAATGTCAGAATTTTATGAGACGATCCAAGAGATTACTAACCAGTTGAACTATAGTGGAGAAGTTCGGGATAATGTTAAACAGGCATCAGTTATCCGAATTGGTGATCTTTTAGAAAATGTTGGGTACACAGTCAATGCGCGTAAATCGATGCCTTTTGAAAAAATCCTTAATCAACCAACAATTATGGAATTAGGTAGAATTGGTTCAACAGACGACATCGCTTTAATAATGGGTTTTCTATTAGTTTGCTTCACCGAGGCCGTCGAAATCAATCCAAGACCATTAGATAGCCCTCATATTACCGTTATTGAAGAAGCACATCGTTTGATGGCAGAAAATCCCATAAACTCCAATTTGCAAGGAAATTCTCGGCATAGTTCTGGTGAGGACTTCGGCAATATGCTTGCCGAAGTCCGCGCTTATGGAGAAGGAATAATTATTGCCGAACAGATTCCTACCATATTAGTAAAAGGTGCAATAGGAAATACATTTATTAAAATCATGCACTGGATAGAAGATGCACCTAGCTTTGAACTATTTTCAACCATAACGAATCTGAATAAGAACCAAAAAGAGTATGCGCGAACTTTGAAACCGGGATTCGCAATTGTCAGGAGTGTATTTGGGCAACCCGTCCATTTAAAAGTTCCTGAATTTGGAGATCAAATTGCTTTTGACAAAATAAAAGCAAAAGAGATTCACGATAAATCAATATGTAATTTTATGATAAAGCAGAATCACAAGTTTAATTTTACTATTACGGAACCAGAAGGTTGGTCACATTTTATTGATAGAGACCAAAAGAAAGATCCCAAAAGCATGAATAAAGCAATTGAGAAATGGGCGTTGTATTCCCCAATGCAAACGTGCATTTATTGTAGGTGTAAGGATAGTAATGTGTGCGAATATAAAGTTCCAGTCACCAATCAAATCCTCCAAAAACCATTGTTCTATAAACAATGCTCCGAAAGATTATCAGCGGCAATGAACTCTGTTGATCAAGAAGACGCACTGATTCACTTAATAGAAATTGTAGTTTTACTTCAAAATAGGTATAATGAATTATTATCATCAAAAAATATTTTCGGTTGGGCTTATTGTTTTATTGCGCACGAAGTAACCAAAATAACTGTATTGGAGTCAACTGTCAATTCTACTAAATCACGAGCGCTGAAACTTGTGGAACTATTTGGCAAGAGCAAGTATATGGAGGAATAAATGGATGATATTGATTGCAATTCATTAGACAACAGTATTGAATTGATTGATGAAGGTTTAATTCCTATTGATAATAGCCACTTATCTCCAGAAATTATTGAAGCTGGTAGACGTGCAGACGAAGAATTGGCAGCTCAAGAAAATGAGCTGAACACACTTATAGAAGAAATGGAAATGAATTCCAATCTTACAACAGAAACAGGCAGTGAAACACAGGATCCACCAGGATCTCCAACCAGAGATTCCGAAGAATCAATTACCCAAAATCATTCTTCAGATACTTTAGTCCAATCACCTCTTGATTCGGATACGTTTTCAAACCTCCCCCCAATACAATCAGAACGTTATGCCACAACTGAATTTGGTAATGCAGTTATGGTTGAAGCAGGTCCTGAATCACCAGAAAAGATAATTTATAATGATCTCGTAAATGAAAAGGAAGTAAACTCAAATCCAGAAATGTTAGGCTGATTGATCAACCAAAATGGACTCAAACACATCATTGGACACAAATGAAAACATAGAGACACCATCAGATGTTCCGCAAATTACTGATCTAACAGATAGCTTTTCCTTAGAGACTAGGGGTCAAATTGCTGATGGAATAGATTCGTTGCGACAAATAAGTGAAATTCATCCGGAACAATGGGAGACTATTCAGGATGCAAATGAACGACTAGCCGCCTTACAAAACGTGGAAGAAAATATGGCAAGTATTCAAGGTAGACCTTCGGTTCCCGTTGAAGCAGCCTCAATGGAAGATAATGTGTTTGGCGGATGGAATGGACAAACTATCCGAGTTAACTACGATCACCTCATGGGAGATCAAACGGTAATGGAAAATGTAGATACTATTGTCCATGAGGGGCGACACGCATATCAAGATTATGCAATTGAGCATCCAGAGATAATTTCTGACCAAAATATCATCCAGGAATGGAAAGATAACATGCAAGACTACAAGAATGCAGAAACTTACGGTTTAGAGATTCATTTGAATCAACCAGTAGAAGCAGATGCTTGGTCTTATGCGAATTCAATCCAAAGTGGATTGTACGGGGACATGGAGAATTGATAATGAAAAATGAAGAAATAACCACAGTTCTAACAACTAAATTCCAATATTCTCGGGATGGTGCCGAGCTTATTGCTGATAAAATCCATTGTGCAAAACATGAAATTCAAGATGCTTTTTTTCGTTTCTTAGAATTTTCAGTATTACCAGATATCACTTTTGAAGATGTTCATATAAAGCAGCTTATTGATGAGTACGATATGGATCCTATTGCTGCTCTTTTAACAATGGACTGGATAACTAGGGATCCAAAAAAGGCAAAGGCTTCATTAAAAAAGGGGATTGATAAACCTATGTTCAGATATAGTAAGGAAAGTTGATATTCGCAGTTTGATAGGATTCCTTCTGCAAACCCTGCGAAAGCATAATTGAATATTTAAATCTAGGCTTCCATCCTCCCATCCAGTCCATCTACTTCCCCACCCCCAGGATCTCGTTCAGCCACGCCCGCAAGGCCGGGCCGGCAGCCGCTGCCTGCCAGGAGCGCTTCTGCCCTGGCGCAGGCAAAGACCTTCCCCACCAGGGTGTAATGCCGGCCGGCCCGGGCTGTTCCAGCTGCATGACCTCAACTCCCGGCAGCGCTGCGGCCTGTTCCAGCCGTCCGGGTTCCGGGCTAAACACATAAACCGGGCTGTCCTTCAAACTCCCGCCACATTCCCGCAGGCTTGCCAGCAAAAGACGCACCGGCTGGATATCGTCATCCGGATCCACTGCAGTGACAAAACAGACTGAATGCTGGCTGTCCATTTTTTGCTCCTCTTGCAGCCGGAATTGCCGGGTGCCGGCCGGATCTTGTTCCCGTTACGGGATAATTGTACGCTTTTTCTCTCTCAGCATATACCCCCTCTCATGCCATCACGAAGCCGCTCGCGCCGGACTGCTCCAGTTCCAGGTCGCGGTTGCCGTAGTAGGTCGTGGTGACCGCGCTGGCGGCGATCTCGAGCAGCTGCAGGTAATGGTAGCCCGCCTGCCCTGGCAGCCCGCTGTACACCGCGCTCAGGCCGTCGCCGGTGGTGCTGCCGCCGGCATTCTTGACCACCAGCGGGTCGTCGGCCGTGATGCTGTCCAGCCCGATGCCGATGCCGAAGTTGGCAGCGGAAGCCGCCTTGGCAAAAGCGCAAAAATTCAGCTGGACAGCGTCCTCCAGCAGCCCGAGCACAAACTCGACCCGGTTGGCGGTGCTGTTGTTGAACGGGCGCAGGGTGCGCACGTTGTATGTCCACAGGTCGGCTTGCTCTGCCACGCGCAGGCTGCGCACCCGCCGGTTGGTGAAATTCCACACAAAACGCCTGAGGGCGCTGTCTTCTCCCTGACCGGCTGCGCTGGTGCGGATAGTGCCCAGGTAGCGCCGTTCCGGGGCGCCTGTCTGCACCGGCACCCCGTCCTGCCAGGACAGGGCGGCCGCCCGGGTGGTATCCGCCGTCCAGGCTGCAGCCTGCAATGTCAGCGCACCGTCCAGGTCGTACAGGAAGACGTCGTAATTGGTGCTGCTTGCCAGGCTGGAAAGACTCAGGCTGACCTCGCTGAAGGAGCGCAGCCGCCAGCCGAGGGGGGTATACAGGGAGACCTGACTGCCGCGGTACGGGCTGAAGTAAAGCGTGCCTGCCGCGCTCACATCCGCAGGCGGCACCGGGCTGCTGCTGGCAAGGGTCAGCCTGCCCTGACAGGTAAGCGGATCGGCATAGGGCAGCAGGCTGCGCAGGGCATCGCCGGCTTCAGTGCGGATGCTGCCGCGCTGGATGGTGCTGCCATCCCAGTAAAATGACCCGATGCGCCGCCGGCTGCTGCTCTCGCCCGGGCTGGTGTTGCAGTCAATGGTAAAGCTGCTGCTGCCGGCCGACTGCACCGCAAACACGTACCAGACCGCTGCCGGGCCGGTTGGGGCTGCCCCTCCGGGCAGGTCGATATTTTCTGCTGCCTGCAGCATGCAGCCGTTGACCGCCAGGCTCACCGGCGCTGCTGCGCTGGCAGGCACCCGCAGGCGGTTGACCGCCAGGTATTCCAGGCACAGCCCGGACTCGTAGCGCTGCAGCAAGGCGCCCAGCGAGGTGCTGTCGCGCTCAAGCTGCCCGAGGTACAGTGCATCGGCGCGCAGGGTGTTATAGTGACTGCTGGCGGTGGGCTGCCCGGCTGATACCGGGCTGGAAGTTGGGTATGTCATTCTTATCCTTTCTTTCTTTATGCATTGATAACAACCTACCGCCAGTACGAAGTCTCCCAGGTCAGGCTGCCATCCCACACAGAAAGAGTCAGCATGGCCGGGTCAACCGGCGGGAAGTACACCCCGGCATTTGTCAGGCAGGCTTTCACCAGCGAACAGGCGGGGGTGTGATACTCGTGGGAGGTGAAGCCGACCGCCCCCAGGTTGACAAACGTACCGATGGCCGTCTGCAGCGTAATACCTTCCGTCTCCTGCAGGTAAGCCGACAGCAGAGCATACTGTTCGCTGCGCGTGTCGGGGAATAAGCCGCCCGCAGGGGTAAGCAGGCTGTCTGCCAGCAGGGCATCAAAGTAGATCCAGATGGTAACCCCCTGCCCGCTGATAAACTGGCGGGTGAGCATGATGCCTTCCGGGCGCAGTTTCGAGGCGCTGTCCAGCACAAACCCGCCGGGCTCACCCGCGTTTACCGAGGGGTGGCTCAAGATGATGTGGCAGTCCTGTCCAATGACCGGCATGGCTCAGGCTCCGCCTGCAGCCGTTTCCAGCTGCCAGCCCGGTGCGCTCCATTCGGGGCTGAGCACCTGGTTGTAGCGCAGGCTATCCAGCTGCTGCCGGCTGTGCAGGATCATCTTCTCGGCAGCGGCACTGATGGTCACAGCCTCGCTGCTCTTCGCGCCATAGGCCTCGCGTACCGCATCCGCCCGCAGCTGCATGGCATAGCCCGCCGCCGTCCAGGACAGCAGGTCAAAATGTACCGGCGGCAGGGTGGTGGCTTCTGCACCCAGCAATCCAGCCAGGGTGTGCCCGGCGCTGTACACCAAGCGCAGCCGGCCGCTTTGAGCCTGCGGAAAGTGCAGGTAAGGCACCCCGGCAGACCAGTTCCAGGTGAAGGCAGCCGGCACCGGGCGGGTGTTTCCTGCGCCAATGTACCAGCTTGCGGAGATAACCGCACTCAACCCTTCAGCCTCCTCCAGGGTGACCTCATCCACAGGTTCGGGCACCTCGATCTCCAGGAAGCACAGTTGCGGCAGGGTTCCACTGTACAGGCGCACAGCCTGCAGCGCAGCCTGCTCGAGCATGGCATCGCTGTAGCGCACACCGGCGCTGTCGCCCAGCAGGTTCAATACACGCGTCTTGAGGGTATCCCAGTCGCTCATCAGCCTGCCCTCCTGCCGGTATGCCTGCCCTGCGGGGCAGAGGCCCCCTGTGCTGCTCCGTCCTGTTCGGCGGAATCGGCAGAGAGAAACACCAGCTTATGCCCGGCGCAGTCGATCAGCACCAGCTTGCCGGGGAACTCCCCCGCTGCAAGCGGCACACCCTCCACTCCGTCGGGGTGGGAACGGATCAGTTCCTGCCAGCGCAGGTAATCGGGATGTATCTGGATAACAGCCGGATCATGGTGGACTGTCATGTTCATTCTCCTTTCTCAATGTTCTTCCTGGGGCGCCGGACCGGTGTACCCGATGCTGCGCAGGAAGGCTGTTACCGAGCGCGCCCAGTTTTCGGATTGCGGGCGGCTGGAATACGTCAACAGGTGGCGGGCATAAGTCTGGCTGCCCTGCCTGGCGCACAGAAAGCGCGTCAGCGGCGTTTGCACCCGCAGCCAGAGCATGCCGTCATACTCCTCCTCTTTCAAGATGGAGAACTCGGCGCCCAGCCCGGCAGTCTCCGCGATCCGGCTGGCGGTATCCGGGCGGGTGCGCAGGTTGAGCGCCGGCACCACCACCTGCACCTGGTAAATGGGCACAGCAGCCGGGTCATAATCATGGCTGCACAGCAGCGGCAGAGGGTTGACCGCCCCGCCAAAACCCGGCACCCCGCCCGCAGCCGGGCGCAGTTCAAAGTGCAAATGCGGGCCGGTTGTGTTTCCGGCGTACGGGTCAGAGGCTGCTCCGCCCGACCAGCCGATCAGCTGCTTTTCAACCACTTTTTCGCCTTCCTGCACTTCAATGCGCGAAAGGTGGGCATACAGGCTGAGGGCTTCTTTATGCTGCAGCCGCACCTGCCGCCCGTAGCAGGATGTACCCTGCCCTTCCGCCAGGACAACTTCCCCGTCAGCAACTGCATAGACCGGCTGGCCGGCAGGCAAAGCAATATCCAGCCCGTTGTGACCGGACAGCCCGTACTGGCGGTACATGCCCGGGTTCTCCCCAAAATGCTGCGAAAGCGGAAATTCCTCGCTGCACGGGTAAAAATACATCGTTTGCATTTGTGCTCCAGTTCTCCTTCAGCCAGCCGCCCCGGGCAGGGACGGCTGTACTGCAGGGGTATGATTTCTACAGGCTTTTGCGGTGCAGGCCGTTGTCCTCAATGGCAACACCCAGGATATAGGCTGCCAGCACCGAGAGCATCCCGATCAGGGACTCGTCTTCCAGCGGGAAGTCGGGGAAGGCGGTGCGCACGATCACCAGCGCCATGCCCACCACAGCCGCCCAAAACTTGCGCGAACCGAACAACTGGATCCATTTACTCATACACATTCTCCTTGCTTACCCGGCCACATTCGATTTGTACAGCGGGCGGAAATCATTGACCCACACCGCCAGGAAATGGCGCACCTTCAGGCGGTGTTCGTCATTGGTGAAGACTGCCGGAGAGTAATCGCCCCCGGCAATGAAGATCTCCGGCAGCAGGCCGAAACGCTCACCGATGAAAATGGCCGGCGCTACCTGCGGGTCGCAGGCAGCCGCCCAATCGGTTGCGTCTGTCCACTCCGGTACGGTGACCACATCCCCCGGCTGACCGCGCTGCATGTTTTCGGAATAGATATTGGCGGCATTCTCCAGGGTGGGATAGATGATCTTCATGGCTGCCAGCTGCAGCGTACGCGGCACCAGCAGGTAGCGCGGGTTGACCGCCATAGCCGGCCCGGTGCCGGTCACGCCAGAGGCGTTCTTCACCAGCAGGGGCTGGGCATACACTTTGCTGCAGACGCTGTCCCACTCGGCAGCCGAGAGCGCCACCGTGCGCAGGTTGGCGTGCCCCCCGGCAGTGGTAACTGCAGTGGCGTTGAATAACGCACCGGTATCTGCCATCGTCGGTCCCACACCGCTGTTGGCGGTAAAAATTGCGGCCACCAGGCTGGAGATCTTGCGCAGCCCGGCTGCAGCAAGCTCGCGCGGGTAAGCCCGCAGCTTGTGGGTTTCATCCCGGTCGATCAACTCCAGCGTGAGCGGGATGTACCCGCCGTACTTGGTGAAGGTGGCTACCTCGGGGCTGTCACCCACCACCAGTTCGGTGTACGCCCCGCCTTCAGATACGCTCGGCAGGCTGCCGACCGTGCCGACCAGCGTGCCGGTCACCTGGTTGAGGGTGCTGAAATGCTCCACGCAGGCGACCTTCTCCCACCAGTTGTAGCCCGCCCTGCCCAGCTCGTTCCAGCGGTTGACCACCACCTTGTTGAGGGCATTCTTAACCAGCCCGGTGAAATCGGCGGTGGTCGCCAGGCGGGCGCGCTGCGGGTAAAAACCGCCGTGCATGTCGTCATCGCCGGTCAGCATCAGGTACAGCTCGCGGATGCCGCTCAGGCGCGCCGGGCGTACTGCCTGCAAATGGGCTGCCCGCGGAGCGCCGAACAGGTCATCCACAGCCGCCTGCAGCTGGTCTTCGCTGGAGTACATGGCGTGGATATTGCCCGGTCCCTGCACCGCCTGGCCTGCGGTCAGTTCACTTAACAGGCTGCGGGCATCCGCCACGGCATGCTGCAGCGCCAGCGGCTCAAAGGTGCGCCCGGAAAACTGGCGCCGCACCCGCTCATTCAAGGCCTGCGGCAGGCGGGCCGCGCTGAGCGTACTTTCAAGCAGCACCGCACACACAGCTTCAGCAGCAGTCTGGGTGCCAGCCTGTCCCCCGCCTGCGGTTTCCTGCCCGGACTGCGGCAGGCTTTCTTCCATCACGTTATCTTCTTCCATCCCTTCTCCTTCTGTTCTTGTGAGTGTTACTTTCTTAAGGAACCTGCCGCCGCGGGCAGGGTCCATTACCAGGTCCACCGAGAGCACCTTGAGGATCTGCTCCACCTGCCTGCCGTTCGGGCGGAAGAGCACATCCGCAGAGAAGCCCACCCCGGGCAGGGGCGCTTTCTCCTGCAGCATCTCTTCACCCACCAGGCGCAGCAGGTCAGCCGACGGGCCTGCGGGCACCAGCTGCAGGCGGATGCCTGCACTGCCTTCATCCCAGGCGGGGCTGCGGCATACCCCTGCCAGGTCGCGCACCGAGCGGGCAGCCCGGGCGTGGTCCACGAAACATTCCACTCCGTCCCATAGCGGCAGGGATGCCTGCAGGCAGGCGGGGCTGAACTCCCAGCCGTTGCCGCTGCCCGAGGTGATCGCCAGGATCTCAAAGCCCTCCCCTTCCGACTGCTGCAGCTGCAATTGCAGGCTGGTATGGGCTTCCAGCAGGGTGATCAAGCTGTTCCCCTGCAGTTTGGGTTTCTTTGCCTCCTTTCCCGTCCTTCCTGCCAGCGGTAATCCGGCAGGGAAGGCCGCGCCCGTTATCATGCTGTTTTCCAATGCATTGCCTCCTTTATTTTTCCAGTTGTTCGCCTGCAAAGCGGTATGCCAGGCGTATCATCTCGGCATCATCGATCAAATCACGGTTGCGCAGTTCCACCAGCACCGGCAGCATGGTAGCCGCCGCCTGGCTGAGTTCAAGGTTGTCGCGCACCGAGATATCCGAGCCCTGCAGGTGAAAAGCCGCCTGCGCATCCAGGTGCGGTTCAAAAAGCGCCTTGCGCCGCAGCACCGCCCGCAGGATATCCTCCAGCATCCACAGGAAGGTGCGCTGGCGCTGCTCGTAAAAGCGGTAGGTCGGGCCGCCGGCAGCTTCAGCGGTGGTGCGGGTGGCGCTCTCCGGCTCCGCCAGGAAATGCAGCGGAACACCCGCCCCGGAAGCAACCATCTTCTTCAGCGCCAGCCCGTCCTCCCCGGCATCGCGGCTTTCAAGCTGCGGGTTGAGCACCGACCATTCCTCGCCCTCGTCGGTCACCAGGATGGCGCCCGGCATGGGCGGGTTTGCATTCAGGTGCTGCTGCCTGGCATAGCGGTCCGATTCGGAGGAGAAACGCGACTTGACCACGTACACGAAGGCATTGCGGAAGCGGTTCAGGCGCGCCCGGTCTTCCAGCCAGTTGGCATAGCGGCTCAGCCAGCGCAGCAGCGGCGCCAGGTCCGGCTCGCCCCACTGCGCCCCCACCGGCCGGTTGATGCTGTAATGCAGCATGACAGCCCGGGCAGGGTCATCATCCTGCGGGTCATACGCCGGGATGGGCTGCGGATCCGGCTCTTCCGGGCTGGCGCGCAGGGTAAAGGAAACCGCCTGCTCGACATCATTCGCCCGCGAGGTGATGCTTTCCACCACGGTTGAGGGGTAGGCACGGATATACGAGTTACCCCCGCCGTCGCTGCTGAGCAGCAAAAACAGGTTGCCCGTGCGGGTCAGCTCGTCGCACAGCTCAAATATGCGCACATCCATGCGGTTGAGCGGGTGCCCCCAGAAAGCCTGCAGCGCCTGCAGCACGGCATCATCCCGGCAGTGGATGCCCACCCCGCTGCCCACCACGTATTGGGTGGTCAGGCTGACGATGCGGCGCGCCAGCGGGTTCACCCGCCAGGCTTCGAGCGACTGCTCGAGCACCGCCTGGCGGTCATACGGCAGGCGGTCGCGCAGCGGCTGGTTCCAGGCATATGCCCCCGCCTGCAGGCTGGCATCCGTCTCCTGTGCAGCCAGTGTTTGCCTTGCCGTTCCGGGTTTACCAGCCCCCGGCAGGAGCGCACCCAGCCGCCCGATCCAGTTATCCTTGACCTTCTTATTCTGTTTGTTCTCCACCGTTCTCCTTTCCGATCTGCCTGCCATGCGCAGGGCCTAAAAACCTTTATCCAGTTCTTTGAGCGGGTCGGCAGCCGGGATGATGAGCGCCTGCGAGAGGGGATGCAATTCCATCTTCTCTAGCGCCCCAACCAGGGCAGCCGACAGCACCAGGTCATCGTGCAGGTACCCGCCGCTGAGCGGGTCGCGTGTGCCGTCCGGCACTGACCAGCGCATGCGCTTCTCTGGCCCGGCCGGGATGTCATATTGCACCCGGCTGAGCTGGCGCAGGAATAAACCCTGCAGTTCAAGCAGGCGGTTAAACCAGGCTTGCGGCTGTTCGGGCAGGGCATAATCTAAAAACCTCCCGGCATCCACCAGGGTCAGGAAGGTCCAACCCAGCTCCGACTTGGTGGCAGCATTGAAAACAAAGGCGGTAACCTTGCCCGGGAAAACCCGGCTGCACAGCGATGCCAGCCCTGCCCCCACTCCGGTGGCATCCACCACCAGCCAGCGGGCACGGTAGCGCTCCATCAAAGCGCGTATCATGCTGAACAGGTCGGTATGCTTCAGACCGGTGTACTGCTCACGCCAAACCACCCGGTAAACATTGCCGGTTTCTGCCGGCGCTGCATCCACCACCGTCACGGCGGTACTGTCGCGCCGCCCATTTTCTGCGCCTGCCTGTAAAACCGGATCGGGCGGGGTTTCCGCCTCGCCGGCCACATCCACCAGGACGGCATACTGCCGCCTGGGATCGGCCGCCAGGCAGGGCGGGTGGCTGCCGCGCAGCCGGCTGATCCGCTCCGGGGGAAAGAGCGCTCCGTCGGCATCAATCTCTTCGGAGTAGAACTGGGTGCGCACCATCGGGTGCAGCCGCCCCAATTTGGCAACTTGCTCCTGCACAAACCTGCCGTAAGCCGGCACTTCTGCTGCCACCGTATCGCCGTCCACCCGGAAGACCCTGCGGATGCCGTCAACATCCTGCGCGGTTTGCGCTGCCCGCAGCTCGCGCCCCAGCAGGGTGTCGCGCGTCCAGGCGGTGCCCCAGAAGATCCGCGTGGCGTTGGTCGAGGCAGCCATCGGGGCGATCTCGCGGTCGTATTTGGAGATCAGCACATCCTGGGCTTCATCCACCTCCAGCAGGGTGCTGGCGGTGGCGCCCACGATGTTGGCTTCGGGCGCTCCGCTCAGGAAAGCGATCCTGGCTTCGCCCACCCGGTAGATGTAGCCCGATTCCTTGCGCCACAGGCTGCGGGTGAACAGGTTGCGCCTGAGCACACTCTCCAGCCGCCGCATGGCATTCAGCGACTGCGGTTTCCAGGTGGGGCTCACCTTCACCATCTCACAGCCCGGCAGGGTTTGCGAAAAGAGCATCATCAGGTAAACCTCCAGCTGCGCCTGCAACTCGTTCTTGCCCGACTGGCGCGGGAACATGACCACGAAACTCAACCCGCGCTGCTTGAACACCGAATCGGCTACCGCCTTTGCCACCGGCTGCTGGTATGCCCGCAGGGTGATACCCGAGGCTGCCCGGGCGAACAGCAGCGGGTCGCGTAATACGGTTTTGAGCCTTGCCAGCATGCTTGCGTCCATCTTCCTCCCGGCAGGCATAGCCCGGATGCAGGAAATAGAGGGTGGGAGCCTGTTTGCCCTTTGCCCATTTCACCGGTCCGTGTTCTCCTTTTCTACTTCCTGCACCAGGGCCATCTGCCATTGCGTTCCTCACATCCCGAAAAAGGATTTAACCAGGGCAGCGATCGAAAGTACCGACGAACTGCCCGACATGAGTGAAGAGTACACCTTGAGTTGGGTCACCCCGTCGCTCGCGCTGCGCAGGCGCTGTTCGTGGTCGGCGCTGATGCGCTCCAGGTCAGCCAGCTGCTGCTCTGCCAGGCGGGTGGTATGTTCCAGCCGGGTTTCCAGGGCTGCCAGGTCGGCTTTGAGCAGGTCGATGGCATGGTTGATCTGTTCTGCCAGCAGGGCGGCTGCGTTTTCATCCATTGGGCTTCCCTCCCCGCTTGCGTTCCGGTTTCGAAAGCGACTGGATGGTTTCTGCCAGCGCCTGGTTCAGGCTGCCGGCAAACTCGCTGCGGTCCACGCTGAGCTTCTGGTCGGTGCGCAGCAGGTTCGCCAGGCGGGTGGATGCCATCCCGAGGGCGTTCAGGCAGCCGGCCATCTGTTCCAGGTCGCCATCCTCATCGCTGGCGAGGGCGAACATGCGCCGGATGAGCACGCGCAGCATGTTGATCTCATCCTTCAGCCCGTCGGATACCCGGGTCAGGTCGGCGTTCTCCAGTTCGCGGAACTGACGTGAGTAAAACCCGTACTTGAGTGCGTTCAGGTTGCCCTGCGGAGCGCCGCGTTTTTGCGGATCGGTCATTCGCATCCTTTCTTAGAATTCTTGTTCTAGTTATTTACAGTATAGCGGGGAAATGCGGTTCGTCAACCTGTCGAAATATGCAGGTTTTTGCTGGTGTATGCAGGAAAGTGCAGCTGTGCCGGTGCGTCTCCCCTTCCCGCCTGGTGTCGTCCTCCTGAGGGGCGGTCTTGTTGTCACCCTGAGGGAGCTTTGGATTGTCATCCTGAAGGAGCAGGCGACTGAAGGATCTCCGGTTTTGTCATCCTGAAGGAGGAACGACCGAAGGATCTCGCCTTGGACTTTCGGAGCAAGACTTATAAAACCTCAAGGCAAGATTCTTCGCTTCGCTCAGAATGACGTTCTAAATGTTGTCATCCTGAGGGGTTGTCTTGTTGTCATCCTGAGGGAGGAACGACCGAAGGATCTCGCCTTGGAATTTCGGAGCAAGACCCTTCGCGATGCTCAGGGTGACATACCAAATGTTGTCATCCTGAGAGGCTGCTTGTTTGTCATCCCGAGGGAGCAGGCGCCCGAAGGATCCCCGGATTTGTCATCCTGAGGGGTTGTCTTGTTGTCATCCTGAGGGAGGAACGACCGAAGGATCTCGCACTGAACCTAAATAGAATACCTCTAATACCAATCTTGGCTTAAATCCACCCAGTCATGGTTAAGTGATTCTATCAATTGAATTTTCTTTGACCTGAGCCAACCCTTTATTTGTTTCTCGCGCAGAATCGCTTCTTCTATGGATAGAAATTCTTCGCAGTAGACCAACTTATCAACATTGTATTTCTGCGTGAATCCAGGAACTTCTTTCTGTTTGTGTTGGAGTACCCTGCCAATTAGATTTCCAGTAACGCCAACATACAATGTCCTGGAGGTACTTGCCATGATGTAAGTGTAGTATTTCTTTTGCATTGATGGCATGGATTAATTATAGAGGATGTAAAGAATTATACTAATGGTTTAAACATCATAATACCCAAGGCGAGATTCTTCGCTGCGCTCAGAATGACAGGATTAGCTCGTCATCCTGAGGGATTGCCTTGTTTGTCATCCTGAGGGAGCAGGCGACCGAAGGATCTCCGGTTTTGTCATCCTGAAGGAGGAACGACTGAAGGATCTCGCCCTGGAATTTCGGAGCAAGACCCTTCGCGATGCTCAGGGCTATGTTCTTCGCTTCGCTCAGAATGACAAACCAATACAGGCAAGATTCTTCGCTGCGCTCAGAATGACAGGATTAGCTCGTCATCCTGAGGGATTGCCTTGTTTGTCATCCTGAGGGAGCAGGCGACCGAAGGATCTCGCCTTGGAACCTTGGTGTAAGCCCATTTACAACCTCAAGGCAAGATTCTTCGCTTCGCTCAGAATGACAGGTAAGGCCAGACCCTTCGCTGCGCTCAGAATGACAAACCAATACAGGCAAGATTCTTCGCTGCGCTCAGAATGACAGACGAGGTTTGTCATCCTGAAGGAGGAACGACTGAAGGATCTCGCCTTGGAACCTTGGTGTAAGCCCATTTACAACCTCAAGGCAAGATTCTTCGCTTCGCTCAGAATGACAGACGGGACAGGGCGAGACCCTTCGCTGCGCTCAGGGTGACAGGTAAGGCCAGACCCTTCGCTGCGCTCAGGGTGACAGGTGAGGCGAGACCCTTCGCTTCGCTCAGGGTGACAGGCAGGAGATCAGGAATGGGAATCAAAAAACTGCCCGCACTCAGCGAATGCGGGCAGGCTGCTAAGAAGAATTTTCCTTCTGTAACCCTGTTAATAATATTCTTTCTTCAAGTCCCCGTCATTAAAGGGTGCGCGGGCATCATTCCCGAACAGCACCGTGGTGGCAGAAATGGCATAGCTGCCCAAGCTATCATCCAGTTTCAGATAGATGCCAGCTCCGGCATTGCCCATGTAGTACCCGCCAGTAACCGTTACTTTCGCGTTGCTGATGATATACACTCCCGGCGCATCATTCGCAAACCCGTTCGCGAACGCCCGCACCCCGCTCAAAGTGACCGGGCCGGAAGGCAAGGCGGTTTCGGGACCGATCCAGATCCCGTAAGAACTGTTGTTATCCACCTGCGTGTTGCTGATGGTAACCGCTGCAGGAGTCTTTTGATTGATATAAATTCCCAATCCAAAGTTAGATGCAGGGTCGATACCTTTATTCCAGGAAGCGTTTACCCCGGAAATCGCCACAGATCCGGTAGTGTTAATGAAGATACCCATAGCATCTGTAATACCGAACCCATTCCGGTTGACCTGGCTGAAGCCATTGATCACTACCTGGCTGGCAACATCAGTTATAGAATTGTCAACTTGAATGCCAATAAACGAATTCCCGCTTGCATTGACACTGGTCAAGGTGATCTTGCGGTCGCTCGTTGCGGTAAGCCCATACCTGTTATTGTCAAAAGTGGCTTTTATCACAGTAATACCCTGTGGCACCTGGGTGGGCAGCGTGATCTGGGAATTATTCAGTTTTGCGCCAATCCCCACATTTCCACTGGCATTCACATTACTGAGGGAGATCGCGCCAACGGATATCACCTCTATTCCATAATCCCCATTATTGTTGGCGGTGCTGTTGCGCACCGTTACCGCCCGGGCATAAGTTGCATCATGGTTGTCAATGGAAATCCCATCTTCTGTGTTTCCATTCGCCGTCACCCGGTCGAGCAGCACCACCCCGCTGGTGTAAACATATACCCCATTCTTATCAACGCCTGTGCTGCCACTGGCTTCCACGTTCACCAGGGTCACATTACTGGCAAGGCCGTTACCCACAATAACCACACCGTCGCTGACATTCCCCACAGCCTGGATGGAAGCAAGGTTTACATTCTTGAAGGAAATTACCATTATCCCATATAAAGCCTGGTTGTAATTAAAAAGGTTCAAGCCAAGTGATCCCGATATAACAATGCTGCCTGTGGCATCAACGGGCTGTTGAATGTTCATTCCAGCCTCACTATTCCCGTTCGCTTTAATCCCGGCAGCCAGGAATGCACCTTTCGTATATATTTCTGCACCATACGCATGGTTATCCGACAACACCGCCCCCAGGATGGTAACCGGCTGGGGAAGCGCGTAGGTGTTGGCTATGGACAGGCCATTACCTCCCTGTGAACTGGTGCTGACCAGGTTGGTGATCCTCACCGCCCCCGAGGAGAATATCGCCAGGTTATCATTGGCATTGTTGTAAAAAGAGCTGTTGAGGACTGTTACCGCCTTGGCGCCTGATGAATTAACACCTTTGCTTCCAGAAATATATACGCCATGCTTGCCATTGTTGCCTGCCCGCACCTGTTTCAGGGTGATGCTCCCGTTGAGGGTAGTTGCCATGTATGCACCGTCAGCGTTGTTGGTATCCAGGATTACGTTCTCCAGGGTGATGGGTCCCCCTTTATTATGGATAACAATCAACCCTTCACCATAATCCGGGCTGGCCGCAAAATCTATATTGTGGGAAAACACACTGTTCTTAATTACGATGGGATACAAGGCGTATGAAACAATGGATGCGCCGTTTCCCCCATTCCCGGTTGCCGAAACGCCATTCAAGAGTACCGCCCCGCCTGATGTGACATCCAGCCCGTACGAGTTTACACCAGTCCCATTCCCGTTGAAACTGCTGCTGTTGATCGTGATGCCGCCATAATTCTTTAACCCGGTCCCATCATCGAAGGCAGTTTCCAGTGTTGCCCCCCTGCCGAAATTCTGGCTGGAGGATACCCTTGTCAGGATAACCGGGCCGTAATTTTCGATAACGATGCCGTCATTCAGCGTATTCTTTACATCAACATCTGTCAGCCGCAGGGTTCCCTTACCCTCAATCGCCAGGATGGCGTCGTTATAACCGCCGCTGATTGTCAGTCCCTGCAGGGTGAACCCGGCTGTGTAATCATGGATGGACAGGCGGCTGGTGATCAGAGGCCGGGTTGTCCCGTGGGTGGTATCCCAAACGATCCCTTTCAATCCCGGCCAGTTAGCAGTCACATCAATATCGGATCCTGCATAAGATGCGTTTCCATACAGGTACAAATACCCGTACCCTCCCAACAGCTTCCAATAGCCTTTCGCCTCTTCAAAGTTGTTAAAATCTATGCTCTTGCCACCCACGCAATATGTCGCAGTCGGTTTGGCGCAGTAGAACCACGGGTCCGGCTCGCAAACTGCCTCCAGCGCTGCCTGGCTCGCCAGCGGCAGCACCGCGCCGTCCTGCACGATCACCGTGCCGCTCACCGCCAGCGCTTCCACCACGCCGGCTGCCTCTTCCGCTCCAGGTTCTGCAAGCGGGGGTTCTTCCACCGGCGGCGCTTCCGGTACATCCCCTTCAGCCTGCACCACACCCGGCGTCAACGCACCCAGCACCAGGCTGACCAGCACTAACACCGAAATGACCAATCCTATCCGCAATTGGCGTTTCATCGTACCCTCCTGTTGAACTGTCGGTGGTTCTACTGGGGATCGTTCTCCCCTGCGTCGTGCAGGGTCTGCCTGGTTAGTGCAATATATTACCGCGGCGCTTATGTATACTGTACAACTTTTATTTGCCTGAGTCAATCACCTATTTTGTTTCCCCCGCGCCTGACCAGTAAAAAAAAGCGGGCTGGCAGGGATTTGCTGCAGCCCACTCTCAAACCGAGAACCGTATCCGGCGGAGGTTTAGCTTTGTTTGCCCTTGCGGATGCGCACATCGATTGCCAGCGCGCCGCTGCCTGGCGCCAGCACTCGCAGCGGGTTGATCTCCACCTCGGCCAGCTCGGGCACCTGCATGGCCAGCTGCGAAAGCCGTATCAACACTGCCTGCACCGCCTGGCGGTCAGCCGGCGGGATGTTGCGAAACCCGTCCAGTTTCCGGCCCGCCCAGGTTCCAGAAAGCATGCCATCCGCTTCCTGCACGCTCAGCGGTGCCAGCTCAAAGGTTACATCCTTCAATCCTTCCACTTCGGTACCGCCCAGCCCGAACATCATCATCGGCCCGAATTGCGGGTCGCGCAGCATGCCTGCGATCACTTCCTGCCCCTCGCCTGCCATCTGCTGCAGCATCATGCCATCCAGGCGCGCCTCCGGCCTGGCAGTCCGGGCACGCTGTATGACGGTTTCATACCCCTCCCGGACGGCTTCCGCATCTTGAAGGTCCAGCAGTACGCCGCCCACATCCGATTTGTGCAGGATGTCGGGCGAGTCAATCTTCATCACTACCGGGTAGCCCAGTTTTCCTGCGGCCGCAACGGCAGCATCTGCGCTGCCTGCCCTCACGGTCTGCAAGATGGGCAGCCCGGCCCGGTTGAACAATTCCGTAACAGCAGGAGCATCCAGCCAGCCATCCGGCAGGCTTTGCACCCATTCGCGCAATCCAGGCGCTAACTTTATCTCGCTTTCATCTACTACCGGCTGCTGCAGGTACTGCGCCCTTCTCCATAAAGCCCCCAGGGCAGAGGCAGCAGTCTCGGCAAAGCGGAATTCCACGATCTCGGCTGCCCGCAGGAAAGCCTCGCCTTCCTGGATCAGGCGCTCGCCCATCATCACCACGATCACCGGCTTGGGGCTGGATTGGATGATCGGGATGAGTAACTTGGCCACCCACCCGGCAGAATATGCCGGCGGAGGCGGGCAAAGCACCATCACGCTGTCCACACCCTCGTCCGCCAGGACCGCCTCCAGGCAGGCGGCGTACACTTCCGGGCTGGCCGATGCCAGCATATCCACCGGGTTGTGCACGCTGGCCGCAGACGGCAGCAACTTCAATAGCGCGGTACGGGTGGTATCGCTAATTTGTGCCAGCTGCAGCCCTTCCTCCTCGATCGCATCCACAGCCGTCACCCCTGGTCCGCCGGCATTGGTGAGCACAGCCACACGCGGCCCTTTGGGCAGCGGGCACCACGCCAGCGCCTTAGCCCACTGGATGAGCTGCTCGGTGGTATGCGCCCGCAGCACCCCCGCCTTGCGGAAAGCTGCCTCAAAGGCGGTATCCGCTCCGGCCAATGCGCCAGTGTGCGATGCGGCAGCCTTCCGGCCGCTTTCAGAACGCCCGACCTTCAACGCAGCCACCGGCTTGTGCTGCCCAACCTTTCGGGCTTCCTCAATAAAGCGCCTGCCATCGCTGACGCCCTCCAGATACAGGGTGATCACCCGGGTTTGGTCATCTGTACCCACTGCCGCCAGCATATCGGTTTCGTTTACATCTGCCTGGTTGCCAAGGCTGATCAGGCACGACAAACCAATGCCCTGCCCGGCGATCCAGTCCACAATTGCCGCGCAGATTGCCCCGGAATGGGAAATGAAGGCGATCTCCCCTGCCTGCGGTCCGGGTGGCTGTAGGAAGGTGGTATCGAGCGGCAGGTGGGTATCCAGCAGGCCGATGCAGTTTGGCCCGATCAGGCGCATGCCGAACTGCCTTGCCACACGCATACACTCTGCTTCCAGGCCTGCACCTTCAGCGCCCGTCTCACGGAATCCGCCCGAAGCGATGATGGCTGCCTTTATACCGCGTTTACCGCACTCCTCCAGGGCTGCCGGTACTGCCCCCGCCGGTGCCAGGATCACCGCCAGGTCTACCGGGTCTGGTACGTCTGAAACCTGCTTGAAGATCTCGCGGCTGAACAGCTGCCCGCCCTTCGGGTTGACGAAATGGATCGCCCCGGGGTACCCGCAGCGCACCAGGTTGCGCGCCAGCCCGTAACCCAGTTTGGCAGGCTCGCGCGATGCGCCGATCAATACCACCCCGCGCGGGGTAAAGAAGGGGGTCAGGCTCGGGTCATAGGCAGTCATACTTCCTCCTGGTGCTGGAACAAAGTGAGATGCGCTTTCATGTGCCGGGTAACCCGGCAGGTTAATTAAACCATAAAACCCGCCTGAAGAATCAAGCAGGAAGCAGCCGGGTAAAAAGGGTACAATCAAGCCAGAGAATAAGCCTGTGACCCGGATTGCCTCTTTGCTGATCATTCTCGTCATTTCAGCCTGCTGCTGCAACCTGTCCGGCTTGCAATCCATCCTGGGCAATGCAACCCCGACTGCGCAGCCATCCCCCACTGCCAAACAGCTCCTTCCCACCCTGGATAGCGCAGTTACCCTTACCTCTCACCCCACGCTGGATACATCTTCCAGCCGGGTGGAGCAGGTTGAAAGCATGCTCGCCCTGGCCTCGCAGGAAAGCTGGGAGAAGACTGTGCGCGAGTTTTCCGGCGCAGCCCCATTCACGCTGGATGGCAAACAATACACCATCACCACCCGCCTGTCTGAGGAGCTTTTCCCTGCATCCAACCCAACACCGGCTTTCGATTACCTGCTCATGCGGGCCGGGGAGCTGGTACCGGCAGACTGGATCGAAGTGCAGGAGTACACGTATAGCGACGATAAAGGTTCCCAGAAATGGGCGAATATTGTGGTTACCCTCCCCGGCCAGACCCGCCCGCAGGAGGAGATCCTGCTGACCGCCCACTTTGACTCGGCCACCTACGATTTCGACCCTGAAGCGCCCGCCCCCGGCGCGGATGACAATGCTTCGGGTGTGGCTGCTCTGCTGGAAGCGCTGGCCGTCTTCAGCCAGTATGAGTTCGAACGCACCGTCAAGATCGTCTTCTTCTCGGGTGAGGAATACGGCTTGTGGGGCAGCCGGGCTTACACCCGCCAAAACGATATGGATGCCGTCCAGGCGGTCATCAACCTGGATGTGATCTCGTACGACCCCAATAACGACCAGTGCGCCGACCTGCACGCCGGTACCCTGGCACAATCGGAAAACATCGGGCTGATGATGCTTCAGCTCGTCGAGACTTACGACCTTGACCTGCAAGTGGAATACTTCACCGATGATGCTATAGACGCCTCTGACCATTCCCCCTTCTGGCAAGAAGGTATTGGGGCGGTATTGTTAAGCGCCAACCTGATGGACGGGCGCGAGGACACTTGCGAACCGCCGGAATACAACCCGCATATGCATACGGCTGACGACACTTTCAAGAGTATTAATGCTTATACCGGCTTCGAGCTCACCCGTTTGGCGCTTATCACCGCCATCGAGCTGGCCGGCCCCCTGCCGTGACTTGTCCGTCACCCTGAACGCAGCGAAGAATCTCGCCTTGTCCTGTCTGTCACCCTGAGCGCAGCGAAGGGTCTCGCCTTGAGGTTTTTCTTACCAGGAAGTTCCAGTGCAAGATCCTTCGGTCGCCAACTCCCTCAGGATGACAAAAAAGTGCACCCTCAGGATGACGAACCCCGATTGTCATTCTGAGCGCAGCGAAGAACATAGCCCTGAGCATCGCGAAGGGTCTCGCTCCGAAATTCCAGTGCAAGATCCTTCGGTCGCCAACTCCCTCAGGATGACAAATAAGTGCTCCCTCAGGATGACGAACCCCGATTGTCATTCTGAGCGCAGCGAAGAACATAGCCCTGAGCATCGCGAAGGGTCTCGCTCCGAAATTCCAATGCAAGATCCTTCGGTCGCTTGCTCCCTCAGGATGACAAATAAGTGCACCCTCAGGATGACGAACCTCGATTGTCATTCTGAGCGTAGTGAAGAACAACGCCCTGATTCTTTTGCAGGGTCTCGCCTTGAGGTTTTTTCTTACCAGGAAGCTCCAATGCAAGATCCTTCGGTCGCCAACTCCCTCAGGATGACAAATAAGTGCTCCCTCAGGATGACAGAAGCGTGTCATTCAATCATACGCCGTGTGGATAGCCTTGCGCGCCAGCAGCTGCAGGAAAATGGCAACCAGGCTGGGGTCGAACTCGGTTTTCACCCCTTGCTTGAGGATGGCAACAGCCTCCTCGTGGCTGTGCGCGCTGCGGTATGGCCTGTCTTCAGTGGCCGCGCCGTACACATCCACCACCTTGAGGATGCGCGCCCCCAGTGGGATATCATCACCTGAAAGTCCGGCCGGGTACCCGCAACCGTCGTAGCGCTCATGGTGGTACTGGATAGTTGGCAGGATGCGCTGCATCTTCTGGATGGGCATAACAATCTCCGCCCCCACAGTCGGGTGGCTCTTCATCACCATCCATTCTTTTTCGGTCAGCTCTCCTATCTTGTTCAATATCGCATCCGGCACAGCGATCTTACCGACATCATGCAGCAAGGAAGCATAATGGATATCCTGGATCTCAGCGCTGCTGCAGCGCAGCTCCTGCGCCATTGCCACCGCCCAGGATGCCAGGCGCTGGCTGTGGGCGCCGGTGAAGTGGTCGCGCGCATCCACTGCCCGCGCCAGGGCTAAAACCGCCTGCAGGTACGTTTCTTCCATCTGCTTCTGGTATGAGGCATGGTGCAGCGAATCGATCCGGCGGTTGATCCAGGCATCGGTCAGGCTGCTAATCCGGTTGAAAAACACGGCAGCCCGGTCTTTTATACGCACAGCCTGGGCGCCGGCGGCATTGTCATAAGCCAGGGAGATAAACCCGGCAAAGACCTGCACCAGGTCAAAGTCTTCCAGTTCAAACGGCGAGTTATTGTTGCGGTGCAGCACCAGCATGCCGCGCATGCGAGCATACATGTTCAGGGGCACAGCAATGATATGCCCGATCTCGGGCGGCTTGCCGTGGTTGACCGAGCGTGGGTCGGCATGGGCGTAATTCACCATCTCAGCCTGCCCCGATTCATACACCGAACCCAAAATGCTGTGGTCGACCGGGATGTCCCAATCCTGCCAGATCATGCTGGATGCATTGGGATGGATGGAATTGCTCAATTCAACTCTTTGCCCGTTCAGACTGAGCGAGAAAATCCCCCATGAGTCAAACCGGACATAGGTTTCAAGGATATTCATCAATTCATGCACCACCTGGCGCGGGTTTGACGCGCTCATGATTGCATTGGCGGCATCCAGCAGTGCCTTCTGGCGGAAGAATTCAGGGGAAATGTGTTCGCTTTTCGTATACAGCTGTTTGATCATGCAGGCATCCGTGTAGCAAAAGTTTGAGTTACAGGCTTATTGAGGTGCAAGAGGTATGCCACAGGATGCATCTCTGAATAGCAATTCTAGTTGTTCATTTGCTTGACAAAGTCCCCCAATTCAGCGATAATATAGTACGTATGTTCTATTTATTGATGCCCAAGCCCTGCCCTATGCGGTTCCGCACACCCGAGGGAAACCCTGACTATGACCCGCATACTTTTGATCGAGAACGAGAACACCCTGCACTGGATTGAGCCTTCCGGCCAGCTGGCTGAACAGGAACTAAAGCTGGAACACTGCAAGCTGACCGCCAGGCTGGAGAAAAAGGATATAGAGATGATCACCCATACCAATAAACACACCCCGCTGCGCAGGTTTGATGTCGGCAGCCTGCTTGTCTTGATCCCCGATGGCTCCATAAAGCCCCTCACCGCGGTACATCCGGCCGGGCAGGATCTCCAGCTCACCTCCCGTCAGAAGCAGGTTTTACGTGCCCTAACCAACGGATTATCGACCAAACAGATCGCGGTACAGCTGCACCTGAGTGAACGCACCGTGTTGATGCATGTACATGCATTGAAAGAACGCCTGGGGGCAGTCACACGCGAACAGATCATCCTCAAGGCCCTCTCGGGAGGGGTACTCTGACGCCCGGATCTGTCATCCTGAGGGAGTTGGCGACCGAAGGATCTCGCATTGGACTTTAAGGCGAGATTCTTCGCTGCGCTCAGAATGACAATTGGGGTATGTCATCCTGAGGGAGTAAACGACCGAAGGATCCCGCATTGGA